>JAFGHR010000123.1 GCA_016930015.1 Anaerolineae bacterium | reverse complement strand
CGTCTGGCAGTTGGCGACGAGTCCCAGCGTGGGAAGCGCTTCGGGCAGCTCGCGCAGCCTTTCGCCGATGGCTTGATTGCCGTATCCCGACGCCTCACGCGAAATGTACGCAATACGATCATCCCGGTTGAGCGGCAGCGCGGCGGGATCGTGCCACATGTGGTGCTGAAAACCCGCGTAACATACCGCCGTCCAGATCACCAGCCCGGCCAGTACCACGCTGTCCGCCTGCCGGTAGCGGCGCTGCTGGCAGCGTTCGACCAGCAGCCCGGCCCCACACGCCAGCGGCAGGATCACCCACGGGACATGGCTCAGCACGTAACGCGAGTTCAGATCACGACCAAACACGGCCACGCTGCCCGCGCTCATGCCGAGCACCAATACCGCATACAACGCCCCGCGCGGACGCTGCGCCAGCCAGTACAGCCCCAGCAGAACGGCCAGCACGATCACGGGCCAGCCCACATAATCCACGTCTACATGCCAGAGCTGGCTGATATTATGCTGCAAACGGTCAAACAGCCCGCTGTCGATGCCCTGTGTATGTTCGTCGGCAATGCCGGTGTAGTCGTAGCCGCGCCAGCGCAGCACCAGCGTAAACGGCCCCCACAGCAGCCCAAACGTGCCATAGGCCAGCCCGCCCAACACCAGGCGCTCGCGCCAGGGGATGTTCACGGCCAGCGCCAGCGCGATCAGCGGCAGCGGCAGCCAGAATATCCCGGTCAGCTTGGCCAAAATCGCCACCACGAGCGCCGCGCCCAACCCCACCGCCAGCCCGCGCGAGCGGCGCTGCACCATCTGCCACGCGATCCACACCACGATCACGCCGATAGGGTTCAACAGCGAATCGGCCAGGGTCAGCCGCTCAAAAAACAGCAGGTAAGGCGTGATGATCCACAGCGCCATCGCCAGCAAACCGGCCCGGTGTGATACCAGCCCCCGCGCCAGCGCATAAAACGCGGCCAGCGCCGCCATACTCACCAGCACAATCCCGGCCCGCTGCGGGAATCCCTGGCCGGGCAAACCGGGACCAAGAAACGCGTTAAACCACACCAGACCCAGCCGCCCGTCCAGCGCCCCGGCCAGCACGTCGCCATCCCAAAAACGCCGGGCGACCTCAATCGTAACGCTCTCATCCACAAACAACGGGAGCGCCAGCAGGTTAAACAAGCGCGTAGCCGCGTATACCAGCAGCAGCAGCAGCACACCCCACAGCCGCCTGTATGAAACACCGGTCAGGTTTGTTTGCATCCGTCTGCGATCCTTGCTGCCGCCTGATCCAGAAAAACATAACCGGCATTTTACCCGCCCACCATCAGCGGCGGAAAATATGCCGGTCGGCAAAAAACATGCTGATAAAAAACGGGTTAATTACAATCTCTGCCGGTCGGCAAAAAACATGCCGGTCGAAAAAAGTTATAGCTGCGGTCTGCCGCCTGACAGCCTAATTTTGCGGCAAAAAGAATGTACACTCGCCCGCCGCGATCGTACACACGGCCAGCGGCGCGGGATCAGTGCCCCACTGTACGGAAAATGTCGCCGTGCCGTCATCCGACAGCCAGAAGTAACGGTCGGCTACACTGGCCCGGAACCAGCCGAGGAACGCCGGACATAGATCGGCGTCCGGTCGAATCTGCGCTGGCCCGGCGCGCAAAAGCTGGTAACAGCCGCCCGCCGTCATCTGTGCCGTGCTGTGGCCGGAATTCCACGTGCGGGCCTCATACGTCCGTTTGCCCTCGGCGGTTTCCTGTTCAAACACAAGCTGGCTGACATCCAGCGCGACATCCGACATATTGACCAGGATCACCTGATCGTCATCGTAGACCAGCTTCAGATTCGGTTCACCACCGGGCGGAATGCCTTCGGATGTAGTCGATTCGTCTTCCGGCGCGGCCTCATCTGCTGACGCGGCCAGATCACACGCCCCCGCCGCGATTTCACACGTTGCCAACGGTGCGGAGTCAGCCGCACGGCGCACGGTAAACGTAGCGTCGTCTGCGTCCGACAGCCAGAAATAACTGCTGGTCGCCGTCGCCCGATACCAGCCCAGGAACGTCGGGCAAACGTCCGTACTGGGCACAGCCTGGGCCGGACCCGCGCGCAAAAGCTGGTAACAGCCGCCCGCGTTCACCTGCGTTGTATCGTGACTGGCATTCCAGGCCGCCGCCTCAAATACGAGCGTGGTGCCATTGGGCAGCGTTTGTTCAAACACAAAATCACTGATATCGAGCATGTCATCGGCCCGATTCACCAGGATAAACTGGTCAGCGTCGTACAGCAGGCGCACATCCAGATCACCAATCGGCGCGGCAACCGGCGCGGTGACCGGCTCAGCTTCCCCGGTATCGCCTTCAGCGGGTCCGGCTTCGCCAACCGCCAACCCGGCGCTGTTAAATTCACACTCACCCGCCGCGACTTCACACGTCACCAGCCGTGTACCGTCTTCGCTGACTACGTCAAACGTCGCGCCCGGTTCATCCGACAGCCAGAAATAGCTGTCTTCCACGATGACGCGGTACCACCCGATGAAGTACGGGCAAACCTCAACCGGGGGCCGAATCTGAGTCGGCCCGGCGCGGAGAAGCTGGTAACAGCCGTCCGATGCCATGCGGGTAATGTTATTGCGCCAGGTTTGCGCCTCAAACACACGCCTTGAGCCGTCGGGCAGCGTTTGTTCAAACATAAAGCCGCTCACGTCAACCGGCTGGTCGGAGATATTGATCATGACCAGTTCATCATCGTTATACACCAGCCGGATATCGGCCTCACCGGTAGGCGTACCTGCTTCGGCGACTTCGGTGTGGGCTGGCGTACTGGTCGGTTCCGGTGTGTCAGTCGGTGCGGGTGTATCGGTCGATACTGGCGTATCGGTCGGCGCGAGTGTGTCAGTCGGTGCGAGTGTAGCGGTCGGTTCCTCCGTGGCAGGCGCGACTGTTTCATCAGGCTGCGCTTCGGCCACCGCTGCCCCCTGAACGGTCGAAAATTCGCACGCGCCCGCCGCGATCTCACACGTGACCAGCGGCACATCACTGTCCGCCAGCCGGACGGTAAATGTCGCGTCCGGATCATCCGACAGCCAGAAATAATGCTCCTCGACACTGGCTCGATACCACGCCAGGAACACCGGGCACGTTTCGATATCCGGCTTGATACGTGTGGGGCCAGCCCGCAGCAGTTGGAAACATCCCCCAACACGCAAATCGGACGGGTTGCGCCACGTGGTCGCCTCAAAATCGCGCACGGTGCCATCGGGCATTTGCTGCTCAAATACAAGCTGGCTGGCGTTCAACGGCCTGGGCGACGTATTGATCAGCAGCAGTTCGTTTTCATCATACACCAGGCGAATTTCCGGTTCGATGTCGGAGGGCAGCGCCGCCACCGCGACTTCTTCGGTTTCGGTAGGCGCAACGGTGGCCGTCGGCTCGATGGTGGCCGTCAGCTCGACGGTAGGTGTTGCTTCTTCCGTCGCCGCTTCAGTGGGCGCGGCTTCGGTTTCGACTTCTTCGGTTTCAGCGGCTTCGACGGTTTCGGGCAGCGCGGTTTCCGTTTCGACTTCTTCAGTCTCGGCGGCTTCGACTTCTTCAGTCTCGGCGGCTTCGACTTCTTCGGTCGGTGCGGCTTCGTCAGTAGGCGCAGCTTCTGCCGTGACCTCGTCAGTAGGTTCCGCTTCCTCTGTCGCCGCTTCAGTAGGCGCCGTTTCCGTTTCGACTTCCTCAGTCTCGACGGCTTCGGTCGGCGTGACCTCGTCTGTAGGCACCGCCAGCGCTACCGCCGTCTGAGTCTGTTCTTGTTCTTCGGTCGTCAGGACTGCGGGTTCTTCATCATCCCCATCACCACCACCACCAATCGGGCCAAGCAGCAGCGAACCACCCAGCGCCGCCAAAATCAGGATCGCCGTCAGCAGCAGCCCGACACGCGACCGGCGCCTGCGCTTTGCCGTTGGCTTTCCGGCTCCAGCTTCCTTGAGCGTCTCGATACCTTTAGGCCGCGAAGACGACGTGATTTCACGCGGATCAAGGCCGCGCGCGCCCGGCCCAACCAGGCCGATATCACGCGGGTCGGAATACGTATCAAGAATTGAGTCTAGAGTCTGCTCATCAATGGGCAGGCTGCGCACATCAACCGGCTGTTCGGCAGCGGATTCTTCTTCCCGGCGGGACCGGCGGCGAGCAAACCGCCCTAACACACCGCTATCGATTTCCTCAGATGACGGCGTGGACACCTTTGGCGTCGGGTGCTGGATAAACGCCCGATCACCTATGGGCGCATCCAGACTGTCGGTGCCGAGGCCTTTTTCCGCCTGTTTTTCAGCGTTAAACGCGTGTTCCAGGGCGCTGACAAAGTCTGCACCGGATGCATACCGCCGCTCCGGGTTCTTGTCGAGTATGCGCATCACCACCCGCTCAATCTCATCCGAGATGCTGGGATCGATCACGTTCAGCGGTTGGGGCGATTCGTTAAGATGCTTGAGTACAACACTCATGGCGGACGGGTCATCAAACGGCACCTTGCCCACCAGCATTTCGTAGACCACGATGCCCAGCGAATACAGGTCACTTTGCGGCACGGCATTCGCTGAGGATATCGCCTGTTCGGGCGCGATATAATGCGCGCTGCCGAACGTATCGCCGGTTGTGCCCTCGTGGATGCTCAACGCTAACCCGAAGTCCATCAGGACCGCGCGGCCCGTTTTGGCTTCCATCATGATGTTCGATGGTTTGATATCACGATGGATCACGCCGTGTTCGTGAGCGTAATCAAGCGCGCTGGCCACATCTCGCGTGATGCGTAGAATATCGTCATGTGATATGCGCTTGCCTTGCTCAGCCGTTTCCTTGAGCATCATACGCAGGTCGTTGCCTTCCATAAAGACCTGGGCCATGTAATAAATACCTTCGGTGCGTCCAAACTGGTACACACCAACGATATTCGGATGCTGCAAGTGAGCAATGGCGCGCGCCTCAGTCTGAAAACGGCGCGTATATTCCTCTTCGCTTGTGGTAGCGAAATCGCCGCTGATGACCTTTACCGCCGCATATCGCTGCAAATTCTCGTCATAACCGAGATACACGCGCGACATGCCACCTTTGCCCAGCAAGCGCTGGATCGTGTAATCACCTAATTGTTTTTCAAACAACGGATCAGGAGTAGACATAGGGCATTCTCAACCATTATTTCCGACCGGGGCAACAACCAGACACTAGCCTGAGAAGGTATTCCCTACACAGGCCCAAATGCTGATTATAGCGCAACCAAGCGCACCGATCCTAAGTATATCCCGTCCTGATGATAACAGGAAGTGCAATTTGCCACCTGCACGCCATCACAGAACGTCTTCGATAAATGGTCGCAGCGCATCGGTTGTGGCGTCCGGCTGCTCCAGCATGAGCATATGCCCGGCACCGGGCACGATAACCAGGGTCGCGCCGGGTATGGTATCGGCCATATTCCGGGCAACATCCAGCGACACAATCTGATCCTCGGCGCCCACCACAACCACCGCCGGTACCGTCATGCTGCGCAGCGTACCTGTCGAATCCGGGCGCCCGGCCATACCGCGCAGCGCACCGGCTACCCCAACCGGTGACGTGTTAACCATAATATCCACAGTTTTCTGTGCCAACGCAGGCGTAGCCGATACGGACGGCGCAAACAACTTATCCAGCATGCCGCACACAATCCGCGTGCTGCCCAGGCGGATCGCCTCGGTAGCATCGTCAAGGCGCTGGGCACGTTTCGCGTCGGAATCGGGCAGCGGGTGCGTGGCGACAAAAGCCGCCCCCATGATACGTTCCGGAGCCAGACGCAGCGCGGCCATGAGCACATAACCGCCCATGCTGTGTCCGGCCCATATGGCACGCCGCACGTCCAGCCGGTCCAGCAGGGCGAGCACATCCTGGGCCATCGTATCCATATCATACACGCCGTCCGGAAACGGGCTGCTGCCATGCCCGCGTAAATCCGGCGTAATCACGCGGCAGATATCACTTAACGCCTCGACCTGCGCCTGCCAGATACGATGATCGAAGGGGAAACCATGCAGCAGCACCAGGGGAGTACCCTGTCCACGCTCCTCAGCAACCAGCTTTACGATTGGCGGCATAATGGGCTTTCTCCTTGATCCGTTTTTGATTGGCTGCGTGCGCGTTATCTCTGCACGATCACCGGCGCAACCCCATCATAGTCACATTGTCACACGCTGGCAATCGGTCTACGGTCGGGGCAGATGCCGGTCCAGCACCGGGACCACAGGTGCCGGTCCAGCACCGGGACCACAGGTGCCGGTTCGCCGCGCATCCGGTAGAATAACGGGTGCGACTCAGCCGTCCAGAAAAAAGAGTTACACGGAACCAACAGCGATGACGTCTCCCGATACATTGACCGGCTCAGTAGAGCGAATCACCTATTACAACGAGGACACCAATTACTGCGTGCTGCGCCTGCGCCCGGACCAGTTCCAACTGGGGCGCGAGGAGCTGATCACCGTGGTGGGCAACATGCCCGAAGTCCAGCCCGGTGAAAGTGTGCGCCTGGAAGGGCAGTGGACCAATCACCCCAAACACGGACGCCAGTTTCGCACCGAAAACATGATCCAGATTCGCCCCGCCAGCGCGGAGGCTATTCGCCGCTACCTGGGCAGCGGGCTGATCAAAGGGGTGGGGCCGGTCACCGCCAGGCGGATCGTGGATTTTTTCGGCACAGACACACTCGACGTGCTGGATCGCACGCCGCAGCGTTTGCTCGACGTGCCCGGCGTTGGCAAACATCGCACCAAACTGATCGGGTCGGCCTGGATCGAACAGCAGCATATCAAGGAAGTGATGTTATTTTTGCAGGGGCACAATGTTACAACCGGGCTGGCCGTGAAAATTTACAAGCAGTACGGCGACCAGGCGATCCAGATCGTCAGCAATAACCCGTACCGGCTGGCCGATGACATTCGCGGGATCGGGTTCCGCACGGCAGACAAGATCGCGCAGAATCTCGGCCTGCCGCCGGACGCCCCCAGCCGGATCGCGGCAGGAGTCAAACACGCGCTTAACGAGGCCACCGACGAGGGGCATGTCTACCTGCCCCGCCATACACTGGTCGAACAGGCCGCCGAACTGCTGGGCGTGGCGCCTGATGCGGACGAGCCAACCCACCCGGTCGAAGACGCGATCCAGCGCACGGCCCAACGCAGCGAGATCATGATCGAAGTGGTGCCTGCCGGACTCGAACAGGTCGAAGCCGTCTACCTGCCGCCCATGTATTACAGCGAAAAAGGTGCCGCCGCCCGCCTGCGGCAGTTGAACGATACCCCCGCCAGCCGCCTGGATGACATGCACCGCACCAACTGGGATCGTTTGCTGGCCGACCTGGCAGGCAGCAGCCGCGTACAACTCACCGACCAGCAGCAAAACGCCGTGCGGCAGGCGCTCACGCACAAAGTGAGCGTGCTCACGGGCGGTCCCGGCACCGGCAAAACAACCACACTCCGCGCGGTGATCGGGGCGCTGGACCGCACACGCCACCGGTTTATGCTGGCGTCACCTACGGGCCGCGCCGCCAAGCGTATGAGCGAAGCCACCGGGCACCCGGCGCGGACCATTCACCGCCTATTGGGTTTCAGCCCGGCACAACGCGGATTCGTGTACAACGAGGAAAACCCGCTCGATACTGACATGCTGATCGTGGACGAAGCATCCATGATCGACCTGATGTTATTTTACAGCCTGCTCAAAGCGCTCCGCCCGGACACGCACCTGCTGCTGGTGGGTGATATTGACCAGCTTCCCAGTGTGGGCGCGGGTAACGTGCTGCACGACGTGATCGAGAGTGGTATCGGCCCCGTGACACGGCTGAATACGATTTTCCGCCAGGCGGATACCAGCCAGATCATTTACAACGCGCACCGCATCAACCGGGGCGACGTGCCCGACACATCCAGCCAGAACAAGGACTTTTTCCTGTTTGTACAGGAAGACCCGGTCGCCGCCGGTGACCTGCTGGTCGAGATCGTGCAGGAGCGCATCCCTAACAAATTCGGCTACGATCCGGTGGATGATATCCAGGTGCTTTCGCCCATGTACCGGGGTCCAGTCGGCGTGTCCGCGCTAAATCAGACGCTTCAGGAGCGGCTGAATCCGTCAAATCCCCGCATCGCTGAGCGGCGGCTGGGCGGGCTGACCAAACGCCTGTTTCGCGTGGGTGACAAGGTGATCCAGACGCGCAACAACTACGAAAAAGACGTATTCAACGGTGATATTGGGCGCGTGCGCGGGTTTGACATCACCAACCAGATCATGACGGTGGTCATCGATGAGCGCATCGTTAAGTATGACTGGGCCGAAGTCGATGACCTGACACATGCCTACTGCATCAGTGTGCACCGCTCGCAGGGCAGCGAATACCCGTGTGTCGTGATCCCGGTCGTCACCCAGCATTACATGATGCTCCAGCGCAACCTGCTGTACACGGCCATCACCCGCGCGAAGGAACTGGTCGTCCTGGTCGGGACGCGCAAAGCGATCGCCATTGCCGTCCAAAATGACCGTGTGGCGCAGCGCTGGAGCGCGCTGGCATGGCGCATCCACGGGTGAGCGCGGTATCTAGGGTGATTGCATTGCGAGTAACGCCTTCCCCCTAAATCCCCCTTCCAGCCGGGCTGGACGGGGGACTTTACAGCCCGCAACCGGCTGTTTTGCTCCTCTTTGGCTTGGCCGGGGAGGGGCATTAGGCTTTTTTGGTGCGCTCTGAGCACAGCGCCCCTGACTTGCATAGGCCGCTGGTTGAGCGCGTATAATCAAGTGATCCGAAACCTTAGCCAAGATCAGGGTGTCTCATGATCAAAAAGACGTGTCTGGTCGTCATGCTCGTAGTGCTCGCAGCAGCGTTCGTGTGGAGTCCGGTTCCCGTTCAGGCGCAGGGCGGCAGCACACACGATCTCGTGTATGATGGCCTGGAACGCACGTATACGGTATACGCCCCGTCCACCAGCAGCGACGGCGACGAACTCATGCCGCTCGTGATCGCGCTGCACCCTTTCGCCGGATCGGGTAAAGGCATGGCGGCGATCACGGGCTTTGATGCCGTGGCCGAACGCGAGGGATTCATCGTCGCGTACCCGGACAGCTCGGATTTACATTGGGATGACGGGCGGCTGGCAACCGGCTGGCCGATGGACCTCGATGAAGTGGATGATGTGGGCTTTATCGCCACCATGATCGACACCATCGAAACCGATTATCCCGTTGACCCGGCGCGCGTCTACCTGGCCGGTTTTGTCTCAGGCGGACTGATGGCGTACCGGCTGGCGTGCGAGATGCCGGAGCGGTTCGCCAAGGTCGCCGTGCTCGACGCGCTGACGTGGGAGTATCACGTAAACGCCTGCCCGGCGGACAGCGATCCGCTGTCGATGCTGGTGCTGCTGGGCGAACAGGCCGTCGAAATCCCGGCTGGCGGGGAGGTCTACGACGCCGACGACGGCACTGGCTTACAGCTTACCATGCTCAGCGCCGACGACACGGCGGCATTTTGGGCCGAACGCAGCGGCTGCGATCCGGACGCGGTCGAACGCTCCGAAACGGGTGATTTCATCCGTTACGGCACGTGCGCCGAGAACACAACCGTCACGTTTCAAACCCTGCCGGATGTCAGCACCAACTGGCCGCGCGTGGGTGATTACGTGCTCAACCAGGCTGGTCTGGACGCCACCGAGGCGATCACGGAATTTTTCTTTTCTGACGAAGACACCAGCGACCGGTTAGCCACTTACGAGCCGCAGGGGGACCTGTACGGCGGCGCGGCGCGCAGCGCAATCGTTTACGTGCCGCCGTCGTATGATCCCGACCAGCCCATGCCGGTCGTGATCGTGCTGCACGGCAGGCCGGGCACGGCGTCCGGCATAGCCTACCTGTACGATCTCAACCGCGTCGCCAGCAAAAATGGGTTTATCGCCGTGTATCCCGACGGCATGCCGGTTGATGCCGGGCCGGAGTTCATCGGGCGTGAATGGAACTATATGCTGGGTGCATCGGGTTACGAATACCTGGAAGCGGATGATGTTGATTACCTGATCAAGCTGGTCGATGACCTGGCCGTTGATCTGAACATCGACCGGCAGCGCCAGTACGTGACCGGGTTTTCTAATGGCGGGTTTATGACGCTGCGCATGGCCTGTGACGCCAACGATCATTTTGCGGCGTTTGGCGTGGCCGGGGCGGCGCTGCCGGTGGAGTTTCTCGACCTGTGCGATGAGGCTCCCGCCGTGCCGATCTTGTTTATGCACGGCACCGAAGACAAAAGTATCCCCTGGGAAGGTCTGATATACGGTGATTTAATCGCGGCGGTGTCGGTGCCGGATACCGCCCTGTATTGGGCTATCCACAACAAATGTGATCCCCAGGCGATCGACTACACGATTCTGCCATCCCTGGTCGAGAATCCCACAACCGAGGTGCACCGCTACGAGTTCACCGAGTGCGCCGACAACGCCAACGTGCTCTTTTACGTCGTCGATGGCGGCGGGCACAGTTTGCCCGGCACACTTGACCGGCTTGATCCCGCGATTGCAGGCGAAGTCAACATGGATATGCACGCCGGTGAAGCGATCTGGGAATTCCTGTCACGTTACACATTGGACGGCACCGGGTAATTGGCAAGCGTTTTTCCTACTCCGGCAGTTTGATTCCAAACCAAATCAACACCAAAGCGACAAGCCAGCCGTACAAAAATACTGTACACTTGGGGATAGTTAGGGCCATGCCCAAGACCAACTAAAGGCTGTGTTATGGGTTCACTCAACCGCGAACAGCGACAGATTTTACGCCAGATTCAGAACTTTGTTCATGCCAAAGCCCTGGAAGCGGAAGCATTCGACGAGCAGCTTGGCACCGTGGACGTTTATTTTCACATCAACAACCCGGCCCCACACCTGAACTGCACCATGCCGCATAAAGGGGTGGCCTGGATTCGCCGTGAAGACCTGATGGACGCGTTCGACGGGCTGGCTCGCCTGGGACGTACCCCGCGCCTGGTGTTTCTGGATGCCCTGTTCCCCTCTGCATTCCAGACGCAGATCGAACATATGGGGCTGGGAGTTGAAAACGAGCGTGTCGTGATGGTGTACCAGCCGATAATCGGCCCTCATCTGGACGGGGAAATCCCGCGCGGGCGGCTGCCGGATGATATCCAACCGCCGGTCACAACCCAGATCGCGACCACGCGCGCCGATCTCGCCACGTGGCTGCGCGTGTTTCATGCCGCCTATTACAACACCGAGACGCTGGCGGTGCGCCCCGAAGAGATCGAGCCGCTGTACACAGCCGCTCAAGAAGGTACGACCGTTTTTGTGATCGGCTTTTATGAAAACACACCGCTCGGCGCGGCACGTGTAGGCATACGCACACCGACCGCCGAGCTTGACGCGGTGGCCACCGCTCCCTTGTGGCACGGCATGGGGCTGGAAGTCGCGCTGGCGACAACCGCCATTCGCGCCGCCCAGCAGCAAAACGGTGATACTATCTTCACCATCGCGCCGCCGGAAGACTACGCCCGCCTGTACCACCGGCTCGGCTTTGTCGAGATCACGCGTATGTTAACCTACTGGCGGGCCAGCGAACACGAACCTGCGGCACAGTCCGAAACCACCATGAGCGAAGGAGAAAACGCACCCGATGAACCAGACGTGGTATAGCCTGTATGTACCGGCATCCGACACAGACACGGTCAGTAAAACGCTTGGTTCCCTGTTCGGCGAGCACGGCTACCAGCCCTATGACCCGTTCCCCGGCGGGACCGGGACGCCGTCCGGCCAGCGTGAGTTAGTCCGGCTGTTTGTTGCGCCCGCCCAGGAAAACTGGGTGCGTGTGCTGGGCCAGCCGGTCGAGTCGCTGCTGCCCGATTTCAGCCGGGCGATGCACATGCCCGTGATCTACGGCTGGCTGACCGGTGACGACGGCGGTTTGGCGCTGTTCACCGAAAACGGCACGCGCCACACCGATCCAGCCGCGTTTGAACCTTTTCTCAAGCCCGATACAGGCGCCGACCTGTTGGAACGCGCCTTTGCCGGTAAGCTGCCCGTGCCCGTTCAGAAAGACGACGGGCCGCCCGTCGCCGTGATCGGCGGTGACGCGCTGCCCCCGGAGATTCAACAACTCGCCGAGGACAAAGGCGTGAATCCGCAGCAGGCAAACAAGCTGTTCGAACGGTTGAGCGGCAGCCTGTTCGGCAAACTGGGCGGCAGCGATGACCAGGCGCAGCAAGACCAGGCGCGCGCCATCGTATCGGGCGGCGGGCGTAACATCTGGAACAGCTTAAACGGCCAGCGCGTGCGCGCGGCTGCCAGCGTGTTACAGCTCCCGGCCAACTGGCAGGTTCCCACCGCGCAAACCGTGCGGGACGCTTACCAGGTTCACCGGCTGCGTGAGCGGAGTCCGCGTATGGCGCTGCTGCCGGGCGATAAAGATGTGATGGACGCCGTGCCGGATGCGCTGTCCTATGTGCCGGTGTATGTCGTGGCGCAGTCCTGACGCGAGCGGTGTGTAATGTCACAAACTGACCGCGAACGCTGGGATCGACGCTACGCCAACCCGTTTGACCTCACAAAAGCGGCGAATGCGCTGCTTACGCGGCACGTTCCGCCCCCTGGACCCGGTGACCGGGTGCTCGAACTGGCGTGCGGCCTGGGACGTAATGCGCTGTGGCTGGCCGAACAGGGCTACCGGGTAGACGCCATCGATATCAGCCTGGTGGCGCTGCGCCAGGCACACGCCGAGATGCAGCGGCGCGGCCTGTCCGGGGTCACGTTTATTGCGGCAGACCTGGACACGTTTCCCCTGCCGCGCTGCGAATACGACCTTGTAACCGTGTTCCGTTTTCTCAACCGGGACCTGTTCCCGGCGATCCGTGCGTGCGTGCGCCCCGGCGGGCTCGTGATCTACGAAACACTCAACGTGCGCCGCGTGAAAAGCCGCCCGACGATGCGCAGAGAGCATATGCTCCAGTTGGGCGAACTGCCGGGCTTTTTCCCCGGCTGGACGGTACTCGAAACATCCGACAAGGGGAATAAAAGTGCATTCGTGGGACGCAAACCCGGCCCCACGCCGGACCGTTAATCCACGCCGCGCGGGAGCCGCGCTCGCGCTGGTTCTCCTGCTGGCAGCGGCCTCGCCGCTGGCGGGCTCGCTCGCCCAGGTGGGCTGTCCTGCCCCGTTAGCCGCTGCGTGGATCGACAATGGCAGTTTGATCACCTGGCGCAGCGATGATCCCGTACCGCGCCTGATCGCAGAAAACAACGTCGAGGCGCTGGTCATGTCGCCGGAGGGTGCCCGCGTGGCATTCCTGCGCCGGTCAGATGACGGACCCGATTACCTGTGGATCAGCGCGCTCGACGGTTCCGACTCGCGCCAACTGGTGTCATTCGATCCGCTGCCCAGCCTGAGTGAATCGCGCCGTCCGCTGGATATCGTGTGGGCGCGCAGCGGCGTACCCACACGCCGCAGTGATACCCTGTATTTCAACACACTGATCGGTGAGGGAATCGGCATCAAGCCCGCCGATGACCTGTGGCAGGTCACGCTGGCGGGGGATGTGACGCGCCTGCTGCCGGATGGTGACGGCGGCGCGATCACGCCCAGTCCTGACGGGCGCTGGCTGGCGCTGAGCGCTGCCGGAGACTATTCCCAGCCGGGTGAACCTGCCAAACAACCCGGCACGCTCGCGTTTTTCGACACGCAAACACAGACGCGTACACGCGCGCGCACCACTGTTCTTGAGTTCCCGGCGGTGGCGACCGGCAGTGAGCAACGCTGGCACGCGCAGCCGGTCTGGTTACCGGACAGCAGCGGCGTGATCGTCGCCATTCCACCCGCCGATTTGCTTTATGGCGGTGATGAAACGCTTACGCGCGTGTGGCGGCTGCCGGTAGATGGCGAAGCCGTGTTATCCGGTACGGTGGAGGCGGATTTTTTCGGGCTGCCTGCGGCCTCGCCGGACGGGGAATGGATCGTCTATGTCGAGCGCCGCGCAGCCCCGCAGGATACCGGTATCAAGCTGAAAACGGCCCGCGCCGACGGCGACGGCGCCGCGCTGGTTGCCGAAGGCAGCATCGGCCAGATCACAACCCCGGCTTGGCTGCCGGACGCTCAGCAGTTTGTGTACACCCAGGCGGGGATCATGTGGCTAGGTGCACCCGGCCAGCCGCCGGTCGATCTGTTAAGCGGCCTCGACGTGCCGGACGACATCACGACGATAACCGCCCCGGTTTGGGTTGATGCTCACACGTTCGTGTTTGCGACACAACCGGCTGAGGGCGCCGCCTTCACGCTGTATGCTGCCTGCCTGGGCGGAACAGCGCAGATCATCGCGCAGGCAGACACGTACCCCTTGTTTGACGCGGTCGCGTTGAATAATGCGCGCGCTGCCGTGATCACCTGCCGGTCTGCCCCGGCGCTTACTCGACATGTTCCAGGCGCACATTAACGGCGACGGGTTCCGCGCCCGTGACGGAATCAGGCGCAATCGACAGGCTGCGCCGCACCACCAGCACGTAAAACTGACCGGCTTCCAGGTCGGTTTCCAGCGTGCCATACCGTATCCCGGCAGTTTCGCCCAGCCAGAACACGGTATTCTCATCCGGCAGCTTGACCAACCCGATCGACGCGAACAAATCGCCTGCCGGTTGGCTGAAATGGATCGCCCAGGATTCGGTTTCCCTGGGACGCAGCACATAATAAAAGGGAAAATTGTCTTCTCCGCCAGCCGTGAGCACGGCCATTACATGATCACCCGGTTCGAACAGGTCAACGCGGCTCACGCGGAGCATGTAGGCGCCGCTGCTGATCCCATCCGGGCCGCCGGAGCGCGTCGCGACAATTGTGTAATCCCCATCTACCAACAGTTCGGCCACCAGCACGGCGTCCAATCCTAAAAAGTCGTCGCGCTGCCCGATCGCCAGCCCTTCAGCATCGTACAGCCACAGCGCCGGGTCAAGCTCGTAGGTGCCGGGCTTGGGCAGCATTTCGATCAGGATCACGCTGCCCGCCTCACCCGCGAACACATACCGGTGTTCGTAGTCGCCGGTCGTGAGCCGCCCCTCGACCCATTCACCGTAGGGCAAAAACGTGTCGCTGGCCTGCTCGCCATCCTGCGCCGCGACCGTCGGAATCACGATCAGCAAGCCCACACACAGCGCCGCCGCGCCGAACATGATGCCAAACCGCATAGTGCTGTCTCCTTAACTGCGATGATGTCGCGCCGCCCCATTGTACAGGAATGTGTGCCCCGGCCTCAACTGCCTGTATTCCAGCGATGTGCAAGAAAAAACCGGGGGTTCGTACCCCCGGCTTGTGTTACTGTGTTTCCCGGAGCGATGGCGTACCCGCTGCCCGGAACAGGTCTTCAATCAGCCGCCGGATATCGGACCCGATCGGGATCAGGATTTCGTCACCCTCCGGTGTGGTGCTGGAATACACCTCAGCATACGTGATCTGCCCCTGGCGGATATTGTCGGACGGGATATCTTCCGTTTTGAGCGCCAGGCTGACGAGGTCTTCAAACGTCATGTTGGTGCGAATATTCTCCTGAACGGACGCCCACAGCGACGGCGCTTCGGGCAGCAGGGCCATAACGCCGCCCGTGCTCAGCACTTTTTGCCGCACGGCCAAAATCACTTCCTGCTGGCGGGTCGAACGGGAAATATCGCTGTCACCGTGACGCGTGCGGGCATATTGCAGCAGGTGCTCCGCGTCGAGGTCCTGGCAGCCGGGATCAAAGTGAACGGTGATATACCCGTAACTGCCGTCGGGATAATGCTCATCGTGGATCGTTTCAGGCGGGCAGACCTCAATGGGGCCGACCGCGTCAACGACTTTGATGAACACTTCAAAATTGAGCAGCACGTAATAATCGATGGGTATGCCCAGCGTGCGCTCAGCCGTTTTGACGGCAAAAGCCGGGCCACCGCCGCCGGGATAATTGATATCGTCGCCTAAAATGTTGGCCGAGTTGATGCGCCCCGGCTGTCCCAAACCGGGATACTCGACCCACAGGTCACGCGGAATCGACAGAATCGCGCCGGTCTGCCCGACCGGGTCCAGCGAAAACACGATCATGGTATCGGTGGGGAACGTGCCTTCTTCGCCTGCGCGCTGGTCGATGCCCATCAACAGCACAGTCACCCGGCGCGGATCATCCAGCAGCGCCGAACCGGCTACCGCCCCGGCAGATGCCGCCTCAACGGGATCAGGTTCTTCGGATGGACTCGCGGCGGTGTCCGTTTCACTACCGGCGTTTTCGCCCGGTGATTCCGCCGGAACCTCTGCCGCTTCCACAGATGGCATTTCCACCGGTGATTCCGCCGCTACACCGGGCGTCATGACGTCCGGGGGCGCGGTGCTCGACGGGGCCGTTTCGTCTGCCGTATCGCCGGAAAACGGGTTTAGATCACCCAACTGCGGCGGGTCCGGCAGTTCCAACACCTGATCGGCTTCAGCCGCACGATCACGGACAAACGTATAGCTAAAAATCGATGCTGCCACGGCTGTGATTGCCACCACAATCACCCAGGCAAACACAAACCGCTGGGAAATTCGCATAGGTCAGCCTCCGCCACTGCGCATGGCATTTCACGTTTACCTGGCGCGATTATAACGCACAGCGCGAGGCCATGCCCCGCGCTCGTTCTCCGATTGCCTGACGCCGCGCATCCATGATGCAGCGCATCACTTATTATGATGCGGCATCACTCGCTGCGGCGCATATGGTACAACCGGTTCCCGGCGACAACATACATATTGTTGCGCACAACAGAATCGGCGTAAATACCGGATACATCACGGAAATTATCGGCGTGCTGCGCCGGTCGGATGCTGCGTTTGAACGTGCCCGCCCAGGACGTTTCGTAGATCATCTGCGCTTCACGATCCACAATGTACAGGTGCCGGGAGGCGGGATCGTTGTCCACAAACAGGTTGGAGGCGTGATTCAAAACGCCGGTCGGCTGCTGGCTGAATGCAAACGACTGAAACTCGCCGCCGCGGTACTGCTGCACCACACCGGACTCAAACAGCACAAACACTTCGCCGGTGTCGGTGATACCAAAATCGACCGCGCCTTCCAGGTCCGGGCGTTGTTCACCGGTAAAATATTCTTCCGGGGCGCTGCTGTAACGGCGCTCACCGGCGGGCGGCACATACCGCCATATCTGGTCCGCGCCGGGATCAAGCACGTACAGGTTCGAGCGGAATACCGCAATCGCGACCGGGTTCACCCACCGCCCTTCGGCGACAAGCTGCTGCGCGCTGGCGAAAAATGTCGGGGAATAGGACAGCAGCACACCGCTGCGATCAGCCGCGACCAGCACGTTATCATGCACCGTGCCGCCGCTGGGCAGCCAGTCGATATCGAACACGTCACCTACGATGAACGCTCCAACCGCCGACCCGGTCTGGAAAATGGGGATATCACCGCGCGCCGTGAGTCCGTCGCCGTTTTCGTTGAGCGTGTCGTGATACACCGCGCCGGTTGCCCGATCCAGCGTGTACACGTCCACACCACCGTGTACGATCGGCCCGGCCAGATCGGCCCCATCGGGAAATTCGTGCAGCAGCGTCAGGTTCAGGCGCTCCACTTTGTCATAACAATCGAGGTAGTTTTGGGCATCGGCGCTGATGCGGAGCACGTCCAGGTCATCGGGCCGGAACTCGCCCGCCTGGTTGATCAGCCGCAGCACGTCTTCCCATGCCGGGCGCAGCGATTTGTCCTCGCAGTTGCCGCCCGACCGGGTCATAGCATCCTGGTGCGCGCGTTGGGCGGTATCCAGGTACACTTCAAAATCACTCTTGCCCTGCTCCGACAGCGACAGCCCCAGCACAATGATCACAATCGTAAGCGGGATCAGGATCGCCATGCCGATCGCGACGTTGGTCGGAATGCCCTGTTTGCCGTCTTCACCGGGCTCTGGCAGAATCACATCCAGCAACCGCGCAAAAAAGTTCGTGATGCGCAGCAGTCCGGATAACACCACGGTCAGCACGTCGCGTACTCTGCGGCGGACGGTCAGCGCGGCGTCCTGCGGTGCCAATCGCAGCCGTTGTAACTGGCCAGCCGCGCCGCTCAACCGTCCCGGCGTTGCCGGTGCACCGATCACAGCCGCCGCCTGTTCCGACTGCGCATCCGGGAACGGTCCGCCAACCGGCGGTTCGCCAGCCGGTGTAACCGCCGCAGGGGAAAGTATGTCGGCGGGCGGGATGGGAGCGACGGCGGGCCGCTCCGGCAGGGTTGGCGGAGACGCCGCCGACGGTATCCTGGGCCGGGACGCGGTTTGGGGCCGGGCATCCGCCAGCCGGGGACGTGACCGGCGCAGCGGCTGCATGGTCACCGGGCGTGATGTTTCACCGTCGCGAGCTGCCGGGGCCAGGTTATCCGGATCGGGCGTATCGGGCACCACGAATTCCACAACCATCGCCGAGGCTTCCGGCGCAGCCAGGGGTTTGAGCCGGTCGAGCACGGCGGCCACGCCGCCAGCGCTGAGCGCGGCGCACAGCGCGCCGTCCTCAGCATCCAATAATCCGGCGTTGGCGATCAGCATCACCTGCCCCGGCGCGACCGTGTAGCGGCGAAACTCCACATCGGCATACGCGTCTGCTCCCAGCAGCGGCGCATTCAGACTGAGCGGATCGCGGCGGTTGCCGGGAAATGTCGTGATTTCGCCGCCGTGACACCAGACGCCAAACGACTGCCCACAGCGGGCAGCAAACAGTTCATCACCGCGCAGCACCAGCGCCAGCGCGCTGACCTGCCGGGTTTCACCGGCGGGCGCGCCTACCAGCCGCGTGTTGACGGCGGTCAACGCCTCACGCAAGCCGCCTGTCACGCCGCCGCCGCTGCCATAATACGTGTCAGCAGCCAGCCGGGCCAGGTCTTCAAAAAACGCCGATGGCGCATGCACCCCTTGAGCCGGGGTGATCAGAATAAAAAACGTGTCGCCCTCGCGGGCACGATTCGCGCGCCGGGGAGCCGCTTCGGCCAGCGCGCCGGGCGGGGATGTCCGGACGGCTCGCCCGCCGACGACCAGCAGTTGTGCAACAAACGTTTTTAGCTCACCTGTCATGCCACTCACCCGTCACTCACACAACCCATGTTCCACCACCGATTGTACCTCAAACGTTACGGTTCTGAATCCTGCGCGTCGTATTTGTAGAATCCTTGCCCGTTTTTTTTGCCCAGATGACCGGCGCTGACTTTCTGGCGCAGCAGCGGCGCCGGGTGGTAACGATCATCGCCCCAGAAGCGCTGGAGCGCTTCCAGCGTGCCCTGCACAACATCAAGCCCGATCTCGTCAGCCCAGGTCAGCGGCCCGCGCGGGTGATTCATGCCCAGTTCCAGCGCGGTATCTACGTTTTCGACGCTGGCACCGGTCGTCATCAGGGCGCGCACGGCCTCGTTGATGAGGCTGCATACCATGCGCGGACGCACCAGCCCCACCGAGTCCGGCACGCGTACCACCGAAAAACCGAGTTCCTCCCAAAAGCGGCGGGCACGCGACACAACCTCAAAATCAGTTTGCAGCGCAGGGGCAAATTCGACCAGCCCGGTCGTCGAGATGGGCGGCAGCAGACCGTAACCAACCACGCGAGCCGGGTTTTCGGTCCAGCTTGCGATCTCGGTGGCGCTGGCGCACAACGCGCTGACCAGCAGCGGCGCGTCGGGCGGCATGTTGACTTCCACGCCTTCGACCAGCCACAGCTTGGCCGACGGTGACTCGTTCAGGCTTTCGATCGCGATCTGGCAGCGTGTTGCGGCCCGAACCATATTGTCGAGCGTATCTTGATCCTCAAGATCATCCGACAGGAACAGGTCAACTTTGTGATTCCTGGCCCGGCACAGACCGGCCAGCGCATCAATGAATGGAACTTCGCCTACAACCAGCACCCGCATAACTTAACACACTCCACCTGTGTGTAGCGCACTCATTCGCCCGCCGGATACCATCCACCATCCCGGCCACGCGCCAGCCGTCCCGCCGCCATACGACGCTGGCGCGGGTGCGGGCGGTAGCGTGATTCGTGGAACGTGGCTTCGTATAACGCCTGTGCCGCCTCAAAAACGGCACCGGCCCCTAAATAGTCCATCAACCGGAACGGTCCCATCGGGAACCCGGCGGCTTCCATCAATCGATCAATCGTAGCCGCGTCCAGGCGGGCATCATCCGCCAGGCGCAGCGCCTCGCTAAAGTACATGTGTGCCATGCGGTTGACGATCAGGCCGGGCAGGTCCTGGAGCACGACCGGCGTTTTGTTGATGCTGCTCACCAGGTCAACGGCCTGGTCGAGCACGTCCTGGCGCGTGGCATCGCCGCGCACGACCTCGACCAGGCGCATGATGTGCGCCGGACGGCAAAAATGCAAGCCGATCACACGCTCCGGATACCGGGTTTCGGCAGCAAGCGCCGTCACCGACAGTGTATTCGAGCTGGTAGCCAGGATCGTGTTCGGCGCGACCACGCCGTCAAGCGCCTGAAACACCGACTGCTTCAGTCCCATGTCTTCCCGCACGGCCTCGATCACCACATCCGCCGCCCCACACCGATCGAGATCGGTGGTGAGCACAAACGCGCGTTTGGCCCGGCGTGCGACCAGCGGGTTATTTTTGCCCAGCGCCACGCCTTTATCCAACCCCCGGCTGATGCGTGCCAGCGCCCGGCGCAAAATAGTATCGTTGATGTCGTGCAAGATCACATCATAACCGCCCAGCGCGACACTCTGCGCGATATCGGCGCCCATCGTGCCAGCGCCAATCACGGCCACCGTTTGCCTGGCTAGTGACTGCATTACTGCCCCGTTAAGTACTATCCTGTGTAATACTTTAGTGAAAAGTATCACGGTTGGCAAGAGAAAAGCAGAGACAAAAACGGGTCGCCGCATCCGACCCGCCAATCCCTATTATACCGTTTTCGTTGATTATGCCGCTGGGAATTTGATTTAGATCGATGGCGTTCGCCCTGAAATCAGGTCGTCATAACACACAAGCAGCTCGTCCATCATCGACGGCCAGGACTGCGTTTCGGCAAAAAGGCGCGCATTCCGGCCCATGACACGGCGTTTGCTCGGTTCGGACATCACCGCGCGCACGCCGTCAATCATGCCGCGCACGTCGCCCACTTCGAACACATACCCGTTCACGCCCGGCTGCACCATGTCATCGACCCCGCCGACACGTGAGGTAACCACCGGCAGACCGGCGGCCATCGCCTCGATCACCACCAGCCCGAATGTTTCGGTGGCAGACGGGAAAACAAACATGTCAGAACTGGCAAACGCCGACCATAACTCCTCGCCGCTCAAATAACCCATAAACTTGGTGGGTGTACCCGCGAAGTGAGCTTGCAGGTCCTCATGAGCCGGGCCATGGCCCACAATGGCGAGTCGTGCCCCCGGAACAGCCGCCAGCACCGGGCGAATCTGGTCGATCTGTTTTTCGTTCGACAGGCGCCCGACGTATAACAAAATCGTGTCTTCGGGATGCCCATCACTGAGACGCATACGCATGTCCAGGCTTATATGGCAGGGATGGAAATTCGCCGCGTTGACACCCCGCCGCCACAGCCCGACATCCCGGACGCCGTGAGCCATCATTTCCTCTTGCACACGCCGCGACGGTGCCAGCGCGTAATCGGCAGCGTTAAAGTTGGTGCGCGTATACCACCAGACCAGCGGTTCCAGAAAACCCAGGCCAAAGTGACGCGTCATGCTCGCCACATCCAGGTGAAATGACGCCAATGTAGGCACATTGAGGCGCTTAGCCATCATCAGGCCGCCTGTCCCGACCAGGGTGGGATGGATAAAATGGGCAATATCGGGCTGAAAACGCTTGACTTCACGGTAGGTGTGAAGTGTGGGCGGCCCGATCTTTAACTCCGGATAGAGTGGAAACGTGATCCCCGGTACACCGATCACCTTCTGCCCGCGGTATTGTGATTCCTGGTTGGTGAGCTTGGGCGCGACAACCACAAACTCGACGCCCCGCTTGAGCAAGTGATCCATCAACAGGACCAACACGGTGACGATCCCATCCACTTTGGGCAGAAACGTCTCGGTGAACAGCGCCACACGCATGTTCTAATATCCCCTCTTGCCTGATATGTACCCGCTTACTATAACCCCAACACAGCAGCACCGTTGCGAAAGGCTGATTCGAAGCGGCTTCAGTGTAGAAAAACTAATTTAAGAGAATTTGATAGTAAGCTAAACAGGTGGTTAGACAGAAGTAAAACAGATTTTACCGCTGCAAACTATTGGGATCGAATGACGGCTGCGCAGGTGACAGGTCCACCAGCGGTTTTTCCATAAAATGCCAGTGCCGGATGCCAAATATCAGCCGGGTCAGCCAGCTTGACGTCGTGCGCGTAACCGTAAAACCGGCCTGCTCATACACATGAACGGCCCGTGCATTCGTCGCGGCGACCCACAACGTCAGCCGGGCGCAATCATGATCCCAGGCCCATTGTTCGGCATGTTCCAGCAGCAGCGCGCCCAGCCCCCGGCCCTGGTAACCACTGGCTACCGCGACATCGCTGATGTACGCTTCATCCGGTTCCGGTTTGTGACCTATCAGCCACAATAAAAATGCGGCCCATAACGTGCGCGGCACACCCAGTTCCTGTGTGATCAGGTGCTCGAACATCCGGCTTTCTTGCGGCGTATAATACACCGGCCCCATGATCAGTGTGCCGACTACACGCCCGTGCTGCTCGGCGACCAGCACACCATCATAACCATGCTGAACCGGCCCCGCGTAAACGGCTTCCAAAACGGTGTATACTTTTTCAGGATTCCGGCCAAAAATGATGCGGGTTTTATCGCTGAATGCGTCTTGCAGCACCGCCGCCACCGCCGGTAA
Organism: Anaerolineae bacterium; assembly: GCA_016930015.1. Taxonomy (GTDB): domain Bacteria; phylum Chloroflexota; class Anaerolineae; order Aggregatilineales; family Aggregatilineaceae; genus JAFGHR01. The sequence continues at coordinate 11,090 of JAFGHR010000123.1, read as the reverse complement.
ATCAGCCATCCGCGCCGGGCGTACTCGCGTCCCGATCATGAATCCCCCTCCAACACGGCCAGGGCCAGCCCAACCGCCGCCGCCGTCCCGATATTGTGGATATCGCCGCCCAACCAGGCCGCCCGCACGTCGTCGAGCGTCAGCCGCCGCTGGGTGATAATCTCGGAGTCTTCAAGATGGGGCGTGCTCACCTGGTGGGCATGCCGTGCCAGGAATATATGTGAGGCACCACAACCCCGGTTACCGTCTATAAAATAACGCCCCAGATAACACCAGTCGGACGCCTCAAGACCGGTTTCTTCAGACAACTCGCGCCGGGCCGTTTCTTCGGGCGACTCGCCGTCATCCATATAACCGGCGGGCAGTTCCAGCGACAGCATCCCGGCCCCGTGTTTGTAATGCTCGATCATGGCAACGGTCCCATCGTCCGCCAGGGCAAACACCTGCGTCCAATCGGGCATATCGATGCGGTAAAAGTCCGGTATCTCGTGGCCGTTAGGCAGCCGCACATGTTCGGTGTGGATACGCAGCCAGGGCCAGCGATCCAGGAGCAGTTTTTCTGATAATACACGCCAGGCTTGTTTCACAGACTCGTCATTCTCCATTACGCCGCACGCCGCTAGTCTGAGTCCACGTCCAGCCCCAATGAAAGAAACGCTTCAGGATCAACCCACGCGCCGCCCACCGCCATTTCCCAGTGCAGATGTGCGCCGCTGCTGCGCCCGTTCATCCCGCTGAGGCCGATAATGTCTCCCTGGCGCACCCATTGGCCAGGCACCACCAGGCGCTCGGACAGGTGCGCGTAACCGCTGTACACACCCCAGCCATGATCGATCAGGATGTATCCCCCGCGAATTGGCAGTATCTCGGCCAGCATCACGCGCCCGTTTGCAATCGCCGGAACGGGTGTGCCGATCGGCATCCGCACGTCAAGCCCGGTGTGCCGCTTCCAATAGGAGCCGTTATACAAGCGCCACGTGCCAAACCACCCAATCAACTCCTCGGTGCTCGGCGCGACAAAACCACCAGCCCAGTACCGCTGCGGCGTGAAACGATCCATGATGTTGAACAGCTTGTTTCTTTCGGCATCTTCGACTTCTGGCGCGAGCAGTGGAATCAGCGCCGCCGGTATGTTCACATCCGAACGGCCAAATTCGCCGTAATTGACCGGGATCGTTTGATCAATGCGTTCGGCGGTGCCGTCGTTGTACTTGACCCACACCTGCATGGTGTAGTCGGCGACTTCGGCTTCCATATCCGCCGAGATCAACCCGACAAACGCGCCGCGCTCCTCGTAAAAATAATACAGGCGCTCTTGAAACACGGCCCGTACTTCGACCAGGTCCGGGCCTGTCACGCGGACAATGCCCACCTGCCCCTGGCGAATCCAATCAAACTCGAATGAGATGCCGACTTCACCATATGACTCAGATGCCGCCGGGGCCAAACCCACGGCGAACACCATCGTCACGGTGATGATCGCCAGACCGAACCCACTACGCCACGTCAACGACTCACACTCCCACCACTATATCAACCATTATCATTGTCACGACCGTTTTGGCCCTCAGGCCGGAAAACAGGCCGGGACCGTATCAGCAAATGCGACAAAATCTGGGCCGTGTTCCACGCGTCATCCACACCGCGATGGTGCACGCCATACGGCTCTACATTCAGCAGCGACAGCGCCCGCATCATGCCCACTTCGCGGTGCAAACCGTATATCAGCGCAAACAGATTTTTGACGTTTATGTGGCTGGTGCCAAATGGATAGGGCACATGCTGCTGCTGGCATTGGCGCTCGAACTGCCGGCGGTCATAGTCGCCGTAGCTGGCCCACACCCGATCCGATGACTGGTACTGGCGGCGCAGCAGCGCACACGCATGCTCAAATGCGATCCCGTCTGCGACCTGTTCTGGGGTGAGCGTGGTCAGTTCGGTGCAAAACTCGCTGACGTTGGAATGCGTTGGCTGAACCAGAAGGCTCTGTTTGCTCAATCGGGCACCGGTAGCGACGTCCAACATACAAATGCCAATTTCGATGATTTCATTATCCTGGTCGGGCGGCGGCCCGTTCTCCCAACACGTCGCTTCGACGTCAATCACAAGCACCTGATCGAGTTTTCCACCCACAGCCTGTCCTTCGTTCAATCGATAAATCCGAAACAGCACCCACCAGTATAACGATCCCGCACCAACCCGACAACCAACCCGGCGGCGATCACGCTGTCATAACAGCAGTGTCAATCATCACCCGGCGGCGAAAATTCAACCGTATCCAGAATGGCCTGAAGGTTAAGCGTCTGGTCGGGCAGCGTGTCCAGCGGTTCGACAGCGGTAAAGAATGCAAAATTACCGTTGTACACACGCATCGCGGCAAACCACCCCGCCGTATCGGTTTCACCCTCACACGCGACCGCCGTGTAAAACGTCCCGATGCCTTCCTGGCCGCCGACCCAAAACGCTTGCTGTTCCTGGTCGATGCCCAGATTACACGTTTCGCCCACCAGTGATCCGCGCAGCAGTTGCAGACCGTCCGCCCACAGGTTGAACTCCTTGGTCGGACTGACCACGTTCGGGAATCCCCAAAACAGGTAAATGTAACCGGTGACACCGCCGGGCAGCGGCCCGGTATAGATCGAAAGCGGCAGGTCGCGGTCAGCATTAAAGGTGCGGAACGGTACCAGCAGGTGCAGCGTTTGCCAGCCCTCAGGCAGCGTAATCGTCAGCGGCGGCGGCACACCGGCCTGAACCGGGGGCAGCGTCGGGGTCAGGTTGGGATCATGCGTTGGATCCTGCCCCGATGGCGTCGAGTCTTGAACGGGAGACGCCGGGATATCGACGGCATCAAGCGTACCATCGCTGGGCGTATGCGCCGGAGTCTGGGTGGGCAGCGGCGTCCGAGTTGGCAGCGGTGTGTGCGTCGGGACCGCCTGTGTTGGCGTGACGGTTGGCATCTCCGGCGTGGGAACCGGTGTATCGATTGGCGCCTCAACAACCGCGATTTGCCCAATATCACCCGTCACGTCAACCTGGGCACCGAGAATCCAGCCGTCTTCGCCGTTGAGGGTGACCAGATAAAACGTCCCGTCCCGGTTTTGGCCGCGAATGATCACACGTTCACGCTCAAACAGGTACGTGATCGGCTCGGCATTCCGATCGGGCCGGGGGAACACCATCACGCGTTCAACCACGACCACGGCTTCGACGCCGTCAGTCGCAGCTACCAGCGTCGATTCAGGTGTTTGGGACACGTCATCACTGCCGTTTTTTTCCTCATCACCACCGCACGCCGCCAGCACGATCATCGCGCTCAGAACACCGGCCAGCAGCACCCGGCACGAAAAAATCGACCGCCAACACCCGGTCCGCCCCTGCTTGAGTTGTGGATGAACGTCACGCATAACGAGTCTGCTCCCGCAGCCTATAACATAAGAAAAGCTGTCGCGTAACCAGAGCCATTGTAGCGCGAGCCTCGCCAGATTTCCATATCCCGTCACACCGGCCATACAACCAACAACACCGCACAACGGCGGTGTTGAATCAATACGCTCATACAACCAGGCTGTTATAGTTTATTCAACCGGATCATTCCCCACTTGCCGCCACTTCGTGCGTTTCAGTTTCCCCGGCTACAGCCTCGATAAGCTGCGCGGGCATAACCGGTTTTACCAGAAACGCGTCCACCTCAACTCCCTGAAGCATTTCACGATAGCGGGGATAGGCCGTCATCACGATGACACGCGTATGCGCCAGGAATGGCAACTGGTGTATGCGCCGCATCACCGCCTCACCACCCAACATCGGCATCAGCATATCGATCACAATCACGTCCGGCGTGCGATTCATTAAAAACTGAAGCGCCTCGGCTCCATTTGAGGCTTCCCACACGGAATACCCTTCACACTCTAGCACCATCCGGCAGAGTGAGCGAAGCCCCTTGTCATCATCAACCACCAACACCGTGAGTCCCATGTCCTCTACCTCTCCTCGCAGCACTCTCTCTTTAACACCCGTGTTACAGTAACAAACAGCAACCGACTCGACCGTGATACGTCCCATATTATTACTATGCACTATTTTTAATTAAAGTGCATATACATTAGGTATGAATCTGGTTAGAAAAAACGGCTGCCGCGTGTGGCAGCCGTTTTGCAGTGTGTGGAAAATCAGGGCGGACTATGCAGGCTCGCCGACGGGTTCCTCTGGCTGGTTTTCGCTGAAGACCAACTCTTTGTTTTCCTCGTCGTAGTCGACCAACACCGTACTACCCAGTTTGATATCCCCGGCAAGAATAACGTCCGAGAGCCGATCCTCAACCAGGCTGGTGATCAGGCGGCGCAGCGGGCGCGCACCGTAATCCGGATCATAACCCTGTTCCGCCAGGTGGGTTTTGGCGGCTTCAGTCACCTTTAGGCCAATCGCCTGCTCGGATAACCGGTCGCTCACCTTTTTGAGTTCCAGGTCAACGATCTGTTTGATCTCGTTTCTGGATAGCGCGCGGAACACGATCGTCGCGTTCACCCGGTTCAGGAATTCCGGGCGGAAGGCACGCCGCAGGCTGTCCATAACCGACTTGCGCATATCGTCATATTCGCGCTGTTCGTCTGCTTCTCCATCAAGCGGCAGGTCAAAGCCCAGCGTGGTACCGCGTTTGATCATTTCTGCGCCGACATTACTCGTCATGATGATGATCGCGTTACGGAAATCCACCCGGCGCCCGCGTGCGTCCGACAGATGCCCTTCTTCCATAATTTGAAGCAGCATGTTGAAGGTTTCAGGATGCGCTTTTTCGATCTCATCGAACACGACAATACTGTATGGTCGCCGCCGCAGGGCCTCGGTAAGCTGCCCGGCATCCTCATACCCGACATAACCGGGCGGCGCCCCGGTCAGGCGGGCGACGGTATGGCGTTCCATGAACTCACTCATGTCAAGTTGAATGAGCGCGTCCTCACTACCGAACAGGAATTCCGCCAACACTTTGGTCAGTTCGGTTTTGCCGACGCCGGTCGGGCCGAGGAAAATGAACGAACCGATCGGGCGACGCGGGTCTTTTAAACCGGCCCGCGAGCGGCGCACAGCCTTACTGATCGCTTCAATGGCTTCATCCTGGCCCACAATACGCTTGTGCAGTTCATCTTCCATGTGCAGCAGGCGTTCTGATTCTTCCTGAGCGATCGTAGACACCGGGACACCCGTCCACATGCCCACCACTTCGGCGACATCCTCAGCCGTCAGGCGGGCCAGATGGGTTTCGGGGTTCCAATTGGCGCTGAATTTTTGGTATTCAAGCTCCAACTCATCGACCCGCTGCTGGAGACTTTCGCGCTCGTCATCCGACAACTCGTTATCCATGATCTGCAGGTCATCGTGCAGCGCTTCAATATCGGACTTAAGCCGCTTCACGCGTGACGATTCGGGCGACTTGTACATGCGCACCCGGCTGGACCCCTCATCGATCAGGTCGATGGCTTTATCGGGCAGGAAACGATCCGGTACGTACCGCGCCGACAGGGTAGCGGCGGCCTCAATCGACTCGTCCAGAATTTCCAGGTTATGGTGTTCCTCATACGGCTCACGAATGCCATGCAGAATGTTGATCGTCTCTTCAATGGTCGGTTCTTCAATCATCACTTTCTGGAAACGGCGTTCCAGCGCGGCATCGTTTTCGATATGACGCCGGTATTCGTCCAACGTGGTCGCGCCGATGCACTGGAGTTCACCGCGTGCCAGCGCGGGTTTAAGGATATTGGCGGCATCTACGCTGCTGCCCGCCGACCCGGCACCCACCAGCATGTGTACTTCGTCGATAAACAGGATGGCATCCGACTGTTTCAATTCCTCGATAACACGTTTGAGCCGTTCTTCAAACTGGCCGCGATACATCGTACCGGCGACCAACGAGCCGACATCAAGCTGTAACACACGTTTGCCGAGCAGCGGCGCAGGTGCGTCACGTTCGACGATACGCTGAGCCAGCCCTTCGACAATCGCCGTCTTACCCACGCCCGGCTCACCGATCAAAGCCGGGTTGTTTTTCTGGCGGCGGCTCAAAATCTGAATCACGCGCTCGATTTCCATCTGACGCCCGATCACGGGGTCGAGTTTTTTTTCTTCGGCCAGGGCGGTCAGGTCGGTTGCAAGCTGGTCAACCATTGGTGTTTTAGCACCTGACCGGCTGGGTCGCTCCTGGGGCGTTTCCAACGACTGGCGGGGAGACTGTAACGGGCTTTCCTGCAACACGCGGCGAGTCTGGCGGCGAATCTCATCCGGGCTGATATGCATTTCTTTGAGCACATCGTTTGCCACCCCATCGGGCTGACGGACCAGACCCAACAACAGATGTTCGGTACCAATATAGTGATGTCCCATACGGCGCGCCTCGTCTACGGCCAGTTCCAGCACTTTCTTGGTGGCTGGGGACAAGTCCATACGGGTAACACCCGGACGCTTGTTGCTGCTGGTGAGTTTTTCGACCAGGTTTTGTACCTGATGAGGCCGCATACCCAGGTCCCGCAGAACCCGGCCTGCAACGCCGCCTTCCTCACGCATAAGACCCAACAACAGGTGTTCGGTGCCGATGTAACCATGCTGCATACGCTCGGCCTCTTCCTGAGCCAGGCTCAGGACCCTGCGTGCACGCTGGGTAAAGCGCTCCATTTTGTTTGACACGATCTTGTCCCTCCTCATCCCATCTGGGGCATCGGTTGGTACCCGCAAGCCCAACATGGGTTTCCGTTAAAGTAACGGTAGGGTACTCCTGATCATATAAAACTCTACTCAATTCTATTGTAGAAGAAACATGGCCGAACCAACCAGCTTTTTTCATCAAAATCACGTAAAAAACATATTCTAAGAGAGACTTTTTTACAATTTTTATCCTTAATGAACCTATCCTAACCCCCTTCACTTTTATTTTAGCATACCGTTCTGAACAACGCTCGCATTGTAGTTGTGCGTATCGCACCACAACCGGCACACATAGGCAAAAAAGGTTCTATCCTGCAAGCAGGATAGAACCCGACTTCAATAGTATGTGTCACTGCACCGTGCTAGATGTGCCCCGACCTACACTGTATCTTCGTCAACGATGGCTTCAACATCTTCATCAACAACGTCTTCGTCGTCAACAACATCTTCATCGACAACGTCTTCGTCAACAACGGCATCAACGATTTCAGCATCATCGCCAACAGCAGACGTTTCAAAATCGTCATCCGTGTCGATCTCGTCAACAATCGCCTGCCAGTCCTGATCCATAAATTTCATCGAATCAACCTGGCGCAGCGACAGCCCCAAGCGGCGCTGGTCAGCATCAATTTTGACGATACGCAGCGTCACCACGTCGCCCACCAGCACGACTTCGCGCGGGTGACTGACCCGGTAATCGGCCAGCTCGGAAATGTGGATCAAGCCTTCGATTTCCGGCGAGTCAACCAGGCGGGCAAACGCGCCGAACTTGGTCAGCTTGGTAACCGTAGCCTGCACCAACTGGCCGATCTGATACTGCTGAATCACTTGCAGCCAGGGGTCTTCTTCGCTGCGTTTCATGCTCAGGCCAATGCGTTTGCGGTCGGGATCGATACTGATCACCTGGACCTTAACGCGCTGGCCGACTTCGAGCACCTCACGCGGGTGAGTCACGTGTTTCCACGATATTTCGGTCAGGTGTACCAGGCCATCGGCGCCACCCAGGTCAACAAAAGCGCCAAAATCGGCCACGCTGATGACACGTCCTTCACGGACTTCACCCACGCGCAATTCAGACAACAGGCGTTCTTTCTGCCGCTCACGCCATTCGCGCGCGGCTGCCCGTTCAGACAGGATCAGGCGGTTGCGGCTGCGGTCAATTTCGACCACTTTAACGGCCACATCTTCGCCGACCATCTCACCCCAGCGTGTTTCCGGGCTTTCGCCCGCTGCACGACGCTGACGCTCACGGCTAACCTGGCTGGCCGGAACAAACCCGCGCACCTTGCCAAAGCGTACAATCAACCCGCCCTTGTTGTACCCGGCAATCTTGCTGAAATAGACGTCTTGGCTGTTGTAATATTCTTCCGCCATCATCCAGTTGCGTTCTTCTTCGGCACGTGCCAATGACAACACCGGGCGGCCATCGGCCCCGCGCGCTTTGAGCACAAATACCAGCACATCACTATCTGGTTTCAGGCGTTCCAGGGCTACCCGATCCATCCGTTCCAGTTCACGGCTGGCAACCACACCCGTCTCATCATCACCCAGATCAATGAGAATTTCGGTAGGGCTGGTTTCGATGACCTTACCTTCAACCACCGTGCCTTTACGTATTCTGGCGGTTTCCAGGGAATCCGCTGGTTCTTCGGAGGTCACATCATCGATTTCTGTCGCCAGGTCGTCATCATTTAGTAGTTCGTCATCTAGTAGTTCGTCAGTTGCCATCGACTCATCAACCGCTACCTCGAAAACAGCTTCGGCTTCAAGTGCGAGGGCTTCATCAGCGCTGTCAAGAGTCGCCTCAACTTCGGCGGTGGGCGCTTCCGACACTGCGACTTCAGCAACATTTTCGGTTACATCAGTTGTAAGTGTGGTATCCGCCGACAACTCAACAGTTTCCTGTGTTTCGGCTCTAGTGTTCTCGGTTTCCGGCATGTTTTGGTCGGGCCGCATGTCATCACCGAGATTAAGGTTGTTGGACATCATGAAAGTTGTTCTCCGGTAGTCTCAAGTGCAGGGGCATTATACACAGAGCCCCGCCAATTATCAACCAAATCGAGTCTTTTCCTCCATTTTCATACCTTCTCGTGCTGCTGCGCTGCTTCTACACGTGAAACATAACAAAACCAGCGTCAGGCAGGGTACTGGTTTAAACCGCCATTTTGTAATATACTAATTTGTGAAGAGGCTGTTCTGATATCCATTTCTATCTCCAAATTCTAATCAAGTTGGGTAACTCCTGCGCCGTCAGCAGGCATACACCACCCACATTACCCAACCCAGGGGAAGTTGTGCGGGTACGGGTGAGATAGTAACTCATCGGTGCCCTCTCTAGCGCCACCTTTGCGATCCCAACATGGACTATCACTCCGGTCGCTATGACCCGCACACGGTCAGAGAACATGGGCACCCATCCCTAGGCATGTTGTGCCAGCAGTATTGATCCGACTCGCAACGTTCACCGAGCCATTCGCAGGTTGTTCTATATTGCCCTAAAGCGCATCAATTAATAATCACTAAAGGAGAGAAAACGATGGAGCAACGCCCGATCTACCGGCCATTCACACGCAGCAACATTGATCAATTGCCACAGTTCCAGGCACTTGCCCCAGAACTCCGGCAGCACATCAAAGCTGTGTCTGCCGTCTTTCCTTTTCGAACTAACCGGTACATCGTCGATCATCTCATCGACTGGCACACTGTTCCCCACGATCCCATTTACCAGCTCACATTTCCGCAGCGCGGCATGCTGCCGGAAAATGACTACCAGACCATGACCCGCTTGATCCGGCAAAACGCGCCTGAATCCCTGGTCCGCCAGACGGCTCACGCGATTCGCATGCGCCACAACCCCCACCCTGCCGGGCAAACCACTTATAACGTCCCTACATTAAATGGCAAATCACTGGCGGGTTTACAGCATAAGTATCACGAAACCGTACTTTTCTTCCCCAGCCGGGGCCAGACATGCCATGCCTATTGTTCGTATTGTTTCCGCTGGGCGCAGTTTATCGGCGTACAGGATTTAAAGTTTGCCGCCAAGAACTCCGATGAACTGGTTGCTTACCTCAAACAACACCCCGAAGTCAGCGATGTGCTGGTTACCGGCGGTGATCCGGCGATCATGAAAACGTCGGCGCTGCGCGAGTACATCGAACCGCTGTTGATCCCGGAACTCGAACACGTCCAGACGATTCGCATCGGGACCAAATCGGTAGCCTATTGGCCGCATCGCTTTGTCACGGACAGTGATGCCGACGAGCTGCTGCGCCTGTTTGAACGGATCATCGAATCGGGCCGCCACGTGGCGATCATGGCCCACTACAGCCACCCGCGTGAACTGTCAACGCCGGTGGCGCAGCAGGCTATCACACGGCTGCGCGCGGTCGGCTGCGAGATTCGTATGCAAGCGCCCATCATCCGCCACGTGAATGACGATCCGGCCATCTGGATGCGGCTGTGGCGGCGCGGTGTGAAACTGGGCATGGTGCCCTATTATATGTTTGTCAGCCGCGATACCGGCCCGCACAACTACTTCGAGATTCCGCTGGCCAAGGCATACAGCATCTTCCGCAAAGCCTACAGCCACGTATCCGGGTTGGGGCGCACGGTGCGCGGGCCGGTCATGTCGGCCACGCCGGGTAAGGTGCATATCAGCGGTGTTGTGCAGATCGAGGATCAGCGCTATTTTGTGCTGACGTTCCTCCAGGGCCGAAATCCCGACTGGGTCGGGCGACCCTTCTTTGCACACTTCGATCCGGAGGCGACATGGTTGTTTGACCTGAAACCCGCGTTTGGCGCGTCCGACTCGTTCTTTAACGCCGGTACAGAATACGTGTCAATATAAACGGCACCATACGGCCAGTAATCACGCTCTCAAAAAGTGTATAACAGCAGGCTGTACGCGTTTAATTTTGTGTCTGGTAGAATTGGACAAAAATCAGGTGCATGAGGAACACATGCAAAAGACCATCAGGCTGTTTGTTACCCTGCGTGACCTGGCCGGAAGTAAAACACTGAGTGTGCCGCTGGACTCCGGCAGCACCGTGCGCGATCTGATCCAGGCCATCAACGCGGCCAACCCGGCCATTGCTACCGCCCTGCTCGACTCGGAGGGCCAGCTTTCGGACGCGGTGTTTATTTATGTGCACGGGCGCAACGTGATCGGGCTGCAAGGGCTGGATACACCCATCCGTGAAGATGATGAGATCATGCTGGTTCCACCGATGGTCGGAGGTTAATGTCCCCATGCAGATCGAAATGACACTGCGCAATTGGCCGCGCTTCCGAATCATCAGTTTTTTGGCCGAGGCGGGCGGCGAGGTCACCGAATCGCTGTCGGTGACCGGCACCGGTTGGACGGCTTCCATCGAAGCACTGGAACCGGACAAGGT
>JAFGHR010000122.1 GCA_016930015.1 Anaerolineae bacterium | reverse complement strand
CGGCAAAGACCCGATTCGCCCGCTGATGACGCGCGTCCGGCGTGGCGTGGGTGGCCGCTTCCACATCGCCATGGCGATCGATCCGCGCCCGCGACATCGCGCCTCGATCTACCCCGCGGAATGGCTGCCGTTCATCAACAGCGTGCACTTACAGCTCTACTGGGAAACGTTCCAGCGCCCGATGCAAGAAGTCCTCGATGAAGGATTCGAGACGTGGCGCGACTACGGGCTGCCGCTGTTCCCGGTGCTGCCGGGCAGCGCGCCGCGTGACGAAATCTCCGCCGGGCGCAATTACGCGATCACCAAACACGGCGCGGCAGGCATTAGCTGGTGGCGCTTTGGTGTGATCGGCCCGGTCGAATTCCCCGCCATTAACCAGCCAATGACGGTGACCGACGGCGGTGATGACACCCCGGTCGAAAGCAAGGGCCGCTACGGCATCGAAGTCATCGTGAACCCGGACAAGCCGCAGTACGTGAACGGCGTACACGGCGGCGGCGATCCCGCCACTGTCTTCAAGACATTCAAGGGCACCTGGGGCTGGAACGTCAAGTACAAGAACACCGTCAAGAACAGCAGCTCCGTCTGGGCGCGCTGGGATCCGCAACTGGTTGCAAGCGGCTGGTACGAAGTCGCGGCATTTGTACCCGCGCGCCATGCCACAACCACCAATGCCCGCTACAAACTGCACGGCGTGCTGAATCGTGCCACCGAACTCACGATTATCGTCGATCAATCGCGGTACTACAACGTGTGGGTGCCGCTCGGCGTGTTCCAGTTCGACGCCAACGACGTCAAAGCGGGTGTCGTCTTCCTGAATGATCTCACCAACGAAGAAGACACTGAAATCGCATTCGACGCGATACGCTGGCGGCAGATCGTCGGCATCACGCCGACCGGCAAATACCTCGCGGACGGGTACGATCCGCCCATCGGCACAGCAGCGGAACGCAAAATGGATGCACTATGGCCCGGCAACTGGTTTGACGCAACCGGCTTCAACCGGCTCTATAAGCTCGGTTCCGGGCAGTCCTACCATACCGGCGCGGACCTCAACCTCAACGAGCCGTACTGGGATGCGGATGCCCACTCGCCGGTGTATGCGTCGGCGTCAGGGCTTGTGACGTTCGCAGACCGGCTGGCAGGCTGGGGCAACGTGATCATCATCCGGCATGACCCATTGATCTCGACCGGGCAGATTCTGTATACACGCTATGCGCACGTGGAAGGCATCGTCGTCAAAGTCGGCGATCGCGTGGTGCGCGGACAGCAGATATCGCAGGTCGGCAATGCGAGCGGTGCGTTCGCCTACCACCTGCACTACGACATCAGCAACACGGCGGTTCTTGAATCACAGCCGTATCACTGGCCGGGTCTGGATCGCAACGCATTGGTCGCCAACTACGTCAACCCGTTGACGTTCCTCAAGGCCAACCGGCCCAAAGAGCGGTAATACCGCAGTCGGATGGATTTTTTAGGGGCAATTGTGAATCTGGGTTCGTCTGAATTGCCCCTAACATTCTTCTCTCCGCACCTACCCCAGCAGCAGCGACACCCCTGCCCATGCCAGCAAAATCAGCATGAACAGGTCAAATTTGCGTGCGTCGACGCGCTCCAAAAACGACTTACCCAACCACACACCCAACGGGATCAGCGGCAGCACCCACAACGTCTTAACCGCTTCGCCCGCATCAAGCACGCCCGTCGCCAGAAACACCGGCAGCTTGACCAGGTTCATCGTCAGGAAAAACACCACAGTTGTTGCGATGAACTGGACCGGTTTGAAGCTGCGCAGCAACAAGTATGCGGTAATCGGCGGCGCGCCCGCGTTCGCCATCGCAGACATGAACCCTGATCCCCAGCCCGCCAGCCAGCCGTGCCAGTCGTGCGCGACATACGTGATCGAGGCCAGCGAATCGCTGCCCAGCTTGTAAGCGACCGCGAGCAGTGAAATACCGCCCAACACGCGCCGTAGAGCGATATCCGGCAGCGACGAGAGCAGCAGCACACCCATCAAAACCCCCGCAATTCCAGCCGGGATCATCAGCCACAGCGCGCGCGAGTCCCATTTGCGCCAGTATACCGGCAGCGCGAACCAGTCCCCGACCAGCAGCAGCGGCAGCGTGAGCGCGACCGCATCCGCGACCGCCATCTGCGTGCTGAGCAGCGGCACCAGCAGCGCGCCCGGCACCGGGCCAAGCCCACCCTTGACCAACCCGACATAAAACGCGGCAAGGGCCATGATCAGCGAAATTTCCATCGTGACTTTGTCCTGAGCTACAACCGGAACCAGGGTTTTTGTGATGTGTGAATCTCTGTGCGGACCGCGTCAACCATCTCCGGCGCAATATAGCCGTGCCGCGCAGCGTGCTGCGCTACCGCAAGCGTATCCTGCACCAGCAACAGATCGATGCCTAACTGCCGCGCCTGCTCGCTGAGCCGCCGGATTGTTCTGCGATGCCTGCCGCGCGCCGAATCGCGGATGTAGATCGCCTTCACGCGCTCCGGATATTGCCGCAGCGTATCCAGGTAGATCTGCGGGTCTT
>JAFGHR010000121.1 GCA_016930015.1 Anaerolineae bacterium | reverse complement strand
GTGCCGTGACAAAGTCAGTGCTCACTAAACTGGGGGTCAGTCCAGCCTCATCATTGTGAGATATCGTACACCGACAACTTACAGAACAGACCTGAGTACCTGGAAAAGCCAATGTTACAACCCGCAGCAAATAGCTCAAAAGAAGCCGTCATCAGCAAACTCAAGCAGCGCGGTGAGCGCCTGACCATCCAGCGCCTGCTGGTGATCGACGCTCTATGCACGTTGGGCGGTCACCAGACTGTACATGATATTCACCAGCATCTACACCAGCACAGTACCGATCTCACAGAACCGACCATTTACCGTATCCTGCAATGGCTCAAAGACGCCGAAACCGTCTCACAAACTGATCTGGGCCACAGTGGGATCGTGTACGAGCTTCTCGGCACAAACCGCCACCATCATCTAGTGTGCCTGTCCTGCGGCGCAGTCATTGATGTGGACGACAGCGTTATGGCGTCGCTGCGTGAACACCTGCGCCAGGAGTACGGTTTTGAGCCGCGCATCGATCACATGGCGGTTTTTGGCATGTGCCGGGCCTGCCATAACCAGCAATAACACTCATCATCCACATGGTGATACGGCGAGCAAAAACACAAAACCGGCTGAATACGTACTCAGCGCCGTTTTTTGCCGCAGCAATGTTTATACTTCAATCCGCTGCCACACGGGCACGGATCATTCCGCCCCACGTTTTCGAACAAACGCCGCCGTTCAGCTTCTTTGCGTGCCAGGATAAGCATAACATTCGCCGGGGGACGCCGGTTATGTAACTCGGCGGTCATTACCTGCATGGGGTGATCGATGTGGCTAAAAAATGCCTTGTAACCGTCACACAGATAATTCAGGCCCGGCTCGCCGTCCGGCGTGGTCAAAATCCGGTTTTTGGGGCAGCCGCCATGACACACAAACTGTACCTCGCATTCACGGCACATCTGCGGCAGTGTATCACGCTTGGCCAGGCCAAACTGGCGTTGGTGGCCAGAAACCGCCATATCCACCACCGGAACCTCTAACAGATTACCAAGATAGTGGTTGGGTTCTACAAAGTGATCACAGGCATACAGATCGCCGTTGTGTTCCAGCGCCATCGCCAGCCCGCATGTTTCTTCAAAAACGCATAAACCGGGCCGGTTGTCAGACCACGCCGCCAGCGCGATATCAAAAATCTGCACAAAAACACGGCCAACGTCACGCCGCACCCACTCGTCAAACACGCCGATCAAAAAGTCACCGTATGCCTTACCGGTAACCGAGCGTTCGGTCACCGCCGCACCTTCTTGATAACCGGTCGTATTGTCGCGCTCGACAATGGGGATGAGCTGGATAAACTGTGCGCCAACCTCGTCACGCAGAAAACGGTACACATCGAGCGGATACGGCGCATTGGCCGCCTGCACACACGTCAGGACGTTAAAGGCAACCCGGTGTTTTTGCAGCAGCCGGATGCCCTGCATCACGCGTGTATGGGTTGGTCTGCCCCCTTTGTCATGGCGATAAACGTTATGCAGGTCCGGCGGGCCATCAAGACTGATGCCAACCAGAAAATTTTGCTCGTGAAAAAACGCGCACCACTCATCATCTAGCAAGGTGCCGTTCGTCTGGATCGCATTATTGATCACCATGCCGGGCTTTTTGTACTGCTGCTGGAACACGATCGCCTGGCGGAAAAAGTCGAGTCCCATTAACGTTGGTTCGCCGCCCTGCCAGGAAAACGTGACTTCCGGCACACGCTGAGCTTCGATATACTGCTGCGTGAACGCTTCAAGCACATCGGTAGACATGCGGAAGCTGCTGCCGGGATATAAGTGTTCTTTCGAGAGAAAATAACAATAGTCGCAGTCCAGATTACAAATCGCCCCGCGTGGTTTGGTCATAATGTGGAATGCAGGTGGAGAAACAGTCATCGCGGTTTCCTTCAACGCCAGAAAAACGGAGTGCCTGCCGGGTATAGCACTCGACGGGTAGCCATTCACCCGGAGCCTTTCATACAGCCTGTAAACCTATTCGAAGATGGTACGATCGATGACCTCAATCTGCCAGCGATCGTGATCGGTTTGGAACACATTACTGACATCGGCATCGATACTATCCACGAACGTATACCATGCCTTGGGACGGGGTGATCCGACAACTGCTTTTGCTACGGCATCACAACGGCAACCCACTGATCACCCTATACGGAGCCGATAGGAGCATGGATTGAGCGGCCCGTGTCACGCCAAAAACACCTGTACTATCCAGACACAACCCTTATCGACCGGTATACCAGCCGTTACGCAATCATCGACGGGGCGCCGACATCCCACCTGACATATTTTGATAAATTGATAGATTCAAACAAGTAACACAAGCGGTAGGTCAGCTTCATGTAAATTTACAACATGATAAATTCATGGTAGGATGGAAAGTATGAATAACCTTTCATATAAAGATAATGAGGGAATGGCAATATAACAAACCATATTCTAACCTTTTTGTCACGTCGTGAATTTGCGTAAACCAAGGGCCGGGCCCCTATACTGGCGGTTAGAAATGCTAAGGCGTGTCTCTCTCTTGATTTGGTGATCGCAAAACAGCTACTCGGCCCGACAAGTATCCGGGGCAGGTGAAGTGTACAATTCGTTGTGGGGTTACCAGGCCAGCTTGGGGGCAAACGCAGAGCTAGTGTCATATATTAATGACTTATCGCTATTGGCTTCTCTATGCTTTCCTCGACAATACCATTCCAGATATAATCATGTAAAATTTGTTCGCGTTGGCACAGAAAGGGTGTGAGAATGGTTGCTGAGGTATTGCTTGTAGAAGATAGCCCCACTCAGGCCGACCAGATCAAAATGGTGCTGGAAGAAGCCGGAGACCTGAACGTGCGTGTCGTGTATAACGCGCTCGACGGCCTCCGCGAAGCCCAGGAAAACCCGCCTGATCTGATCGTGCTTGATGTTGTATTACCCGATATGGACGGCTTTCAGGTTTGTCGCCGTCTAAAACGTGATCCAGCCACACAGAATATTCCGATCATCATGTTGACCGAAAAAGCTAGCGCCAGCGCGACCGTATCAGGATTGAATGCAGGCGCCGATGACTATATTCCAAAAGACATCTTCGCTTCTGAGCATCTGGTTGATACGTTGACCGAGCTAGGTATCTTAGAATAAGTGTTCCCAAAAAAGGATGCGCCGGTATGGACCACCCGGACTTTAGCATAGTGCCGCCGATTTTATCGGTCAAAGTCGAAGACAATATTGATGTCGTGATCGTGCGCGACACGGCCCGCCGTGCAGCCTCGCTGTTGGGCTTTATGCCTGCGCTCCAGGCCCAACTCGCTGGCGCTGCGGCTGTGCTTGCCGAGCTTGTGTTACACACCAAAACACTGCACGAGATCAATTTTAACGGCATTCAGGTGGGTGAGCGTGTCGGTGTCCGGGTGTCATGCGATGTCCCATGGTTGGCCAACGTATCAGCAGAGAAAGTTAAGCTGGCTCTGCGCTTCAAGATTGGCGATCTGGTCGATGAGATTCACTTTGAACAAGGCGAACTACCTTCGATTGTCCTGCTCACGTGGCAGAAGGTATCCCAAAAATCGCCTGTGGTTCCGAACCCAGATGACGTCCAAAATCCCGAACCCCAGGTAACCGATGGCAATAACCACCATGACCAATTCAGCACATCGTGACACCATACTCATTGTTGCACGCGACCAGCCATTACGTGAGGTGCTGTCAGATCTCCTCAAAGATGCAGGCGGCTACCAAACCAGCCTGGCCACTAACTTCGAAGATGCGCTCGACCAAATACTGCTTTTTGACTTTACGGCGGCAATTATCGAAGTGCGGTTATCAGGATTGAGCGGGATCGATCTACTGACGGCGGTAGGGGTACTGTGCCCGCATATGTCGGTCATCCTGATCGACGATGACCTGTCAGCCAAATCAGCAGTTGCCGCGTTCCGGTTGGGCGCGGCAGATTACCTTAGCAAACCCATCAACCTCGATTTCTTATTGATGCGTATTGATCGTGAAATCAGACTGACACACCCGCCACCACCACCGCCACCTACGGGGCTTCAAAAACACTACACGCCGCGTGACCGTGAACGCCGTCTAAATCCAATGCTGCGCCCGGCAGCGTTGATCTTAAAGCGCGCGCATTTCGAACAGATCTCAGATCAGTTGACCGCCCTGCACCAGCATGTACGTGCAAATTTTGTGGGACTGGTGGATGTCGAAGAAAACCTTATTGGCGCTGTCGGCACACTTGAAGATTGTGATTTGATGCTGCTCAAAACAGCGCTTACATTTGATCACAGCGCCGCCAAATCCTTGTTGAATGTATTGGGCGAAACGTCGTTTCACTCAACCCGGTTTGAAGGCGAACATTGCAGCGTGTATGTGACCGAATTCGGGCATCCCAATACCGTCACCCTGGTTATCATTTGTTCGGTGGATGTCAAAGCCGGGATTGCCTGGCATTACAGCCGGCGTACTGTCGTCGCCATTGACAAAATCATCAAGTCTGCTCAAGCCAGAAAGTACGCATCCAGGTTAAAATCAAGCTGAACCGATCATACGTCAAGTCTATGCTGTTTTTACAACCCGTGGCATGTTCAGGCTGTCACTGCTGCTCCTTCACAGCAGCGGCAGCAGAAGAAAACAGCATCACACGTTATGTAGGGATACGGATTTGAACACATTCGAATACCAGCCAATATATGATTTGATTCGCGCACGGACTGGTCTCCGAGTGGATCACAACCGTCTTGACTACACAACCCACGTTATAGAGGATATTCTGACCTCTGGCCAGTGTGAGAGCATCGACGATCTGCTTTTGTGCCTGGAGAAAAAAGCCATCACACACACGCTATGGCAGCAGTTTATTCAAGTGATCGCAGTTGGTGAAACCTATTTTTTCCGCAACCGCGCGCACATCCAGGCTTTACGCTCATCGATTTTGCCGTCGATTATCACCAAGCGCCGGCAGGAAGGTCATCTCACGCTGCGGTTATGGAGCGCAGGATGTGCCGCGGGCGAAGAACCCTATTCGCTGGCTATGCTGCTGCGTGAGCTTATACCCGACCTCGAAAGCTGGCACATTACGCTGATGGGAACAGACATCAACCTGGCCAGTCTCGCCAACGCCCAGCGCGGTATTTTTCGCCCGTCATCGTTTCGAAGTGAAACACCAGAGCTCATCCAGCAGCGCTGGTTTACGCCAGTCTCCGGCAGTTTTGAGCTTCATCCAATGATCAGAAACATGGTGACCTTTTTGCCTCTCAACCTGTCTGAAGATGTGTTCCCCTCATTTTCCAACGGCACCATGAACATGGACCTGATCATATGTCGTAATGTAACGATTTATTTTGATCGAGCCACTGCACAAAAAGTCATCGCTCAGTTTCATGAGACTCTTAACCATGAAGGCTGGTTGGTGGTTGGTCACTCCGAGCCCGCAGTAGACTTATACACGGGTTTTACTGCGCATAACCTGGAACAAGCTGTTTTTTACCAAAAAGAAGCATCACCCTTACGTACATTTGACTATGTTACCCCGGTTCCGGCAGCCCGCGAGTATGTGCACATCGAAATGGCCCCGCTTGAAACAGCGCCATTATTTACATCGGCAGTCACGCAGGCCAAGTTCACCGCAACGACTGCGACACCCAACACTGAACTATCCTGCTCAAAAGGACTGTTGGAATGTGCCAAAAATGCCGCCGACCGCGAAGCCTGGGACGAAGCGTTATCATGGCTGGAGCAGGCTGAACAAGAAGATCGCCTCCGGCCAGACGTACACTATCTACGTGCACTGGTTTACATGCAGATCAAGGATATTGAAAAAGCTATCCACTCGCTTCGTAAAGCCATTTATTGTGATAACGATTTTGCGCTGGCACATTATTCGTTGGGGGAATTATACGAACAGCATGGTCAGTTGCAGTTGGCAGCCAAACATTGGAAGTGGGCCGAAACCATCATCGCGCCACTTGATCCACAATACACGCTCATCTCATCGGACGACCTGACGGTAGACATGCTGCGCGGCCTGCTCAAATTCCGGCTGGCGGCTCTGCCCGATTGAGCAGTGGGAGGGGTTGGATGTCATTTTACGATCACTTCTCAGAAGAAGAACTGGCTGTTTTGCGGAATCGCGCTCAGCATGTAGCCCATGCCGCCCGTGAGGATCAAGCGAAAGCATTTTCCATCACGGCGCTGCTTGTCACACTTCATGGGGAATCGTACGCACTACCCCTTGACATGCTTTCGATGGTTCACCAACACGTTGCCGTCGTCCCTGTACCGTGTACGCCGCCATTCGTGGCTGGAATCGCCAACATCCGGGGCCATATCGTGCCGGTATTAGACCTTTCGGCGCTGCTTGGTGTACAGGACAACAATGAAATAACAGCCCTTGTCGTCATTGGAAACGAAGACATGAGTTTTGCCCTCCAGGTTTCGTCAGTAGGCGAAGTTATCACCCTGACACTCAACAGTATCAGGGAAATACCCGCCGCATTGGGCCTGGTGCGCCCTGGTTATATCCAGGGTGTGTTTCCGGACGGCACTATCTTGTTGGACATCAACGCGATTCTCAATGATCCGGCGCTGATTATCGAGGAAACCGTAGACTAGGTGATGTTGATTATTGTACTCAAACACGCGTTGATCTCAGGCGGAAATATCAGCGCGGCCTGATGCCTGTTGTTTAACACAGTCTGACTGCCCAGGACGGACAGCATGACCAGCACAAAAGAAGATTTACAGCGTAAACTGCTTCAAACGTTCCAGGCCGAATCGGCGGAACACATTCAAAAGCTGAATCAGACGCTGCTGCAACTCGAACGCGAAACCGACGGAGACGCACGCGCGAAGCTGCTGCAAGACGCGTTCCGCACCGCCCACAGTCTAAAAGGGGCCGCGCGGGCGGTCAGCTTGAGTGATATCGAGCAGTTGGGGCACGCCATGGAAAGCGTGTTACAGCAGGCGCGTGACACCGCTCTACCCCTTGATCCCAATACGTGTGACGTGCTTTATGACGCGCTGGACACAATCCAGCAGCATCTTGACGGCCAGACGATACCGGTCGATCCGCTTGTTACACGATTGACGGCGTTAGTTGACTCCACACCCGGCACCGCACACGCATCACTCTCAGCGGCGATAACCCCTATCACCCATACACAATCTGCTGCGCCCAGTATCGTGCCCAGTGAGGAAACCATCCGGGTCACCGTTCGTAAGCTTGATGACATGATGGCACAAGCCAGTGAACTGGTTGTCTCTGAGATCAGCGCCCAACAGCGGTTGGAAGACATGCATGCCATCCGTGATCGGATCGCACGGTGGCCCAAACTGTGGCATGAGATCAAGGCGCTGATGCCGCGCCTGACCGGCACTAACGGCGAAAAACGGTTGGTTGAGGTGTTGATGAAGCAGCATGACTTTATGCAAGCGCTGCTCCAGGATATCAATTCTCTGGATACCACGTTCGGTCGTGACACGCTCCAGCTCAGCATGGCCAATACCCGGCTTCAGGACAATATCCGGCGCGTGCGGATGGTCCCGTTCCAGACGATTTTGCCCGGTTTTGAACGCGCTGTTCGTGACGCCGCACGCAGTGAAAACAAACCCATTTCTTTTGAAGTGTACGGCGGGGAAGTCGAGCTTGACAAACGTATCCTGGAAATGCTCAAAGACCCGCTGCTCCACCTGCTGCGGAACGCGGTTATTCACGGCATTGAGTCGTCCGACACACGTGCAGCCGCCGGAAAACCGCCAGTGGGACAGGTCAGCATTTCCGTTCGGCAGCGTGGCAACGAAATCCACATCGAGGTATGCGACGATGGGCACGGTTTTGATGTAGAGGCGCTGCGACAGGCCAGCGCCCGCAATGGCAGTTCGCCCGCTCGCAGCGAAGCCGATTCTGATGAGATCGTAACACTGGCATTCCAGGCCGGTATCAGCACCGCTCAACAAATCACATCGATGGCCGGGCGCGGTGTGGGGCTGGACGTGGTGCGGCAGAGTATTGAAGAACTTCAGGGACGCATCAAAGTAGAAAACAACCCCGGACAATCGGCAGCTATCCAGCTCATTGTACCCGTCTCACTGGCTATCAGCCGTGGCTTGATCATCCAGGTTGGCAAAAACCGGTATGTTCTGCCTTTGCTTTCGGTTGAAAAAATCGAGCACCTCACCGAAACGTTTACTATCGAAGAGCGCCTCGTGTTATTGACAAACGGCAGTCCCATTCAGTTAGTATCGCTGGTTGACCTGCTGGAACTGCCTGCTAACCAGGCGAATAACGATGAGACACAAAACCTGCTGGCGGTGATTATCGCCGTTGCCGACCAACATCTGGCTTTGCTCGTAAACGATGTGCTGGCCGAACAAGAACTTGCCGTCAAACCACTGGCCAGCCCGCTAAAACGCGTGCGTAATGTGGCCGGAACCGCCTTGTTGGGATCAGGTGAGCCGGTGGTTGTTCTTAATCCCGCGGACCTGATCAAATCCGCCAGAGGATCACGAGTGCCAAGCCCGATCCTGCCTGAGCCTGTGGTAGTGACCGGCCCGTTGGCTCGTATCCTGGTGGTTGACGACTCGATCACAACCCGTACACTAGAGAAAAACATCCTTGAAGCGGCGGGATACGAAATCCTGACAGCCATTGATGGCACGGAAGCGCTGACTCTGTTGGAGCAACAAACCGTGGCGCTCATCGTATCGGATGTACAGATGCCGCACATGGACGGTATCGAATTGACCCGGCGACTGCGTGCGAATGAGCGGTTAAAAACACTCCCATTGATCCTGGTCACATCGCTTGAAAGCCGCGAAGATCGTGAACGCGGCATGTTGGCCGGTGCCGATGCATACATTGTCAAGCGCGGCTTTGACCAGGCCGACCTATTGGCGACGATTGAGCGTTTGCTCTAGCCGAGTACAACCAGTACAGCAGCCCGTTAAACGGCGCAGTGAAACTAACCAACTAACTATTTTATGTGGTAACGCAATGGGGTATTTGAACGGATGTCTACAACACTAAAGGTCTTGGTAGTTGATGACAGCCCGACTGCTCGCGAGCTTTTGATACACATTATCAACGCGTCACCGGATATGCACGTCGCTGGTGAAGCAGGAAACGGTCGGGAAGCCGTGCAACTGACGCGTGATCTACGTCCCGATGTTGTGGTCATGGACCTGATTATGGAAGGCATGAACGGGCTGGAAGCCACACACGAGATCATGTGTTCCACTCCCACACCGATCGTAGTCGTCAGCGCCAGCCTCGACAACAACGAAACCGAGATCGCGTTCCAGGCTATGAACATGGGAGCGCTCGCCGTACATCGCAAACCAGCCGGACTGCTCAGCCCGGATTACGACGAGCAAGCAGAAGACCTGGTTAATAAACTGCGCCTGATGGCGGGCGTTCGTGTTATCCGGCACTGGAAACAAGACCGAAACGGTTACTCTGTAATTCCACGATCACAACCACCCGTTTCTGCCAGAGCCACGCCCGAAATTGTCGCAATCGTGGCGTCCACAGGTGGCCCAGCCGCGCTTAGCGCCATTTTGCGGGACCTACCAGCAGATTTCCAGGTGCCTATTGCTATCGTCCAGCACATCTCAATAGATTTTGTTACGTCCCTGGCTAACTGGATGTCTCAAGTGACACCCTTACACGTATCGATTGCGCAAGCTGGCGAGCGCCTGATTCCAGGCCATGTATATCTGGCTCCCGACCGCGTACACCTGCGTGTGCTAAAAAACCGGCGCTTCAAACTGGACCCCGACGCGGGAAATAAACGTCATGTGCCATCCGGTGATATCCTGCTGCAATCGGTGGCGCAGAGTTACGGTCCACGCGCCATTGGGGCTGTTCTCACCGGGATCGGTGAGGATGGCGCACACGGTCTGTGGGCCATGCACGAAGCCGGAGCGTTCACCATTTCGCAGGACAAAGCAACATCGGTGGTATACGGCATGCCTCAGGCCGCGGCCAAGCTGGGGGCGGCGCAATCCGTGCTGCCGCTTTCCGAGATAGCGCCCACCCTTGTTCGCCTGACTCAGGCGCAGAAAGCCAGTTCATAAGGTCGGAGGATGCACACGATGACCCAGTCGGAAGGCCATTATCTGTGCTGCCAGGTCGGGCAAGAATGGTACGGCGTTGATGTCGATAACGTCATGGAAGTCCTGCCCATGATCGCCCTTACCGAGATGCCCGAAGCGCCGCTTGGTGTGATCGGGCTGTTGACGCTGCGGGATGTCGTGATGCCGGTCATCGACTTACGGCGCCGGTTCGGTCACAACGATGCCCCCTTGCGACTCGACACTCCGATTATTGCCTGTCAGACGCCAGATGGCCCGCTGGCGCTTATCGTCAATGACGCGGATCAGATCGTGAGTGTGACAAAAACTCAGGATATCCCGCACACCACCCCGGACGCCCACTGTATAGCCGGTGCTGCCAAACTGCCGGATCGGCTGCTGCTTCTATTAGACCTCGCTCAGCTTGCCGTCACCCTTGACGATATTCCACCTCTTGCCGATGACAGCAATACCGACGATACCGACTAATCGACTGGCGTGTCGCCAGCCGGTCCCCCTGGCCCGGATGTGCTAATCATCTCAATCCCCTAAAGGTTGGGGGAGAGAACGATTATCCCATGTGATACCGTGGTAACAGGACGGAATCACTGAGTGAGGAGGTTTTCCATGGGTAACGTTGATTCACAACTGGCAGAAAAATTTGTCTGCCCGCGGTGTGAACATCATGGCGGCCATGCCGAACGCCTGGCGATGTCGGGTACCGGCTTATCGCGTCTGTTTGAGGTACAACACTACCGCTACGCTTTTGTGTCGTGCGCTAACTGTGGCTATACCGAGGTATACAACCTTAACACGCTTGAAGGTCATGACAACGTCGGCACCCTGCTCGAAATCCTGTTTGCCGACTAACACCTGAATCTGAGTCAACTCATCACAAAACACGTTCATACAGTCGGGTGCGTCGCCCGACTGTTGTGATCTACCCAGATGAACAAGTACCGTCCCCTAATAAATCCTCTTACAACACGGGATGCCTTTCACGTACACGCGTCATGTTAAGAATTTGTATCATCATGATTTGAAATGTGTGTAGGTCGTGGCATTGTGCTTGCATGCTATACTTTATTATTCTACAATGAGGTTTAGATCACATTGGGCGTATGATCGGCGGAGGGGGTAAGACACTATTGCGACTTACTCAGTTTGTACGGTCAAATAAGCACAAACTGTGCCCACAACCAGACGGACGACACGCAGGCAATTGCTTCATTTATAGGAGCTATCTTATGAAAAAAATCCTCTACATACTCGGAATAGTGTTGATCACTATTCCCCTATTGGGTATCAGCACATCTGCACGGCCTGCCTATGCACAGTGCAATGACGGCACCACCGATCCAGACAACATTAACTGTGTCGGCACTGATGACGATGGTGTAAATGGTTTGGCAGGCAACGATACAATCACGGTAAACAATGGGGCGACCGTTAATGGACGGGTGAACGGTGATGAAGGCGCTGACGACATCAACATTCACGGTGACGTTAACGACATAGTTGACGGCGGCTCCGAAAGTGATGACATTGACGTGAGTGCGACTGGCCAAGCTGACGGCGTTCAGGGCGGCACTGGCGACGATGATATCACCAATGCGGGCGACGTCAATGACCGTATTGTCGGCGGTGATGGCAACGACACCATCACCAACAACGGCACCGTAAGCGTTGGCGTCACCTTTGAGGGGAACATTTCCGGCAACACCGGAGACGACACCATTACCAACAACGGCACCGTTGAGGGATGGGTTGACGGTGCTGAGGACAACGACACGATCACCAACAACGGCAGCGTTGGCGAGTACCTGCAGGGCGGCTCCGGCAATGACATAATCACCAACGATGGCAGCGTCGGCACCTGGCTCCAAGGCGGGCCGGGCAACGACACGATCACTAACGCCGATGGTGGTTCAGTAGGCGACAACATCAAAGGTAACGCCGGTAACGACATCATCACACTCGAAGATGGCTCCACGGTAGGCGGGGTCGTTCGCGGTGACGGCGGTGATGATACGATCAATGGCAATAACGCTGACAACACCATCTACGGTGACTCGCCAACCGGCAACACCGGCGCCGATACCATCAACGGCGGCTCCGGTAACGAAACCATCTACGGTGGCGCGGGCAACGATACCATCGACGGCGGCGCGGGCAATGATGTGCTTGACGGCGGCGCGGGCACCGATGAGGTGTTGGGCGGCGCCGGCAACGACACCATCAACGTTACGGGCGCGCAGCAGAGCGATATCGTGGACGGTGGAACCGGAACGAACACCATCGTTTTTGATGCTGACGCGACCGGCTCGGTCACGGTGCGGTCTGATAGCTTGCAGGACACGCTGGACTTCAGCGCGCTTCAGTTCGGTATCACGCTGGACTTATCCAATGTCGGCGGAGCACAGAACGTTGGCGGCACGCTGCAAATCACACTGATGGACCTGTTCAAAACCGTGATCGGCACCAGTTACGACGATACCATCTCCGGCAACTCGCTGGACAATACGCTCAACGGTGGCGAGGGCAACGATACGCTCAACGGCGGGCCGGGTGTGGATACGCTCGTCGGCGGTGATGGTGACGATACGCTCAACGGCGGCTCCGGCGCGGACAATATCCAGGGTGGCGCTGGTTCAGATACCTTTGACGCCAGCAGTTCCACCAGCAACTGGACGGTCAACCTGCCAGGGAACACAGCCAACGACGGCAGCAGCACAGACACGCTCAGCAGCATCGAGAATGTCAACACCGGCTTTGGCAATGACGTTGTAACCGGCACCACGACCGACAACGTGATTGATACCGGCCCCGGTAACGATACTGTGAACGGCAATGGCGGCAGCGACACGATTGATACCGGCGACGGCAATGATACGATCATCGTGGACGCCAACCAGGGCGGTAACATCGACGGCGGCGCGGGTTCCAACACGTTTGAGGTTAGCAGCAGCACCGGCGTGGATGCCTCGCTGACTTCCAGCGGCGTGGATACGCTGGACTTCAGCGGCCTTTCCACGTCAGGCGTTGCCATCAACCTGGGAACCGCAACATCACAAATTTATGCGGGCGGCTCGTCACTGACCCTATCCGGTGCTTTCGACAACGTGGTCGGCACCAGCCAGCAGGATTTCATCCAGGGTAACGCCCAGAACAACCTGATTCAAGGTGGGGCAGGTGATGATTTCCTGGTAGGTGGTGAGGGCAGCGACTACATCTACGGCGGCGCAGGCGCAGACACGATCTTTGCGGCTACCCTGTTTGGTACGGGCACAGCGGGCGACGTGGATTACCTGTACGGTGGTGACGCGCCGTTCGTGAACGATGGCGCAGTCGATACCTACAACGCTGGTGCAGCCGGTACGTTCGCGATCATCTTCGGTTTTGCTGGCGATACAGGCATCAATTCCGGCGGCGGTGGCGGCATCTTCTGCATCCCGGCGCTGGGTGTTCCCGGTTTCTGCTAGAAGTTCACGTAACACGTTTTTCAATTCGAACACGCGGGGGGGCACATGCTCCCCCGTTTTGTGTGATGAACGTGCTAAAAGTCACGGATTCAACCTGGACGTGCCGCCGATCAATACCACCGGCGGCAGTGTGGTCCGGGCGATGTGCGTAATAGTGAAGTGGCGCTGAACCAGCGCGATCTCACGCCCGGTGAAATAGGTCATATGCGTGTACGCCAGGCTCCGGTAGCGGAAAACACGTAAGGCGTGATACCACAACGGCCCGCGCGCGTTTTCGACAAACACGATCTTGCCGCCCGGCTTGAGCCTGGCCGCAATCGCGGGCAGCAGGTGATCCAGGTGCCCGGCTTCCACTAACACACTCTTGGTGAACACCAGGTCGAACGCCCCGCGCGCGAGGCTGTTCAAACGACCATCGGTTGTTACAAACGCGGTCCGGTCGGTTACATCCCACCGCCGCGCTTCTGCCCGCGCGGTATGCAAACTGTCAAGGTCCACATCCACGCCCACCGTGTACGCCCCCAACAGCGCGAACAGGCACGTCATGCGGCCAAAACGTGCGCCGATTTCCAGCACTGTTTGCCCGCCGAGATCGGTGCCGGTGATCTCGTGAACAGCCAGCGACACTAACCGCTCCCATGCCCTGCCGCCCCAGCCCACAAAATAGGCCAGGTTCTCCAACGGATTCGCGCCGCCGTGCTCAGTTGGGGTCATGGCGTTGTCCCTGGTGCGATCATGATGTTATGGCTTAACAAACAGGCCGAGATAGTGTGTACGCAGCGGCGGAAAAACCGCCAGCACCGGGTATAACAGCGGCAGCCAGCTTTCCGGTATGTGCCGGGCGATCAACGGCGCCAGGGTAACGCGCTGGAGCCGACCATCAAAACCGGGGAACAAGGCGCGAATTTCACGCTGTTTTACGCCGCGTACATTAGGGTTGCGGGGGTTGTTGTACATAAAGTCATACCACAGCACCGCGCCCCCCGGACGCAGCACGCGCGCCATTTCAGCCGCGATCTGGCGTTTCATGTCCGGGGACAAAATGGAGGTAAAAACGGTGTGCTGGCATACGAGATCAAATGAGGCATCCGGCCACGGCAGATCAACAGCAGAACCGCAGCGAATATCAAGATTGGGGCACAAACGGCGGGCCGCATTAACCGGGCCGGGACGCAGATCAATGCCGTGCAGGTTGCCAGGCTGCGCGCGCCACTGCAAAAACTGGCGGAGCATCACGCCGTCGGCACAGCCCACGTCAAGAATCCGCTGGTGGCAGAGTGGGTGGAATCCAGCAGTGTGAAGCATCCGGAGCGTGGCGCGGTAACGCTGCTGGATACGGTAATGGTGAGCCGGGTTTTCGTAACCGAAAAACCGTTCTTGCGCCTGGACACGTTTTTCAACACCCTGATAGACTCGTACTATTCGCTCGTGCTCGGTTTGCATCAGCCGCCCCCCAACGTCCCTATTTTAGCGTTCTTTCGCCAAAATGGGGAGCGGGTCACCGAGAAAGGTTGGTTCGGGGCGGTGTATCAGGTCAAACACGGCAAACATCGTGGCGGGGAACTCGCGAATCTGGCTGAAGATCATCGAGCGCACGTGATAACCTTCCGGGCGCTGTTCATCGGCAGCGACGCCAATCGCAGCGACGCCGAGTTCGTTACAGGTCAGCAGGGCGCGGTCCAGGTGAAACCGCTGCGTAACCAGGATCGCCTGGTCCACCTGGAAAATATCACGCGCGCGGTAGCAACTGTCGTAGGTGCGAAATCCCGCGTAATCAAGCACAATCGCGTCATAGGGTACACCAAGCTGCAACGCATAACGGCGCATGGCTTCGGGCTCGTTGTAGGTTTCCACGTGATTATCACCCGAAAACAACAACACGTCCGTTTTCCCGGCGTGATACAGCGCGGCACCCGTGGCAACACGATCGGCAAGCATGCTGCTCAACTGTCCATTCGGATAAACCAGGGCGCCCAAAACGATCGTGACGCGGCGTTGTGGCACCGAGTCCACCGTGTAGACGTGCCCTAACGTTCGCAGCCGTGCATAAACACGTGGACCAAATGCACCAGCCAGCATCAATACCAACACGAGTGCTACCAGCATACCCCACCTGATTCGTCGTTTGTTCGAATGAATTTTCGCCAGCATACTAACCCCAGAACACACTATCCCAACACGTCCCAGTGTATCACAGCTAACACGGGCCGTGGCCTGTGGAAAACATACGGTCATGCTACGCTGTACTGAACAACGCTGCCCTATAGATGATAACAATCACTCCACCAAAGATTCAACGGGAATCACGTTTTGCCGGGCGGCATGGCGTTCGTAGATCGTGTGAATGGTGCTGCCGATCGCGGCGAGACTGAAACGCGTCTGGGCCGATTGTCCGGACGCCGCACCAAATGCCTCGCGCAGTTTCGGATCGTCAGCCAACTGCGTGATCGCCTGCACAAATGACGTGATATCGTCCGGCTCGACCAGAAACCCGTTTTTTCCGTGCTGGACCACTTCGGAGCAGCCAGGGACGCGGCTGGCTACGAGCGGCAGTCCCATCGCTGCTGCTTCGACTAACGCACGCGGCATTCCCTCCCGTTTAGCGGGAAGCATCGACATATCGGATATCGCCAGCAGTTGGGCGATATCCTGGCGCGGACCGATCCACAACACATGGTCTTGCAGCGAACGCACCTCGTCTGATGACAGCCCATCCATGCTTTCCGGGTCTTCGGAACCCACCAGCACAAATCGAATGGATGGCCGCGCGGCCTGTACACGGCGGGCGACCTCCGCAAACTCAAAAACTCCTTTTGAGCGCACCAGCCGGGCAATCATCGTCACAACGATCTGATCCGGCAGGATGTTGAGTTCCTGCCGGGCAGCGTTTTTTTCTTCTTCAGTCACGGCGGCAGGTGAAAAACGCTCAAGCGATACGCCCGATCCCGGCACAACAGCAACTTTATCCGACCGGATCAGCTTTCGCTGTAAAAAGTGTGATGCGTCATCCTGGTTGTAGAAGATGGTGAGATCGGATACGCGATTAGCGGCTTTCTGCGTGAGTTCATATAAGGCACGGATCACGCGAATACGGCGGTTGTCCATCACGTACAAACTGCCCAGCCCCGTGATTGTGCCGATCACCACGGGCACGCCAGCCAACCGTGCCGCCAACCGCCCGACCACCGACGGCTTGGTATCATACGTGTGAACAATATCCGGCTTTTCCCGGCGGAACAGCACCCACAGCGCCAGCATTGACACCGCATCAGCCGCCGGATTAAACGATCGAACCATGGGGAAATGGTGATAATCAAAACCAGCTTCTGCAAACGTGCCAGCTAACAGCCGGTTTGACCCCACACCCGCTAACTCAAAACTCGATTTCAGGTGATGCATCAATTCCAGTCGGTGGTCAACGTCCGGGCCTCCAACCATCAATATCTTGAGTTTATGTGTCATATTCAGGAGTCTGCTGCTCCTCCCACGTGCGACGGTGCGAGCCGCACACGACGGTGCGGGCCAACACCATACCGGATCGCTATTTCAGAAACCGGCCCACCACCGGTTTCAGAATTGGCCTGACAACCGGGCGCAACACCTGATACACCCTGTGATGCATCAAAGATACCACAATACTCCGACGGCGCATCCACAATGATCGCAAGCGCCGCAGGACATCATACCGGCCCAGCGTGGACCGTTTGTTTTCCAACTCGCCAGCCTGATAACCAAACTGCTGGGCCAGTAAACGCACATCAGGGTCCAATTGTAACAGATAGGCGGGATCAGCTTGCCAGCGATCGACCGAGCGCGCATGCAACCCCGCGCCAACATCAGGATGATAGGGCAGATCACAGAACTGGCAAACCCGCTGCATGACCTCTGACGGGCGCTGCGCCAGGTCCTCATACTGAACCAACAACACCTGTTCGGATGGCAGCGCATGCTGCAACCGCTGAAAGTTCGAGTAGGCTGTCTGCCAATCAAACTGGCGCTGCCAGTAATTGCTGCGCCACGAACGCCACGCCGAATACACCATGCCCAGCGGATTTCGCACTAACCCGATAATCCGGAGATCGGCCCCGGTGGTGTGTATGTAGTCCAACACAACAGACAAGGCCGCCCAGTTTTGGCTGTGTTGGGGCGTTTTTTCGAACCACACCGGGCCAAATTGTTGGCAAAGCGCCGCCCACCCCTCAAACACGAGCTGCTTATCATCGTCCGGTATAACAAATCCCGGCACGTTAGATCGCAGCAAACCGATCAGTTTGCTACGAGCATCAGCATATGTATATGGTGGGCGTCCATGTAAAAAATCATTACCGGGCAGGCCAAGCACACAGGCCGCTTTTAGCCAGTACTGCGTTTCGTGATCGTTGTGTTCGGTATGTGCAATCACGTTCACCAGCGGGTGCTTGTTCAGTTCGGTTTGGAATATGGTTGATCCCGATCGTTTTTCCGAGATCAGCATAATGGAACGCGGCTGCAAACCGGCAGGAGTCCATTTAGTCATCGTCTGGCCCACCTATACTCCCCTTGCAGTCGAACCCCAGCCGGGACCACAACACACGGCCCAGCGCTTCACGAAACGCCCGGCGGCTGTACGGTTGGATACGCTGCTGCAATTCCCGGCGCATGGATACGAGTGATTCAGGTGCCGTGTTTTGCAGGCGCTCAAAAATTTGTACAGCCTGGTCCGTGTTGTCGAAGCAAAACGCGTCATTCGATACAATCTCACGCGGGCCGCCCGACCTGTGCACCACGGGCATACACCCGGCGGCGATAGCTTCAACGACACAAATACCAAAATGTTCGTTTTGCATCGTATGCAAAAAAAACAGCGCGTGTTCCAGCGCTTCTTGCAGCGCATCCCCTGGCAGATCGGGCTTAAACTGCACGTTGGTCAACCGGTGACGCGCGGCGTACTGCTGGCAGGCACGATAATAACGTGCTGACTTTATATTGCCGACCAGCCAAAACTCAATATCCGGCAGCCGCCGCGCGATCTCAAGCTGTTCAAGCTGGCGTTTGACGGGCGCGAACGAACCGACCGAGATACAGCGCCGCTCTCGCACCGGGTTATCGTTCATGAATCCATCAAAGGCGGGCGGGTAAATAACCTGCACCCGGCCTTCAAACGCCGGGTAAACATCAACCAGCGCATCCCGTGTGAACTGTGATATCACCAACACAGGATCGTCAGCGCTGGCCGTATCACCGCGCCGCAGCAGCCAATCAAACAAACGCGCATAGACTTGAAGCCATACGGGGCGCCGGGAGTCCGCCAGTTCCCGCGAATAGGTCGGCAGCGGATAATACACATAATGAATGTAGTATGCTGCCGGGTTCAACCCCTCTAGCAAGTTATTTGAGTTAAACACCAGATCATAATCGCTGTGACGTGCCCGTGTCAGCCAGTTTGCCAGCAAAATCTGCCACAAACCACCCCGCACAAATGGCACGGGTGCAATACGCCTATGGTTAAACCGCACCTGTCCCAGCCCAAAATACTGCCCGACGGATTTACTCGCCGTTTTTGACGTAAGCGTCAGCACGTCCGGCACAATATCATGTGCATTGAGCATATCGATCACTTCGCAGACAACGCGTGTCCGCCCGCTGAGCCCAAACTGGTTTTGAATAATTGCAACACGCGGATGGGTGGACGCTGTCGCAGATGGTCGTTTGTTCCTGGCAGCAGCTTGATGCGGGGCATCGGTTTTGACAGCCAGCACACACAACGCCAGATATAAAAACAAATAGGCTTGCATGTGAACCACACTGGCAAAATAATGATTAAATAACCACGCGGGCAGCATACTGAGCAGCCCCACCTGAAGCGAAAAACGCAGCCAGCTATCGCCTGCATAGGCTGTTAACCCGTCTCGCCGCCCCGTCGCTAAAAGTGAAAAAGCCGCCAGCCAGATCAGGCCGATCACGAACGCTGCGATCAGCCCGCGTTGATAAAAGACCATCACAAACACGCTGTGGTTCTGCGTGTGGAAAATCTCGGACGTGTCAAACGCCTCTATGAAACCCCGGTCATTCAGATCATACGTTGCGAATCCACGTCCAACGACCAGCCAACCGGGATGTGTCTGCAAAAATGCCGGCACATTTTGATAGGTTTCCAGCCGC
Organism: Anaerolineae bacterium; assembly: GCA_016930015.1. Lineage (GTDB taxonomy): Bacteria > Chloroflexota > Anaerolineae > Aggregatilineales > Aggregatilineaceae > JAFGHR01. Next base: position 112,959 of record JAFGHR010000121.1, on the reverse strand, counting down.
GGGCGGTCGATGGGGGATGATGACGGATCGGTGAGTGATGTCACAAATTTATCTGTGATGTAATCCAACGCAACAAGCCCGCTGGCCGTAGCGATTACAGCCAGCAGCAAACCGATCACCAGGGCCACCCGCAGCGCCCACCGCCGGTGTCTCAAGCGTAAGATGAACATGCCGAACACGATCCCCAACCCCAGGTACGCGCTACGGCTGTAGGTGGCCACAATGCCAACGATGGCCAGGACAAAAATGGATTTGCATAACAAGCGCGGAACGACGGATCGGCTTGACCGGTGCAAACCGAAAATGATCGGCAAGATCGAAACCATGATCATCCCGGCGGCGTTAGGACTGCCGATCAGGGCGCGCGACCGGACCGGCAAATTTAGCTCGTAGTAGCGTTCTTGTTTTTGCATCAGGTCTGCCGGTGAAAAAAAGTCTTGTACTTTCAGGAAGATCGAATCAGGCGGCAGGAATGTCTGAATTGTCGATAAAAGTGCTGTCACAAGTACACCTACAACCATGCACCACAACAGTGTGCGGAGTTCGCGAAACGTGTGCACAACCGCGATCAAAACAAAAAACAGGGAAATACTGAGCAGATTCCGCACAAGCACATAAGTCGTTTCGACCCACACGCCGGTTAGCAGAACTTCATGCAGAAAACTTTGAACGCTCAGCGGCAGCCAGAAAACAATCACCAGGGCGGGCAGCGCATGAGCGGGAAAGGCGATGTACCGCCGCCATTCGCGCTGTAACAGCAGCGAAGACAACAGCAGCCCAACGGCCAGGTCAAGGAAATAAATGGGCATACGATCCGGCCCGACGACGACACGCGCTACCGGATACGCCGTTAACAGCACCCCGATCACGTATACGACAACCAGTTGAGTCTGGCGCGTTAACTGCGGACTCAATAACAATGTGACATCGACGGCCAGGAACGTACTCAGTAACACACCACTCGACAACCGGTCTGACCCTACAAAACCGCCAGCCAAAACAAACAGGCACGCGACAACCAGTATTCCCAGGACGGGAACCACGTTAAGTTCTGCTGCGCGAGCTGGTACGCGCATCATCCTAAGACCTGCTCGAACGCCATAATGCAAATCGTCGTATACGTCCGTGGATACCAAGCCGGACAGTAATCGACTGCGCGACGCTCCCCAGCGCCCAAAACGGCCACTGCACCGCAATAATACCTCCTGCGTAAAAACGATGCCGCCCGGTTACGGGTTCAGCCGTTTTATATCCAAACCGGCGCATCAGCCGTCCGGCGGTTGCGTTACATATGGCGATCTCGGTCGGTGTCAGGTGGCGCCGGTAGCGTCCGACCGGCGCCTGTCCTATCTGGTAACTCGGCACATCATCAAACTGCGTGTTGGAGCCGCGCCACCGCCACGCCTCCTGACCGTGTGGCTCTACCATCTGAGGTACGTATGCCAGCTTCAAAAATACGCATATCTCTCGAACGATCACTTCGGGCTGGGTTACCAGGTCTTCGAAACGCACAACCAGGTAGGAGCCGCTGTACCGTTTCCGGTTGCGCACGGCCATTCGTGCCGACCGATTCCACCGCAGCGCCAGCCGGACCGGGTTGGCGATATGCTGCATGCCCGCGCTTCGCGCCGACACGAGCACATCCCTGGGATCACGGACCAGGTGCACGATCAACGCATCAGGTGAAGCAGCCAGAATTGCATCCGCGTGGTGTTCGTTACCGGGTGATTTTAATCCCCAACGCAATTTGCCATAGTTACACGCGTATTGGTCCAAAATCACGCGCACAACATCCCCAAATTTCACCGGGGAAAGCGCGATCAGCTCGGCTTCAACACGCTGCCGATCGATCGGAACCTCCAGATCGCGGAGGTGGGGTGTATCAAAAAGGTCGTCCAGCAAACGAGCTAACACACGGACATCTGTGCCCAGCTTTCGATAACGCGGCGAGCGAGAAAACGTCCGCCACCATACCGGATCACGGCGAAACATCGCCACGTCAGGGTGTGAGGCAACAATAGCTTGCAGCAGTGTCGTACCACTGCGGCCATGTCCCACAATGATAATCGGGCAGGTGCAGGTCATGACGTTGAGCGCCCTCGCTGACCGGTGACAGATTCACCCGGTTGTTCACGCTGGCGGATAATGCGCGCCGGAACACCAGCCGTCACGGCATAGGGCGGCACGGTTTGTGTCACAACCGACCCGGCGCCAACAACGGCCCCCTGACCAATAGTGACGCCCGCCGTCACGCATACCCTGGCCCCGATCCAGACATCATCTTCGATGATCGTCTGTTTGTCCACGATCGACGCATCACGGATCGGCGTGTCGGCCTGGGTGTAATCGTGTTCGGTGGTCAGGATAACCACGCCCGCCGCCAACGACACATTATTTCCAATGCGCAGCCCGCCCCAGCACCCGATCGAGGCAAACTCACGAATACTGACATGATCGCCAATATCGCAGTGTTCCAGGTACGTCAAAAACGAGTAGGGGCCGATATACACATTATCACCACAGGACCGCGCCAAACTGCGCACACACACATACCGGATACCCAATCCGATCATACCGGGCGTTCCCCGGAAAAGTGCCAGCAGGCCGTAGCGCATCCGGCGCGGCAGATAACGCAGCAGCGAACTCAACACCCGCAAAACCGGTTTTGTCCGGTCGAAAAGGTGCCTGCCGCGTGTGGTGGGGCGATCGTTCACGTGAGTTTCCCCTCCAACATACCGTTATAAACGTGCAGCGTCTGTTCGGCTGTCGCCTGCCAGCGAAACCGCTTTGACCATACACGCCCTTCGCGTACCAAAGACATACGCAGGGTATCATCAACAAGCACCCGGCGCATAGATGCGGCCAGTTCAGCCGTATCAAGCGGATCACACAGCACCGCATATCCGCCCGTTGTTTCGGGAAGCGCTCCGGCCCGTGATGCGATTACCGGCGTGCCGCAGGCCATCGCTTCCAGCGCCGGAAGGCCAAACCCCTCGTACAGACTCGGATAGAGCACGGCGACTGCTTCACCAATGATAATCGGCAGGTCGGCGCTGTCAACATAACCGGGCAAACATATGGCGTGCTCCAGGTCACACCGACGGATCAGGCGCAGCAGGACATCACCGCCCAGGCCCATCCGACCCGCGATAACGAGCTGCGTGCCGGTTTGATCGTATTCGCTAAAACGCCGGTAGGCTTCGAGCAGCCCCGGCAAATTCTTACGCGGGTGCATGGAACCGGTAAACAGAAAGTACTGATCGGGCAGTCTGTACGTTTCCCGCACGGCCTGAACCTGCGCCGCCGCCGGGGCTACATAGAACGCGTCGCTAACACCGAGATAGACGGTATCAACTACATGTGGAGGCACACGAAACACCCGCCGGAGATCATCCGCTGTGTGGTTGGACGCCGTGATAAAACGGCTGCTGTGGTTGACCAAATGCCGCAGGGTATACCGGAACAGGGCACGCTGCCGCCATGTAAAAGTTTGCGGTACGGCATACGGTGCCAGATCGTGAATCGTGGTCAGCAGCGGTTTGTCGCTCGTCAACGGCAGCGGCATGAGCAGGTGAACAAGGTCCGCGCGCTGCACGTAGGGTCGGAGGCTTGCATTCCCGCCCAACATAATAGACCGCAAAAACAAAGCCCGGCGCGACGTGGACAGCCCCACGTGCCGCAGATTCGGCACCGGGGCATTCGGTTCACCGAATGACAGCAGCGTGAATTCCGTATCCGGGGCCAGCCGAGGCAGCCAATGTACGAGCGCGTCATAGTATGCATCAATGCCGGTGCGTTCGCGCCGCAGCATCCGATCCGCGATCAGCAGAATATGCGCCATCTACGGGTTATCCTGCGGCGGTTCGCGGCTGCCTTGTTCGACCAGCGGCGGAAAATCATCCGATGGGGATAAAAACTCCCCCTGGTCATACGCGGACCACAGCTTGGCATAACGCAAAAACACGCTGTACGCGCCGTTAACCGCGTCAATGAAACCCAGCACACCCAGCCTGTACCCGCGCCGGACGAAATACTTCTTGAAAAAATGGATAGCCGGCTGAACGCATAAATCCCACAGCCGGAACGGTTTCCGCTGGCCGTACCAATACGCGGCCATACACTCGCTGTAGGTGTTGCTTTTTTCGACACGCTCAAAAAATGACGCGTCTGTATGGTGCAGAATTTCACCGGGCAAACGGCCCACAGTCCCCGTTACACGCATGGCCTGATGAACGGTATCACCCGGCAGGTGAGCCGCACCATTACGGAACAGGCGCACCATGTGGTCAGCGGTGCCGGTGTCGCGTCCCATCACAAGATTCCGCCTGCGAATCGTGAAAGCCGCGTAAGGGCACGCCGCATCCGCGACCACGGCTTGAACAGCAGCGATGAGGGTGTCATCCGGGATTTCATCCGCATCAAGCGCAAAAATCCACTCGTGAGCCGCCTCAGCAAACCCGGTATTTTTGTTGAGATCAAAGTTCAGCTTGTTCGGTACCATCACAACGCGCGCACGGTGATCGCGTGCGATGGCGGCGGTTTGGTCAGTGCTGCCGCTGTCGATCACGATGATCTCATCGACCCACTGCACATGTGTGAACCAACCCGGCAGCCGCCCGGCTTCGTTGCGCGCGACCAATACTACCGACACGCCGGGTTTGTGTTTATCCGTCATGGTTGAACCCTTCAAAAAGGCCGTGCTGCTTCATAATGGATACCATGGTTTTGACCTTGTTTTCCCAGGTATGCTGCTGCGCCAGCATTATCCGCCGCTGGCGTTTGGTCGGGTCATCCTCATCCAGCGCCGCCTGAATGCCCCGCGCAAACGAGCAAACATCATCCGCCAGATATAACACCTCTCGATAGGCCGGTTCGGATGGTGTAAAGGTCGATACGACCGGTTTACCTGTCGCGAAATATTCATGCAGCTTCAGCGGCCTGCTGGATAAAGTATAGTCAGTCACGCGATAGGGCATCAATAGCACGTCACACCAGGCCACGTAACGCACGAGATCACGCTGTGGCATAGCGGGCAGCACATGCACATTGCCAAGCGCACGCAGGCGATCCGGCACACGCGCCGCCCCGGTGCCGATCAAGACCAGATTCCAGCCGGGATACGCGACCATCACGTTGTGCAGCAGGTCCAGATCAATTTTGTACGCAGCCAGTACGCCGTAAAACCCCAGCAACGGACCGGTCAAACCGGCCAGTTCCGGCGGGCGGTCGGCGGGCCGTTCCTGCGCCTGGGAGAACAGAGCATAGTTCACCGGGTTACCCACACAAATCGTATGCGCGTTAAATGGTGATTTTTGTTTTTGCAGCCGGTTGGATACAGTGAACACCACGTCCGCCGACCGCATCAGGTATTGTTCCAGGCGCTCGATACGGGCACGATCCCAGGCGTAGTACGGCGCGGCGCTGTGTTCATCCACACAGTCGTATATCACAAACCGCGATGGCAGATGGTCGATCATCCAGCCGCCGTAAGGCGTATAAACCCACAGCAGCGCCGGGTCAAAGTCCAGGCGGCGCATGGCCCACCGCGCCAGCAGCAGCGCGTACCATTGAAGCAGCAAAAACCCACGTTTGCGCATAACATGGCGCGGCACCGGCAGCGGCGGGTGCAGCGTCCAGACTCGATCCTGCGCCTGGTGGAGCAGAGTCAATGACGACCGGCGGCGCACACTTGCCCCGCTGGGCCACTGCTCACGGTGAAAATCCCGGTTAAAGGGCCGGTAGGCAAATGACGGCGGCTCGATGTATAACACGCGCACAGTATCCACCAGTATCGCCAGGGTGCTTAACGCGTACTGGCGGTTGGTCCACAGCGGCCAATCCCACGGCGCATCCGAGAGACACACGATATCGAGCGGCTGATCGCCTGATAGTGTGGCGAGATCAATACCACGATTCATAGCCTGTGTTTTGTCCACGTTACCGTTTGCCCGACAGCCTGAGCGCAAACAGGATACGGCGAACGACCAGCCGAACAGGGCGCGGTACCTGGCTGCGCCACGTCGGCTTGAATGGCGGCGGTACGTCGAATTGCTCCCAGGGCACGAGCTGCACGCTCATTGCCGGAGCTTCCACAACCTGATCCAGCGCGGCGGCATAATCAGTTACCAAACGCTGCTGTGAAAAACGAGTGCGTACCGCTTCACGGGCGGCCTGCCGCATGGTGTGCAGTTTATCCCGGTCACGATGCAGGGCGACAATGGCGCGAGCGAAACAGTTTACATTTTGCACATCACACAGAACGCCGGATGCACCATCATCAACGATAAAATCTGTCACACCGGGCAAACGGGATATAACCGGCACACAGCCCGCCGCCATCCCTTCGATCAGCACAAAACCAAACCCTTCATGATGCGACGGGACGATCAAGACGTGCGCCTTGTTTAGAAACGGCGGCACCTGCTGCCGGGACAGGCTGCTCAGGAACGTCACGCGACCACCGCGCAGCGCGTCTTTCATCCCGGCTTCCATGCTGCGCTGATGCGGTCCCGTCCCCGCAATCGACAGGTGATACGCCACGCCAGCCGCATCAAGCTGCCTGACGATACCGGGAATATGCAATACACCTTTCTGATTGTGCTCCAGGCGTCCCAGGAACGCCAGCCGCAGTACGGGATTGTCACTCGATACGCCGGTTCCGGCAGCCGTGTACGGTTCCAGATCGATGCCGTGCGGGATCAACACAATCTTACTTTTATCAACGCCGTAGTGTTCTGTTAAATCGGAGGCTTGCCGGGGTGTCGTGGCGATAATCAAAGCCGCGCGTGCACGGGCTGTTAATGTTTTGGCGTACCCGTGCGGCGTGATATCGGCGCAGCGCGGCAGCAGTCGCACACGGTCCGGCAGATGAGGCAGCGCGGCCAGCATCGCCCTCGAATTGACGGGCATAACCACATCGACACCCGCCGAATCGCACCACTCCGCGAAGGCCATCGCCTGCCGCTTGAGATTCGTTTTACCCGGCGCAACCGAAACACAGCCCTCGTCAACGAAATATTTATTCAAAAGCGCGTGCTCCTGCGCCCCCACAACCACGCAGCGCATATCCCAGCCGTATTTCAACAAGCCCGGTCGCAGGTTCCGGTACAGGGTATACGTGCCGCCGTCTTTAGGCACCGCGCCATAGGCAAACAGCCTCATAACAGGTGCCTCCGCCACACGTACACGCCCAACAGCCCCACCCACACGACACGGCTGAGTGTAAACAGGCAGGCGCCGCCGATCCCGCCCAAAAATGGAATTAACACCGCCGCACCCGCGATCCAGAACAGCAGCCGCACCACCTGGGCCGCGTTCAAAAACGTCACACGATTGTTTGCCGTCAGCAAAAACGGCAGCCACAGGAACAGAAAATCAACACAGACTCCGGCCAGCATCACGCGCATATAGGGCGCAGCGGACAGATATTCGGGTCTGACGGCTATCAGCTTGAGCAGCGGAACGAATAACACCGCCATTCCCAGTGAAACCGGCAGCAGGACTACCGCCGCGATCATGCTCGAACTACGGGCAAGCTGTCGTAACTTCTGCCTATCACCCGCCGTGTGAGCCTTAACCACGTCCGGATAAACGACCGTTTGCAGCGGGATCGCCAGCCGTACCAGCATATTGGCCAGATTCGCGGCCAGGCGGAACAAACCGGCGGCTTCTGCAGATGCAAAATACCCGACCAATAACACATCCGACTTGGCCGTTAGTTGCTGAAGCGTGCCTAACACATTGGTATTGATCATAAACGTCACGATTTCGCGCAGCGGGATACCGTCGCCTGCTCGCGGTTCACGGATCACGCCCGCAAACTGGACGCGGATCACGCGCCATGCCGCCGCATTAACAAACGCTGCCACGGCCAGATCGGTAAAAACGTAAGCCAGAAAAATCGATTCCAGCGAAATCCGGAAACTCAAAAATCCCAATACCAGCGCCGCCTTAAAGACGGCATTGATCACACGCTTGACACCCAACCAGCGGTAGCGATCATAAACGCGCAGGAGTGCGCTGGACGTGCCGTCAGTCGTCCGGAACAACAACGCCACACTGTACAGGCGGATCAGCCCGGCGGTTTCCGGCGCTTTGATGAGCCAGCGTGCAGCGATACCGGCGCTGAGCACCATCACGGCAAACGCGACGAGTCCGCTGCCCAGATCGACGGCATAACACAGCTTTAACACGCTAAATGCGTGGTTCCACTGGTGGCGTTCGACATACGCCCCGACGTAGTTGATCACGGCTTCCCACACGCGGAAGTCGATCAGGCGGTTGAGCGCCTCACAATACGCTACGACTAACCCGATATGCCCGTAGGCGCTGACCGAAAAGTACTTGACCACAACCAGCGTCAGGAACAGGCCGATCACCTGGCCGAACATATTGGCCAGATACAACCAGGAGGCGTGTTTGAGCAGCCGGACCAAAAACGGAAACCGGCCTGTGAGTCCCACCCACAACGCGGCTGATCGGTGCTGCAAAAAACACGATACCGGGTTCAAAACACGCCTCTCGCCCAAAAATACCTGTGGCAGTTTATGCTGCTGCGAATCGAAACGCACCGTTTCAGTTTAACGAAGCGCGTACCCTTAATGCTACATGATGCGTTGTTTTTGTGGAATATGATTGTTTGGGCAATCCATGCGGAACTGCGTGGGCAAGGCATAGAGTGAAGTCGAGAGCGGGTAGCGCGCTTGATGCGACGCAGCGGTGTGGCGGCCCGACGACGGAAACGCTACAAAGTCACCACCCGGTCCAACCCCCGGTTGCCAGTGGCACCCAATTTGCTGGTGCGTGATTTCACGGCTGACCGCCTGAATACCAAATGATTCGCCGATATCACCACCATCGATACCGGCGAGGCGCTCGACTATCTCAGCCCCGTTGAATTTGAGGCTTTGTAAAGTTAGGCAACTTGAGTATCCACCAAACCTGGGCAAGTCCAGCGTTCGATGGCATCAGATTAGTTATTTTGCCGTTTGGACTTGTTTTTCAATCCAGGGATACGTGCGTTCAATACCGGCCTTGAGATCGAATTTGGATTGCCAGCCAATCGAGTAAATACGCGTGTTGCTGAAATTGCGCGCTTGAACGCCGACCGGCCCATCAACATGCTTGATATTGATATGTTTTCCAGCCACCTCGGCCACTGTTGCGACCAGTTCATTAACTGACACGTACTGGGGACAACCAATATTCGTCGGACCTACCAGATCGGAGTGCATCACCATGAAGATGCCCTCAACCATATCATCCACATAGGTGTAGGAGCGTATCGCGGTCCCATCGCCCCATACTTCAATCGTGCCGCCATCCTCCGCTTCTGCAACTTTGCGGCAGATCGCGGCTGGCGCTTTTTCGCGACCGCCAGTCCAGGTGCCTTCCGGACCATAGCAGTTCTGGAAACGTGCAATGCGCACAGTCATGCCCCGGTTGCGTTCATAGGCCATCGCCATACGTTCGGCATAGAGCTTTTCCCATCCATACTCGTTGTCCGGATTGGCTGGGATCGCTTCGGCCTCTGTCATTTCAGGTTCGCCAGGCTGCATGTCACGATACACACAAACGGATGACGAAAAGAAATAACGCGGCACGCCCATCTTTGCTGCGTTGTCAGTCATATATATGTTGATCAAGGCGCTGTTATGCATGATCTCGCATTCGGCGGAGTGGATGAATCCCATGCCGCCCATGTCCGCCGCTAACTGGTATACTTCATCAAATGTACCATTGTTTAACGTGAGCGCTTTTTTACAATGTTCTTCTTTGCGCAAATCCACCAGCAGAAATTCGTCGGCGTGCGTTGGCGCAAACTCGTGCTCTTTGATGTCTACAGCCCGGACCCAGTAACTTTCGCGTTTTAGTTTTTTGACAAGGTGACCGCCAATGAAACCACCCGCACCGCATACTAATGCTGTTTTCATTTTTTCATGCTTCCTCTTGATTTATTGTTCGTAGTAACCGGTTTGTGAAACAGTCGATCGAAGGGCATGCCTCTAATCGCTTAGGCTGAACCAAGAAAATAAACCTCCCGTTTGTTCGCCCTTGCCGGGAATCGGGTAATTATTTTTATGGCGTAGCTTTACAGGTCGGGCAATGGCACCTCGGTCTCGGACTGCTAGACGTGGGAAAAATCGAGCAGGGATACAAGCGCCCGCTTTTACGCCAAAAGTTATCAAGCAGAGTAGAATAAAGGGAAACGAAGGATAGCACAGCGAGGCAGAGCATGCAACAAGTAGACTGGCCCCGGTTTAGGCCGTGTTGACATTTGTACTCACCAACATGTGCGTTTTAGGCGATAATGTCAACACTACCTGGTGCGGTTAGATACTGCTGCGAATCGAAACGCCCCGTTTCAGATTAACGGAACTCATCCCCTTAATGCTACATGATACGTTATCATTGTGGCATATGATCCCAAACTTTGATTTACCTGGTTTTCCCCTGATTTCGAGCATGCGCGTTCTGTCGGATCACTTCTGAGGAGGTTTTTTATGCTTCAAAAACGCGTCATTGGCGTGCTTCTGGCCGTCGCATTACTTGCCAGCATACCATTAGATTCGACCGTACACCGCTCTGATGCTAAGGAATTATCCGAACCGGCAGCCGCCCACATCGCACAAGCCGGAACGGACATCCCGGAAGCCGCGTGGTCACGTCCCATCGGCGAGCCGTTTGAGAATCCCGCCCGCGAAAACGTTACCTACGACATGATCGATGATGGTCCCTACCAGGGCGCGCCGCTGGGCGGGTTTGGTGCCGGGACATTTGCGCGCACGTATGCCGGCAGCTTCGCCCGCTGGCACATTGATACCGGCATCCACATTTATTATCCTGATCCGGCGACCATGTTCAGCGTGTACACACGCCAGGGTGATGAAACTCTCGCTCAAGCCTTGTCTACCGGAAAACCGGAACAAACACTGAGCGCGTGGCAGTGGGAATACCCGGTCGGGGCTGGAACCTACTACGCGCTGTACCCGCGCTCGTGGTTCGTGTACGACTGGGATCAACTGCCCGTCAAGATGACGGTTGAGCAGTTCTCGCCCATCATCCCCGGTGATTACCAGGTGACCAGTTACCCGGTCGCCCTGTATAACTGGACGGCCACTAACCCAGGTGATGAGCCGGTCACAGTCGGTGTCATGTTCACCACCAGCAATCTGATAGGCCAAAGCGAAGGGCGAATCCAGGACGTTCACACCGAAACGATCGGTGATCGCCGCGTCGTTGGCATCGAGATGAGCCATACCGACCCGTTCAACGAACAGGAAGGCCAGGGCACGATGGCTATCGCGGCGCTCGAAGCGCCCGGTGTTTCCGTCAGCTACCGCAGTGTGTTCAACAGTCAGAGCGACGGGGCCGAGATATGGCAGGATTTCGCCGCCGATGGCGCACTGGACAACCGGGACAACGCGAAACCCTCCGGCGAGCGTGAGCCTCCGGGAGCCGGGATCGCCGTGACATTTGACCTGGACCCCGGCGAAACGTTAACGGTGCCCTTCGTAAGCGCGTGGGACTTCCCTGTGATGATGTTTGGTCAAGGTGAAAGCTGGTTCAAGCGTTACACAGCCTTTTTCGGGCGCGATGGTGACAATGCGTGGGATATCGCCACTGATGGATTGGCGCATATCGACGAATGGCGGGACGCTATCGAAGCCTGGCAAGCGCCGATTCTGGCCGATGAAACACGCCCGCTGTGGTATAAAACCGCGCTGTTTAATGAGCTGTATTACGTTGCCGACGGCGGCACGGCCTGGGAACACGGGCGCGTAGGCGAACCCGAACCCGATCCCGACTACATGGGCCGCTTTGCCTACCTGGAATGTTTTGACTACTACTGGTACAACACATTTGACGTCGATTTTTACGCATCGTTCGCCTTGATGGAACTGTGGCCGGAAATCGAACTCCGTATCATGCGCGATTTTGCCGAAACGATCCCGCAGGAAGACCCCACTAAATTTCAGGTGGGTTACAGCGGGAAAATGGGCATCCGCAAAGCCGCCGGAGCCGTTCCACACGACATGGGCAGTCCATTCGAAGCACCGTGGCTGCATCCGAACGGCTTTACATGGCAGGACACCAATAAGTGGAAAGACTTGAATCCTAAATTTGTGCTGCGCCTGTACCGGGACGCTGTGCTGCTTGAGGAACCCGGCCTGGTTGACGAACTGTGGCCGATGGCGGTTATGGCAATGGACTATCTCGCCGCGATGGACGAGAACGGCGATAGCATACCGGAAAACGATGGCATACCGGATCAAACGTATGACACGTGGCCCGCGACCGGAGTCAGCGCTTACAGCGGCGGGTTATGGCTGGCGGCGCTGGCGGCGATGCACGACATGGCGCTTATGATTGGCGATGAGGATGCCGCCGCCGACTATGCTGCCCAGTTGGACATCGCCCAGGCCGTGTACGAAGATACGTTGTGGAACGGCCAATATTATGAATATGACGAAACATCCGATTCGATCATGGCCGATCAACTCGCCGGGGAATGGTACGCGCGTGTTTCCGGTCTGTCGGTGCTGCCCGATGACCGCGTCAACTCAGCGCTGGAAACGATATATGATTACAACGTGTTGCAGTTCCACGACGGGCAGATGGGAGCCGTAAACGGTATGGAATCCGATGGCAAAGCAGTAAACACGCAGCAGGGCAGCGAAGTCTGGGGCGGCACAACCAACATGCTGGCAGCCCATATGATCTTACGCGGCCTGGACGATATCGGCTGGGGCACCGTCTACGGCTTTTACAAGTATGTGTATGAAACCGGCGGCCTGTGGTTCCGCACGCCGGAAGCCTGGGACGGCAAAGGCGGGTTCAGAGCCAGCATGTACATGCGCCCGCTTTCCATCTGGGCCATCGAAACAGCGCTGGCACAGCGATAACTGACCGCTGCCGATTTGAGCAGAAGCCCGCGCGCCAAACCCCGCGTATGGGCTTCGTTTTGTTTCACACAATCGGCTCAACTGCTGGCATCTATCTCTTTTTGATAAACGTACTCCTCTCCGGCAAAGCTCATACCTACCTTCTTGAACAGGGCTTGCGCCGGTTCGTTGTCGTGTCTTGTGATCAGCATAATGCAGGTTGCACCCTGTTTCCTGAGATGTTCAAAACCTGCGAGCATCAACGCTTGAGCCAACCCATGCCGATGAAAATCCGGCTGCGTCTGAACATAATCGATCCATCCAACCCGCTGCTGATTCCGGGTCCATTCATCCTGACTAAATGAACACTCCACATACGCCGCGAGGGTACCATCCGGCGCTTTGATAATGAAATGCTGATATTCCGGGCTGTGGAGCAAGGCGCGCTGGTGCTCGATGGTGACCGCCGTAAAACCGTATGCTGCTTGATAACACTCCAAGTCCTCCTCTGCGAGCGGTTGTAGCTGAAAACCGTCTGGCAGCACAGCAGGTGTTACAGGATGGGTCAGGGGCATGCTCATATAGACATTGTAACCTTTGGTGCCGCGCGAGAAACCTTTGTTTTCGAGCAGGCGTATATCCTGGTCGATATTCTTTTCTAGCGGAAAAGCCGCAAGGGATATCTTCACATGTTTATCGACTGACTCGGCGGTTGTCCGGGCAATAGCCCAATCTAACACGGCTGCCGGTAAACCCGGTTCTGTAATTTCGGGATGAAAAACCCGTTCCAGGGCGTAATAAGATTGTTCAGGACGCCGTTTCCACAACAAAGCGCAGGCAGCCAGTTGACCCTGTGCATCTTCCCAGAGCTGCACATCATGCTCGACATCCCAAACACGGGAATCAAACAAGAGTTGGAAGCGCCATACGGTTGGGTATCGCGTCACATAACCGGCGGCGCGATAGGACACCAGCAGATCAAGCATTCGTTTCCGATCACCCGGCGTAAAAGCACGCATACGCATAAGTTTTTTCCTCGTTCACGATCAATACGATTGTACCCTGAATGGCTTGTTAGAGTTGAAGCCGCGAGAAACCGTGCACGCTTCCCGAAAGAACAAAGACCAGTATAATGAATCTGAACCTTGAGACGATCACATTCAGGCTGACCGGACAAACACTCAAACCAATTGGAGGAATCATTATGCAGGCCGCGGTCATAAATGCGCCGGAGCAGGCACATGTCATCGAAACACCCCTGCCTGATCCCGGCCCTAACGATGTGCTTATCCAGGTTCGGGCAGCGGGTATTTGCGGGACGGACCTGCATATCTTTCACGGTAAGTACGAAGCCGTATACCCGATTATCCCCGGCCACGAGTTCAGCGGTGTTGTGGCGGCTGTCGGTGATGCCGTTTCGCGATTCCAGGTTGGCGACCGGGTAACCGCCGATCCGAATATTCCCTGTGGACGGTGCCCATTTTGCCAGCGCAACGAGCCGAACCAATGCCAGAATCTGGCGGCTGTCGGCGTTACACGCAGCGGGGCATTTGCCGAGTATGTGACTGTGCCAGAAAGTAACGTATTTCCGATCGGCGATCTATCATTCGCGGCGGCGGCGTTGGTCGAGCCGCTGGCGTGTGTGGTGTGGGGATTAAAACGTGTCAGCGTGCAGCCGGGCGACTCCGTGCTGATCTTTGGGGCCGGTCCAATGGGCTGTCTGGTCGCGCAGGCGGTGCGATCTGCGGGTGCCGCACGCGTCGTGATCACCGATCTCGTCCCTTCGCGGCTCGATATCGCGCATGATCTGGGCGCCACCGATGTTTTACCAGCCGGACAGCATCAAGCCGAACGGATCACGGCCCTGGCGCCTTTAGGATACGATATCGTGGCCGATGCAACGGGCATCGCTTCCGTGCTGGAACAGTCTTTTAGTTATGCGCGGCCACGCGGCAAAATATGGGTGTTTGGGGTATGCCCACCGGATCAGCGTGTTTCATTCGTGCCATACGACGTGTTTCGAAAAGACCTGAGCATTATCGGCTCGTTCGCCGTCAACCGTACCTTTCAGGAAAGCATCGCCCTGATCGAAAGCGGAGCCGTTCAGGTCGAGCCGTTGATTTCGCACACACTCCCGCTGGCGCAGTTTGCTGAAGGGCTGGAACTGGCCGAACATGACCCGAAGCGGTTGAAAGTGCAGTTCACGATCGGCTGATACAAGCCCGGTTGCAGCAGCAAAAACAGGCAGCGAACACGATCAGCCGCCTGTTCGATCAAACCCGCAGAGCTGCTCAGGCTTACTGCGTCCAGTGAGACAACCAGCGTTCGAGCCAATTCCGGCGGGTTTCGACAAGCAGGGCTAACGCCAGCAGCAGCAGCCCGGTGCTCAGCGGGATCAACCACGGATTGATCAGGAATACCTTAAGCGCCAGGCCGCCGCTAATAATCGCCCCCGCGCTAACCAACGGGATCACACGCCGCAAGTGGCAGCCGTAAATCACCAGCCCGACCAATTGTGCACCAAAAACAACCGCTGCCAGTGACAGCATACCGGTGTTGAGAATATCAACACCCGCCCCGTATGCGAGCAGCGTGATCGCGCTCACCTCGGTCAAACCGGGGTCTATCCGGTCCACCAGCCGCACCAGCACCAGCAGCAGAATCCCCAACGGGACGGTATACCACTGCGCTGCCGTCAGTTCCAATGTAGACAGCGCACGCGTCCAGGCCAGGCCGCACAGCCCAATCGCGATCATGAGCCACAGCGGGTGACCGTTTTTGTGAAAAACCAGCACACTGGTGATCGCCCACAGCGCACAGCCTGCGATAAACCACGTGGGATCGGGATCATAAAGCTGCGCCATATTCACAACCACCACGCTCGTAACGGCCAAAAACATCCCCGCCTGGTGCAGCGGGCGCAGCCACCATACAAGGCCGCGCATCCCGTCAAATGGGCGCATACTGGCTACCGCCCACATGACAAACAGGCGGAACAACAACCCGATAACAGCCAGTCCAATGCCAGCCGCGGCCAGTGGTTCGCCGATCCGGGAATAGGTCAGTCGTGTCGTGCACACTGTGACCATAAGCCCGGCGGCGACCAGCAGCCCTACAGACACGTAGGGCAGACGGGCCGTTTTGAGTATTAGAGACAGCAGGCCAGTGATAAACGCCAAAACGAACACGGACGTTATGTAACCGGTGCTGGCGCCGGTGCTGCTCCATCCGAGCCAGAAACCCGCCGCCGTGCTCAGCGTGCCAAACCACAACAGCGGCGTGGCCCAGTCACGATCATGCGTCATCAGGTCTTGGAATGTGTAAAATCGACGCGGGCGAATCGTGATGACGAGTGCTGAAGCAGCGCATAACTGCACAATACCCGCGCCCATCAGCAGCCGCCAGTTGTTTAGTAATCCGAACATCCCGGCCAGCAACGTCAACAAGCTGAGGAGCGCCAGCAGCAGTTCCCAACGCCGGTAGACCAGCAGCGCCATGACTGCCGGAAAAAACATGGCCAGCGTCGAAAGCGGGTTGATGTGAACCAGCCACATCGCAGCCGCCAAAACACAACCGGTCAGGGCCGTGATCCGGCCTGCCGCATAACCGCGATAGTCGTACCACATCCCGACCATCGCCAGGCTGACGATAACAGCTAACAAAAACCCGTAGCCCGGCACGGATAACATCCAGGCCACCTGGAGCGCTGTATACAACACCTGCAAAATAAACACGGGCATCCAGTGGATTTCACGCGAGCGGTGAAGCTGTTCGCCGCTGAGCGCCAGCCCCAGGATAGCGGCGATTATCGCTTCGGTGGGTGAGAAAAACACCTGAAGCAGCCCCATCAGCCACATGAACCAGCCTGCCGCGTACACGGGCCACCCGACTACATCCGGCAGCCGGGGTAACAGGCGCCCCATCACGATCCAGACGCTGGACATCAACACGAGCACGATCCCCTGGCGCGGGGCTGACATATCCGCATACCCCAGCATTAAGTGTATCCAGATCACGGCCAGCCACGCTGTCAGGAAAATGAACAGGCTGCGCACGTGTTTGAAAGCATAGGGACGCTCGTCCGGCGGTGTGAGCCAGGTCGTAAACGTATGCCAGGCCGGGTGAGCGCCCGCAATCACGGCCATGCTAGTCGCAGCACACACCAGGATCACCAGGGCCAGGCTGGTTACGAGTAACATCTCGTTCCCCAACGTCATCGTCAGACCCAACCCCAGCAGCACGTATCCGGCGATAAACAGCGGGGCCAGCATCGGCGGGCGGTAGCGCGGCAGCAAGTGACCGATCAACAGAATAACAGCGCCAAGCACTTGCCAGGCTAAACCGATCATGGCTACATCCCGGAACGGCGGCAGTGTCTGGATCAGCAGCAGCGCATAGGGCAGGGGTGCCAATGTGAGCGCCACATAAAGCAGCACCGGCATGCGGTACAGCATCCCGGCCACCAGCCACACCCCGACCACAACCGCCAGCGTCGTGACGATGATGCCGGGATCAGCTACAGGAATATCCATCGCTGTGATACCGGTCCAGATCACGGTAATCGCGCTCAACCCGATCACCAGGTCAGCCAGCGGCCAGCGCACCACAACATCGCGGATCGAATAGTATTTTTTGGGCTTTTTGTGGTAAAACGTGATCAACAAGCGTTCGGTTAACAACGCAATCGCCGCAAACAGGCTCAACCACAACCCATAAGCGCCGCTGTTTGTGAACCACGCAAAATACAGGTCGGCCCAGGCTGACGCCACCAGCCACAGCCCGGCATGTTCGGCGGTACTCAACGACCGGCGGCGGCCAATCCAGATCAGCAAGGTCCCGGCACCTAACAACACGCTGATCGTGATCCCTGCCGGAACGCCCACACCAGCAAACGGCAGCCCTTTCGCCAGCAGCGCCGCTAACCCGGTAAGCAAAACGGCCAGCGCGGTTGAGATGTCCAGCGCCAGAATGGTGTCGCCGGTATCGCGCCGGGCCAGCCGCTCGATAAACACAACCGTACTGATCGCCAGGCCCAACCACGCCACCGGCCACCACATCACCGGGAGTCCCCACGCCGCCGCGCACGTCAGCAGCACGATCACAAGCGGGCCAAGCGTGATCCAACCGTGGCGAATACCCAGAATCGCCACCAGCAAGGCGCATGTGGCCCAGGTCAGCACCATCGAACTGGCCGTTTGCACCGGCAGCCAGTAGCTAAACACCAGCAAAAACACTTCCAGCAGCACGGCGCTGACACGGTAAACCTGTTTCCATTCCGAATCGCTGAATGGCGCTTCCCACCAGGCGACGACCAGCATAAACGACAGCACCGACCACCACTCGATTCGCAGCCCGGCAGCTTCCATCACGGCCCACATTACGTTGACGTGGACCAGCGGCACCAGCGGCACCAGCAGCCAGATACGGGCCCGGTAACCGGTGAGCGTGATGATCACAGCCGCACCCATGGACGCCACCAGCCAGTAATACGGGCGCAGAAAGCCCGGCATCACTGCCGCCTGATCCTGCAAGTGGATTAGCTCGACGGCGATTAACCACGCGCCGGTAGCGACAATACCCGGCGCGGCCAGCGGCGCCTGCAAATAGCGGTAGACCAGCCCGCCCACGAGGTAAAAAAACGCAGGCGCAGCAATGGCCATGCCTGCCTGGATAACAAACGAAGCTGTTTGTACATCCTGCCCCAGGAATAACATGGAGATCACGATCAAACCGATCCCGCTGTACAAACTGAGCCGGAGTGTACCGGGTGAAAAAACCGTTTCTGCACGCATGACACAACCTCCTTATGCCTGTTTTCAGCTTAGGCCGTGTCACACGCAAAGTGGATAGGCAGGCGTCATCATTCGACCATGACAAACGCCTAGATTGGAAAAACGCAGGTTTATGCTACCGGGGTAACAGACGGCAGTTCCAATGAAAACGCGCTGCCCTGGCCGGTTTCACTTGTCAGGTGAATTTCTCCGCCGTGCAGCAGCGCAAGCTGGCGCGCGATATCAAGCCCCAGCCCAACGCCAGGACTGCGACCGTCTACCTGGACAAACGGTACAAAGATCAATTCCTGTTGATCCTCAGGGATACCGGGACCGGTATCGATCACGTCCACGATAACCGCTGTGCCCTGCTGCCGGGAAACAATCGTGATATGCCCCTGCGCCGTGTGTTTGACCGCATTCGCCATGAGGTTGCCGAGTGCCTGGCGTAAGCGGTCCTGATCACCATTAACGGGTGGCAGGCCGGGCGCCAGCTTCACATTTAAGCTCACGGATGGCGGAATATGCGGGCGGTGTTCTTCGGCCACCGCTTCACAGATCGTGTTGATATCACAGGGTTCGAGCTTCAGTGTCAGCTTGCCACTGGATAGATGGGCGCTGTCCAGCAGATCACTCACCAGGCGATTCAACAGCTCCCCTTCTTCAATGACATGGTGCAGATAGGTTGACTGTGTCTCGTCCAGTTCGGACCGGCGCAGCATTTTTGCGAATCCCAACACCGAATTAAGCGGGGTACGCAAATCATGGCTGACGCGAGCAAGAAACTGATGACTCTGCTGGCGCACTTTCTGAGCGACGTACACGGTGTTGATCTCGACGGCAAGCTGGTTCAAAAAACGCAGGGTCTGAAACGTAAACGCGGCGAGTAAAATGTTGTAGCTCACCAGAATGTAACGCGGCGGGTCTAACTGGGGGAAACGTGACACGATCTCGTAGATCAGGCTGAACCAGAACGCTACGACACACCAGGCCTGCACAATAATCCGGCGGCGACCTGACAGCAGCATCCCGGAAAACGTGTACGGCACCAGGTAAGACAGGGCGGTCACCGCGCCCAACCCGCGCACCAGCATACCCTGCACCATCAGCAGCCCGACACTGCCGATCAGCCATAACATGGCAAAACTCGAAGGCAAAACGCCGAGCACGAACATCAACCCAATGAGCACAGCCAGCAGCCCGTACACCCCGGCGTGTGGAACATCCCAACTACATGCCGCGATCCACAGAATAACTTCACCGATGACAAGCTGCCACCCGCGTGATCGCCAGTAATCGTAAATTCGCCGTGAAGCCTGCTGTTGCACCTCCAGCGGCAGGATACTGCCTTCATCCGGCCAGGGTGCGTTGAATAGTTCGCGCCACATGATCAGGGTCTAACGGTTTCGCTAAATAATTGCTCACACTATCGCTTAGAACGGTCTGCTCGACGGCTTCGGCATACGCCGACACAATAATCACAGGTGAGGCATGGACTGCCATAAGATCGGCCACCAACGATAACCCGTCCGTATCCGGCAAATCAAGGTCAAGGATATACAACGCCGGTTTGGTCGATACCGCGAGGCGGCACGCCTCCGCGCCGCAGTCAGCCAGGACAAGCTCATGTGATGTCATTTCGCTGATAATCGCCTGCATCAACAACCGGGCAGGAGGGTGATCCTCGACGTAAAGAATCGTTGCCATCAGTCTATCTCATCAATCAGCCCATCGAGCCGTTCTGCTTCGAGCACAATCTGGTGCAGCAGTTCACGATCGGTTTCTGCGAGCACCCCGTTACGCTGCCACTTGGCATCTAATAATCGCGCCAGCCCTAACAGTGTATGCAGCGGCGTGCGTAATTCGTGGCGAATGCTCACACCAGGGCGCGGCAGTTCGCGCAGGCTCTGGGCGACACGCACCGCCGCTTCGCGGGTTTCCACACCAAGTTTGCCGTAAATATTCGAGATATGATTCCGTACGGTGCCGTTTGCAATCCCCAGAGTCTTGGCAATTTCCACGTTGGTGAGTCCCTGTGATGCCAGGCGCAGGATCGCCCGCTCTTGTGAGGTCAGCGTGTGTTTGCGATGCGCCGAAGCCAACCCCTGCGCGGCAATCGGAGACAGAAAGGCTTTGCCGCTCGCCACGGTACGCACCGCGTCCGCCAGCTTGAGCGTAAAGTCCTCGCTTTTGACCACGTACCCGTGTGCACCGGCTTTGATGAGTTCTTCTACCCAAACCGGATCATCATGCGCCGTCAGAATTAAAACTGCTACATCAGGAAAGCGCGTACGCACATCCCGTACCGATGTCACCGGCTCGAATTCCTGGCCCGCGAATGACAGGTCTAACACCAGCACGTCCGGCGTATCGGAAGTGAGCAGCGCCATGAGTTGACCGGCATCCGACGTTTGCCACGCCACCACCAGGCCCAATTCGCGCATTAGTTCCTGGTGCACGATCTTGAGCATCAAGGGATGATCTTCGACGAGAGCAACGCGTATCATAGGCCGTGTCTTTTCCCGGTGTATTCACGATTACCTGTATTCTAGTCGGCTTACCACCTAACGGTCAATCGAAGCCAAACCAGTCGAAATTGTGAGTCAATTTTGTTTTGCGAGTGTGCTGTTTTTGTCAAATACGCCGAAATGCGCCCGGAACATTGACAGGCTGGCGTGTGACGTTACAATTTGCGGCGCACCCTGGCCCAAGGAGAAACAAATGTCTAATTTGCGAGTTTCGAATCATCCCCTGGTCAAGCACAAACTGGCTCTGCTGCGTCATGTTGACACCGAGCATAAAAAGTTCCGCGAACTGATCCGCGAGTTGGCGATGCTGCTTGGCTACGAAGCTATGGCCGATTTGCGGCTTATTGAAACCACAACTCAAACGCCAATGGGTATAGCCCCCGGCCACATCCTGCAAGAAGCGGTTGGTTTAGTTCCGATTTTGCGCGCCGGGCTTGGCATGGTTGACGGTATCCACGAGATGGTACCGGGCGCCCAGGTATGGCATCTGGGCATCTACCGCGACGAAAAAACGCTTCGTCCGGTGTCGTACTACAACAAGCTGCCGATAGAGCCCACCGTGCAGGTGTGCCTGGTACTGGACCCGATGCTGGCGACCGGCGGGTCCGCCGTGGCCGCGATTGACGTGCTCAAGGCGTGGGGCGTCAGCCGGATCAAGTTTGTTGGGCTGATTGCGGCACCGGAAGGTATCGAACTGGTAGCGGAAAACCATCCCGATGTCCCGCTGTATCTGGCCGCCGTTGACGATCATCTGAATGAAAACGGCTTCATTGTTCCCGGTTTGGGAGACGCTGGCGATCGCCAGTTTGGTACAGCTTAGTGTGACCGGGTAACCCGTGAGCACACCGCAGACAAAGATTGAGGAATTATGCCGACGAAACAAGCAGTGTCATTTGTGGTGATATTCGGGGTTTCGTTTGGGCTGTCATTCATCCTGACGCCTGTGGCGCAGCGGTTGGGAATGCGCTGGCAGATTGTTGATCGCCCAAGAGATAGGCATCAGCACCCGGAGCTTACGTCTAAGTTTGGCGGCATGGCGATGGTGATGTCATTTGTCGTGGCGGTGATTCTGGCGCAGTTTATGCCTGTTGTTCGCACCGACGACAAAGAAATTATCCGGCTGGTTGGATTATTGCTGGGGGGACTATTTCTATTTTTCTTTGGCATCCTGGACGATAAATTTGAATTTAGCGCGCTGCCGCAATATGTCGCCCAGCTCATCGCCGCCTCTATTGCTATCCTCTTTCTGATCATTATCGAGGGCTTCAATAACCCCCTTTCGGGCAGCCGTACCCCCGATTGGCCGTATATGGTGACGGTTACCCTGACGTTGTTCTGGCTGGGTTTGATGATGAACACGGTCAACTGGCTTGATGGCCTGGATGGGCTGGCCACGGGCGTTTGTGCTGTGACCGCGTTGATGATATTTATCCACGCGGCGTTTAATCTGGACCAGGTCAGTGTAAGTTTGCTGCCGTTGGCGCTGCTCGGTGTGACGTTGGGATTCTTGCCGTATAACTTCCCTCCGGCGCGGATTTTCATGGGGTCAAACGGGGCGCTGTTTTTGGGATTCAGCACCGGGGCGTTGAGCATCATCGGCGGAGCCAAGATGGCAACTGTTCTGTTGGTGATGGGGCTGCCCTTGCTTGACGTGGCATGGCAAATTGTCCGCCGTGCCAGCTCAGGCGGAAACCCGGTAAAAGGGGATCGGGGACACATACACTATCGTTTGCTTGATCTGGGGCTATCACCCCGCCAGATTGTACTGGTATATTATGTGTTTTGTGCTGTTTTTGGAGCCGTTGCACTCGTCACGTCCAGCCGGTTGTTTAAGTTGATCGCGCTGTTAGTGATGGTCGCTGTCGTTGCGCTGGGTTTTGCCGTGTTGAGTTGGCGTACCGATCCCGATTCCAGCGACCCCACCGATGCTGGCGAGTCCCCGCCTGTGTCGTAAATAATTGGTTTAGACTCACAGATCGTCAAAATCGATATATTCCACGTCGTCAACGGCGTCTTCTTCGTCATCGTCCACATCATCGATGAAAACAGGCTCGTCTGAACGCAGACGGCTTGCCGGGCGAGGCCTATCATCGGGACGGCCTGTTCCGGGCCGGGAACGTCGTGAACCGGGGGGCGTGTCGCTGTCGTCGCCCGGTCCGCGCGACGAAAATGGGCTGGTGCTGCCGCCGCGCTGTAGGGCTGATGGCTGCCGCGCTGCGCCGGGCGGTGCCTGCCGGAACGGTGAGGGGCGATCCCGTTCAACAGAACGATCCTGTTCGACAGAACGGTCCTGGTCCGGTGCGGTATCGTCGTCCGGCTCAGGTGTGCCGGGTGAGCGGAACGGCGAGCGTGCCGGGCGCGACGATGCGCCAGGGGGGCGGCGGTCACGGTCCGGCAATGCTTGCCGGTCGGGTGGTGCCTGCCGGAACGGTGAGGGGCGATCCCGTTCGATAGAACGATCCCGTTCGACAGAACGGGCCTGGTCCGATGCGGTATCGTCATCGGGCTCAGGTGCGCCGGGTGAGCGGAACGGTGAGCGTGCCGGGCGCGACGATGCACCAGGATGGCGATCCTGTTCGAGAGAACGGTCCCGGTCCGGTGCGGTATCGTCATCCGGCTCAGGTGTGCCAGGTGAGCGGAACGGCGAGCGTGCCGGTGATGGTGCGCGATCTGCAACGCCACGTTCTCCCGCAGCCGTTACTGGGCGTGGTCGAGATGATGTTACTGGACGCTGCTGGGAGGAAAGGGAACTCGGTGACAGCGCTGTTTCACCCGCCAATGCGGGATCACGCGGCGGGCGCTGCGGTGGCCTGCTCATGTCTGGCCGTGACAGGGCTGCACCAGTGGCGGCTGTAGCGGACGCTTCGCTTTTTTTCGCTGCCAGGACTGATCGTGACAATGGCTTCGGAATCGGCAAATTCAGGTTATGGATCGATGGTTTGGGAACCCCTGGCGGCAGCGGTTGATCGGAGCCTGGTTCGCGCGTTTCGGGTGGGGGAGCTGGCCGGTCATATTGAAACTTACGTTTTGTCGCACGCTCCAGGATTTCTTCAGTGAAGCCGATGACGACAATAGCCAAAATCTCGACAAACAACACCGTGCCC
This sequence comes from Anaerolineae bacterium, assembly GCA_016930015.1. Taxonomy (GTDB): domain Bacteria; phylum Chloroflexota; class Anaerolineae; order Aggregatilineales; family Aggregatilineaceae; genus JAFGHR01. Next base: position 88,672 of record JAFGHR010000121.1, on the reverse strand, counting down.
AGCGCGGTGGTGAGCAGGTTAACAGCGTGGGCAACCGACCCCGTGAATGTTTCCAGCAGCACATCACCCACCCCGATGATCACGAGAAAAACCATACACGCGGAAAATACGCCGATCAGCAGCGGCCAGCCCTCCCGGTCTGCGGGAGTTGGCAGCATGGCGTTGCTGACGGCGAACATCAGGTACAGCCACAAATAAAAATCCGGTGTGCTGCTGAGGGCTTTGAAAGCCGGGTTGATGATCGTGATATCACCTGTGCCCAATGCTGATAAAAACACATTCAGGCTCAGAATACGGTTGCTGATCAGCCAGATGATCGCCGTACCCGCGAGCATAGGCACAGCGCCGATGATGGCTGATGCCAGCCAACTCGCGTTTTTGATTTGCACAAAATCCAGGCGGAGCGTGCCATCGTCTTGTGCTTCCGGCCAGGCGGTGACGCGTTTGGTTTTGACATTCAGCGCGCCCGCAACCAACCATTGTGTAAATTCATGAACAAACACGCCGGGCAGCAGGATAACATAATAAAGCGCGGTAGCGCTCTGTTTGTCGTTTGTAAGTAACCAGCCCACACCATAGAGGTGGCTCTGAATCCACTTTTCCACATAAATGAACGGGATCAGAACCGCCGCTAATAATAACCATGGTGTGAGCAGGTCATTTAATTCCATCGGGTTTGGGATGGATGTTAACTCAGGCCCTTGGCCTCGTTCGCAAGACGGACGAGGTCCACAAAGGCATCTTCTTTTAGTGAAGCGCCACCGACCAGCGCGCCGTCGATGTGCGGCTGGCTCATGTATTCAACCATATTCGCCGGTTTTACGCTGCCACCATATTGAATACGCATGGCATTGGCGACGTCAGCGCCGTATATGTCTTCCAGAATAACACGGATCGAACCAATGATCTCGTTAGCCAGTTCGGCGCTGGCACTCTTGCCGGTGCCGATAGCCCAGATCGGCTCGTAGGCCACGACGATGTTTGCCAGGTCGCTGGCCGGAATATCGGCGAAAGCCGCGCGAATTTGTTTTTCCACAAACGACCTGGTTCCCCCGGCTTCGTTGATCTCCAGGCTTTCACCGCAGGCAATGATCGGGTGCAGGCCATGCGCCAACGCCGCCTTGACCTTTTTGTTCACCATTTCATCTGAAACACCCTGGTAAGCGCGGGTTTCCGAATGGCCGATAATCACGTATTTCACCAGTCCTTCGAGCATCGCCGGGGCGATCTGGCTGGTAAAAGCGCCGTCTTCTTCCCAGTGTACGTCCTGCGCACCAACCGCGATTTCGGTACCTTTTAAAGCATCCGCAACGCCCGGCAGTGCGACATAGGGCGGGCATACAACACGTTCAACGGCTGTATATGGCGCCAGGTTGTCTTTGATGGCGTTGACAAAAGCAACCGCCTCAGCGGGGGTCTTATTCATTTTCCAGTTGCCGGCGATAATCGGCGTACGCATATGACAAAATCCTCCTAACGGATGTGGTGAGATAAAAGAGTTTACTCCATTTGCAGCAATCTTCGGGCTTCACGCAGTACCCAATCTGGCGCGTCTGAGAAACTGGTAACTCGCTGCAAGTCGGTTTCGGCCTGGTCGGGATGCCCCGTGAGGTGTTGCAGCAAACCCCGTGCAAAGTACGTTTCTGCTAACGTATCGTCCATTTCGAGGGCCGCGTTGATGCTTTGTTCCGCTTGTGAATACGCAAGCCTTCGATCGGCTTCCAGTAAAGCGAGAGCCTGCATCGTGTAGATCGGTGCCGCTTGTATGCGCCGGTCTAAAAACTGGCGCAGAATGGTTCGCATGATGACCGGTTCGTTCTGGATGCGATCATATAAAAACTCGCCTGCTTCATTCCGAACCCCAAGCGGCAGCTCGTCCTGTACCAGCGCTTCCAGGTACAGCCATGTTGCTAAATCCGTATAGTCTGCCGCGTCAGCGGTTCGCGCAATGGCGGCAAGACCCTCACTTGAAATCTCGAACTGATCAATGGTATGAACCAGATTGGTATAAGCGGCTTCAGTATCACCTGATTCGAGCATCGCCATGGTGACGGCCATGTGCGCAGATGGATTTTCGGGATCATCGGCTACCATGCTCTCTGCTTCTTCCAGCGACATGCCAGTCGGCACAGCGGGCGGATCCGTTTCTGGCAGCATGACGTTTTCTTCCGCGCCAGCTTTGTTAGCCGTATCCCACGGGCGCAAATCCGGGTCTCGAACAGCATCCACAATGATAAACAAACTTGCCAGGCAAATCAACAGCAGCGAACCTAACCCGCTGAGTATCCACAAGTTCGCCCGGCGGCGGTATCTGGCTCGCTGGCGGCTGGCGGAACTGCCGGTTGCTGCTACCGGTGACGGCACAACCGTATAAACCGGTGCGGCGGTTGGCGCTGAGCCTGGGAGTCCTGGGAGCTGTGTTGGCGCTGTGGGGGAAACATAGGCATTTGACGGGCGATACCGTGCTGCGCTGAGTTCAGTCACGCCTGCCGCTTCGACAGATTGGCGAAAAGCAGCGACCATGTCTATCGCCGTTTCGTAGCGATCCTGCGGTTCTTTTGCCAGCGCTTTGAGCAGCACACGCTCCACTTCGGGCGGGACTTCGGGGTTGACCTGGGACGGCATGGGCAGCGGTTTATAGATATGATCGTGAATGATCGCGTATGGCGTATCCGCGCTAAACGGTACCCGCCCCACAACCACCTCATACAGCACCACGCCGAGCGAGTAGATATCTGTTCCTGGCCCCAGATCATGGAGTCCTTTGGCCTGTTCGGGGGAGATGTACTGCGGCGTACCCAACATCATGTCCTGGCTCATCGTCGTTTCGCCCACCTGGGCGATACGAGCCAGTCCGAAATCGGTGATGTAGGGCGTGCCGTTATTATCCAACATGATGTTGGATGGTTTGATATCGCGGTGAAGAATCCCCTGTTCGTGCGCATAGGTGAGCGCGTCGGCCACGACTTCGAGAATCTGGAACGTTTCGGTCAGTGACAGCGGTTCTCGTTTCAGACGCGCTTTAAGCGTTTCGCCTTCGATAAACTTCATCACCAGGTAGGGCTGTCCGTTCAAGTCGGCATAATCATATACCGGCACGATGCTGGGATGCTCTAACTTGGCGACGATTTGCGCTTCACGATTAAACCGCTGGACGAAGTTGGGGTCTTCTTTGAAGGCCGGATGCAGCACTTTAAACGCGACAAATCGATCCAGGTTGGCATGATAGGCCTTAAAGACCGTGGCCATGCCTCCCTGCCCGATTTGTTCAATAATCCGGTAAGGACCTACAGTATTCCCTGTGGCAAACGTCATTTCAATCCCCAATACACTACTGACTCACCATCAAGTGTTCGCTTTTTGGTGGTTGGCCTGATAACTCTGCCCTGCGTCAGCAGCACACAGCGCCTATGATGTAGTGTACTTACCATTCGGCGGCAGTTACACGAACACTTCGTTTCATTATAGTGTATTCCGTGTTACCGCAAGGATAACCAAATGTAACCAGCCTGTAAAATCGGGCGGGTTAGCACACTACCTTGCCAACCCGCCCCTGGATTGCAGGTTGATTACAGGTCGTTGAGTGCGACGACGCCGGGCAGTTCCTTACCTTCGAGCAGTTCCAGGCTTGCGCCACCACCGGTAGAAATGTGTGACATACGGTCGGCCAACCCTGCGACCTTCACCGCCGCTGCCGAATCGCCACCGCCGATGATGGTTGTAGCATTCGATTCGGCCAGGATTTCAGCGATCTGGAAGGTGCCCTTGGCGAAGTTCGGCATTTCGAATACACCCATTGGCCCGTTCCAAATGATAACCCGCGCATCCTTCAGCACTTCGCGGAATGCTTCAACGGCACCGGGGCTGATATCCAGAATACGCCAACCCGCAGGCACACCGTCTTTAGCCGCGATCACCTTGCTGTTCGCCTCGTTGTCAAACGCATCGGCGATGACCACTTCTTCGGGCAGAACCAGTTTGCCGCCGCCGGTTTCCAGCAGTTTCTTCGCGGTGTCGATCGCATCGTCTTCTACCAGCGAGTCGCCAGTTTCCCAGCCTTGTGCCTTAAAGAACGTGTTGGCCATGCCGCCGCCGATCAGCAGCGTATCGCATTTAGACAGCAGCGCCTCGATGACGCCGATTTTGTCCGACACTTTTGCGCCGCCCAAAATCGCAACAAATGGGCGTTCTGGGGACGAAATCGCGTTGATCAAATACGCGAGTTCTTTTTCCATCAAAAAGCCGCCGACGGCTGGCAAATAGTGCGTGACGCCTTCTGTGGAAGCGTGAGCGCGATGAGCTGAACCGAACGCATCATTAACGTATACGTCGCCGAGCGCCGCGAGTTGCTTGGCGAGTTCTTCGTCATTCTTGGTTTCTCCAGCATGGAAGCGGGTGTTTTCCAGCAGCAGCACGCCGCCATCAGGCAGTGCGGCGGCGGCGTTTTCAGCCGCTTCACCTACACAGTCTTCGGCGAAAGCGACGTCAGTGCCCAACAATTTAGCCAGCACCGGCACCACCGGGCGCAGCGAGAATTCCAGTTTGACCTCACCTTTCGGGCGTCCCAGGTGAGACATCAATGCGATATATTTAGGCTTTTGTTCGAGAATGTATTTCAGGGTCGGAATAGCAGCCTGAACGCGGGTATCGTCGGTTACGCTGCCGTCCTTGATCGGTACGTTAAAATCGACGCGGACCAAAACTCGCTTGCCGGTCAGATCAATATCACGTATGGTTTTCTTGCTCATTATGCGTGTCTCCTTAATTCAATAACATCAGGGGCAGGGCACTGTGGCCCTTGCCCCTGTGAGATGCGTGTATAACACACGACGACCACTAACCGTTATGGTTTAGAGGTTGTCAGCCATCAGTTTAGCCAGATCGGCGGTACGGACCGAATAACCCCATTCGTTGTCATACCAGGTCATCAGTTTGACCATTGTGCCCTGGAAGACTGAGGTGAACTTGGCATCAACAATGCTCGAACGCGAGTCGCCCTTAAAGTCGACCGAAACCAGTTCTTCTTCCGAGAAGCCCAGGATACCCTTCATGCGGCCTCCGGCGGCTTTCTTGAATTCGGCGTGCAGCGCGGCGGTGTCGGTTTCCTTCTCGATCTCCAGCACGCAGTCAACCAGTGATACGGTCGGGGTTGGGACGCGCACGGCTATACCGTCGAACTTGCCCTTGAGGTCCGGGATCACCAGTGCAACAGCTTTGGCGGCGCCGGTGCTGGTCGGGATCATGCTCATCGCGGCGGCGCGAGCACGCCGCAGGTCGCTGTGGGGCAGGTCCAGAATACACTGATCGTTAGTGTATGAGTGGATGGTGGTCATCACACCACGCTTGATGATAAATGCATCGTGGATCACCTTGGCTGCCGGTGCGAGGCAGTTAGTAGTGCAGGAAGCATTCGACACAATGTTGTGCTTCGCAGGATCGTACATAGCGTCGTTTACGCCAAGCACTACGGTCAGGTCAATCTCGCCCTTCGCAGGCGCGCTGACGATAACCTTCTTGGCGCCAGCGTCGATGTGCGGCTGGGCCTTTTCGTTGTTACGGAAAACGCCGGTGCTCTCGATCACGATGTCAACACCCAGGTCGGCCCACGGTAAATTGCCCGGATTGCGTTCGCTGAACGCCTTGATCATATGCCCATTGACCTTAAGACCATCGGCAACGACTTCGACTTCGCCATCAAAGTGGCCATAGTTCGAATCGTACTTGTACAAATGTGCCATCGTGGGCAGATCACCGAGATCGTTGAAGGCCACAACTTCCAGGTCATCCGGGTAGTTATCCATCATGATCTTGAGAACCTGACGACCGATACGGCCAAAACCGTTGATACCTACGCGAACTGCCATAGTGCTGTTCTCCTTAATATGAATATGACTAAGACAACCAAATTACAGACTGGCGCATTCGTGCGCTAGCCGATTACCGATGGATACAGAAGCCCTAGCTGGCTGCTCCCGTATCGAGTTGTGAAGGCACTGCTTGCCGCGTCTTGTTAAAGATCGCCAGCAAGGCACCTGCTAACTTATTGGCGTCGTGGCGCCAGGGCCGTTCTTCGTCACTCAGATCGGCCCAATGCACCGCGTACCGTTGGTGGATGGGATGAGACTCAGTGATCGGGCGTACATAGTGTGTGTTTTCGCCAGCATTTTTACTGGGAAAACTGTTGTTGCCCAGCACACTATCAAAAACCCCACGTCCGATGTGGTTTTCCAACGCAAACACATGATCCGCTACGGAAAAATCATCCGTTTCGCCAGGCTGCGTGGCCACATTACAAACGTACACTTTGCACGCATGGCTGGCACGCAGCGCCTCGGTGATACCGTTGACGAGCAAGTTAGGGAGAATGCTGGTGAACAGGCTCCCCGGCCCGATCGCGATTAAATCCGCGTTCAGGATCGCGCGCATGGCTTCGGGATACGCTCGCACCTGATCAGGTTGTAAAAACACCCGCTCAATTTTGCCACCGGATTCGGGAATTTGCGACTCGCCGCTGACACGTCGCAGTTGTGTTTCACCTGGAATGCGTACTTCAGCCATCAACGTGACATTATCATGCAATGTTGAAGGTAACACACGCCCCTGGACTGCCAATACATGCCCGGTTTCAATGACGGCTCTATCCATACTGCCGGTGATGTCGGCCAGGGCTGTAAGAAAAAGATTGCCAAAGCTGTGACCTTCCAGGCCGCCGTTCGCGAAACGATATTGAAACAACTGGGTCATCAAGTCTTCATCGTCGGCGAGCGCAGCGATGTTGCTCCGCAGATCACCCGGTGGGAGCACGCCTAATTCACGGCGTAACCGGCCAGAACTGCCACCGTCGTCAGCCACGGTCACGATAGCGGTGATATGGTTGGTGTACGCCTTCAAACCGCGCAGCACGCTGGGTAACCCTGTGCCGCCGCCGAGGGCGACGACTTTAAGACCGCGTTGGCGGCGGTGATGTGCATAAACAGTGTCGATCAATGATTCGCGGCGTTGGAGAGCAAGCGGCCCCAGGATAGACTTGTTCAGCTTATACAGCGCGAGCAAAATCACGCCCAGGCCGATCACGGCTGACACCCCTATGCGTGCCCCCAGTGGCAGAAAGCGCAGCGTTACCGTGTGAAGCAGCGGCGGGAGTTCACTGCTGCGATACAGGGCAACAATCACCTGGGCAAATCCAACCGCCAGGATCGCGATACCCAACATCAGCAACACCAGCCAACGCTTGATATGCAGGCCAGGAGTCAGCCACTTAATAAGAGCATGTCGTGTATGCCGCATTGAGTGTTCTACCTGCTCTTTGTTCAATATGGGGTGGGTTGATCGTCGGCAAACGGCGCGTGTGTACACTGGCCGAAATAGCTCCCCATCCAGTGGGGAATTTTATCGACTTTACCGGTGTTCCACAATATCATTTCGCCTACGATTTACTGTCAACGATCACTTGACGTCTAGAAACGACATGTTACAACTAGTATCGGCTCAATTACGTTGTGCATGAATGATTAGAGAGGGTAACTTTAGCAATGGCTAATTTTGATTTGATGCGGCGTTTAACCCTGGATAAAGGCGGCAAAATCTTGCTGCTGGTGATGGATGGTTTGGGTGGGCTTCCCCGCGAACAGGGTGGACCGACTGAACTGGAGGCAGCCCATACGCCCAATCTCGACCGGCTGGCACGCGAAGGCAGCAGCGGCCTGAGCATCCCGATTGTGCGCGGCGTGGCGCCGGGCAGCGGTCCGGCGCATCTGGCGCTGTTTGGTTACGATCCGCTTGTATACGAAATCGGGCGGGGTGTGCTCGAAGCAACCGGTATCGGGCTGGAAGTGAACCCCGGTGATGTCGCTATTCGCGGCAATTTCTGCACGGTCGATGATGACGGCAGGATTACCGACCGGCGCGCGGGCCGTATCTCGACCGAAGAGGGCGCCAAGCGGATCGAAGTGCTCAAAGATATTTCGCTTCCCGGTGTCGATATCGACATTGAGATCGCAAAAGAGTACCGCTTTGCGATGGTGCTGCGCGGTGAGGGCCTGAACGGTGCCATTGCCGATACCGATCCGCAGCAAACCGGCGTAGCCCCCTTCCCACCGCGCGCGCTTGACCCGGCTGCCGATAAAACGGTGGAACTGGTGAAGCAGTGGTTGGTCGAGGCGCGCAAGCGCTTGAAGGGGCACGAACCGGCGAATATGTGCACGCTGCGTGGTTTTGCGATGGAACCCGGTTTGCCCAAGTATGCGGACGTTTATAAGCTCAAGGCGGGCTGTGTCGCCGTCTACCCGATGTATCGCGGTGTGTCTCGGCTGGTTGGCATGGACCTGATCGAAACAACCGCCCACGACACCACCCAGGACGAATTTGATCATGTAGCCAGGGTGTGGGACGACTACGACTTTATCTTCTGCCACATCAAGTATACTGACAGCCGCGGCGAAGATGGCGATTTTGATGCCAAAGTGAAGGTGATCGAGGGCGTGGACGAAGCGCTGCCAACACTCATGGCTATGAATCCTGATGTGGTTGTTGTGACCGGCGATCATTCCACCCCGGCCACGTACAAGGCGCATAGCTGGCACCCGGTGCCGACGCTGTTATGGGCGCCCGGCACGCATATGACCGACCGCGCCGAAACTTTCGGCGAGCGTGAGTGCATCATGGGTGCGTTGGGACAGTTCCCGGCCACCGACCTGATGCCGCTGGCGCTGGCACATGCCAGACGCCTGACAAAGTTTGGCGCGTAGCCCGTTTCGGGAAACGTTCATTCATGCGGAACGGGGTCGTTGGCGGCCCCGTTTTGTGTTATCTGGCGATGGATTGTGCGCCGTTCCCACAGCCACGTGCCGGTCATTGTGCCGAGTGTTCCGGCTGTCGTGAACAGGCCGATAGCCAGGACCGCGTCAATCCAGAACTGCTCCGGAAACAGGCGAATAAGCGTGTCACTGGTGTGGAAAAGCCACGTGTCGCCTTCAAAAAACAGGCTGTGAAAGCCGGTGAAGAAAAAATCCCAGCTCGCGATCGCCAGCACCACCAGCGTCACAATCAGCGCCAGCGTGAACGCCCCGCCGTTAAACAATCCTCGCCGCAGATGGTGCCGTGTGGCGGGCTGCCATGCCAACCCAACGATCGCCAGTGCCAGCCCAACACATAACACGGTGTACAGCATAAATACAAGTCGAGTCACGTTTTTGACATCTTCCATGTGCCTGAGTTCGCGCTGGGTGTACATGGGTTCATCATCCAGCATCAGGTCGGCCAGATAGCTGATATCGGCGTTGCTAAACATATAATGGAGTGGGTACGGCGCGTAATCGAGCCGTTCCGACATGCTGAAACCATACCGGTCATCGGGAAAACCGGGGCGATGGTACTCGAAGTGGAGAAATGTTTCGGTGGCAACCAGCCGGACACCGGTCAGCACCAAAAAAAACGGCAAAAAAAATGTGATAACCCCGGAAACGATCACGGCCCATCGATGCGATTGGTGCTGGTGTGTGTGCTGTGGTTCAGCGTTTTGATGATCGTTCACCGGGCGCCTCGTTTAGTTGGCTAACTCGTTGATGCCGCCGTGCAGCAAAAATTCGATTACCATCGAGTCCACGATCATTTCAACCGGTGCATGGTCGTCGGTGAGACGTAAATCGGACGCCACTGTAGGCCGGATCGACTCGGCGGCGGCAGTGAGCGCTTCCCGCAGCACGGGATGTGCTTCCGGCGGCAGCGCGGCGAGATTGGTTATCAAATTTCCGGGCAGGGTTGGCTGCCGGGTGGCGATCAGAATGGTGTTAAACGCGTCGGGCACGTCCAGTGTGTACACGGAAGGGAATACATCAAGCAGGGTACGCGTAAGCGCCTCAACTAAGCGGCGGTCGGAACTGGTGCGCCCGACATTGATCGTCACGACACCGTCATCAAGCAGGTGATCGCGCACTTCTTCAAAGAATTCCACGGTGGTCATGTGCCAGGGGACATAGGGCACGCGGTAGGCGTCAATCCCGATCATGCTGTATTGGGCGTCGAGTTGGGTCAGGCCAAAACGCCCATCGTCGATGATGACATTAAGATTGGGCATGGTCATGCCCATATAACGTTGACCTGCTTCGACAATGGCCGGATCGATCTCAATGCCATCCATGGGCAAGCCCGGATACACCACGTCATGCTGGCGTGCGATGGTCCCGGCGGCCAGTCCGATCACGGCAATACGTTCAACCCGATCCGGCGTGTACGGCGGATTGTTGAAATAGGGTCCAGCCAGGAAAAAGCTCCACGTGCGGCGATAAAAAATATCGGTAGGATGCCACTGGGAGTGGATCCCCTGCCCTTCGTTGAGCAGTAAATAACGGTAGCCGTCGCTGTCCTCGACAACCTGGACCAGGTTGTAGGCCGACTCATCTTCGTATAACAGGGTCATGCCGGGTGGTGGTGGGCGCAGTGGTCCGCGCAGCGCCAGCAGCGCCAGGATCAGCAGCAGCACTGGCATCCACAACAGGCGGAACGCGGCGCGTCGATCTTCTACAGCCAGGCCCACAAGCCCGACCACCAGCAGCGCCCCGGCGAAAAACAGAAAGGTTCGCGCCGTGCCAGCCTGGGGAATCAGGACCAGGACCGGCGCAAACGTGCCGATGATGCTGCCCAGTGTGGATATAGCGTACATGCGCCCGCTGACTCCGCCTGCTTTTTCTATGGTGGACAACGCCAGCCGGATCGAAAACGGTGATACGCAGCCTAACAGGGTGACGGGCACCGCAAACAACACCAACACACTGATAAACGATCCGGCTGTCACGGCGGCGTCAAAATCCTGCACAGCAGCGGCGGCGGTTTTTAGAATAGGATGGGCGACAAGCGGCACCAGTCCGCTGAAAAATGCGGCCCAGATGATCAACCGATAAAACGTAGTGAAATACGGTGACCGGTCGGCCCAGCGCCCGCCAATAAAATAACCTGCCGTCAGGTAGATCAGGATCAGGCCGATGATATTTGCCCAGACAACATTACTGGTGCCGTAAACACTTCCCAGCAGGCGCGAAGCAGTGAACTCAACCGCCAGCGTGGTCATGCCGCTGGCGAATACAGCGATATAAAGCAGGCGTTGTTGCGAACGGGAAGCGGGCGTGCTGCCGGTCAAATTGGGTTACCTCATAGTTTGTATTATTCGAAAACTGTGTATGAGCGCTAAAAAACAGGCCGCAGCATTGTTTCGGTCCGGTAGCTGAGCACGGCGGTCAAATCATCGTCCTGCCGGATGGTGTACACCAATGTGCCGGAGGCCCCAAGAATTTCGTTTAGACGTGTGGCATTGTGTGGGGCGGCGCCGAAACTGTGCGGGTCAATCAAGACACAAATCACACGTATTCCGCGCCGGCAGAGTGTATGAACCTCAGCGGCCCAGCGTTCGTCTTGTGCGGCGGTGACGATCACCAGCGTCATCCCACGTGACAGGTAATCGGCTTCCAATGTCAGCATTTGATACAGTGAGCGATCGGTTTCGCTGCGCGCAATGGCGAGTATTTCCAATATGCGGCTGAGCTGGCGGGGACCCCGGTCAGGCTGTAGGATTTCGCGGTGGGGTGAGTACGTGACGAAGCCTAACGCCCGGCTTTTGTTGATGAAATACTGCGCGAGTGACGCGGCTGCCGTGATCGCGTATTCTTCGGTTGAAGGTGGCAGGTTGGGCGGCATCGCATAAATCGGATCAACGCCCGCTTGGGCCTGGGGACGCTCCACCAACGAATCGGCTGACAGGTCTAGATAAATCCAGGCATCGGCCAGCGGATCAAGCTCAAATTCTTTGACCAGCAGCCGGTCACGGCGGGCCGTGCTGCGCCAGTGGATTCGGTTGAAGCTGTCGCCGGGCTGGTAATCGCGTATACCGGCGGCATTGGTCGTGATGAAGTGGGCACGCCGCCGCACCGCTTCACCACCGGAAAGCGTGCCAATGGGTGTAGCAAACCGGTGCACGGGTACGGTTGGCGGGTACACAATAATGCTGGACATGGCCGCGATCTGGCGCGGCGACTGGAACAGCCCAAACGGGTCACCGCTGACCACGGTGAGTGGTCCCAATATATATTCACCACGGCGTGTGCAGACCGTGTGCGTATCCCACTTGTATTGACGGCGCGGCAGCAGCGCAGGCACAACGTGGCTGGCATGGTGATCAGGCAGTGTCGAATGATCGCGCACTTCCAGCCACAGCTTAGGCAGCAGGCTGGTATTACGAATAATGAACGTCTCGTCAAGTGTGCCGCCAACCTGGGCACGCCGGGCATACGTATAACGTCCGATCTGAATCCAGTTGACGGCTGTCCAAGACCACAAAAACGCACCGACCAATAACGCCGTGATGGCGTAGGCCAGGTGCAAAAAAAACGTGCGACCACTGATCAGCCCTGACGCCAGGCAAAAGATCAGCAGCAGGTAAAACGCATTTCGTCGGTTGGCCATGTTCCCAACAGTGTACTAATACCGGGCGGTTAATACCGGGCGCCGACGGTCGCGCCCGGTACGGGCACGGTGCTCAGGATGTTATTAACGATGGTACTGGCTGACACGTCTTTGATACGGGCGTTTGGACCGACAATGATACGATGTGCCAGCGCGACCTCCGCCAGGGCCTTGATGTCGTCGGGAATCACGTATTCGCGCCCGACAATAGCGGCACGTGCCTGGGCGGTGCGATACAGCGCGATTGCGCCGCGCGGGCTGGCACCCAGGTACACGTCAGGGTGCTGGCGCGAGGTTGTGACCAGGTTGATGATGTAGTTTTTGATATCGAAGTTGAGATAAACATCACGCACGGCCCGCTGAGCTTGAAGCAGTTCATCAACAGAGACAACCTGTTGAAGCGTGTTCAACGGGTGTTGGTACTGCTGCGCATCCAGCATGGCGATTTCTTCCTGTGGGCTGGGATACCCCAGGCGAATACGCAGCATAAAACGGTCGAGTTGGGCTTCAGGTAGCGGAAACGTACCTTCATATTCGATCGGGTTTTGGGTGGCGATGACCAGGAACGGGTCTTCCAGGATATAGGTTACCCCGTCAACCGTCAGTTGGTGTTCTTCCATCGCTTCCAGCAGCGCGGCCTGTGTTTTGGGTGTAGCGCGGTTGATTTCATCCGTCAACACGATCTGGGACATGATCGGTCCGGGACGGAATTCAAATTCACGCGTGCGCTGGTTAAACACCGATACGCCGGTCACGTCCGATGGCAGCATGTCTGGTGTAAACTGAATGCGGCTGAACGATGCGCCGATTGACCGGGCAAGTGCCCGCGCCATCATCGTTTTGCCCACACCTGGGATGTCTTCGATCAGGATGTGCCCCTGGCACAACAAGCCGAGCACCGTAAGGCGGATTTCATTCCGCTTGCCGATAATGACCTGGGAAACGTTGTCGATAATGCGCTCGGCAACGGTCTGGACAATATTCATGCGCACAACTACCTTTGTTTATTAATACGGGGTCATGCTGGGGAGATTATAACGCAGCGATACGACGTGTGGAAAGGGCGGTTCGCCTACGCATCCGGCGCGATCAACCTTTTTCCCCGATCGTATTGTATCTGAAGGTGTGGTATGCCCGCTCGACGGTCTGTGAAATGGCGCGTGTAAAGACTGACGAGTCAAACTGCATGGCGTGGTGACGTGCGCGGACCGGGTCAAAGATGGTTTCGTCAAACGTAGACAGCACATCACCCAACGCCTCAACGGTTGGCTCGGAGAAAAAAACGCCCGTCTCGCCGGGTAAAACCGTGTCCAGTGCGCCGCCGCCCTCAAACGCGATCACGGGCCGCCCGGCAGCCTGGGCTTGCAGCGGCGTGATCCCGAAGTCTTCCAGGCCGGGGAAAATGAACGCCCGGCAGCGTGCAAACAGGTCAGGCAGATCGGCATCGGGCACAAATCCCAAAAACTGCACGGTTGGCCCGGCCATTGCTTCCAGCCGTTCGCGGTCACGGCCTTGCCCGCCGATCAACAGCGGTAGACCGAGTTTTGAACACGCCTGCACGGCCAGATCAATACGCTTATACGGGATCAAGCGTGACACGATCAGAAAATAGTCGTCCGTCACATCCGAAATCGAAAACCGTTCGGCCACGTCAACGGGCGGATACAGAACTGTTGACTCGCGACCGTAAAAACGCCGGATGCGCTGCTGAATCTCGGTGCTGATGGCGATAAAGTGGTCCACGCGCTGAGCCGCGGCATAATCCCACTGCCGGAACAACCGCGCCACCACCCGCGCGGCTAATCGCACGTTAGACCCAAGCTGCTCGCGGTCGAGGTAGTCGTTCAAATTCCAGACATAACGTGTTGGCGCCAGGCAGTAACATATGTGCAGGGTGTCGGGTCCGGTCCTCACACCGTGGCAGAAGCCGCTTTTGTTGCTGAGCACCACGTCATAATCCGACAGGTCGAGCCGGTCAAACGCGAGCGGGTACAGTGGCAAATAACGCTGGTGATGCTGGTAAATGCCCGGCAGCCGGTTCATCCACGTCGGGCGAATGGTCCACGTACGATAACTGTCAGGCATCAACTCTTGCGCGTACATGCTGGTGTAGACCGGCGCTTGCGGATAACAGTCCACCAGGCGAGCGAGCACGTCTTCCGCGCCGCCGATCTGGTTTAACCAGTCGTGAACCAGGGCCAGTTTCATAAACCGGCTTCCTTTTTCCCGGAGTCAACCAGGGCCTGGACAGGGGCGAATGTCTTCCGGTGAACGCTGGTAGGGCCGAACTGTTTAAGGGCCTGGTGGTGAAGATCGGTGCCATACCCTTTGTGAACCAGAAATCCGTACTGAGGGAATGTGTTGTCCAGAAGCGCCATGTGTTGATCACGTGTCACCTTGGCGATGATGCTGGCGGCGGCGATGCTGAGCGATTTTTGATCCCCTTTGACGAGCGATGTGCAGGGTAGATCACGGTACGATAACTGCATCGAGTCGATCAGCAGCAGGTCGGGTTGTTCGGCCAGTTGATCCAGCGCACGCACCATCGCTAATCGAGTGGCGGGTACAATGCCCAGTTGGTCTATTTCGTCGTTAGAAGCGTGCCCAATCCCGACGGCGAGCGCTGTATCCGTGATGTGTGAGAACAGGGTTTCTCTGGTTTGCGCCGAAAGCTGTTTGGAATCGTTCACACCATCCAGGGCATGGGCCAGGTCAAAACGATCCAATGGTAGAATCACGGCCCCGGCAACCACAGGGCCCGCCCAGGCGCCGCGCCCGGCTTCATCCAGCCCGGCAAGGTGTACAAATCCCTGGGCTTGAAGCCGGTATTCCTCGACAAGATCAGCTTTGTGTGTCATGCGGTTGGTGATTGTACAGACCACGGTACCCGTTCTGGCGAATCTTGAACACTTCTATAAACATGTCGATCGAGTCCTTGATCGGATGGATGCGTGTGTTCGCTTTGTAATACCAGTTGATGGGCACTTCGATGATTTTGGCGCTGCGTTTTTGGGCGACGTAGAGTATTTCGACATCAAACGCCCAGCCGTCAAGGGTCTGGAATGGAAACAGCATGTCGGCGATATCACCGCGGAACATCTTAAAACCACACTGCGTGTCCTGTAACCCGCCGACGGCGAACAGCCGCACAATGGTGTTAAATACACGTCCCATCAGGTGACGGTACCAGGGTTCATCATAACGAACGGCCCCAGGCGCCTCACGCGAGGCAATCGCAATGTCGTAATTGTTGAGTGCCGGTGGCAGGAACTTGCCGATCTCTTCAATCGGCATGGACAGGTCCGCGTCACAGATAAACCGGTATTGACCTTTGGCCGCCAGCATGCCGGTTCGAACCGCCGCCCCTTTGCCTTGCGCGCCTTCAAACATCACGCGCACACATGGAAATTTCGCTTCAAATTCCTGCGCGATAGCGTGCGTGCGGTCACTGCTGTTGTTGTCAACAACGATCACTTCAGCCGAATACGTTTGCTGCGTGATGTATTCGGTAATGGTTTGTAAACTATCGGGGAGGCGGGCTTCTTCGTTATACGCCGGGATAACGATCGAGAGCAGCGGGCGTTCCCCGTTTTGAGTGTCTTTTTCGGTTGCCAACAGTTACTCCGTTCTATGTGTATCGTGTGCGCGGTCAGACGGCATCGGTGTCAGGATAGATTCCAGGTATGGTATTGATACACGGCGATCCCGCTGAATGGCGCGCCGTTTGCGCAGCATGTTACGCAGGCCGGTGACACTGGACGCCATACCGCGCAAACGGGCACGTGCTGCCGCGCCGCGCCACGCCCGCAGGGCTTCCCAGGCAAGCCCCAATTGGGCGCGGATGATTTTAAACCCATGTTTGCGCCACAGGGCCGCCGGGTAGTTCTTGACCAGAATCCAGATCACGTTGCGCCCATCGTAAAAACTGGCTGTCGGGCCGCCGCCAGTGGCCTTGAGTTGATGGTATACTATCGCGTTCGGGTTATAAACGCACCGGTATCCGGTGAGTTGGGCACGCCATCCCAGGTCCATATCTTCGCAGGAAAAGAAAAAATCGTCGTCCAGCAGCCCAATATCATTCAGCATCGCCCGGCGATAGGCCGACGATCCCCCACACGCGCTGAAGACATAGGTTTCTTCATCATATTGCCCGGTGTCTGTTTCCCACACGCCGCGATTAAACAACCGTCCGTCTACACGATACAGGTCACCGGCTGTGTGAAACCGATCCCGCTGGTCAAACAACAGCATTTTTGATGCCACCAACCCGGCTTCCGGATGCCGGGCGAACGTATCGATCACGGCTTCGGCCCAGCCCGGATCAACTTCCGTATCATTGTTCAACAGCGCGCTATAGTCACCGGTGGCGATGCTTAGGCCGGCATTGCATGCCCCCGTGAATCCCTGGTTTTCGTGCAGAGTTATCACGTGAACCTCTGGGTAGTGATCGGCGAGCAGTTCAAGCGACCCATCACTTGACGCGTTGTCCGCAACAATGACTTCCAGGTTGGCATAGGTCTGTGATCGCAGTGCGTCCAGGCATGTTTTCAGGTGATGTGCCCCGTTCCAATTCGGTATGATGACCGAAAGCCTGGGGCTGGCAACTGTTTCGCCCATGTATGTTTACTTTTCTGCCCCCGGCCTGGCGACCGGGTCAACGTCCAGGAACGCGGCTACGGCTTCTTTCCACGGGCGGAGCGTGATCCCCAACCGGGCGCCCGCCATGTTCCGCAAGCTCGCGTATTCGGGGGGACGTGACGGGCGTGGGTATTCCTCCAGCGTGATAGGTTCAATTGGGATGATAGTATATCCGGCCAAATCAAGGACATGGCGGGCGAACTCGTATCGTGACGCCTGACCGGCGTTCACAAGATGATAGATGCCGTATTGGTCGGTTTGGATCAACCGGCAAACAGCCGCTGCCAGGTCATTGGTATAGGTCGGTGAGCCGATCTCATTGGTAACCACACGCAGGGGTTTACCCTTCTGAGCCAAATCCAGCATGACGTGAATGAAGTTGCGTCCACCATGCGCAAACAGCCAGGCGGTGCGCACAATAAAATGCCTGCTCACCAGGTCACGGACGATTTGCTCACCCATGTATTTACTATATCCATAAGGATTGACCGGGTTGGGTGTGTCATACTCCCGATAAGCCCGGTTGGATGTGCCATCAAACACTTCGTTGGTGCTGACATAGACCATCGCTGCATCATGCTGTTGGCACGCCAGGGCGATGGTTTGTGTGCCGAACCCGTTGGTTTCGATGGCTTCATCCGGGTGTTGGGCGCAGTAATCAACGGCGGTAAGGGCCGCACAGTGAATGACCAGGTTGGGCTGAGAAACGCTAAATGTTTCCTGAACGCTTTCAGAATCAGTGATATCCATCGTGTCGATATCAACGCCCACAACCGTGTGGTTTTCGATGTTTAACAACTGGGCGATCGAACTGCCTAGACGCCCGTTGGCTCCGGTTACAAGAATTCGCATAGCACCCGATCTGTTATGATATGTGAAGCAATGACCCGTACAAAATGGCTGGTTTTTGGCTTAAGCCGGGGCAATTATACCGGATTCGCATGGGCTCGTACAGCGATTTTCTACCAACGTTCGCCTGACAAAAATGGATAGCCGCGTCTGTTATGGCAGGATGTGATACATAAGAAACCCCAAAGGTATATGCTCTCAGGGCTGTATTGGTTTGTTTTAGGTTAATAAATTAGCTGTTGGCTTGACATAAAATACAGGAATCGTTATAATTATGTCACTGACAGTGAAACATATCTAACGTATAGCCGCATTCAAAAATCCCGACATTGATTGAGCGCGCGGCTTCGTTTTTTACTTCCTGCCGTAATAAAGGCTTGCGGTCGTGAATCATTCGCAACGTCAGAATTTTGTGAATCCTCGTATTCTGAAGTTTAATGTTGGTTTCCTACTTGCCCAAAGTGCAGGCTATCACCGTGTCTCTGAGTTAGATATTCCCTGTATTCGTCTGGCTGACGGGTTGATACTGGACTATCTAAAAGGTGACTTGCGTTTGAGTCGCAATTCACGCGGCGTGCTGGTCCAGGGTGTGTTGGGCACCAGTGTGATTAGCGAATGTGTTCGCTGCCTGGCTGCTGTTTCCGTTCCCGTGTCGTTAGAAATCGAAGAGTTGTTCTCCTTCCCGCCTGGTTCCGAAACAGTATATTCTGTGGAGGAATCGGGTATTTTGGATCTGGCTCCCCTGGTACGTGAAGAAGTGATCCTGGCTGTACCTATGGGGGTGTTTTGTAAACCGGACTGCAAAGGGTTGTGCCCTATCTGTGGTCAAAATCTGAACGAGGGAACATGCGATTGTGTCAGCGATGATATTGATCCTCGACTGGCTATTTTGCAGACATTCCGTGACAAAACCACGAATCAATGATCTAACCCAATGGACTTTATCGAACGATAAAGGGGGATTTCGCTTTGACCGACGATTATGGCGATACCGAGAATCAGACTTCGCAGTTGGATTTGATGGCCGCTTTGCTCGAAAAAGCAGATAACCAGGGTTTTCTGACGACTGATGATATTCTTGAAGTGTTGCCCGATGCCGACGAGGCAATGGATCAACTCGAAGATATTTTTATGTGGTTAAACGCGGCTGGTGTTGAGGTTTTTGGCGATAAACCAGGCGATATTGAAGCCGGTAAGTTGGGTGATGACGACCTTGATGACGATGATGACGATGATGAATCGTTTGATCTGAGCGGGGTATCATCCGACGATACAGTTGGCCTCTATCTAAAAGAGATGGCCCGTGTACCGCTGCTGACCACAGAAGAAGAGGTTGATCTGGCGAAACGCCTTGAGGCCGGTAATGCGGCAAGCGCCGAACTGGCCCGGCTGAATGGGAATGTTGCGCCTGATATATTGTCAGCCTTGCAAGAAACCATAGAAGATGGCAGGGCGGCGCGCGACCACCTGATCAAAGCTAATACACGCCTGGTTGTAAGCATTGCCAAAAAATACATGGGGCGCGGCGTGCATTTTCTGGATTTGATTCAGGAAGGCAACCTGGGTTTGATG
Source organism: Anaerolineae bacterium (assembly GCA_016930015.1). Taxonomy (GTDB): domain Bacteria; phylum Chloroflexota; class Anaerolineae; order Aggregatilineales; family Aggregatilineaceae; genus JAFGHR01. The sequence goes on along the minus strand of JAFGHR010000121.1, from coordinate 69,160 downwards.
AAAGCCGTCGAAAAGTTCGACTACACGCGAGGTTACCGTTTCAGCACGTATGCGACGTGGTGGATTCGCCAGACGATAACCCGTGCCATTGCCGACCAGGGACGTACCATCCGGGTTCCGGTGCATATGTCCGACCGCATCCGGCGTTTGTACAAAACGGCCCGCCAGTTGGAACAAGAAAATGGTCGCAAGCCCACACCCGAAGAAATTGCCGATCGCATGGACCTGGAGCCGCGCAAAGTCCAATGGATGCTCAAAGTAAGCTGGCGACCGATGAGCCTGGAGCGTCCAGTGGGCGAAGAAGAAGATAGCGAGCTGGGCAGCTTCATCGAGGACTTGACCACACCTACCCCGACACAGAGCGCTTATCAGAACCTGTTGCGTGAAAAAGTGGAAGAAGTGTTAGGCACACTGACGGCACGCGAGGCGCGAATTTTGCGGCTGCGTTTTGGGTTACAAAATGGGCGTAGTTACACGCTCGAAGAGGTTGGCCAAAAGTTCGGATTGACGCGTGAGCGTATCCGGCAGATTGAAGGCAAAGCCTTACGCCGGTTGCGACATCCACGCCGCTCGCGCCAGTTGCGTGATTTTACCTGATCGGGAAGCCGGACAGGTAGGAGTAACGACGGGGACGACGAACACTGGTCAGATACGCCACTATCGCGGTAGTGGCGTTTTTGCCTCGCGGCAAAGTGCCTTTGTTGACATCCGTTCCTAATCCCCGTATACTCCGAGCCGTCGCATGTGTTCATACCGCCACTTCCTTGCGCGTGAGGAGGCATTGTATATGCAGGGCAGCACTAGCTTCCGTCTGATTGTTCGTCGTGGTCCGCAGCCCAACCAGGTTTATGAATTAAACAAGGGCATTATTACGCTTGGCCGCGATATTACAAATGATATTGTGATCAACGATCCTGAAGTGAGCCGTCACCACTCTAGACTAACTCAGGGTGGCGGTGGCTTTACATTTGAGGATCTGGGATCAACCAACGGCACGTTTATCAATGGCCAGCGCCTGACTGGCGCCCGTCCGCTTTCTAACGGTGATATGATAGGGCTTGGTGAAACGGTTACCCTGGCCTATGAAGTGGTCGGCGCGGGTGCACCCGCTGAAGCACCCCACGCCGCGACGATGGTTGGCGGATCTCCCCAGGCTGGGCCCGCTGCGTATGCGCCGCCAGCCGCGCCCGTCTATAATCAGCAGCCGTCACAACAGCAGCCTCAAGCTGGCTACGCCAGCGCGGCGGCACCTCAACAACCCTACGGGACGCCACCTCAGGGCCAACAGCCAATGGCCTATGAGTATGATTATCAAGAAGAACCGTATGAAGGTGGTGGTGTTGGGCGCTGGGTGATCCTGGGATGCGGGTGTTTTCTTGTGTTGTGCATTGTCACATCCGTGATCGGTGTCATCATTATCGACTCACAATGCTGGTGGGATAATATCCCGGTTATTTCGGAAACATTCGATCTTGGCGTCAAGCCAGGAGCATGTGAGTAAACTTGACCCTGGCCGTTTCCGGTTGTAATTCCATACAGGGAGCGTGATCACGGCAGGCGCGCATGATGATCTGTGTTCGTTATATATGAATCGTTCAACACAAGTTGGACGATTTTTAATTGGGGAAAGCCTGGGTTAGTTTAACAGGTGAGTGAGGCGCTGGTATGTTATGGCAAAAAAGCACATGCTGGCCAACGCCTCAAACTGTATCCTTCAGGACGAGAGCTGCGGATTGAGGATGTCCGCATGATCTGCAAGGGCATGGAGCATGTCTTCGACCTGGTAAAACTTGACACGTGGGCGGCCAACAGCATCACCCCATGTTTGTTCCAACTGGTCGAGAAGACGCCAATCATCGTATGTAACGAACCGGATACCGCGCTCAGCCAGCAGCGATTCTATTTCGGAATGTGCCGGGGCCAGCAGCCTGCCTGCGCCTACATCCTCTAACAGCAGGGTGACGGTTTCCTGCGCATCGGGTTTGTTGGTGCCGATGATGCCGCTCGGTCCGCGCTTAATCCACCCCACAGCGTATTCGCCGGTACGATATGTCCCGGAGTCGTCCGTAACACGCCCGTGGTCGTTGCGAATAGTGCCCGTTTTTTCGTTAAATGGTACGCCGGGCAATGGCACCCCGTGATAGCCGATGGAGCGGAAGACCAGGTCAACCGGCAGGATTTCAAATTCATCGGTTGGGCATGGGCGCAACATGTGCTCTTTTTCGCAGATTTCGTTCTTGACGAGTCGAATCGCTTCGACCTGTCCGGTGCCAAGCACCTCAACCGGCGACACAAGAAACCGCATGACGATCTTTTTTGGTTTGGTGTCTGTGGGGTTTTGGGCATAGTGTGTGAGCAATTCAAGGTTACGCACGGCAGCTCGATCCTCGCCGGACTGAATGTATTTTTCGCTCAGGGGATCGAGTTTTATTTCATCGGGCGAAACGACAATATCCGCCCCGGCCATGTCCTGAAGTTCTTTCAGTTCAGGTGGGGTAAACTTGCCCTGCGCCGGTCCACGCCGCCCCAGCAGGTAAAGCGTTTTTATGCCGCTGTTGCTCAGCGCTTCCAGCGCATAATCAGCGATATCGGTTGAGTGCAGTTCATCTTCGGTCCGGGCCAGGATGCGGATGACATCCATGGCAACGTTGCCGTTTCCAATAACGGCCACACGTTTCCCCGACAGGTCAAACGTGCGGTCATGGTAGTCAGGATGTGCGTTGTACCAGCCCACAAATTCAGTCGCCGCGTGGCTGCCGGGTAAGTCTTCGCCGGGAATATCCATGCGGCGATCGGTTTGTGTACCAACGGCGTAGATGATAGCATGGTACCGTTCCGCTAAATCGTTATATACAATATCTTTTCCAAAAGTTACGTTTCCAAAAAAGCGGAAGCCGGGCTGCTCGGCGATACGCTCGTATACTTTGGTAACCGACTTGATTTTTTGATGATCCGGTGCTACGCCGCCCCGGACCAGTCCAAATGGTGTGGGCAGACGTTCGAACATATCAATTATGATGGTCATATCACGCTGTTTTTGTAGATGTTCTGCTGCATAAAAAGCCGATGGCCCCGAACCGATTATCGCTACACGTAGTGGGTTATCTGTTGTTCCAACTAACGATGCCATAAGGTTTCCTATTCTGGGTTACGCTGGCTCATTTGTGTTTCTCTTAATGATCGTAGCAGGGTAACGTGTTGTGAACCACTTATTTAGATGCAGAAAGTGCCTTTGCGGTTTCCATGCAAAAAGCACAAATTCCCGACCGGGTCCGTGCGATAGACTAATGCAGACTTATTGCTGAACAGTGTCTCTACAGGGCAAAAAACGACGTGGGAACAATGAAGCCTCAACATACAATCATCGTCAAGGTAGGTACATCTACTCTGACGGGTGGGACACAGCGCTTGTCTCGTCCGCACATGCTCGAAATCATCCGCCAGGTGATCATGCTCCGGGCTGATGGATACCGTGTTGTTATCGTGTCTTCTGGTGCTATGGCGGCTGGACGCGAACTGCTCGATTTTCCGTCCGTACCCAACCATCTGCCCGCCAAACAGATGTTGAGTGCTGTTGGCCAGGGCCACCTAATGCAAGTATACAGCATGTTGTTTGATCTATACGGGGTGCATATTGGCCAGGTGCTGCTGACACACGGTGATCTATCGGACCGCACCCGGTACCTGAACGCGCGTAATACGCTGGATACCCTGCTCAACTACGGCATTGTGCCAATTGTCAACGAAAACGATACGGTGGCGGTCGAGGAGATCAAGGTTGGCGACAATGACAATCTCTCGGCGCAGATCGCCGTACTGCTTAACGCGATGATGTTGATCCTGCTAACCGACCAGAACGGGCTGTATAATCATGATCCGCGTTCTGACCACGGCGCATATTTGATCCCGCGTGTTGATGCCATTGACGAGCAAACCTACCAGCTCGCCGGTTCAAGTGGGTCCGGCCTGGGCGTAGGGGGCATGGTGACCAAAATACAGGCTGCCCAATTGGCTACTCGCAGTGGCACCAAGACCGTGATCGCGAACGGGCGCACGCAGGATGTGTTGATCCGTCTGGTGGCCGGTGAAGACCTGGGAACTGAGTTTGTGCCGTCGGTTGGCCATATCGAGAGTCGCAAACGATGGTTGTTGGCCGAACACTCACAGGCAACGATTCGAATCGACGCCGGTGCTGCACGGGTGTTACAGGAAGAAGGGGCCAGCTTGCTGCCGGTAGGTATCCGGGCGACGGAGACTGAATTCACGCGCGGGGCGGTGGTTTTGGTCGTTGACGAGCGCGGCAAAGCGCTGGCTAAGGGATTGGTAAACTACAGTAGCGACGAATTAGAGCGGCTGCGCGGCCACCAATCTCAAGAGATTTGTGATATCCTCGGTTACACCTACGGTGACGAAGCGATACATCGGGACAATCTGGTGTTGATGTAAACAAAAAGGAAGTCATTATGGCTATTGACATGCACGTGCTCGGACAGCAGGCCAAACAAGCATCCCTGGTACTCCGCCAGATGGATACCGAAGCGAAAAACCACGCGCTGCTGGCAATCGCAGACACAATCGACGCTAATCAGGCGGTCATTCTCGAAGCAAATTCGATCGATATGGAGGATGGCCGCAAGGCCGGTTTAACTCCCGTGTTTCTGGACCGGCTGAATCTTGCCAAACGGCTGCAAGGTGTCACAGCCGATGTGCGCCGCGTCGCCGAACTGCCCGATCCGGTTGGCCAGGAATATGAAAAACGAACGATGCCGAACGGCCTTCAGATACGCAAACGGCGTGTGCCGATCGGTGTTTTGGGTGTGATCTATGAGTCGCGGCCCAATGTAACCGTGGATGTCGCCGCGTTGGCGTTAAAAACCGGCAATGCCGTTATTCTGCGCGGCGGGTCCGAAACGCTGAAGAGTAACATGGCGCTGGTCGATACCATTCGCCGCGCGCTGGAAAACGCCGGTTTCCCGGCGGATATCGTGCAGTTGATTCGTGATACTGACCGGCGTTACGTCAGCGACCTGCTGCGCCTGAGCGACTACGTCGATATGATCATCCCGCGCGGCGGGAGCGGCCTGCATACGTTCTGCCGCGAACACAGCACGATCCCGGTGATAACCGGCGGGATCGGCATCTGCCATCTTTACGTTGACGAAACCGCCGACCTGGACGCCGCGGTCGAGATCGTTCACAATGCCAAGGTGCAGCGCCCCTCGGTGTGTAATGCGCTCGACACGCTGCTGGTGCAGGAGTCGATCGCGGATGGATTTATTCCGCGCGTGGCCGAACGCCTGGCCCAGGATAACGTCGAACTGCGTGTCGATGAACAGGCCGCCGCGCTGTTAGCCGGTGCCGCAAACGTACAACCGGTGGCTGATGGTGATTGGGACATGGAATGGCTGGCTTTGATCCTGGGTATTCGTGTTGTGCCCGATCTCGCCACGGCTATCGCCCACATTCAGCAGCACGGCACGGCCCATTCGGACGGCATTTTGACGACTGATCCGGTTTCGATTGAGCGGTTCTTGAACGAGATCGACTCGGCGGCGGTGTATGTGAACGCGTCAACACGCTTCACCGATGGCAGCCAGTTAGGGCTGGGCGCCGAGATCGCGATCAGTACCCAAAAACTACACGCGCGCGGGCCGATGGGCCTAGAGGAACTGACAACGTACAAGTGGATCATTATCGGTGAAGGGCACGTCCGCCCGTAATGTAATATAATCGGAAATGGATAGAATAACGGACAGATCGCGTCCGGCCCGCCGCTCGTGGTGGTGCAACTGCCGGTCAATGTGTTTTGTCACGCTTATTCATGGAAACCTTACACTGGGAGAAAAAATGAGGCAATCCGTCCTACGTTATGCATTTGCTTTGTTGTGTCTTTTGTGTGCGGTCGGGTTGTTGGTTCCCGGTCCGGATTCGGCGCACGGGCAGGGCGATGGGCAGGAACAATCGACGCTGCTGGGGTTTTTGCTTACAGAGCAGGGGCAGGCCATAGCCGAAGCTGAGATCGAAGTATTCCTGGATGGTGAAGAAGAACCGGTGGTAACGGCTGAATCGCATGAAGATGGCCTGTGGGAAGCGGCGCTGCCCCGGCCACCAGAGCAGTCTGTCGAAATCGAAGTGATTCACCCGCACTACAACACGTGGACCTATGAGCTGGAACCGGAAGAAGTGGCGGTTTTGAGCCAGGGCGAATCTGTGAACCTGGGCGAAGTGAACCTGGATTACAGTTATACGCTTGGTTTCTGGGTGGCATCACTCACGTTTTTGGCTGTATTGCTGCTGATCGCGTTTGAGAAAATGCCGAATGCGACCGCCGCCCTGTTTGGTGTGGCTGTGGTGTTTGCAGTTACGTTTTTTGGCAGCAAGCTCCTGTCTGACTTGTACGTGTTTAACTTCGAACGGGCGCTGACATATATCAACTGGGAAGTGATTTTCCTGGTGATGGGCATGATGATCGTCGTCAGCGTGATCGAAGGAACAGGGTTATTCCAGTGGCTGGCGTTTATGGCGTATCGATGGAGCCGGGGCCAGCCGGTGATCCTGGTGGTTGTGCTGGTGATCATCACCACGCTCGCGTCCGCGCTGCTTGACAACGTTACGACCATGCTGCTCATGGTGCCGATCACGTTGGAGATCGCGATTGCGCTCAATTTGCCACCAACCTCCCTGCTGATTCCCGAAATTATGGCTTCCAACATTGGCGGCATTACGACTCTGATCGGCACCCCGACCAATATCTTGATCGGTGCTTATGCCAAGATTTCGTTTAACGATTTTCTGGTCAACCAGACCATTGGCGTGCTATTGGCGTTGATCACGATGACCTTGTATGTGCTTTGGCACTTCCGCGCGGTCTTTTCCCAGGTCGAAAAAGGAATATCACCGACACTCTACGCCAAGCTGGAACAGAACGCCAAGATCAAAGACATAAACGTGCTGCGCAAATCGCTGCTTGTATTTGCGCTTACCATTGTGGTGTTTGCTATGGGCGAAGGCCTGGAAATGGTGCCCGCTGTGACGGCGCTGCTGGCTGCTACGGTGATGTTGGTGTGGGTCGAAACCGATGTTCATAAAATGCTGAATCTGGTGGACTGGACGACCCTGGTCTTTTTCATGGCGCTGTTTATGCTGGTGGGTGCCATTCAGGAAGTCGGCCTGATCGGTACGATTGCGGGATTCATGGGTGATGTAGTTGGTAATAATCTGTACGCGGGTGTATTTGTGATTACACTCGGTGTTGGTTTCCTATCATTCTCGATCGCCAATATCCCGCTGGCAGCATCGATGCTGCCCGTTGTCGAGTATCTATCGGGCAATATTTCGGGCGCTGTGAGCAGCAAAATTTTGTATTACGGCCTGTCAATGGGGTCGGCGATGGGTGGCAACGGTTTCTTGATTGGTGGTGAAACCAACCTGATGACAGCGGGCATCGCCGAACGTGCTGGGTATCCCTTGTCGTTTGGCAAATTTGCGCGGGTGAGTATTCCTGTGACTATACTTACATTGATCGTCGGTAGTTTGTGGCTGCTATTTCGCTTTGAGGTGCTGGGAGGTTAGTCGAACAGATATGAATGTTATTTTGTGTGCGACACGTGGTGGCGAGGCTAGCATCAAAACCCAGGAACGTGCTATCGAGATGACCAAAGAACGTGGCGGCAGGTTGGTATTTATCTTTGTTTCTGATGCACGTTTCCTCGACAAATATTCCGCGCCACGTGTACCAGGGATGGACGAGGAAATGAAAAACATGGGCGAGTTCTTGCTGCTGATGGCCAAGGAACGCGCCGAAAAAGCAGGCGTCGAGTCAGATTATGTTGTACGTGAGGGTGACTTCAAAACGGCATTGGTCGAAGCGGCTAAGGAAGTTGGTGCTTCACTGATCGTGTTGGGGCGGCCCGCTGATGACAACCTAACCACGCTTGAATACCTGGAACAACAGCTCAGTCCCGCCATCAAAGCCGAAACCGGGATCGAAACGATCGTTGTATAAAGGCTGGCGAGGTTAGTCATCCGTGAACGGCAACAAAAAATACGGCGCTCCCATCTGATCATGAAACTGGTCGGGGAGCGCCGCGCGTTTATGGGTGGTAAGGGGCCTGTGCCAGACCATCTATGACCGTTGGGTTCGTTGTTCTTCCCAGGGTTTACCCTCGTTATGATAACCGGCCTGTTCCCAAAACCCCGGTTGATCGTCGGAACTGAACTCCAGCCTGGTGAGCCACTTAACGCTTTTCCAGAAATACCGCTGCGGGACAAGTGTACGCACCGGGAAGCCGTGCGCGGGATCAAGGAGGTCGCCGTTATATTTCCACGCCAGCAATACGTCGTCTTCGAGCATCACGTCGAGCGGCAGGTTGGCGGTAAACCCGTGCGGTGCGTGGGCGATCACAAACTTCGCGCCGGGCTTGACGCCAAACAGATCAACAAAATCACGAAAACGCGGACCTTCCCAGGTTGTATCAAACATACTCCACCTGGTGACGCAGTGAATATCTGTGGTGAGCGTCACGGTCGGGATGTGTCGAAACGCGTCCCATGTCCAGCTTGTTTCGTTTTCGACTTCGCCAAAAACACTGAGTCTCCATGTCGTGATGTCGATTTCGGGAACCGGGCCATAATGCAGCACCGGGAACTTTTGCGTCAATGACTGGCCGGGTGGCAGGCGGCCAGCCTCTTTCATGAGTTGTTCTTCTTCGCGGCGGCTGAGTTGTTTTCCGGGCATGGTAAACGCTCACAATAAACGGCTGTTGAAGCGATTATATCAACGTGGGCTTTGTGGCTCAATACCGCGTGCGAGCATCAGGTCCACAGGTCCATGCCGAGCTGCCCCTCACCGTTGCGCAGCATCCGGATGATTTTCTGATCGGTTACCGGGAAGGCGTATTGCCCCAGTTCGTCAAGCGTGGCCCAGGTCCAATCCGCGCATTCGATGGCGTGCGGTGTGCCGCTGACCAGCCTGCACGCAAACGCATACAACGTAATGCGAAAATGCGAATACGCATGGCGGACCGTGCCTAACTGTCTGCCAACCTGAATCGTGATGCCCAGTTCCTCGCGGATTTCACGCCGAAGACAATCGGGCAGCGATTCGCCCGGTTCACGCTTACCGCCGGGAAACTCCCACAGCCCGCCTAACATACCGTCATGCGGGCGCTGCGCGATGAGAACGGAACCATCGTCACGCTCGATCACGGCGGCGGTTACGTCATAGTGCGGTGTTCTGGCTTTGGGGCGTTTGACCGGGCGCTCGTGCTGGGTTCCCATCCGGTATGCTTCGCAGTGTGCGGACAGTGGGCACCGGTCGCAATCCGGCGATTTCGGCGAGCAGATGCGCCGCCCAAGCTCCATCAAGCCCTCGTTCCACGGACCGGCGCGCCCGCTCGGAACCAGCCGCCCGGCCAGTTCCCAGAGCGTGTTTTTGGTGGCGGTTAAGCCCACATCGCCGGTTATGTCGAACAGCCGCGTCAGGATGCGGATCACGTTCCCGTCCAGCAGCGGCGCATCCAGGCCGAACGCCAGCGACGCGATCGCGCCTGCCGTGTAACGGCCCACACCGGGAAGCTGCTGCAAAGCGTTCACTGTGGATGGGAACACGCCGTTCAGGTCGTTCAAAACCATCCGGGCGGCGCGGTGCAGGTTACGCGCCCGGCTGTAGTATCCCAACCCTTCCCACAGCTTGAGCACGTCGTCCAGCGGCGCATTTGCCAATGCGTGCACGGTGGGAAAACGTTCCAGAAACCGTTCAAAATAGGGGATTACGGTGGTTACCTGCGTTTGTTGTAACATGATCTCCGACAGCCAGATCACGTAGGGATCATGTGTGCGCCGCCAGGGTAAATCGGCCTTGTGCGCCTCGAACCACGCGATCAGGTCGTCGTGTAACGCGTGCGGCGCGGTGAAGTCGTGCCCGGTGTTTTTCATGGGGAGTCTCGCCGGAGTATGCTATAACGGTTGATATCGTTTGTGCGGCCATCGGCCCGGTACGTGATTAATTCAGTCAAACCAGCGGCGGCGATCAGGTCGGCGTGTTCGGCAGCGTCGATATAGTGACAGTAGCGGATGGCCCGCTCACCCCGGCGCCAGTCCAGCAGGTAGTCATGTGTTTCGACCCGAATGTCATCCGGCCAGGGCACAAGGCGGTTTCGAAAACGTTCGAATTCGAAAAAGCACCACGCCGCGAAAACCAGCAGTCCCCCCGGTGCGACACACCGGGCAAGCTGCTGCATAAATGTGCGGCGCTGACCGCTGCCGGGGATGTGGTGCAGCACGCCAAACGCGGCGACCAGGTCGAATGTGCCGAGGTCAAACGGCTGTTCGACCACGTCGATCAACTCAAACCGGGCGTTTTTTACCGCGCTGAGCGCTACCCGCGCCCGGTCCAGCAGCGTTGAGTTGCTGTCAATACCGACGTAGGACAGGTCCGGCCCCAGGTTATCGGCCAGAAACACGCCAAAGCGCCCGTTGCCACACCCGGTGTCACACACCGACAGCGGCGGTTTGAGGTACGGCAGCAGTGTGTCCCATCCGGCCCAGGGCTGGCTGCGGGATTCGTCAAAATCGGTGGCAGTGACGCGGTAAAACTGCCGATTGATCTGATTCAGGCGTTTAACTGTTGATTCATCCATGTTAGTATTGTACGGTTGATAGTGAGTGGGCGATGTTGTGTGAGTGATGAGTAAAACGTTTAAACCTCCGATTGATCTAGACCTGTATCGCGAGCCGTTGACAGCGATCTTACACGCTGTGGTCCGGGAACCCAACCTTTCGCAGCGTCGATTGGTGAGTCTGCTAAAGGACTATCCCAAAGATGGGCGCGGCCTGTTCAGTAAGAACGATCTGATCCAGGCGTACCGCGCATTTGCCGGGACGGGCGGACTGCCACCGTTTGACCCGTCTGTGATCGAGCGCCTGCGCTTAAAACCGGTGCGCACCATGTCCGGCGTGACTCCTGTAACGGTGCTCACCAAGCCGTTTCCGTGCCCCGGTGAGTGTATTTTTTGCCCGAACGATGTCCGTATGCCCAAAAGTTATCTGTCAAGTGAGCCGGGGGCGCAGCGGGCCGAGCAAAACGCCTTCGATCCCTATTTGCAGACCTATTCACGCCTGTTAACGCTGTACAGCGGCGGGCATCCCACCAACAAGATCGAACTCATTATTCTGGGCGGCACATGGTCGTTTTATCCCGAAACGTACCAGGTCTGGTTTATCAAGCGGGCGTTTGACGCGCTGCATGATTTCGGGAAAGGCATCGATCACACGGCTGAGGTTTGGGACGCTCTGCGACAGGTATCACAGTTTTACCCGTCACCTGAAGTAGTGGAAACGGAAGCTGTCGAAGTGATCGACGGCACCCGGTTCGACCGCACCTATAACCAGGTCGTGCAGGTCATTTACCGGGATGAAATTCACCGTTCCAGGGAGCAGGCCCAGGCTATCGCGCGTGGTGAGCGCGAGTGTTCGCTCGTAGACGAATACGCAACGTGGGACGAGCTGCAAGCGGCGCACCGGGAAAACGAACACGCGCCATGCCGCTGTGTTGGTCTGGTGATCGAAACACGCCCGGACAACCTGACCGTTGATGAAGTGATCCGCATCCGGCGGTTGGGCGCGACAAAAGTGCAGATCGGTTTTCAAAGCCTGGATGATAACATCCTGCGGAAAAACAAACGCGGGCACACGGTCGAACGGACGTGTGAAGCGGTCAAACTGCTGCGGCAGGCTGGTTTTAAGATTCACGCCCACTGGATGCCGAATTTGTACGGCTCGACGCCGGAAGCGGATATTGTAGACTACCAGCGCTTGTTCACCGATCCCGGTTTCCGCCCGGACGAACTCAAAATTTACCCGTGCTCGCTGATCGAAAGCGCCGAACTGATGCAGGTATATCGTGAGGGCGGCTGGCAGCCCTACACACATGACGAACTGCTGCATGTGCTGACAGCGTGTTTTCAGCACACACCGGAATACTGCCGATTGACCCGCGTAGTGCGCGATATCCCGTCAACGGATATTGTGACCGGAAATATGACCACGAACTTTCGGCAGGTCGTGGACCGTGCGCTGCAAGCCCAGGGGAAACGCAGCCCTGATATCCGTGCCAGGGAGATTCGCGGACAGACGGTGTCCCTTGATGCGCTGCACCTGGATGAAGTGTGGTATGCGTCCAGCATCGGGGAAGAAGTGTTTTTGCAGATCATCACCGCTGACCGCCGCATCGCCGGGTTTTTGCGGCTCTCGCTGCCGGAGCAGGCGCCCCTGTTGGACGAGCTGGCAGGCGCCGCGATGATCCGCGAAGTGCACGTATACGGACAGGCGCTGTCGGTCGGGGAAGACGTGCCGGGCCGTCCCCAGCACAGCGGACTGGGCACGCTGTTGATCGAACGCGCGGTAGACATCGCGGCTGAACGGGGTTATGCGCGGCTGGCCGTGATATCGTCGGTGGGCACACGCGCCTATTACCGCAAGCGGGGCTTTGCTGACGGTGATCTGTACCAGATTCGACCGCTGGCTGAACCGCAGTAGCCTATTTTGCCGTTTGTTGATGCCACCCGGTTATGCAACAATAGGGCCGTGAATACGTAAACAACCCATACAGGGCTACACATAGGGAGAAGCGGAATGTCATCACGATTACCACCTGCTCAGGACGATAGCCGCGATCCGGATCGGTATGACGCACCTGCCGTAAGGCGTCCGGATGCTATTATTGATCCCGGTGAATCATGGGCTGTTGCCGAGCGCGCGGAGCGTCCAGTCCAGCGCAAACGCCGCCGCCGCTGGCCCTCGCTGCTGCCCTGGCCCTGGTCGGGTCTGGTCCGGTCGTGCACGACGTATGCCAGCCTGCCGATGTTGGTCATCGCAGTGGTGCTGGCGTTTGTGATGATGGTGATCACGCTCAAGGCGTTTGATTTTTTACGCGACCCGCTGGACAACTTCCTGGCGGTTTTTGGTTTCGACGAAGATGCTGAGCCTGAAGTGGTTGATACACAGGTTATTATCCTGGGTATACGTGATATGTCGGTGCTCCAGACCGCCAGCGGCGAGGTGCAGATCACCAAAGAAGTCGTTGATACCGGGGCTGCGCCGGACGCCAGGCTCAAAATGAGTTACATTGGTTCGGTGGGGGTCGGCATCGATCTATCGCTGTTTGACGAAACAGACGTGGTTGTTAATGCAGACGGCCACCTGACGATTACACTCCCGCCGGTTCAAATTCTGGATTGTGCGCTGCGGAATCCGGAAGTTGTCAGCAGCAGTTGCACCGACATTCCGTTTGTGCAGGATTGTGATGATATTCGTACCGATCTGCAAGACGCTGCGTATGACCGCTCACTGGACGAACTGCGCGAAAAAGCCCTGGAACATGAAATTCAAACGATCAACGGTGACGACCTGTTTGACGTGGCGTATCACAACGCCGAAGACAGCATCGCCGATTTGATCAAAGCGCTGGGTTACGATGTGGCGTTTGAATTCCAGCGCAGCACCGAGCAAGTACCGCCGAGCGAAAACTGTTTTCCCTAAAACCGGGCATTCCATTCATCAGTGGCATACTGTGACGCGCGCAGTTCATCTGCGCGTGTTTTCTCCTGCGGGGTAAGCGTTTTTTCGGTGACAAACGTCAGGTCAAACACGTCCTGGAAACTGGCTGCTACGCGCTGCGCGGCCTGTTCCCAGGTAACAAGTTGTCCCGTGACATCCCGGAGTGTGGCCGCACGCTGGCGAACACGGCTGCGGATCGTTTCGCGTTTATCGTTGTTCTCGAACACGAGGGCATCAACAATCCGCGTGATATCACCGGTCAGGGGAAATGAGCCGTGTTGCAAAACGGCGCCGAATTTTCGCACCTGGGCGCTGCCGACCAGCTTTTTACCGCTCACGGTGATCTCATAGTGGCTGGGCACTTCAAAACAGACCGGGCCTTTTGCGTCAGGATGCCGCTGTGTGAGTTTGTCGGCGTGGGCGTCGGTTTCCATATTTTGCATACTGTGCAGCAAGGGCTGGCTCAAACGGCGGTAACTTTGAACGATACCACCGGCCACGATTGGATCACTGGCCTTGACCGCGACACTGTATGTCAGTTCGTCCGCGTGTAAAATGGCACGCCCGCCGGTGATGCGCCGGACCAGTCCCCAGCCCCGCGCTGACAGTCGTTCGTGATCGACATCGGCAATGGGCTGTGTGTAGCCCAGCGACAAACATGGTGGTTCCCACGCGTAAAAACGCAGGGTAGGCGGCGTTTCGTCGTTCGCAACCGCTTCCATAATAGCCTGATCAACGGCCATATTCATCGCGCCATCGGCGGTTCCGGTTAGCAGCAGGCGCCAGATTGTGTAACTCATAGTCACTCCTGTAGTGGCGGCAGGTCAATGGGCTGGCGTAGTACAACAGCCGGATTGTAGCACATTGAGATTGGTCTTGTTTACAGTTAGAATACAGACACAATGTTATCGCCATGTGACGGAGCGCTCTATGACGGACGATACAGTCCCGACCCAGCCACACAACAAACCGGTTCCGCCCGGTCAACCAGCCAGCCCGCCGCCTAATTCCCCGCCTATCAGGGGGAACCAGGGCAGCCATTGGTATAGTTTTCCCGATCAGCGACCGGTTGTGCCCGCGCCACAAGCACGCGAACGGCAGATACCTGTCAGCCATGCGCGTGATCGTCTGCGGCGGCGCAAGGTACGCCGTAACGCCGGGGCGCCGGATGACTGGGCGTGGGTGGTGATCGCGGCGGCGTTACTGGGTTTGACGGCAGTGATGAGTATCACGGTGTTTTTTTTGTTACACGCTACACGCGGCGATGGCGATACCCTGGCTACCAGCGAACCGGCAGTCGAGCCGACCTCGGTGATCTACGGCGCGGGTGGCATTTTGGAGAATGAGGGCGAAGCGTCAGCTGGTGGACTGCTGGGCGATGGTGAGAGCATGATCATCCAGCCCTGGAACGGTGACAGCCGGTTTACCATTCTGCTGATGGGTATGGACAAGCGCCCTGGCGAATTGGGAACATCCTTCCGCACCGATACCATGCTCCTGATTAGCCTGGACCCTGATACTGATCAGGTGGGGATGCTCAGCATTCCGCGTGATCTGTATGTGGATGTGCCCGGTTATGGCTTGCAGCGTGTAAACACGGCCTATGGCCTGGGTGAGTATGAAGGGCTTGGCGGCGGGCCGCGCCTGGCGATGCAAACCGTTCAATACAACCTGGGCATTCGCGTGCACGATTACCTGCTTGTTGATTTTGCGTCGTTTATTCGTATCGTTGATTTGATCGACGGGATTGATGTCGAGGTCCCCTACGCGATCTATGATCCCAATTACCCGGACATGAATTATGGCTACGATCCGTTTTATATCGAGGCCGGATGGAAACATCTCGACGGCGCGACCGCGCTGAAATATGCCCGCAGCCGCCACAGCTCGGATGATATCGATCGTGCGCAGCGCCAGCAGCAAGTGATCTATGCTGTTCGGGATAAAGTGCTTGCCCTGGATATGATCCCCAAACTCGCGGTGCAGGCCCCCGTACTGTGGTCTGAGCTAGAAGCAGGCATAGATACCGGGTTGTCGATGGAGCAGTTGTTAGAACTCGCGTGGTACATCAAAGATATCCCGGCGGGGAATTTTTCTAACGGTGTGCTCGACTGGCAGTATGTCACCCCTGTGACGTGGCAGGGACAGGCGATTCTGGTTCCCGACCGGTCCAAGATTGGCGGCCTGATGCTGGACGTGTTCGGAGTGGGGTACAACCAGTAACATCTGGATCGTGAGCTATTTTATATGGTTCCGGTTGTTGGGATCAGCCGGTATGCTAAAACGTACCCGGCTGCGTGTTTGACGTTACAGCATGTCGCCACTATGATCTCTCCCGTATGCCATAATAACCTGTGTTAACCTTTTCAGGAGTCCAGTTTATTCATGTCTGCGCTGCAACACATTATTTCAGCCCTGCACCAGAATCGCCGAGAACTTTCCACGCCCTATTATGTGCCGGGGTTGTGGGCCGATTACGAAACAACGGCTGCCCAGGCCGTCAACCCGTTCGATTTTTATGCCGCCAGGCTGCAATCGTTAGTTGATGCTGAACCGCTGCCGTTGGTTCGTGGATCAGGAAATGGCAGTTGGACACAACACGCGATCATCTATAACCTGTTCCCACGCGTGACGAGCGCCTACGATCACGCCCATGATGATGCGCTGTCCATCGAGCCATCACCCGATGGCTGGCGGGACACCGGCACACTGCTCAAGTGTATTGCCCTGCTGCCGTACATCCAGCAGTTGGGCGTGAATACGGTTCATTTGCTGCCGGTTACGGCGGTCGGTCAGGATGGCAAAAAAGGCACGCTGGGCTCACCCTACGGGATTCGGAACCCGTATGAGCTTGATCACAAGTTGGCCGAGCCTGTGCTTGGCCTGGACGCCGACACGCTGTTTGCCGGTTTTGTCGAGGCGGCGCACCGTTTGGGTATGCGGGTGGTCATGGAGTTTGTGCTGCGCACCGCGTCCAAAGACGGCGATTGGATTGGTGAACATCCGGAATGGTTTTACTGGATTCGTGAAAATGTGCCGGATCGCAAACCGGGCGATGATGATCCCGGCGCGTACGGTAATCCGGTTTTCCCCGCAGGTGATCTGGCCGTTGTCAAAGACAAGGTTAATCGCGGTGAGTTTGTAGACCTTCCCGCCCCACCACAAACTTATCGTGACATGTTTACCGCGCCGCCGCGTGCCGATCAGGTTCACATGGAAAATGGCCGCTGGATTGGCGTGCTGGATGACGGTACGCGGGTGCGGGTGCCGGGTGCCTTTGCCGATTGGCCTCCGGACGACAACCAACCGCCCTGGACCGACGTGACCTACTTACGCATGTACGATCACGCCGATTTTAACTACATTGCCTACAACACCCTCCGCATGTATGATGAGCGGTTCGCAAAACCCGAACATGCTGTTAACGATCTCTGGGATACGATCGTTGGTGTTATCCCGCATTACCAGGAGCGGTTTGGCATCGACGGCGTGATGATCGACATGGGCCACGCGCTGCCAATGCCGCTCAAACAGCGTGTCGTTGACACAGCCCGCCAGATCAACCCCGATTTTGCGTTTTGGGATGAAAACTTCCTGATCGAACACAAGAGCGTTGACGAAGGTTACAATGCCGTATTGGGTTACATGGTGTTTGATCTGCACGTGCCGGACAAATTCCGCGAGTTTTTGGGGCGTATGGCGCACGAACGGTTAGCCCTCCCGTTTTTTGCGACAGCCGAAAGCCATAACACGCCGCGTGCGTTCAGCCGTCCGCAGCCCCTTGCTTATGTTCATTATGCACTGATCTTCGGCGTAGTCCTTCCCGGCATTCCGTTCATTCACAGCGGGTTTGAACTCATGGAAGAGAAACCAATTAACACCGGGCTGGGCTTCACCGACGAGATGATCGACCAGAATCCCGCCGAGACGCTGCCCCTGTTCAGCGGGTGGGCGTTTAATTGGACGCGTCCCGATAACCTGCTTGGCTCAGTGCGTTATGCGCTCCAGATACGTAAAAAATACGCCAGCCTGTTGATCGATCCGGACCCGGCGACGCTGGTTTTGGGTTATAGTGATAACCCGCACTTTATCGTATTGGCGCGTCAGAACGCGGAGCAAACCATTGCCATTGTGGCGAACTCAAGCATGGAAACCGCCGAAGAAGGCAAGGCGTTTTTACCGGTCTGCGAGTGTGGTTTATCCCCCATTTGGGGAAATGATTCGGTGCAGCGTGGGGCAGGCGTTGTGACCATCGACGCGCATTTAGGCAATGGGCATGTGCTGGTGTTCGAAGGTGACTCGTCATTTCCTAAGCTGCACAAATAACCCCTGACACCTTTGGTGTGATTGGCGAAACCGATTGTTACCCCCTCTGTGCAGTACAGTAACAATCGGTTTTTATATCAGCAAAACCGCCGCCACTACAAGGGCAATAATCAGGATAATCCCCACCACGGCCAGTGGCAGGGTCAGGTTACGTTTTACCTTGACGGCGCGAATCTCAGCGGTGGGCACATCTGACCGGCTTTTGTGAAACCGTATGATTTCCGAACGACGTTTGCGGATCAGTTCGGCTGTTTGCCGGTCGAACGTCACTGTATCATATTCGTTGACGACTTCGCGGCGTTCAAGATCGGTTAGCATATCGCGGGCTGTGGGGTACCGGTCATCGGGCGTTTTTTCGAGAGCTTTGAGAATCACCCGCTCAATGCGCGGATCAAGATCGATATTGATGTGACTGGGCGATTTTGGTGACGCCTTACTGTGTTGAGCGGCAATACTTTCGAACGTGTCGCCCTTAAAGGGTACGTCGCCGGTGACCATTTCATACAGCAGGATACCCAGTAAATAGATATCACACGGCGGGCACGGATGTTCCCCGGCGAACTGTTCGGGTGCCATGTAGACGGCGGCTGAACTGGGCAGTTCACGGGATGTCGAACTGCCGAATGCTGCCAAGCAGGGCACGTTAAAGTCGGTCACAACCGGGCGTTTGCTGGTGTCGATCAGCACGTTGTCGGGTTTGATATTGCCGTGGACAACCCCCTGATCATGTGCATACGCAATACCGCTCGCGATCTGGCTGAACACACGGATGGTATCGTCACGGTTCAACCCTGTATGGTGCATCGAGATCAGGTCACGCAGGCCAACCCCCTCGATGAGTTCCATCGCAAGATAACATACGTTGCTTCCAATATTAAAGTCATACACACGGATGATGTTCGGATGTTTTAGATCGGCAATCGGTTGTACTTCTTCGCGGTACTGCCGGATAAAGTCGGCTGTTTTGGGTTCACCGGGATAGTAGACTTTGATAGCAATGTCGCGCCCTAATCCAGGATTAAACGCGCGGTAGACCTCGCCATCTGTGCCGCGACCGATCAGACTTTTAATGGTAAATTGGCCCAGTTTTTGACCGGGAACCAGGTGAGATAATGGTTTATGTTCGCTCATTGTCTATTCTAATTCGCTGCCTGTGATCGATAAACATGGGCGGATGGGGGATCGTGTTGTTTATCGACACTGTAAATACAGTTGTTGTTTGGGTAGAGGGTGATGGAACTGCCCTCTACCACAAAACACACATTTTAGTCAGGAAACGATCAAGCCATGACGCTTTTGATCAGGGCAAGGGCGTCATTATAAATCGCATCGATCGAACGGTTGGCGTCGATGTTTTTGATGATGCCTTCTTGAGCTTTGTAGTGGGGCATAACGCTGGCTTCAACCTGCGCGTGGTCGTTCAGCCGCTTCTCGATTATTTCGGGGCTGTCGTCGGCGCGTCCTTCCTGGCGAGCCAGCAGGCGTTGGCGTGAAATTTCAATCGGCAGATCAAAGTTCACAACCATAGACAACGGGCCGCCAAGTTCTTCAAGTAGTGTGTCCAGTGCCTTAGCCTGGTCACCTGTGCGCGGAAAACCATCAAAGATCGCCCCGGCGGCGCAGTCCGGCTGTTGCAGCCGCTCACGCACCATGCCAATGGTGATGTCATCGGGAACCAGTTCACCGCGTGACATGTAGTCTTGCGCCTTGATGCCCAGGGGAGTTTTTCCGCTAAGGTGTTTGCGAAACAGTTCGCCGGTGGATATTTGCACCAGGCCCAATTCCTCGATCACTTTTTTTGCCTGGGTACCTTTTCCGCAGCCAGGAGGACCAAAGAATATCACAAACGTCGGTTTCATCTTTTCACCTCGTAAATTTCTGAGTACAGAGTGTCATAGTCTAACCAATTGGTCTGACAACGGCCCATTGTATCCAACCTTGTTACCAGAACAAAGCCGTCTCCTCGATTTAGAACAATCGGGGCTGCTGCTGATCATCTTTGGGCGGAAGCTGGGTGATCTGTGTTTGGCGCCGGATGCGATAGTCATCAATAACATATTTGGCCCAGGCGACAAGGTGGCGCGCTGATGTTCGCCAGGCGTTGTGCTGATCGGCCAGCCCAAACTCATCGCGCACACCCGCCACGATCTCCAGAATACGTTCCTCGCCCAATTCTGCAAACAGCAGCGGTACAAACAGCCGGTAATTACTGATCGTTGACGAAATAAAAGATTCCGGGCATCCAAGTTCAAGCAGGACTTCTTCCAATTTGGGCTGGCTAAATGGATCAGGACGCCTGGTCATATTACGCTTCTCCCAACATGGATGATGATAACGAGCTTCATGCCAAGTGTACGCAGGTTGCCCACTTGGGGAAAGTGGGCATGAGTAGGAAAGCGGATCAAACAAAAAACCCTCTGAAACGGACCAGAGGGTCAGGTGTGGCGACGGTGTGATTTGAACACACGACCAAGGGCTTATGAGTCCCCTGCTCTACCGCTGAGCTACGTCGCCCGACAAACCGTATTATACCAATCGTCGGCAACACGTCAATGCATAATTTCAGGGTAATCGCATCAAAAGGGGAATGAGGAATAATGGCGGCGGACCCGCGCCACATACATCCATCGTTCGCTGCCTTTCAATACGTGCGGCTTGACTATGTACCTTCCGGCTTTTGTTCCCTGCCTCACCCTCCTGCTGCCAGAGTTTACTCTAACGCGCAGCAAACGAGCGTTTTATATTCTGGAACGGCTTTATTCATACTGCAAAGCGCGAATAATATCCAGCCTGGCAGCGTTCCGCGCTGGAAGAATGCTGGAAAACAACCCTAGCATAATTGCGATAATGATCGCCGCGATGATGCCTATCGCCGGGAAGACATACGGCACTTTCCATCCGATCATGGTGAAAACTAGCGTAAAGCCATAACTCATCGCTACCCCGACCAGCACCCCGACTGCCGCGCCGAACAAACCTAACAGCAGCGCTTCCGCAATCACAATGCGCCGGACCTGCTTACGACTGCCGCCGACTGCCCTTACAATGCCGATTTCGCGGGTGCGTTCCAGGATATTGATGGTTAACGTATTGAGCAACCCCAACGCTGCCGGAATCAGGATCAAAATGGCGATCGTATAGTAGATGCCTATACTGCTCTCCACCGCTTCAATCATATTTTCTCGGTATTCCCGCGCAAGTTTTACAGTGAACTGTGGATAATCTTGTGCTACGCTTTCGATCTGCGCTTTTGCTGCCGTTTCATCCGCGCCCGGTGTGAGATCGATCATCAACATGATCGCCTCACTTTTGTGGAAGTCAGCTTGCAGGTTTTCATGCGAGATGAAGATCGCATTGAGCTTGAGGTTCAGTACGTCATTGCCGATGCCCACCAGTCGATACTGCTGGTCGCCCTCTACCGTCGGCAGGGTGAACTCGTCGCCCACTTCCAGGTTCAATGACGAAGCAAGGAACGAATTCATGATCATTGTGCGCCCCTGGCTCAGGTCGGCATAGGCTTGCTCAGGATCGCCCTTTACAAATATAAAAGGCGCAACCTGGGGATAAGTGTTCGGATCGATCCCGAACACGTCCAGATTCAAGTTGTCTTTGACGCTGGCGGCATGACGTAGTTCTGAAACCAACTCCACTTCCGGTAGTTCGCGTAACTGATTCCCCAGATTTTCATCTGCCCCAACGAGACTGCTATAGGTGGCAATTGCCGGTGGTATCAGCATTACATCACTGGCAAAGTTGCTTTCAACCAGATCATGTGTAAAGCCCACTATCCCGCTGACCAGCGTAGCCACCATGATAAAGGTAGCCAGGCCTATCATGAGCGTGCTGGCCGTGATCGCTGCCCGCCCTGGCTGGCGGATCAGGTTATTGCGTGCCAGATCACCTTCGCGGGCAAACCACAGGGTCAACAGGGGATTGAACAAGCGCGCTACCGGCACGACCAGCCCTGGCCCGGCGATGACCGCACCGATCAGGAATAGGATTGCGCCAAAGGCGGCGCTGCTGTCACTGCCGATCAACATCAGTACCGCGACGACCATTATCCCAAAGCCGATGATCAGACTCCAGCGATTCGCCTTTTGTAGATCGCTGGCCGTCATGGGGCGCAACGCATCCAAGGGCGACGTCCGTCCGGCGCGGCGGGCCGGCCAGTAACCCGCCAGCAGGGTTGAGAGAACACCCATACCAATGGCTATTGCAAAGGCGCCAGGCTGGAAGGTGATTTCTAAATCCTCCACAGCCATAAATTGGTCGAGAAATTTACCCAAAAAATCTGTAGCCGTCAGCGTGAGCAGATACCCCAACACGAGGCCCAGCAGTGTTCCAAGTACGCCTTGCAGCACACTTTCGATCAGGATCAGTTGCATAACCTGGCGGCGGGTCGCGCCAATTGCTCGCAGCATCGCCAGATCATGACGGCGTTCGATGACGACTGTCCGAAACGTATTGAAGATCAAGAAGCCACCCATAAACAGCGCGATCATGCCAAACAGGTTGAGCATCAAATAGGCTACTTCTGCGAAGCTAAATTCCTCTTCCGAAGTGACATTATAAAGATAGTGATCGCCGAGCGTCTCCTCGATCTGCGAGCTTAATTTGTCGGTATCAACGCCAGCACTAAAGGCCACTTCTAGAAGATTGACACGACCAACCAGATTCAGCGCGGTTTGAGCATCCGGCAGCGTGACGATCAGACGCTCGACAGTGGGATCGTCTTTCAGAAGCCCAACAATAGTATACGATTTGAGGCCATTGGCCGTTGTCACCGCGATCGTTTCACCCAGTTTACCGAGTTCCGCAGACACTACCGCTTCGCCCTCGGCTTTTGGCATCTGTCCTTCGCGCAGATCATACGTCCGCACAGCGGATTGAGTGGCTGGATCAACACCGATCATCTCAATGCGTGAGATGTCACCCAGCGGGTTGTTGTCTGCCGGCAGAATAATGCGGCGGCGCAAAACCCCTGATACGCCTTCCACCCCATCGATTTTCAACAAGGTTTCAGTCAACGGAGCCGGATCAAACGATTCGCCGATGCGATCCACAATGCTGAGATCAACCACTTCCGTTTCAGATTCCAGCGATTCCTTCATTATATCGAGGACGCTGGGCATGATGAGATTGATGGCAAAGATCAGCGCAACACCAAACACAATCGCCAGCGTCGTGAGGGCTGTCCGCAGTTTTCGCCTCTTCAAATACTGCCATGCCATCCGCGCCATTTGCAACCAGGTTGAGGTTTTCATGATTCACATTCCTTGTTCCGTCCCTATCCTTTTATCCCCTCCCATTGCGCAGGGAATAAAAGGTAGAGACTGATTTAGCTCACGGCGACTTTGCTTAACTGAGCGCGGATTTGATCAGCGCTGGCCTGTCCCTTGAGATGAGTTTCGTCCACAATTTGCCCGTCTTTAAGGAAAATGATCCGGTCAGCATGGGCAGCGATGCGCGGATCATGGGTGACAATGACCAATGTGCGCCCCCATTGATCAACGACATTGCGTAACAAACTGACGACCTCATCGCCAGAATGCGAATCGAGATTGCCGGTTGGCTCATCACCCAGGATCAACGCGGGGTTTGTAACGAGCGCTCGTGCTATTGCGACGCGCTGCTGTTCCCCACCCGAAAGCTCTGCCGGACGATGTGTTTTGCGCTCACTTAGCCCTACTTTTTCCAACGCCTGGTCAGCGCGGCGTGTGGCGTCAAGGTGCGACACACCATCCAGGATTAACGGCATGGCGACATTTTCCTGCGCGGTCAGCACCGGAATCAGGTTAAAGAACTGGAACACAAACCCGATCTGCTGGCGGCGCAGTTGTGACAACTCGTTGTCATTCATCGTGCTGAGATCGGTTTGATTGAACCATACTTGGCCGCTGGTGGGCATTTCCAGGCCGCCCAAGTTATACAACAGGGTGCTTTTGCCCGATCCACTGGAACCCATGATCGCCACAAATTCGCCCGCATCGATATTGAGTGATACCTCATTCAATGCGCGGACCTGCCGGGGGGCATCCCCGTAAATTTTCGTCAATGATTCGGTGCGTACTACTGGCATGATTTTTCCGTTTCACTTTCTGTCAACTGGGGGCAAGAAAACGCCGCATCACATCCGCCTGTTTCTTATTTGCCCAAACGGTTCTTTTTATTGCTTGCCTCGTATTGTTAATCACCAGAGGGGATCGATTTTTCTTTTTGCCTTGTCCTATGCCGAGGCCGTCCCCGCGCTTTGGGTTTTGGCCGGGGAGGATCGTAACGCTTGAGATCGGGCAAACGTGCTTCACACATTTCGATCCAGCGCAGATCGGCTTCCAGGTGCATGACAGCACTGTCAAGCAGCATCACCCAGGGAAGTTGTGTCCGCAGGTCAGCCTGGCGGCGCATCTCAGTGATCTCATGCAACTGCTGGTAAAGCTCGCGCCGCTGTACCATTAGCACTTGTTCGGGGTTGATCGGGCCGCCAACCAGACTCAGCACCAGCTTGACGTAGAAGGTGTCACCTAAGCGATACTCGCGCACTTCTGGCATGAGATACCACTGACGAAGTTCGTCCAATCCTTCATTGGTGATGAAGTAGACTTTGCGATCCGGCGCATCATCTGTTTCTTCGATTTCATAATCGACCAGATGAGCGTCCTTCAAGCGGGCTAACGTGCTGGCGATCTGCCCTGGTTTAACATCCCACTCAGCATGAACAGTCAGTTTGAGCTGTTTGCCTAACTCATAGCCGTGCATGGGACGTTGATAGAGAAGGGCGAGTAGTGTATTTTTGACCGACATGAAACCTATACGCCGAGTGATTAATTTATTGTTAGAAAAATTGTACACTCAGTGTATAGGTTTGTCAATGAGATTTGGACGGAAAGCAGGACAAGTGCATGTGCATAGCATGTGCATATGGCAGTTTTCTGTCGGGTTCTGACCCTTTGAAACCCTCAGGAAGGCGTTCTAAATCCTTCGAACGGGCAGAATTGACCAATATACAATCGCCCTGGGATTTTTTTGGTTCTCTTGTTCCCATTCGCAACCTCTTATGGTATGATGTGAAAGCTCTGGATATTCCTCAAGGGGGCAGTGAGTTGGGATGATGATCCTCTATCCATGTTTCAATAAATATCCTCTCCTGGGACTGTCACCGCGTTCCACTGGCGGGGTTTGCGGCAAACCCTGGAATCTTTTCTCGTTTCTGGCCGGACTCTGGCAACCGGCGTGATTCACGGCGTCACTTACCGAAGACCTTAGCGACCAACAAAGGCATAGGTTTGTTATGAACATCCCACTTAAGCAGTATTGGGACTTGCTTGTTGACCATTTGCGAGTCCAGAAGGGATATACCACGCTCTTGGTGCTGCTGCTGTTGGGCAGCATCAGCCTGCAAGTTTTCATCCCGCAGTTGATGCGCTACTTCATCGATGAAGCGATGGCCGGTGACAACGGCACCGTGTTGGTTACAGTGGCGATCGGGTTTATTTGCCTGGCCCTGGTTCAGCAGTTCGTCGCGGTCGCCGCCACTTATGTGGGAGAAAACGTGGCATGGCGGGCCACGAACCGGCTGCGCGCCGAACTGGCCGAGCATTGCCTGCGGCTGGATATGACCTTCCACAACGACATCAGCCCTGGCGAGTTGATCGAGCGCATCGATGGTGATGTAAACGAGCTGTCGATGTTCTTCTCCCGGCTGGTGATCATGATCCTGGGCAATATCCTGCTGCTGGCGGCGATCGTGGTGGTGCTGTTTTTCGAGGATTGGCGCTTGGGGATCGCGTTTGGACTGTTTGCAGTTTCCACGATCGTCGCCCTCAACCGTGTACGCAGCATCGCTGTGCCCCATGACAAGGCCCTGCGCAAAGCCAACGCCGATCTGTTCGGTTTTCTGGAAGAACGCCTGACCGGGACCGAGGATATCCGCGCTAATGGGACCGTGCCGTTCGTCATTCGTGGGCTGTACCAGTTGCACGCGCACATACTTCAATGTTGGCGCAAGGCGGGCAACATGCATATGGTAGTGCGCCTGGTGGCGGGCTTAACGCTGATGGGTGGTTACACGGTAGCATTTCTGACCGGGTACCGGCTTTACCGCGACGATCTGCTGACCATCGGCAGCGTCTACCTCGTCTTGCATTACACCGGGCTTATGGCACGCCCTATCCGCGAACTGACCGCCCAGGTGGAAAGCCTGCAAAACATCGGCGCGGCTATTGAGCGGCTGTCCGATCTGCGCGCCTTCCAGCCCAAGATCGTGGATGGCCCCGGCGCAGAGATCGCCGGTGGGCCGCTGGCGCTGACTTTCGACAACGTGTCGTTTGGATACGTCGAGGACGATCTGGTGCTAAAAAACCTCAGTTTTGGACTGGAACCTGGGCACGTGCTGGGGTTGTTAGGCCGCACGGGCAGCGGCAAAACAACCATTACCCGGCTGGTCTTCCGGCTCTACGATCCGACAGGTGGCAGCATTACGCTCAACCAGACCAATGTCACCCAGCCGACGCTGCACCAATTACGCCACCGGGTAGCGATGGTGACGCAGGATGTCCAGTTATTCCAGGCCAGCGTGCGCGACAACCTGACTTTTTTCAACCGCGATATCCCCGATGCGCGCATTCTAGACGTGATCGAAGAACTGGGGCTGGGCGACTGGTTCGGGAAACTGCCCGACGGGTTGGATACCGAACTCGAAACCGGCGGCAAGAGTCTTTCGGCAGGACAGGCGCAGTTGTTGGCCTTCGCGCGAGTCTTCCTGCACGATCCTGGATTAGTAATTCTTGATGAAGCATCCTCGCGCCTCGACCCGGCCACCGGGCAGTTGATCGAACGCGCCATTGACCGTCTGCTCCGAAACCGCACGGCGATCATTGTAGCCCACCGGCTGAGCACCGTCCAGCGCGCCGATCACATCATGATCCTGGAAGATGGCGGCATCACCGAATATGGCGACCGCGAGCGACTGGTCAGTGATCCGGATTCGCGTTTTTCCGGCCTGTTAAAAACCGGTTTATCGGAGGTTCTGGTATGACAACGGCTGATGACGTGTTAAACGATAACGCGTCCAACGGACAAACTCGCGCAAAACGACGCCCCAAGCCCCCGATCCCTACCTGGAAAGTGATCTGGCGGCTGATCGTGTATGGCCGCCGCTTCTGGGTGCCCAACCTGATCGCCATGTTATTTCTCAATGTTTTCTGGCAGATGCCAGGGCTGCTCAACCGCGAATTCTTCAACCTGCTGTCGGATGGCGCAGACGCGCGTTTCGGCATCTGGGCACTGGTGGCGCTGCTGTTTGCCGGGGAACTGGCACGGCTGGCGGGCATCTGGGGCCTGATTCTGACCAACATTCCGTACTTCGTCCACACCATGACGCTGTTACGCAAGAACCTGCTGCTCAACGTGCTCAAGCGGCCCGGCGCGAAGGCGCTGCCCTACTCGCCCGGCGAGGCTGTCAGCCGCTTCCGGGGTGACGTATTCGAGATACCACTGTTTGCGCTGTGGGTGAATGACGTTCTGGGCATGATCTTCTTTGGCATCATCGCGTTTACGATCATGTTCAGCATCAATACCCAGATCACGCTGCTGGCCGTGCTGCCGTTTATCCTGGTGGGCATCGGAGCGAACGCCGCGAGCGAGCGCATCGAGAAGTACCGCCGCGCCAGCCGCAAACATGCCGGGATCGTGACCGGCTTTATTGGCGAAATCTTCGGCGCGGCGCAGGCTGTTAAGGTCGCAACCGCAGAGAAGGGCGTGATCGAGCACTTTGAAACGCTGAATGACGCGCGCCGCAAGGTCGTGCTCAAAGACGTTCTGTTCGAGCAAATCCTGTTTTCGTTCTTCCGTAACGCCGTTACGCTGGGCACGGGCGTG
Source organism: Anaerolineae bacterium (assembly GCA_016930015.1). GTDB lineage: Bacteria > Chloroflexota > Anaerolineae > Aggregatilineales > Aggregatilineaceae > JAFGHR01. The sequence goes on along the minus strand of JAFGHR010000121.1, from coordinate 41,401 downwards.
ATCCTGCTGCTGGCCGGGCAGGCCATGCAACGCGGCAATTTCACCATCGGTGATTTCGCGCTGTTCGCTTTCTACCTGGAGTTTGTGAGCGAGCTGACGGCGTTTGTTGGCCTGCTGCTGGCCCGCTACCGGCAGATCGGCGTGTCGTTGGAGCGCTTACATCGATTGATGGAAGGTGCGCCGAACGATGCAGTGATCGCATTCAGCAAAGTGTATCTTTCCGGCGAACTGCCGCCCGTAGTGGACGTGGCCAGGACCGATGCCGACGCGCTGCACGAACTCGAAGCGGCGCACTTGAGTTATCATTATCCCGGCACTCAAAGCGGGATCGATGATATCAATTTGCGGCTGAAGCGTGGCCAGTTTACGGCGATTACCGGGCGGATCGGTTCTGGCAAGACTACGCTGCTGCGCGTGCTGCTCGGTTTGCTGCCCAAAGATGCGGGCGAGGTGCGCTGGAACGGCGCCGTGATCGACAACCTGGGTGATTTTTTCGTGCCGCCCCGCAGCGCGTATACCTCCCAGGTGCCGCGCCTGTTCAGTCTGACACTGCGTGATAATGTCCTGATGGGTATGCCCAAAACCGATGACGCGGTGCTGGCTGCGCTCTATGCGGCAGTATTGGAAGACGATCTCGAAAACCTGGAAGATGGCCTGGAATCCATGCTCGGACCGAAAGGCGTCAAGCTCTCCGGCGGGCAGATGCAGCGCACGGCAGCAGCGCGGATGTTCATTCGCCAGCCGGAACTGCTGGTATTTGACGATCTCTCCAGCGCGCTGGATGTCGAAACCGAGGCCACGCTCTGGGAACGAGCCTTCAGGGATCAGCGAGCGACGTGTCTGGTGGTGTCGCACCGCAAGGCCGCACTACGCCGCGCCGATCATATCATCGTGCTGAAAGATGGGCGCATTGAGGCAGAAGGCCATCTGGACGATTTGTTAGCCACCTGTGCGGAATTCCAGTCGCTGTGGGAAAGTGATCGTGAACCTGTACGAGTGTAATATCGATTGAAGATCAAATCAGGCGATTATGGCGTCATCCTGAGTTACAGGAACGGAACCTCGACGCCCTAGAGCCATATCTACGCAGAGGTAAAAATGAAACAGGCAGTCATGATCTCACCCGGCAAAATCGAACTCCGTCAGGTGGAAAAACCGACCCTGAAAGATCACGAAGTGCTTATGCAAACCAAACGCATCGGGGTTTGCGGATCGGATATTCATGTCTTTCACGGCTTACATCCCTACACCCCTTATCCCGTTGTGCAGGGCCATGAGGTATCGGGCATAGTGGCTGCCATAGGGAAAAACGTCAAAGGGATCTCCGTGGGTGACAAGATGACATGCACACCGCAGGTGACGTGTGGGGAATGTTATCCGTGTCATCATGGCATGTATCACCTTTGTGAAAAACTTAAGGTGATGGGATTTCAAACGGGCGGGGCCGCCCAGGAGTTCTTTGCCCTTCCGGAATGGAACGTGTTCAAACTGCCGGACGACATGCCGCTGGATCATGCTGCCATGATCGAGCCGGTGGCGGTAGCGGTTCATGCTGTGGGCCGGGGCGGTGGCGCCTCAGGTAAAAACGTGTTGGTGTTAGGTGCAGGCACGATAGGCAACCTGGTTGCGCAAGTTGCCCGCGCCTTGGATGCAAAAACCGTCATGATCACTGATATTAACGACTATAAGCTGGAAAAAGCCAGAGAATGCGGGATCGATTATGTGGTCAATACGGCAAAAGGAGACCTCATGGACGTTCTCTTGCGTGATTTTGGTCCCGATCGCGCCGATTTGACCCTGGAGTGTGTGGGAAGTGAGATAACCGCTACCCAGGCTATCGAATGCGCACGCAAAGGCACAACCATCATCATTGTTGGCGTCTTCGGCCAGAAACCGGTCATCAACCTGGGGTATGTGCAGGATTGGGAGCTCAACTTGATGGGCACCGCCATGTATCAGAAACAGGATTATGAGCGGGCCATAGAACTGGTAACCAGCGGTAAGATACGTCTGGACCGGCTGGTCACTCATCGTTTTGCGTTTGATGATTACCTGAAGGCGTATCACACCATCGAAAACTCGGACGGCCAGTATATGAAGGTCATGATTGACCTGGATTTGGCTAACTGACAGTGGACACTCATGTGTCCTGAGAGAGAAAGTCAACTACTACCGGTTTTCAGCCGGTAGTAGTTGACTTTGGGTTCCACAACGTGACTTCTGAACATTCGCACATCACCCTAACACGACTTCTACGTGATTGTGGTCGAGCAGTGCATCGGCGGGGATGAACGCCTCGCGCAATGGCTCACCATTAAGCGTGAGTGATCGCACTCCCCTGCACACGCCGTGAGGGTTCTTCACGTCGATGTCGATGGACTTGCCGCGAAACTGGCGTGTGACCGTAAAACCCGCCCAATCATGCGGGATACAGGGGTCGATACGCAGGCCGTCCATTTCGGGACGGATACCCAATATATACTGTGTTGCGCTGTAGTACGCCCAGGGCACCGCGCCCGTAAGCCAGGATGTGCGGGCGTTACCTGCACGCGGGGAGAACGTCGAGTACGTGGTTTGGCCTTGCACGTAAGGCTCAATCTGGCGAATTTCCGCCCTGTCATTATAGGCGGCGGGCATAAAGGCGCGGTAGTATTCGAAAGCGCGGTCCCCGTTCCCCAGCATACATTCAGCCATAACACCCCAGCCCTGGGTGTGGTTGAAGATGCCGGCATTTTCCTTGATACCATTGTTGAATAACACGGCCCGCATCACGTCCACAGGGGTTTTGACAAATGGGGGCGCCGAGAGCATCAGGCCGTAGGGCGTGGCAAGGTGTTTGTGCACGCTCTCCATACACGTCTGAGCCTGTTCGGGCGTGGCAAAACCGCTCAGCACGGCCCACACCTGGGTGTTGAAATACATCTGGCCTTCGTCGTAATCCTTTGTGCCATAGACCGTGCCATCGTCACCGATCGCCCAGATGAACCACTCGCCATCCCAGCACGTCTGCCGGATGTTAACGTCCAATGCCGCGCACTGCTCACGCGCCCAGGCTGCCTCGTCAGGTTTGCCCAACCGGTCCGCGATGTCGGCGTACACATTCAGCCCTAAATGCACCTGGAACGCGACAAATACACTTTCCCCGTAGTATCCGAGGCGTAAACAGTCGTTCCAATCCGCATACAGGCCGCAGGGCAAGCCGTGCTGACCGGTGCGCTCTAAGTTGAATTCCAGCGCCCGCCGCAAATGCTCAAAAACAGTGGCAGCGCCCTGGTCAGCGTAAGGCAGCACCTTGTGATAAAAGTCCTCGTCGCCCGTTTCAGCGACATAAGCGGGGATGGCGTTAAAGAACCACAGACAATCGTCCGAGCGGTAATCTTCCGCAGCGGGGCCTTGTTCTTGTCCGGGGTGGTGGTCGAACGGTTTGACAATCGGCATCGCGCCGCCGGTGGACATTTGCCCTGTCAGCAGCAGCTCCAGGCGTGCGCGGGCTGCACCAGGTATAGCCGCCGTGACACCGAGAATATCCTGCACGGAATCGCGGAAACCCAACCCGTCGCGCTCCCCGTTGTAGACCAGGCTGGCGGCACGTGACCAATTGAAGGTAATCAAACTGTTGTAGAGCGCCCACACGTTGATCATGTGGTTTAGGTCTTGATCAGGAGTTTCCACAATCAAACTGCCCAGTTTGGAATGCCAGTTTGCCTTGAGTGCAGCAAACTCCGCATCAGCGCGCGCCAGCGAACCAAACTCAGCCACAGTGGGCTGGCCGACGATTTCGGCAGTTCCAATGCCGAGTAATACCAGCAGTTCGCGACTTTCACCGGGTTGCAGGATCAGATCGGCCTGCATGGTGCCGCAGGCGTTGCCGCCGTAGGCATCACTATTGGTGCACTGTCCCTGTTCAACCACCAGCGGGCGGTCGTAAGAGCGGTAGGGACCCAGGAACGCATCGCGGCGGGTATCGTATCCGGCCAATGGCGCACCGATCAGGGCCATCCAGGTACGCTGGCTCTGGTCGTTGTCTATATTCCCATCGGGGTCCACCGGCATGTTCGGATTACAGGCAATCCGCAACAAACCATCGCGCAGTTCGCCCTTGACGATGAACAGCGAGTATTGCAGGTTGGTCAAATCCTGGAACGTGGCCCAGTGATTGGTGAACTCACAATAGGTAAAAGCCGATATCCGGCGCGGTCGGTGGGACGTGTTGGTAACTTTGAGCCGCCAGTATTCAAAACGCTGGCCCAGCGGCACAAAATATGTGGCTTCGGTAATAATCTCAGCGTATTCAGACGAGATGATCGTGTACGCTGTGCCATGCCGGCAGGTGGATTTGAACTGATCGAGCGGTTTGCCCACGGGCTGCCAGGATGCCGACCAGTAATCGCCGCTCTCCTGGTCGCGCAGATAAAAGTAACGACCGGGCTGATCCATGGGCACACTGTTAAAACGCATGCGCAAGAAACGGCCTTGTGCGCCGGATTTATAAAAGCTGTACCCCCCGGCATTGTTCGTGATGATCGCGCCGTAGTTCGTGGTGCCAAGATAGTTACTCCATGACAGCGGCGTATCGGGCCGCGTGATCACGTATTCTTTCGCTTGATCGTCAAAATCACCGTAACGCATAACGCTTCTCCTGCTCAGTGTCCTGAGAAAATCGAAAACTAAAGTTCCACTACGACCCGGCATGCTGCCGTTTCGCTGGGCGGGATGATACAGCCGGTAATCGGCGCCCCATCTACTGTAATCCGCTGGCAGCCAGTGCGTTTGACCTCGATAAAATACGTGCAGCCTCGAAACCGGCGGGAGAACGTGAAACCGGGCCAATCATCGGGGATGTTGGGCCGGATGGCCAGCCCGTCCAACTCCGGCTGCACCCCCAGGAGATACTGCGTCACGGCCACAAACATCCAGGCTGCCGTGCCCGTGAGCCAGGAATTCGCTCCCATGCCGGGGGTTAGCGAATCGTCGCTTGCAATAGTCTGGCAATATACATACGGTTCGGTGCCGGTTACATCAGCCTGATCGTTTTTGTAGATAGGCGTGATCTTCTGGTAATAATCCAGCGCCCGGCTGCCGCGTCCCAACAGGGCCTCGGCGACGATGGCCCAGGAATTCGCGTGGGCGAAGATGCCGTTTTCTTTGCGCCCCGGCACATAACGTGACATCAGGCCGTAAGCCTGATCATACTGTTGGAAGGTGGGCCAAATCGCCTTGATACCATCCGCGCTGGCTAAGTGCGCATGTACACTGTCCATTGCCGACAGGGCGCGCTCAGGGAGTGCTGCGCCGGAGATCACGGCCCAGGTTTGCGGATTCAGAAAGAGTTTGGCCTCGTCGTTTTTGTGCGTGCCGATCACTTTGCTGCCATAACCGCGCAGATACCACGCCCCATCCCACGCGATGGTATTGATCCGCTTAACCATCTCCGCCGCGCGGGTTGTGAAGTCGGCGGCTTCGGCGGTTTTTCCGAGCCGTTCGGCCAGCAGCGCGATTTGTTTGAGCGCGTACACGTAAAATTCTGCCACCAGCACCGATTCGGGATGTTCGCACGTCATCCACAGGTGCAGGGTATCATTCCAGTCCGCCGTGAGAATCAGCGGGAAACCATGCGGGCCGGTGTGTTGAGCGGTGAAATCCAGCGCGGCTTTCAGGTGGTCGTAAATACTGTCCACCCTGTCAGATTCAGCGTAAGGCACCATCTCGTTGAGGAAATCCAGGTGGCCGGTTTCGCACATGTAGGCATACACCATCTGCACCAACCAGAGCGTGTCATCGGAGAAATAACGTAGTTCACCTTTCTGGAGCAGCGGGAAAAAAATATGATAACAATCGCCGGTTTCTAACTGTACAGTGGAGAAAATTTCGATGATGCGAGCACGCACACGGTCCGGCATCTGGGCAACCACCGCCAGCGTGTCCTGGCTGGAATCACGCGTGCCCATGCCGCGCCCCTCACCATTTTCGTAGAATGAAATGTAACGCGACCAGTCAAACGTAGTTTTGCACTGGTACTGGTTCCAGGTGTTGATCATAGCGTTCAGGTAAGCATCGGGAGTTTCCACGCGGAAAACAGAGAGATAGTCCCGCCAGGATTGTTTGACCTGTTCTAATTCGTCGGCGACTACCTGGACATTCGCAAAGTGAGCCTTTACCTGTCGGGCTTGATCGAGCGTGTCGGCATAACCCAGCAGGACGATCAGGTTTGTGCCTGCGCCTGCGGCAAGTTCCACTTCCACACGCAGCGCCGCGCAGCCGTTGCCCCCTCGCAAAATGGAGTTGGAAAGCTGCCCATTCTCAATGCCTTGCGGATCACTTTCGCTGTGATACATGCCCAGGAACCTGTCACGCACACAGTCGAAATCTTTGATCGGTGCGCCCACAACGGTCATATAGGCCAGGCCGGGGCGATCACCAACATAGTCAGCGTTGGCGGCCATGTCGAAGGCCGGGTGCGGCTCGATAAAATTGTAGGTCACAAAACCATCTTGAAAATCGCCCCGCGTCAGGTGCAGCGACCATTGAATGTTGCGCGACTCCGGTTCGCACCAGAGCGTATATTCTGAGTACGCGAAGATCGAGAATCGCCGGGGGTGCTGCCCCGTGTTGTCCAGGCGTAAGTGCCACACCTCGTGTGAGCCTTTGACCGGCACAAAATAGGTCACGCGGCTTTCGATTTCTTTATAGGCGGCTTCAATCGTCGTATAACCCTGACCATGTGTACAACGATAATGATCCAAGTTGGTACGCGTGGGCTGCCAGGTTGGGGACCAGGTCACGCCATCTTGCCGGTCCTTTATGTAAAAATAACGTCCGGGGCGATCGACAGGCACATTGTTATAGCGGTACTTGGTGATGCGGCGGTCGCGCGGGTCCTTGTGAAACGAAAAACCCCCTCCTGATTGGCTGACAATGCCACAATAACCTTCGCTGTTCGAGATATAGTTGATCCAGGGTGTAGGGGTGTCGGGGCGTTCGATGACGTATTCCGTCTGGTCAGGCGACAACTGGCCGTAGCGCATTCAGGCGATCCTTTCTTGCATGAGTCGGTTGGATTTCTTCTATCCAGGGATAAGTGCCCGCTTCCGCGTAGTACCATAACGAATGTCGGGCGACATTGACCCGTAGTGATGCATCCCGCACCAGTCCATACCATCCCGCACATCGGCAACGCGCAAGTCTGCATAACAGGTCAGGAGTTGCTCACGTTCTTGCTGGTTGCCAGTCATGGAGTATTCCCCCAAACAAAAACGGTGTTCTGTATCAGGGTTTTCGTCTCACGCTATCGGCGTGATCTTGATCATGGTTACATCGTGACTAGCGACGTGGGCGGAAAAACAGGCGGTGAAAACGCCCAGGTTCTCACCTGTCCACAAATCGCGCACCTGGCAGGCGCGTTCCGGGTGCAGCCCTAACGATTCCCACGGCGCTGAGACAAGCCGCTGCTGTCGCTTTCCCAGGTTGAACATACCAACAGCAATTGAGCCGTCTAACAGGGGTTTGGCCCACGTTTCGGCGATCTCATAGGCATAATCCACCTGCCCCACGCGATACCCCTGGCGGCCAAGGGGGTCCTGATTCACGGCGATCAATTCGTGGTTGAGCAAGATATCGCGCGTGGTCTGGTTCATGCTGCGCACATCGCAGCCGATCATCAAGGGCGCGGCCAGCAAACACCATAGGGCAAAATGGCAGCGGTATTCGGCATCCGTGCAGCCGCCTTGGGCCACATTACCTTTGCCGTACATGCCCACGACCAGCATGTCAGGATCGTTCCAGTGTCCCGGCCCGGCATAAGGGGCTAATTCGGCCTGCCGCTGAAACCCGATGTCGAGAATTGACTCCCACGAATCGGCGATATCGCCGGTTGTGCGCCACATATGCCCGCCAGCCTGCGCGCCCCATTCCCAGGGTTTGTTGGTTCCCCATTCACATATGCTGTACACGATGGGACGCCCCGTAGCCCTCAGCGCCTGCCCCATACGCCGGAACAGCATCGGACCGTTGACGCCCGCTGGCACGTGGCAATAGTCGTATTTCAAAAAGTCCACGCCCCATTCCGCGAACGTTTGAGCATCAATTTCTTCATGACCATAACTCGCCAATTGATTGCCGCAGGTGTGTGTCCCCGCGCATGAATACATGCCGAACTTCAACCCCTGGCTGTGTGCATAGTCGCTGAGCGCTTTGATGCCATTGGGAAACTTCGCCGTATCCCATGTCAACCGGCCATTGACGCGTTTATCAGCCGCCCAAAGATCGTCGATCACCACGTAGGTATAACCCGCGTCGCGCAGGCCTTCGTTGACAAATACATCTATCGTGTCACGAATCAGCGCTTCGTCGATGTTGTCGCCAAATGTATTCCAACTGTTCCAGCCCATCGGTGGGGTTTGTGCCAACATAATGCGCTCTCCTTGCAGAGTTATCTATCATGCCCGGCTGCATCGATCACTGAACAACAACATACACCGGAATTTCTGAACATTTTTTGCTGCAAAAGATAAAAATTCAGGGTTGGTTCATTGGATTGGCTCCGGACTTAAACATGAACGCGTATCGTTTTTGTTATTCGCGTAAACAAGCCAAAGTTTGCTTTTCCAGGGTAGTTTATTGCAGAAACAAGGTATTTGTCGAATTTGTCTTTGTAGATTGAGGCAAGAGCTAAAATGAAACACAGGCAGTCACTCTACATAAAGCGCGGAAAGATCACTAAACTGGGGACAGTCCAGACTATGAGACTATGGCCTACCCGTGACAGGCACCCCAAATGTATATAAAATTGGCCTGTTTGTATCACCCTGATTTTTGCACTTGTGGTTACAGCGATCCGTGCGCCGCTTCAAGATGGGTGGGCCGCAAGCTGAAACCCAAAATCATTGATCTTCACCCGGATCGTCTCTCCGCCTGGGAGTTCCCTTGCCCACCTGCACCTTCTAGAGTTTACCCTGGTGCGCAGCAAATGAGTTTTTTAACTTCTGGAATGGCCTTATCTGTCTCTACAAAGCTAAATGACATGGCCAGGGTTTGAAACCAGGCGATAGCCTAATCCACGTACCGTCAAGATCAGCGCGGGGTTGAGTGGATCGGCCTCTACTTTTCGCCGCAGCCGGCAGATATGCACATTCACCATTTGCTCACCATACGGTTGCAGTCCATAACCCCAAATCTGGTTGAGAATTTGCGCACGGGACAATACGTGATCGCGATGTTGGACCAAGAACCTCAACAAACGGAACTCGATTGGCGTCAGGTCTAACGAACGCCGGTCACAAAATACTTGGCCTCGGGTGCAGTCAATGACCAGGCCCCCCACATTGAGCACATCAGTATCGGGTTTTGAATACTCGTAGGCTCGCCGGAGTTGTGCTCGAATCCGTGCGACTAACTCGCGCGTTTTGATTGTTTCGGCGACATAATCATCTGCACCAATCTCCAGGGTCAGGACGTGATCATATTCATCGGCTTGCTCAACATAAACAATAATCGGCACATAGTACCGGGTTTCTCGCAACTGGCGGCAAACCTCGACGATTGTCCCATCGGGTAGATGAGAGCCTACGATCACCAGGTCCGGATAGGCGTTTTCAGCGAAACTTATTCCGGCAAAGGCGGTGTGTTTCACAACGACATGAAACCCAACGATTTCAAGGCTGTTTTGTAACTTTCCGCCTCGCGTTTCTTCACTCAGTACCAGCAACTGCGCTTTTCCGCTGAACATGTCTCCCTCACGAATGGTATCCTTAGCCGCGCGAATGGTTTTCCGGCACAATTGATACCTAATTTCAGGATATGGCCGTATGGAATCGGCCATATCCTGCTTCTACGAATCATTTTTTATGGTACGCGGTTAATGCATGTGAGTCTGCATCTCAGGATCGACTAAAAATGCACAGTTGATCACCTCGGATGTGTACCGATCTCGCGCCGGTTCAGACGCAGGATCGAAGGGTTGGATTTGATCAACACAACCGCGATACGCAGCGATCAGCGTTTCCACTTCGGCAAGCTCAGTGTCCAGGTCAGCGCTGCGTAACACATAGTCGTTGATGGCATCGTTGAGCCACATTTGCTCGACGTGGGCTGAGGTCGGTACGCCACTGCTGCCAAACAACTCCGGGAATACAATCACGTCAGGGCTTTGCAGCATGTCGGCGAAGAGCCGGTAATACGCGACAAGTACCTCGCCTTGAGCTGCTGCAAGCGAAGTATCAGCCAGCTTTGAAAAACGCGCAGGCATACCCGGAAACAGGCCGGGCTGCTGGGCCAGGGCGTTAAACCACCGGTAACATGCTTCCGGGCTTTCGGCTTCAACGCTGATATAACCCGCGCCAAGCTGATAAGCTACCGGCACATAGTCGCTGCCTTGCGGATATGGGGCGAAACGTTGCGGGCTGCTCACGCCCGATTCGCTGCGTGCTCTCAGCCTGAAGCTGAACATGTTCAACATATCGGCATAGAGGGGAGAAGGCTCATTACCTCCAAAACCGCCACCGCCGCCCAACATATTAAGTTGCTGGAAGTTTATGATCCCATCGCGAGCCAGGTCTAACACGTGCCGCATGCCCTCGATGGTTGCGGGGTCGGCCAGGTTTACCGTAGGAGGATCGGTGCGGTAATCCAGCGGCAGGCTGCCGTATGCCGCGAAGAGCGTCAGCAGATACGAATTGCCAACCGAAGGTGGCACAAACACCGGGATGTCTTCAGGCAGCAGGCTGTTTAGTTGGTGCAGCGCGTCTTCGAACTGCTCTACTGTCCAACCCGACTCAGGTGACGGCACACCGGCTTGTGTGAAAAGATCAGGATTATACCACAACACGGCGGGTTGTATCACGAACGGATAAGCCCAGGTCATGTCATCACGTTGTACCTGCTGCATCACGCCCGGCAGCACATCCTGTGTATCGAAAGCCGGATCAGCCGTCATGAGCGGATCGAGGTTAAGCACGGTGGCAAGATTCAGAGTGGGCAACTGGTTAGTGGGATAAAAGAAGCAGTCTACATCCTCGAATGGTTGCGGCGCTCCTGATTGGATAACCAGTTCGACGTGACCGACCTGTGGGTCCGCTGCGACAAAATCGGTGATAACGCGGTCCCACAGTTCAGTATTCTGCAAAGGTGGGAACGGGACATTAACCCCGAATTGGAGCGCGATCTCCCCCGGCTCAACCTGTGCTTGCGCGGGCGGCTCGGCAACAGTTACGGTAATAGATGTTCTCTGTTCGACCGCATAGTGTTGAATATCGATCGCCTGTGCTTCGGCATTTTGCAGTGCGGTGAGCACATCCCCATGCCCCTCTACTACCAGCGAAATCGCATCGGTGATGTATATCCCGTAACGCAGGTCCGAGGTCGGGATGGCGTTGGTGAGCGCACGCTGTAACACGGGTTGGACGTCGGGCGGAAAAGCGGCAAAGTTGTTGCTGAGGCTTTGCCGTGCATGTGTATCCATTGGGAACAAGTTAGCCAACTGTGACGTTGTGCTGAGGTACTTGGCGAGTTCATACGCCAGTTCAGGCTGCTGAGTACCGGCGCTGACCGCAAACCCACGCACCGTCAGTCCGGCACGTCCGCCGGGCAGCAGGGACACTCCATATTGCTGGGTCCCCGCTTCATCGAGAAGACGAAAAGGCGATTCAACTTTCGCGGGAATGATGTTATAGTCCCCACCGCCATAACGCACGGCTGCGCCTTCGCTTTCGAGTTCCGCCCACGCTTGAACCAGTTCTTGAAGGGTTGGCGTTGTGAAACGCGGCGTGAGCGCCGGGCCATCCGGGGTATAAAACGGCTCGCCGGTCAGACTGTAAAGTAACATATCCAGACGATCGAGCGTGATTAACCCCGGCAGCCCATTACTATCACGATACAGCGCCCGCGCGGCATTTTCGATGTCGGACATGGTCCAGCCTTCATGGGGGTAAGCCAGGCCCGCGCGGTCAAAGGACGGTATGTCATAAACCAGCAGGTTAACACCTGCCGCAAAGGGCAGCATCCAGATGCCTTGATCCCATTGGCAGGACTGCCAGATCGGCGCATAGAAGTCTTCTGAAGCCAGGTCCGGATCAGCCGCAGCGAGTGGGCTTAAGTCCAGGATAAGGCCAGCTTGTGTGGCTTCCGGGGTAATATTGAATTGATCGCCTATGGTGAAGACCACGTCTGCCGCGCTGACGTATTGCTGCACTGTTTCCAGGTACGTTTCTATACCATGCGCGCCGTAGAGAAAACCCTGCACACCCGGATCGCGGGCAAGCTCCACGCGCACACCGGGATGCGCTGCTTCAAATGGTTCAAAAAACGCCGGGTTTAGCGCATTCTGCATCCAGGCGGGAACTAATAGAGTCAGCGTGACGTTCTGCGCCTGGGAATAAACGGGCAGTGGGAGCAGCAGACCGATCACCAGCGTGACGATCAAACAGACCCATGCCGCTTTTTTGGCATATTTCATGGTTTTTATTCTCCTTTATACGCGGATAAACCGTAATTCATGTTTGGGCACACACAAATTCGCATACACTATTTCTAGCTTGTAATGCGGCGATCTGTTTGAAATTCAGTGATTGCTGAGTTGGCCACAATGTGACAAAACCGCCCAGTCGTACATGTTCCTGGGCATACCCCATTCGACTGGATTACGTCCGGACACCTTCAACCTGCGAATTTCAAACACAACAAGAGAATTTCAACTAGAGATCGTATAGGCACCTATTCGATTGCCAGCAGCGTCACGAGGCCATTTTATGTTATCCTGGCTGTAACGACTGCCGATGCTGGCTGAACGACTATGGTTGTGTTATCTGCTGCTGCGATTATCCAAATGGCGAAAACAACCCACCGGCTTCTACATCAGCGGCCAGCAGCGTCACAGGGTGTAGAGCTGCAAACCGTGAGTATTGTGTTGCTGCTGCCCGGACGGAGGGACATGGTCGGAGGCGCTTGTGGATGATCAACAAGCTATTCGCAGGCTGAAAGCAGGCGATATCGGGGGGCTTGCCGTGCTGGTGAAACGCTACCAGTCACCGGCGATTGAAACAGCCTACCTTATCACTCACGATCTTGCATTGGCTGAAGATGTGGTACAGGACGTGTTTCTACAGGTGTATCAGTATATCGGGCGCTTTGATCTATCGCGCCCCGTCAGGCCCTGGTTGATGCGCAGCGTGGTGAATGCCGCAGTCAAAGCGGCACGGCGCGAGTCTCGCGATCTGGCACTGAACAAACCCGTCACAGGCGAAGACGGGCCTGACGACATTTCTCTGAGTGAAATCTTGCCTGATTTCGCCCCTGGACCGGACGATCTGTTCGAACAAGCGGAGCTTGAAACAGTCATCGAAGAGGCCTTGCGCCGTCTCGTTCCCGAACAGCGTGCCGCGATTGTGCTGCGCTATTACCTGGAACTCACCGACGCTGAAATCTCCACATACCTGGACTGCGCACCCGGCACGGTGCGGTGGAGACTGCATGCGGCGCGAAAACAGTTAGGTGTATGGTTGCATCACCTGGCACCGGATCGTTCGTCCTCGGGTTGATAGGAGAGAACGGTGAACGAGAAGTCTTTCAAGGAAGCCTTACAAAACGTTGCCCGACGGCGCACTGCACAACATACTGACCTCTGGCTCAGGATAGAGTCACAACTTCGCGCTGCCAGGCCGCGCCACCATCGAAAGGTTAGAATGTCTTTGCGTTGGGCGACGGTGTTTGCCGTTGGGGGCATCGTGCTGCTGCTGTTTGTGAGTGCGGGGGTCTATGCCATGCGGCATCTTTCAATCCTCGTGCCAGATTTCGATCCCGGTTTGCAGCAAGCTCACGATGATCAATTCGGCGTGGAGTTAGCAGAAAGCCAAACCATCGACGGAGTCACGGCAACCCTCGATTGGGTATACGCGGATCAACACCGGGTTGCCATTTTCTTCTCAGTAACACAGCCGGACTCGTCCTACCGGCCTGTTGGAATTGTTCCTGCGTTTAATCTTCAACTGGAGGATGGAACTTCCCTGCCAGTAATCTTTGGTGGTGGCGGTGGCGGTGGCGGCGGTGGGGGAGGAGGTGGCGGCCCTGGGGATGAGGGTGACGCTCCAACACCTATCCCGCGTACGAGTTGGTCGTTGTCCGGCAGCGCGAATTTTGACGCGACCTCGATCACGGGTGATCCATCGGATCTGGTGCTGCAATTGGAAATACGTCTGCAAATGAAGATGGCGCCGGTCGGACAGCAGCCCAGCGGACAAGTGGAAATACCAGAACAATATCCGGCTATAGAGATTGGCCCATTTCATTTTGATTTTGCCGTGCCTTTTATCCCAGCCACGATTATTGAGTCGCGCATCAGCCAGAGCGTAAGCGATGTCACTATAACACTTGAGCACATCTCGGTTACACCATCATCAACTCAACTGACCCTGTGCATGGATGGTGTCGATGCAGCCCTTGCCTGGCTGCCCGAAGCGAAGCTTAACACTAGTCAGGAGGAGGTTTCTGATACCGGATTCATTGGGATTGCTCCCCAGATGTATAAGACAGGCGAACAATCATGTGCAGTTATCGATTTTCTGGCTCCGTACCGGGGTGAGCCAGAGGAATGGACATTGACGGTTGACAGCTTGCACGGAACCTCACTGGACGGTTCGTCTCAGGGCGAGGAAATTAGACGAATTACCGGACCGTGGCTGTTTCCAATCTCGGTTGGGGGAAGAGTGTTCCTTTCGGAAGTGTGATAATCCCAGTACGGGACATTTTTTGTCTCCGGCAGATCCGGGATCAGCCCAGGCCTTAGCGGATCACTTCCCAGGCTAAGTGCTGTAATTCGGGTGCGATCAGTTTTTCCCACGCCAGGCGTATCGCGTCGGGCGAGCCGGGTGTTGATATGATCACGCGGTTTCGATAGACACCGGCTGTCGCTCGTGAGAGCATGGCGGCTGAGCCGACCTGTTCGTAGCTGAGCATACGGAACAACTCGCCGAATCCGGGCAGTGTTTTTTCGAGCTTGCGGCTCAAAGCATCAAAAGTACGGTCACGCGGGGAGATTCCGGTGCCGCCGTTAAACAGTATGATTTGCGCTTGGCCCGTAACCAGTTCGTCAAGAACGGCGCTGACTTGTTCGGTATCATCCTTGATCAGCCGGTAGTCGGTGACACGTTGTCCGGCAGCCTCGATTTGCTCACGCAGGTAGGCTGCGTTTTCATCGGTTTCGGGTGTGCGGGAGTCGCTGACTGTGACAATGGCGACAGCAACCGGTCCTTGTTGAGCGGCTGCGGCTTTGTGACTGGCGCTGCTTGGTAAAGTCATTGGGTGCCTCGTTGGGTGCAATACGCTGTCAAACATTTTCCCATCATCCTATACACAAAGCAATAGGGCAGTTGTTAACAACTGCCCTATGCTGGTGCGGAAAATCAACTAACTGGCGTTGGGTGCGGCCTAGAGAGTTGAGAGATAACGATCCAGTTCCCACTGGGTGACATGAATCCGGTAGTCGTCCCATTCAGCACGCTTGGCACGATTGTAGTGAGTATAGATGTGCTCACCAAGCGCTTCAAGCACGACAGGATCACCGGCCAATTCGTCAAGCGCTTCTTCTAACGTACCGGGTAGAACATCCACTCCGCGTTCTTCAAGTTCTTTTTGTGTCCAGTGGAACACATCGTCGCTGACGGCGGCTGGTGGCTGCAACCCTTTTTCGATGCCATCCAACCCGGCTTCAAGCATCACGGCGAATGCCAGATACGGACAGCAGCCCGGATCGGGAAAACGCAGTTCAACGCGTGTACTTTGTTCACGGCCTGGCGAATAACGCGGAACACGGATCAGGGCTGACCGGTTGCGCTGTGCCCAGCACACATAAACCGGTGCTTCGTAACCTGGGGTCAGGCGTTTGTAACTGTTGACGGTAGGCGCAACCACGGCGGCAAGGGCACGGGCATGTGTTAACTGGCCGGCCACAAACTGGCGAGCGGTTTCCGACAGGGAAAATTCACCATCAGGATCGTACATGGCGCTGTCGCCTGATTCGACGTCAACCAGGCTTTGGTGTACGTGCATACCGCTGCCGTTGGCGCCGAATATGGGTTTAGGCATAAAGGTTGCGAACAGGCCATGCTTGGCTGCGATACCTTTTACCGTGTATTTGAACGTAATCGCGTTATCGGCGGAATGCAGCGCGTTTTCATATCGGAAGTCGATTTCGTGCTGCCCGATCGCTACTTCGTGATGGCTCATTTCAACATGAATGCGAAGGGCTAGCAGGGACTGGATAATATCACTGCGCACACGCTGAGCCTCGTCGCCGGGGGAGAAGTCAAAATAGCCGCCAACGTCATGAGGAACGGCAGTTGTGCCATTTTCACGAAACAGGAAAAACTCAAGTTCTGGTCCGGTGTTGTACGTAAGCCCTAGTTCTTCAGCATGTGCTATCGCGCGTTTGAGCGCGTAGCGCGGATCACCTTCAAATGGGCTGCCGTCAGGGTTATGAACGTCACAGATAACCCGCGCACGCAGCTTGTTGGAATCACCGTTACGCGTCCAGGGCAGAATGCGGTACGTCACTGGATCAGGTTGAAGAAACATGTCTGATTCTTGAATACGGGCGAACCCCTGAATCGAGGAACCATCAAACCATACGCCGCGTTCAAGCGCTTCTTCCAAACCCGAGCTAGGAATGGTTACACTTTTTGTGGTGCCAAAAATGTCCGTAAACTGCAGGTCGATGAACTGCACACCTTCGGCCTTAGTGATTTCGAGAATTTCTTTGGCTTTGTTGTCCATAACGTCCGCTGGCCTCCTGACTTTAAAATCGGAACTGCGGCGACATTATATTGCGAAAATGGCTCTATTCAAGTGAAGAAATTGTATGCTTTGGACAAGAAAAAAAATGTCCGTGGCAGAAATCCGTAAGACCTGCCCGGACATATCATGTTTTCTTATGCAACATGCACAGTGTGGTATGGAAAATGACCAATCAGATATGCTGTTTTAAAAACTGATCGACGCTTTCGACCGAGTTTAGCGCGATCCGCTGCGCCGAGCGATCAATGCGCTTGAGCAGTCCACTGAGGACGTCTTTCGGCCCCAGTTCGATGAATGTTTCTATACCCGCATCACGCATAAAATGAACCGATTCGGTCCAGCGTACCGTCGACAAAAGCTGGTCGCCCAATTCGTTCCGGATATTATCGATGCTATCAAGCGGCGCGGCGTTCACATTGCCGATAACGGGGATAGCGGGGGGCGTGAACGAAATCGTCTGTAATGTGGTACGGAACTCGTCACATATGGACTGCATGAGTGGTGAATGTGAAGCCACACTGACAGCGAGCAGCACAACCCGTTTGGCGCCGCGGTCTTGCGCAAGCGGCAGCGCGACTTCGACGGCTTCTTTGTCACCGGAAATAACAAGTTGACCGGGACAGTTATCGTTAGCCAGTACCAGGCGTTTGCCGGTGTGTTGGCTGGCCTCGGTACAAACGGCTTGAATAGTATCGGCGTCAAGTCCCAGGATGGCGGCCATAGCCCCCGGCTCGCGTGTGCCCGCTTCTTTCATCAAGCGCCCACGTTCACGCACCAGTTTTAAGCCGCTGGCAAAACTAAGCGCATTCGCAGCGGTTAATGCTGTGAATTCACCCAGACTGTGTCCTGCAACAAAAGCGGGATGCAGATCGCCTTCAAACGCTGTGTTGAGGATACGCAGCAGCGCAACGCCCATAACGAATAGGGCTGGTTGGGTGTTCACCGTGTCATTGAGTGTTTCTGATGGACCATTAAAACACAGGTCGCTGAGCGAAACACCTAATAGTTCATCGGCCAGGCCAAAGGTGGCTTCAGCTTCGGGGTAAGTCTTGACCAGGTCTTGACCCATCCCTACATGCTGTGAACCTTGCCCCGGAAATACAAATGCTGTTTTGGTCCAGTCAATCATAATTTTCCTCCGCATGTTGACCTGTTAAAGCAGCCGGGCATGCTGCCCACGGCCTGGTGATTGAACACGTGGATGTGTGGTTTTAGGAGAAACGTAAAGAGCCGTGCGTAACACGGCACGGCCCCACCACATACCAGGCAAAACTAGTGTTAATCTTCCTCAATTGTCAGCACTTCGCGACCACCATAGGTTCCGCAATGAGGGCAAACCTGATGTGCTGGCTTGTAATTATTGCATTCTTCGCAGACAACCAGGTGTTGGAGTGACAGATGATCGTGCGCGCGGCGCTTGTTACGGCGCGTTTTCGAAACTTTTCGCTTGGGCAGCGGACCCATAACAACGTTCTCCTTCGCCACATGTTGGTCACGGCAAAATGTCCGGACAACATGCAAGATTATAAAGTAGTCAGCAAGTACCTGTCAAGAGCCGGTTATGCTCAGCTTAACTGATAGTTGACTTACCCGGCTGTACCGATGTTTCGACCTGTGATTCGGCGTCAACCAGGGCCTGAGCATGGGCTTTTACTTCGGATGCGGTGTGTTCAACAATGGACAGAATCCGCTCACGATTGGCTTCGCGTTCTTCCGTAATTTTCGCCATACCATTACGCGCAACAGACAAGTTGCGGATCAACTGGGTTTCAAGTTCTTTGAGCACTTCCAGAACATAATTATCGGCTTCAGTGCGAATGCCTTCCGCTTCGCGTCGGGCTTGCTCAATCACGTTTGCGGCTCGATGTTCGGCAGTCTGGACAATGGCATCCCGCTTGACCAATTCGTTACTTTGTTCTTTAGCCAGGTTGACAATCCGCTCGGATTCCTCGGTGGCCTGGGCCATAATACGATCGCGCTGGTTAATCAGCCGGACCGCTTTTTCGATCTGTTCTGGAACCGAAATACGCATCTGGTCGATGATTTCTAATGCGTGTTCTTCGTCGATCAATGTATATTTGCTAAATGGTACGTGACGGCCTTCGTCGATCAAGTCTTCAAGACGGTCAACCAGGTGCTGGATATCCATCAACTTCCTCCCAATCCGTCAACGCGCTAATCCTCCAGGCTTACCATAAACGAAGAATTTGTACCCTGTGCTTTTAGCTCTGCAAACCGCCGGTTGAGCGCGTTAACCACATGCGGCGGCGCCATGGATGATACATCTCCACCCAGCGAAGCGATCTCACGTATTGTGCTGGAGCTGATATGCAAATGCTGTTCCGCGGCGATGAAGTTTACGATTTCGATGTCAGGTGCCAGCCGTCGATTGGCCAGCGCCATGCGAAACTCCAACTCAAAATCAGAAAAAACCCGGAGTCCGCGCACAATTGCATAGGCATTCATCGCCCGCGCATAGTTTACAGTTAATTCGTTATATGACGCAACTTGGAGCCTGGTTTCATTTTTGAATGACTCTTTTACAAGCTGGATGCGTTCTTCGACGGAAAATAAATCGGGTTTGCCGGGATTCACATAGATTGCCACCAAAACTTCGTCAAACAGCCTCAGCGCCCGCCGGGCAATGTCCATATGACCATAGTGAATCGGGTTAAATGATCCGGGATAGATGGCTCGTTTGATGGTATTCAAATGGTTGAGTCACTTTCTACAATAGCATTGGGACGGTGTTTGTGGTCCCTTGGATAAACATTCGTTAGCTCACATCGGCACGTTGGGTTAGCATGTGTTGAACCTGGTGGGCTAAATCCTGGTGTTCCGGCTGCACCAGGTGTGAGTCTTCAGCGTAGAGCGTGCGTGCTTCACGCTGTGACAGTTCAACCAGGCGTGGGGTCATCAACTCGGCCAGCCGGAATTGATGCATACCGCTCTGCCGGACACCGAGTAAATCACCTGGCCCGCGCATTTCCCAGTCAATTTCGGCCAGCTTGAACCCATCTGTTGTGTCTTCCATGGCGGCCAGCCGTTGTTTCGATTCGGCGCTCGTGCTACCGGCCAGCAGCAGGCAAAACGACGCGTGATCGCCACGCCCAACACGGCCTCGGAACTGGTGGAGTTGGGCCAAACCAAATCGTTCGGCATTTTCGATCAGGATCACACTGGCATTGGGGACATCGATCCCAACTTCTATGACAGATGTCGAAACCAAAATGTCGATTTCTCCCGCGGCAAACGATGACATGATCGCGTCTTTTTCAGCGGGTCTCAGACGACCATGCAGCAGCCCGATGCGTTGGTGTACGAACACCTGCTTTTTGAGGCGCTCGTATTCATCCACGGCTGCCCCCAGTTCTTCCGATTTTTCCGACGCCTCTACGAGCGGATACACGATAAACGCCTGGCGTTCTTTTTCGAGTTGGGATTGGATAAAACCGTAGGCCCGTTCGCGTTCCACGGGTGTCAGAATACCCGTTTGTACCGGGGTGCGGCCTGGTGGCATTTCATCGATAATGCTCAAGTCCAGGTCGGCATAAAGTGTGAGTGCCAACGTGCGAGGAATCGGCGTGGCGGTCATGACCAACACGTGCGGATTTGTTCCTTTACCCCGCAGTACACCACGTTGCTCAACACCAAACCGGTGCTGTTCGTCAATAACGGCCAATGCGAGATCGTGAAACGTAACCGATTCCTGGATTACCGCGTGTGTGCCGATAACGATATGGACTGAGCCATCAGCTAACCCGGCGTAGATTTCCTGCCGCTCTGGTTCCGTTGTGTTTCCGGTCAGGAGGCGTATCTGTACGTGTTCGCCGCCGGACCACTGGCTGAAAATATGGCGTATGCTGCGCGCATGTTGTTCAGCCAGAATGCTGGTGGGGGCCATTAAAACGGCCTGTTTGCCGTGATGTGCAGCCATTGCTAAGGCGGCGGCGGCCACAATCGTTTTACCTGAGCCCACGTCACCCTGTAGAAGGCGGTTCATCGGGATTTCGCGCTCCATATCGGCCCGGATATCGTTCAGTGCGCGGTTTTGAGTGCCGGTGAGCTGGTATGGCAGGCTGCTCAGGAAAGAAGCCAGCCACTCGTCATCTACGTGCAGCGGTTGGCCGGGGAGTTCCTGCCATTCGCGGCGTTTGGACATCATGCCCATCTGGAAAACAAACAGTTCGTTAAAGCTCAATCGCGTCCGGGCATGTGATAGGTAATCGTACGATTCAGGGAAATGGATCTGTTGGATAGCCCAACTGAGGTCGGCCAGGTTCGCACGGTCCAAAACGCTTTGCGGCATAAAATCAACGATGAATTTGTGAGCATAATCAAGCGTCTGACGAACAAGACGGCGCATGGTTCGTGCTGATAACCCCTTCGTTAGCGGGTAGACGGGAACGATACGGCGTGTATGAAGGTTCTCCCGTTCCAGCATTTCCCATTCCGGGTTTGTCATCATCAACTGCCCCCGGAACAATTCGACCTTGCCGCTCAGGACGACCTGGCCGCCCTGTTTGAACTGGCGTTGAAGCCATGGTTGGCCGAAGAACGTCACTTGTAACAGGCTGGTGTCATCGCTGACTGTTACCGACAGATAAGAACGACCACCCTGGCCTTGCCGTTTGGCAACTGAATGTACCGCGGCGATGACAGTCGCGATCTCGCCGGGACGCAGTTGGCTAAGTGTACACATGCGTGTGTAATCGTCGTACCGGCGCGGGAATGCGACCAGCATATCGTTGATGGTAGTGATACCCAGCCTGGACAGTTTTTCCGCCATTTTGTCCCCAACCTTATTCAACACCGTGATCGGTGCCTGTAAGGCTTGTTGGCGTTCAGCCTTTTCTTCTTCAGACAGCGCAGGCCGGTGAGGTCGTCGTGGTGGGTTTGTGGCGGGCAGCACCCGCGGAACGTCCGCTGCATCATCTAGAACACGGGCAGGCGCGGCTGTTACACCTTCATCAACCGGTGCGATGGTGTCGTATTGTGTTTGTTCCGGCGCCGCAGCGCGCTCTGAATCGCTGCCTGCTTCGTCGTCAGCATGGCTGTCAACCGTTTCCGGCTCCGGTTCGACCGGCTCAGGCGGTGCGCTTTCCACCGGGGGTATGTAATCCGACGGCGGCAGGTTCGGAGGGGTCGGGATACGACCCATGATCCGGCCTATCATATATTTCACTGACTCGTGCCGGGCTGCTTTGGTATCCATCGCTGGATACTGGTACATCTGGCTGCGAAGTTCATCGATCAGTTGGTGATGTTCAGGCCGTTTAGCTTGAGTGTGTGCGTCTGCTGCCCAATTATCAGCAAAAGATTCCAGACCCCCGATCA
This sequence comes from Anaerolineae bacterium, assembly GCA_016930015.1. Taxonomy (GTDB): domain Bacteria; phylum Chloroflexota; class Anaerolineae; order Aggregatilineales; family Aggregatilineaceae; genus JAFGHR01. Next base: position 19,285 of record JAFGHR010000121.1, on the reverse strand, counting down.
CGGCTGTGTTTTTGTAATCGGTATTCTGTTCGAGCTTTAGGATTTTTATCAAAGTTTCCAACGCCGAAGGCATAAAAAGTCCCTGTTTCAATTCTGACGTACCAAAGCCAGCCCTAAACCATTTGGGCCGACATGAACGCCAATAACGGGCGTGACGTCTACAATAGCGAAATTGTAGCGGCTTGATGATGCATCTGGCCGAATGTCGTGCAGCGCGTCGGTCAGCCGGTAAGCTTTGTCAAGGTTATTTGTGTGAAGCACCGCCAGGCGCTCAAGTGGCGCTGCCTGTTGTGCTAATTCTACCAGCTTATCGAATGCCCGCTGAGATGTTCGCACGCGGGTGACCGAGCTGATCACACTTTTTTGTAGATGAATCAGTGGTTTGATCTGCAGAAGATCACCCACAAATGCGGCTGCCCAGCCAACGCGCCCGCTGCGTCGCAGGTATACCATTGTATCCAATGCGGCCCAAACATTGATGTACGGCTGCATGGCCTCCAACCGGGTTTTGATCTCGGTTGGACCCAGTCCTTGAGCAAGCATTTCGTTTGCAGCGATGATCTGCCACCCCATGCCCATCGAGAGCATGCCGCTGTCGATGAGCGTAACACGTGACGGATCGGTTTGTTCGGCGACCAGTCGAAATGTATTATAAATGCCGCTCAATTTGGCTGGAGCCGTGATCCCGATCACGAGGTCGGCATCTTGGAGCGCCTGTTTCATGATCTGTCGCGTTAATCCAAGGGATGGTGCAGCGGTTGTCGGCAAGTCGGTTGATGACACCAGGCGGGTATAAAATGCGTTCCGGGTGAGTTCTACACCGTCGTCGGCGAGGCTTTCGGTACCGAAGTTGACATAGGTCGGCACAATTCGTACATCGAGTTGTCGCACCCAATCCGATGGCAGATCACACGTGCTGTCCGCTATGATCACTGTACGCGACATCAAAACTCGTCCTCCGCCTCCAGCCCCTCTCGTACCACGATTCCCATGCCATCCAGGCCAACCATTGTTGCCAGGCTGGGGCCGTACATCATCAATGGAAATGTGCGGCTGGGAAACTCAACCGACAGCCGATCCTGAAGCATACGGGTCTGATCGGTAGGGAATGGGGCATTTTGCAGGATGACCAGATCATCGATAGTCGAAAACTCAGCTACAAATTCGACAAGCTTGTCGATAGCCTGTATCTGGGTGCGCACCTTTTCCATGGTGATGAGTTCGCCCTCTTCGATGGTCAGAAACGGCTTGATGTCTAACATGGTTCCCAGAATGGATTGCGCCTGGCTGAGCAGGCCATTTTTTCGAAGGAAGTCCAGGGTGTTTACGAAAAAAACCATGTAGATGTGTGGCAGCATGCCACGAACAATACGGACAACTTCTTCCAGGCTGGCGTTTTGTTCGGCGGTTATGGCGGCGGCCTCGACCAACATGGCCAGGCCAACAGAGGTTGTCATTGAATCGATAGCGATGATCTCACAGCGTCCCAACAACGTTTTTGACGCTGCGTGCGCGTGATCCCATGTTTTGCTCATGTAGCGCGACATATGCAGCGACAATATTTGATCGGTTTCACGATTCAGGCGGCTGTACAGCACAGCGAATTCGTCCACCGGCGGAGCCGATAGTTTGATCGGCGATAGTCCTTGACCGGCCAGGCGGAAGAAAGCTTCTGCATCGAGATCAACCCCTTCTCGAAACTGTCGAGAACCGAGTTGAATCGTCTGCGGAACTACCTGTATATCGTATCGGTCAAGAATATCTGGGCTTAAAAAATGGGCTGAGCTGTCTGTAACGATACGAACCTTACCCAAATGGATTTACCTCCGCTGTGCGGTGCCCTATGGTATGGGTTTCCGTGTTTCCGTTATTCGGAGCTCAAGATGTAATCATAGTGTGCCTGGCCACCGAAAACCAGTTCAAATTCTTGTTCTGGATATTCCTCGCGCAGGTCTGCGGCCAATGCTTCAGCATCGGCCTGATTGACCTCAACGCCGTAGTACAACGTGATTAATTCGTGTTCGGTGATACGGATTGTTTCCAACACGTCCCGCATAACGTGTTCGAGACTGTCACCCGAAATAGCCAGTTTGCCATCGATCAGCCCGATGATTTGTCCCTGTGACACGTCAACGCCGTCTAATTCAACACTGCGGGTGGCGGTGGTGATCTCACCGGTAATGACGTGGTCTTTGGCCTCTGTCATTGCAGCGGCGACTTGTTGAAGCTCGCCTTGCGGATCATACGGCAGCAGGGCACTGATTCCCTGGGGCATGGTGCGGGTGGGGATCACAACAACATCCTGTTTTTTGGCAAGACGTGCCGCCTGTTCTGCTGCCAGAAAGATGTTTTTGTTGTTTGGCAGGAGGATCACGTTGCGTGTTGGTACACGTTGGATAGCTTCTAGAAGCTCCTGTGTGCTGGGATTATTCGTCTGGCCGCCCATCACGAGCTGCGCTGCACCTAACTGCTGAAAAACGCGGGCCAATCCCTCACCGGCGGCAACGGCCACAACGCCAACGTCATTTTCCTGTAGTTCCATACCAAATGCTGTAGCGAACTGCGTTTCTGGTTCATCGAAGGCTGCCGGCTGTTCGGTACGCTCGCGCACATAGTCGTGATATTGTTCTTGCATGTTTTCGACAACAATATCGGCGATGGCTCCCAGGCTGATGCCATAACTGAGGGGAATGCCCGGATCGTGTACGTGAACATGAACTTTGATCACGTTTTCGTTCCCAACGACAACCGTTGACCATCCCATCGCATCAATCGCGGAGCGAACAACATCGACGTTCAAGCTCTCCCCTTTGAGAATGAACTGAACATCATAACCATAACCAAGCTCATCCTCTGGTTCCAGGACGAAGGCGAGGTCCTCGACTGGCCCGACTTCGATGGAAGTCACATCAACGGCTTCGCCTCGAACGTATTTCAACATGCCTTCGAATATGTACGTCAGACCACTTCCGCCCGAATCGACCACTCCCGCCTTTTGCAGGATCGGCAGCATTTCAGGGGTACGCGACAAAGCATCTTTGGCACGCAGGACCACGCGTTCGAGAATCAGCACCATGTTTTGTGTGTCTTCAAATGCCAGTTCAGCTTCTTCAGCGGCTTCGCGAGCCACGGTGAGAATCGTACCTTCAACCGGTTTGATCACGCCGCGATAAGCGGTATCAGATGCCTGGCGCAGGCCCTTGACCAGCAGTTCTGCATTAAGCGTTGACTGGTCTCTGAGGGCATGCGCGAAACCTTGCCACAACTGTGACAGAATGGTTCCTGAGTTGCCCCGTGAACCCATCATCGCCCCGTTGGCGACGGCGGCGGCTATTTGCCCGATGTGGTTACTTGCGTTTTGCTGCGCTTCTCTGGCAGCGTTGCGCATGGTCATCAACATATTGGTTCCAGTATCACCATCGGGCACTGGAAACACGTTAAGCTGGTTGACGATGGTATGGTGCTGGTCGAGCCAGTCGCACCCTACCTGTACCAGACGCAGCAATGTGTGGCCATCGCAGGCGATATGCTCCGGTTTTGGTTGAGATGAGTGTTCGGCCATGTGGACTATTGCGCTTTCAATCGGTTCGACTAACTCGTAGACCTTGAACGTGAACGTTTACCTGGCTCACAGGCACGCCGATGCTCTGTTCGACGGTATATCGCACCCCGTTGATCAAACTGTTGGCTACAGAGGCAATGCGCGTTCCGTACTCGATAGTAACATAGATATCAATGACGATCTGTGAATCTTGTTGATGCACTTCAATGCCTCGTTTGACGTCACGGGTTAGACTGGCGGCGATATCGGACGCCAGATTTGGCGATGCCATGCCAACCACGCCGTACGTTTGCAACACGGCGTGACTTACCAATGTCGCAATAGCGATGGGCGATATTTCAATTGTGCCGCGTGGGGTTTCATTGGTTGTCATTTGGTTACCCGTAATGGTTTTATATACCCTTGCATAACGTCTGGCTCTATGGTAGCATGACGTTCGTTTATTTGAACAGATCTTCGCGAGGTATTCTCATGGCTAAGTGCGAGATGTGTGGCAAATCACCCCAGTTTGGGCACAACATTAGCCACTCATTCCGGAAGACCAAACGCCAGTTCAAGCCCAATATTCAGCGCGTGAAAGTTATCGAAGATGGCCGTTTGGTTTCCAAAAATTTGTGCGCTCGCTGTATCCGAACTATGAGCAAAAACGACAAACTCCGCTAACGTTGGCTTTGCTGTGACTGCATTGCCTTCACCATCTGAGCCAGCATATTTGCTGGCTTTACGTTTTTGCTTTGCCTGATTCAGCAGATGCTCTGATCGCCGCGATGCTGGCCTGGATACCTTCCGCTGCACCGAAGACGGCGGTACCTACAACGAGCACATTAGCGCCGTGGGCGACGACCTGTTGAGCGGTGTGAGCATCAATGCCGCCATCAACCTGGATGTCAAGCGGCTTACCCAGCGCGCGGCTCATCTCGCGAATTTCCCTGATTTTTAATAACATCTGGTCGATGAACGACTGGCCACCAAAGCCGGGATTGACCGTCATGACCAGCACCATATCTACAAAAGGCAAAATTTCTTTTATTTGACAGGCCGGTGAGTGTGGATTAAGTGCAACTGACGCGGCTGCTCCTGCCTGGTGAATTTGCTGCACCACACGGTGCAGGTGCGCGCATACTTCGACGTGTACCGTTATGTTGCTGGCGCCTGCGTCGATGAAGGCCGGGATATGGCGTTCTGGCTCGACGATCATCAAGTGCACATCCAACGGCAGTGCAGTAGCCCGTCTGGCGGCCTGGACTACCAGCGGCCCCATCGTGATATTGGGTACAAAACGACCGTCCATGACGTCAATGTGAATTTGATCGCCGCCGCCAGCTTCGGCCTCAGCGATGTGTTGACCAAGCCGGGTAAAGTCCGCTGCCAAAATTGATGGGGCAATACGTATTGCTGGTAACACAATCGCTCTCCTGGTATCAGATGCGTCGCGTATCTTACTGATTCAATCGCTAAAAAGCAATACTGGAAACACAGATTTAGCCCCAATATGCCCGTCGATGTGCTGTCTGTCACGGCAAGCTGTTAGCGGTAATGGCTGCGCCATAAAAATAATGATCCCATCCCCGGCATGGGCGAACAAACGGGAGATATATCTTCCTGGTTCAGCCTATAGTCAATAAGGGCGTGACTGGTGTCTTGCTGGACTCTACCAGTATCACGCCCTACTCCAGTGCCGGATTAGTTGGCAGGGGTTAGTTTCTTTTCTTCAGCCGCTGCTCAACCAGTTTTTTGAATGGATCCTGGCCGGGACGAACCAACACTTGACGAGTCCGCCCCCCTGGTTGGGCTTTGCCAACAACACCTAACTCGTGCATCAGGTCCATCAGGCGAGCAGCGCGCGGATATCCCAGGCCCAGCCGCCGCTGTATCATGGATGCCGACGCTTCACCCTCGGCAATGACCAGGGCTATCGCGTCTTCCAGCATCGGATCGGTTTCGGCCAGCACTTCGCGCCGGGTCAAGCCGCGTTCCCACGGGGCGACGCGGAGAGGCTCGCTATGGTTTTCGGCGATTTCTTCAGCGTGCCACTGTTTCCAATAGGTGACGATCTCGTTCACTTCTTCGTCCGAAATATAACAGCCCTGAACACGCTGCGGACCGGATGCATCAGGCGCCAGGAAAAGCATATCACCACGGCCCATGAGGGTTTCGGCCCCGGTGGCATCAAGGATCACGCGTGAGTCAATGCCCGATGCGACCGCAAACGAAATGCGGGCCGGGAAGTTTGCTTTGATCAGACCGGTGATAACATCAACGCTTGGCCGTTGTGTCGCAACCATCAAATGAATTCCCACCGCACGCGCCATCTGGGCCAAACGTGTCAGCGCACGTTCGGTTTCTTCCGGACGCTGCATCATCAGATCACCGATCTCGTCAATGATGACCACGATATACGGCAGTTGTTCGGATTTTCGCCGCCGTCCGAGGCTTTTGTTATATATTTCGAGGTTGCGGGCCGCTTCTTTTTCGAGCAGCTTATAACGCAGGTCCATTTCACGCGTGGTCCAGCGGAGCACCTCAATAATCCGGTCCAGTTCGGTTTCAACCGGCCCTAACAGGTGTGGCAGGCCATTAAAACGGCTGAGCTCTACCATCTTGGGATCGAGCAGAATCAATTTAACCTTGTCGGGTGTATTGTTGGTGACAATCGCCGTAGTCATCGCGGCCAGCATGATTGACTTGCCCGAACCGGTTGTTCCGGCAATGAGCAGATGGGGCATCGTTTGCAGGTCGGCGATGAATGGTTCGCCGGAGACATCACGGCCCAAAGGCAGCGCTAGCGGGCGCTTTCGATTCTTGTAAAAGTGTTCAGTTTCCAGGACTGGACGCAGCGCAACCGTGCTAGGCTGGCGGTTTGGCACTTCAACGCCAACATAGGATGTGCCCGGTACAGGCGCCTGGATACGCAGGCGTTTGGCTGAGAGCGCCAGAGCCAGATCGCCGCTTAGCCTGGCAATTTCGCCCACGCGAACCCGGTGTAAAACGGTTTCGCCCTCTTCGGTAACTGATTCTGTATAGGGTGAAACAGCATACTGTGTAACGGTCGGCCCGACGTTGACATCAACAACTTCAACATCGACATCGAACTCAAGCAGCGTATTCTTGATGATTCTGGCGTTGGTGTTGATCTCTTCTTCAGTTGGTTTGTTAAGTTCGATATCGCTCAGCAGTTCCAGCGGCGGTAAGCTGTTTTCACGCTTGCCGGTCTTTTTTGTTTCGCGGAAGTCATCAACTGCAAAGTAACGCTCGATGGGGTCATCGGCTTTCCGCCGCACACGCGCTTGTGGTGCAGACGAGACACCACGTGCATCAGGCAAAAAGTCACGCGGCACAATTGATGCACGTTCGCCCGGTTCGCCGGGGGCTACCAGGCTTCGCCCGTTTGCCGCGCCCAGTGTTTTCCGGGTCTGCTCGACAAGTTCTAACCGTTCCTCTTTGGTCAGGCGGCGAGCGGGAATAGTTGTTTTACCTGTTGCATGCTGGCTGGATGAACTTTCACGCGGTTTTTTGGGCGCATCAGGTTGTCGTGTTGTCTCAGCGATGACCGGCTGCGCTTGTGACGGTGATTCATCGGGTTGCACATCGTCACGCGGCACGATTGATGGCCGGCTGTATGGCTGTGAAACCGGTTTGTCGGTTTCCGGCAAGATGTCAGGCATAGTTATGGCGTCGGCTTGCAGCGGCGCATCCACACGTAAGACTGGCTGCTGCCGTTCGAATGAGAGCGCTTCAAGCCGCGCGATGCTCGTTTGGATTTGTACGTTTAGCCAGTTAATGGCCGTTACGAGGTGATACCGGCGCAGGCCAGAGCTTACGATTAATCCGGCGATGAACAGCACACTGAATATGCCAAGTGACAGCGTCCGGCCCAGGCTGCCCGTGAGTTCAGATAATGCCCAGCCAAGATAACCGCCGCCTGCGCCGTCCCGCGCCAGGACGCGGGGCTGTGGATCATTTGCGTACAGATGCAGCAGGGCGGTGAATGCGCCAAGCGTTACTTCCACCGCTGTCGCTCGCAGCCAGCTAAACCGGATGGTGAAGCCAAATTTGGGCAGCAAAACAATAATTCCGGCCCCCAGGATGCCCAGGCAAACAAAATATGAGGCGTCACCGAAGACCTGACGCAGGGTGTTAGAGAGTGTAACTGACAGCATGGCTTCGGATGTGGTATTAAACAGCGCTGTCAGCGACACAACCCCAAATACGATCAGCAAAATAGCCCCGACTTCATCGAGCCAGGGTGGGAGTTTTTCGGCTGTCTGCTTCCAGAATTCAGGGTCGGTCACCGTGCGGTAAAAGGTAACGAGCGATGTTCTCAACCGTTCCAAGAAGCTCGCCTTTTTTGTGATTTTGGGTCGCTGTGAGGTTTTGTGAGCGCGGCTGCTGGTAGACGTGCCCTTAGCGCTTGCGGCACGCTTAGACCTTACTGGTGCACGTTTCTGGTCTTTTGTATTACGGGATGTTGGTTTGCGCTCAGACGTAGAAGGACCGCCACTGGCGGTCTTCGTTTTTCCCATCAATCAACTACCCTTTTTGCTGTCATGAAACCCTGCTACATCATATCATAGTCGGTAGGGATCGGGAAGACCAATATAATAATAGTACATATGTTCTGTTCAGGCAATTCTCCACCTGCTTCGATGTTTTCTCGCCGAATACGATTACCCTTGTGTACTATTATAGAGGTAGTTCTGCATATGATATAATGCGCATGCTGATTTTACCTGCGCTTACCAACCTGGCGGGTACAAGCTCAAACCATCGATGGAAGGTGTCATTATGGGTGAAACTCCAAAAGAAAACACCAAACCAGATAACAAACAGCCTGCACAAGGTGAGCCATCGAAAACAACAGGTGACAAGGCTTCGCAGGAAAGTATCCCCGAAAAAAAGATAAGTCACAAGGTGCTTATTGTTGAAGATACGACCGAGCTGGCCGAGGTGCTTCAAGTTACGCTGGAACGCATGAATTTGACCGTGTTTTGCACCACGCATGGAGCTGAAGCGCTTGACCTGGCAACGAACGAAAAACCAGACCTTGTGTTACTTGATATCGCACTGCCGGATACGACCGGCTGGAAAGTGCTCGACACCATTCGGGAGCAGCAAAAAGGTGGCAAAGGACCATTGATCGTGGTTATCACCGCCTATGGTGATCCTGCCAACCGTCTGATGGGGAAACTTCAGGGTATCCATGCCTATTTGATTAAACCGTTCAAAACCGATGAGGTTGAAAGAGTAGTAGCCGAGGCGCTTGGTCTCGAAAAAGAGTAGGATAGTCGAGGATTGTGCTGTTCAAACTATGGCGTATGCTGCCGGATGTCAGGCTCAGGCGTGGGGCAGCAGCCGGGCTTCGGTTGTTCCTGGTTGTGATAGGTCTTAACTTGCTTCAACCCGTTCCGGCCAGTTACCGGCTAACAGGCTGGCGTGTTGAGGGTGACCGGGCGTTTCAAGCCGGGAACTATGATCAGGCCCGGCTGTGGTATGAACGTGTGCTTCAACGCACCATACCGCAGCCGGTCGTATTTGAGCGCCTGGTGCAGAACAGCATGCAAGCCGGTCAGTATGCAGAAGCGCGCACGTACCTCTACCACCTGGCCGATCAGGCAGGCTGGAATACCTGGCGCCGTCAGCAGTTAGCGCTGGCGCTAGAGCACAGCGACGAAACGATCCAGGCTCAAGCGATTTCTCGGATAGCATTTCCGGGCCAGGTATCGGACGTTTATGATTTATACGAACAGGCGCGCGCGCAGCTTGTGCGGTTGGAGTGGGGACAGGCCAGAGATACGCTCGAACAACTGGTCACGCTCGAACCTGATTCACCGCAAGCCTGGTATTGGCTGGGATGCCTGTCAGCCCCTTATAATCACGTGTTGGCCGCAGAATACCTGGCTCAAGCTGCTGTTGATCCGGCCTGGACCGAACGCGCCGACACAGTACGCCGCGCGCTGGACGGGTACGCCGTGTACTCGCTGACCGACGCACACACCTATCTGGCCGTGATGTTGATCAGCCTGAATGAATGGTCACTTGCCGAACAGGCGTTAGTGTTGGCGCTGGATGTGAATGCCGTTAATCCGACGGCGTTGGCCTATCTCGGCCTTGCTCGTGATCGGCAAGGACGCGATGGTTTGCCGGATATTCAAGCGGCACTGGATATGGCCCCCAACGATCCCACAGTTTATTATATGCTGGGGCAGCATTGGCGGTTGGCGAATGATCATCAGGCCGCCTATGAAGCGTTTAGCCAGGCGTTTTGGCTGGATAACCAGAATCCGGCGCTTGCAGCGGAAGTGGCCGAAACGGTTAAGCTGCTGGGTGATTTGCCCAGCGCTGAAGAGTGGTTTCGGATCGCGGTTGGGCTTGCGCCGGATGATGTCCGGTGGCGGGGTGTACTGGCCGCGTTTTATGCGGATTCAAACTATGAACTAAAGACGTGCGGGCTGGCGTTTATTGTCGAAACCGTGCAACTGGTGCCGGACGATCCGGATATCCGTGCCAGTTTGGGATGGGCCTATTACCAGCTCGGCGAATTGACGACCGCCTATGATGAACTCAACGCCGCGCTGGCGATAAACCCGGAACACCCGCGCAGCCGTTATTATTTCGGGATTGTGCTCGAAACAATGGGCGATCGGATAGGGGCTATTGCTTCCTATCAATATGTCGTGAACGAGTTAGGAATGGACTCTGGCTTGGGGCTGCTGGCGGCGCGTGCGCTTGAACGCCTGGGGGCCAGACCATAGCCCCAGGTAAACATGGTAAGGTGGGTATATATGCGTGGTGAATTCATAAAGTGGTGGTCACTGGTGTTCCTGGTGGGAGCCGTGGTGTGGGGCATACTGAACGCGGCGCTGTGGCCTTTTGATACGGCTGACGCATCTGGCGGGAAGCTAACCGGGCACCGTTCCGTGTTTCTCAAACAGACCGCTACCCCCGGTCAGCAGGATGTTGTGATCTTTTCGGATGATTTTTCGACCTACAGCAACCGCTGGCAGCTTCAAGAATCACCCAAAGCCCTGATTGTTTATCGTGAGGGGACCTTGTATATGAACGTGACATCACCCGGCGTGAGTGTGTGGTCGCTTCCTGATTTTCATGTCCCGCTGGTCGATTATACGGCAGATGTTACGATCGATTTGCGGGACGGCAGCCCGGATTCTATGGCCGGGTTTGTACTGAATTTTGAGGCCGAAGACAGTTTTTTGACGTTTGTTACCACGGCACAAGGTGACTGGCGGGTGTTTCATCATAGCGGACCGGACTGGGTTGATATGACACCGGCTGAACACGTGTCTGCCGTACAGAAAGCGACTGATTCCCCGCTCTGGTTGCGTGTAAAATCAACGGGTGATGTGCTGACGTTTGTTATCGACGGTCAGGTTGTGGGCGAATTGTCGCAAATGGGACTACCAACGGGTGAATTTGGACTGGTCGCGCTTGCGGGAAAAGGGTTTATTGACGTGGCATTCGATGACGTCATTGTAACAGTTTCTCCAGAGGCACGTTAGGTATGGCAGAAAATCCCACCCCGTTTTACCGAATATCCGACCCAACAACTACCCGGCGTCCGGGCATCCTGCGCCTGATGCGGATTCACTATGCGCTGGCGGGAGTCATGCTGCTGGTGACCGCCGTTGGTTTGGCTGTGTTTCTGTACTCAACCGAGTTCGAGCGCGTAGATTGGGATTCTTCATTTCGCCTGACTCGATCGGACAAGCTGTTTGAATTCGAAACACAAGGCCGGTTTTTGCTGATGTTGATCGTGGCGTTTGCGAGCCTGGTTCAACTTCGAGCAGCCGGTGCTGTGGGCCATCCCCGACCCGGCGGCCTGAGGCTGGTACGGACGGCAGCGGCGGTGCTGCTGATAGGATTCCCGTTGAGCGTTTTGTTATGGCAGGTTGAAGTTGACGTACCTGGGCTTCCCGTCGGTCCGGTACATCGCGTGTTACAGGTGGCTGCGATTGGTTTTGGACTTCAAGCGCTGGCTGCATTGTGGTATGTCGTGCAGTCATTTATGCCGCCGGTCCGATCGGCGCTGTCGCTGTCGAATTCAGCCACAAACCGCGCACTACGCCGTATGCGTTTGGCGGGTACGCTGCTGGTCGGTGGGCTTGTGCTCGGTTTGGCCATTACGTTAGCCGTGTTGACCGATTGGATCGAGCTGCCGGTGCCCAGACCCGAATCTGGTGAATTGTTATACGCCATGTCATTTGAAGACCTCGAAGACGAGTGGGATATCTACGACGGGCGTGATTCGGCCCAGGTGATCCATGTGGATGATCTCGCGCTGCCGGACGATGTGCGCGATTCAGCGGTTGTGTCGGATGATGCCCTGGTTATCGTGTATGGATCCCCCTATACAAATGAAGTGGTGTTTTCGGCATTGGACCGCAAATTTAACGACATGGATTTGCGCGTGACGACGTTGGTTTTATCTGGGCCGGTCGATAATGAGTTTGGTGTTGTGTTCCGGTACCGGGATCAGGAAAATTATTACGGCTTTTTCATCAGCGGCGACGGTTATTATTCGCTGGTGAAACGCCAGGATGACAGGCTGGTTGATATCAGCACCTGGGGCGAGTCGGAAGTGATTAACCAGGGGTACGCGCCCAACACGATTCGCATTGTGGCTCGCGGTGACGAGTTTCGCTTTTTCGTCAACGGCCAGCCGATGCCGCTGTGTTTGCGCGGCGATAACCTGACCAGTATGTGGCTTGGCCCCAGTGAATGTTACACGGATGACCTGCGTTATGTTTACAAAGACAGCGACTTCAAACAGGGCCGCGTGGCTCTGGCCGCTGGGTCAAGTATTGATCTGAGCGACAATATTGTGGTGGCATTCGATGATCTGGTGATTGTCGGCCCGGAACCCAATGTGATGATATCGGAGATAGGCGAGTAGCGTTTTATGAAAGTGTACCTGGATACGGTTGGCTGCCGGTTGAACCAGAGCGAGATCGAAACACTCGCCCGCCAGTTTCAGCAAGCCGGGCATGACGTTGTGACGTCGGCGTCAGAGGCCGATCTGTGCGTGGTAAATACATGCGCCGTAACGCGCGAAGCGACACGCTCCAGCCGAAACGTCATCCGGCGGTTGAACCGGCTCAATCCTGGCGCTGAGATCGTGGCCACCGGCTGTTATGCACACCTGTCACCCGATCAAGTGTCAACGCTCCCCGGCGTGAAACGTATCGTGAATAACCTGGACAAGGAACGTTTAGTCCCGCTCGTAGTACAATCGGATAGCGCTCAGGCTGGCTTTGACAGGGAACCCGTCGAACGTGAATTTACACCCGGTGCGATGGGTCGTACACGGGCGTTTGTGAAAGTCCAGGATGGGTGTGACAACCGCTGTACCTTCTGCGTCACGACGATCGCGCGTGGACCCGCTCGGAGCCGTCCCACAGACGATATTGTTCGCGAGATTCAAGCGCTGGCCCAAACCGGATATCAGGAAGCGGTCTTAACCGGCGTTCACCTGGGGTCATATGGTTATGATCAGGGTGACCGCGATGGGCTGGCTTCCCTGGTTCAGTCCGTGCTGGACCAGACCTGCATTTCCCGGCTGCGGCTGTCGTCACTCGAACCCTGGGACCTTGCCCCTGATTTTTTTGCGTTATGGTCGAACCCGCGCCTGTGCCGTCATTTACATTTGCCGCTTCAAAGCGGGTGTGACACGACCTTGCGGCGCATGGCCCGGCGCACGACACAGGCGGCGTTTCGCGGATTGGTCGAGGCGGCGCGATCCCGGATACCCGATCTGGCGATCAGCACGGATATGATCGTGGGTTTTCCCGGCGAAACGGATGCCGAGTTTGACGCCAGTTATGATTTTGTGCGCCAGATGGACTTTATGAAGCTGCACGTGTTCCGGTATTCGCGGCGAGCCGGGACTGCCGCGGCGCGTATGCCCGATCAGGTGCCGGATGCCGTGAAAAAAGCGCGGAGCGCTCGCCTGCTGGCGCTTTCGGATGACGGCGTCCGGCGATTCTATGCCCGGTTTGTGGGGCGCGAGATGCCGGTGCTCTGGGAACAAATCACCGGTTCGTCAGACGCTGGTTTTCGGAATACCGGGTTGATTGACAACTACATCCGCGTGGAAATGGACGCGCCAGCCGTTCTGACGAATACGATCACAATCGTGCGGTTGGCTGCCGTGACCGAGCACGGGATGCGCGCGGAGGGTATCTCGGCGCCACGGTAAGTGTATAACGTTATTGTTTTTGCTTGGGGGCAAAGCGAATGACCTGTACGTTTTGTCAGATCATAGAACGCAAGATTCCCGCCGATATCATCTACGAAGATGAATACGTTGTCGCGTTTCGAGACAAAAACCCGATGGCGCCGGTCCATGTCCTGATCATTCCACGCGAGCATATCGCCGGGCCGCTGGCGTTCGACGGGGAAAACTCCGAACTGGCCGGTCGGTTGATCGCAGCGGCGGCGGCAGTTGCTCGGCAGGAAGGTCTCGCCGACGATGGTTACCGGCTCGTCATGAACCAGGGGCGTCATGGTGGCCAATCCGTGTTTCACGTTCACCTGCATGTTTTGGGCGGTCGTTATATGAAATGGCCGCCGGGCTGATGCGTGTCCGGTTGGCATATGGGCTGGCTCACGGCTATAATGCGATTTGGCTTGCGGATGAGGAAAAGGGAAAATGCATCCAAAAGAAAAACTACAACAAGACCTGAAAACCGCCATGAAATCCGGCGATACCGAGCGCCGCGGAGCGATTCGCTTGATTCTAGCGGCCTTCAAACAAGTGGAAGTTGATCGTCAGATCGAACTGTCAGAGAGTGATGCCTTCGATGTGTTGATGACCCAGGCGAAACAACGGCGTGAAGCCATTGAAGAAATGGACGCCGCCGGGCGTGTCGATCTGGCTGACAAAGAGCGGTACGATCTGAGTGTCATTGAAGCATACCTGCCCGAACAACTCTCACACGAAGCACTGGAAACGTTGGTGCGTGAGGTTGTTGAAGAAGTAGGGGCCACTACACCAAAAGACATGGGTAAGGTTATGAAAGTTCTGATGCCGCGCGTCAAGGGGCAGGCCGATGGCAAAATGGTTAGCAACATTGTACAGGCGATTCTTCGGGGATAAGTCACGTCAAACGGAAAATTCTCCGGCCAACATGGCTCGCGACAGGCGGCACACACGTTTGATAGGCGGGCATAGTGGTGCCCGTCTTGAATTTCCGGGATATGCTGTGTTACGAATGACAGGGTTGGTGTCCGAAGCGAATTGGCCCGTGATCCGGCAAGTTCTTCGGGTTGTGACGTACATTCTCCTTGTTGCGGCGTTTATCCTGGGGGGCGCGTTTATCGTGGCCTATGATGCGTTGGTGCCGTCGCAGAGCAAGGTCGCTTTGCAGGAAGGCCAGGTCGCGCCGGATGATATTCTCGCTTCTCGCAGTATCATGTATGAAAGTGAAGTGCTTTCAGAAGCGAAACGCGATGCCGAAGTCGCCGCGGTACGCCCGGTGTACGATCCGCCCGATCCCAGCGTCGAAACCGACCAGTCACAGCTTGCACGCCAGATATTAGACTACATCGAAAATGTATTGTTTGATGACCTGTCCACGCCAGAACAGAAACAACAGGACCTCCAGGTAATCAATGCGCTCTCACTCGATCCCAATGTGGTTAGTGCGCTCCTGGAAATCGAAGAAATCAATGGTTGGCGGGCGATCGATGTCCAGGTGATGCGGTTGTTAGAACGCGTCCTGAGCACTGAAGTTCGAGAAGATAATCTCCAGTC
Organism: Anaerolineae bacterium; assembly: GCA_016930015.1. GTDB lineage: Bacteria > Chloroflexota > Anaerolineae > Aggregatilineales > Aggregatilineaceae > JAFGHR01. Next base: position 3,953 of record JAFGHR010000121.1, on the reverse strand, counting down.
CAAGAAAGACAGCCTGCCCAACCTGATCAGCGCGAGTTTTGGTGAGAGTGAAGTTCAGATCATCACGGCCATTGTGAGTGATCTGATACGAGTCAACGCCTATTTTAACGAGGAACTGACCCGCCAGGCGCAGTTAGAGGCTGCTCAGAACGTGCCGGTAGAAATTCGGACGTTTGAGAGTGGCCAAATGGTCATCCGGGCCGGCGAGATCGCAACCGCGGCCCATATTGAAGCGCTGGACCAGCTTGGTTTGCTCCAGGTCACCGAACGGCAGCAAGAGCGTTTTGCTGGCGGCCTGCTGTCGATGGTGCTGGTAAGCCTCCTGTTTGGTGTGTACCTCCGGCGTTTTGACCCCCGCGTCTACAGTAATCCATCTTTGGTCGTTGTGCTGGGTGCGTTGTTCCTATCGTTCATGGCGACGGCACGGGTTATCGACCCCGACAATCTGTCCCAGCCGTACTATTTCCCGGCGTCAGCATTTGCTTTTTTGGTGACAACCCTGGTAGGCCCCCAACTCGGTATTCTGGCCGCATTTGCGCTGGCGGCGTTTATTGGTTTTGTTAGCAATGGCTCCTTTGAGTTTACCGTTTTGATTGGACTATGCAGCACCCTGGGCGTGTTGAGTCTGGGCAAAACCGAACGGTTAAATTCGTATTTTGTAGCCGGGAGTATAGTGGGCTTGGCCAGTGCCTGTATCGCGATTATTTTTGCGCTGGGGCCGAATAATTCGTTTGACTTGTTCACATTTGTGTCTAAGCTGTTTGGCTCGGTAGTAAACGGTGTTTTTTCGGCGTCGGTGGCGCTCGCAGGTTTATATGTGATCAGTGGGTTATTAAACGAAACAACAAGTTTGAAGTTGGTCGAACTCATGCAGCCCAATCAAGCCCTGCTACAGCGTTTGCTGCGTGAGGCACCGGGCACCTACCAGCACAGTCTACAGGTGGCGAATCTGGCCGAACTGGGTGCTGAGCGGATTGATGCAAACATGCAATTGGTGCGTGTGGCGGCCATGTACCACGATATCGGCAAGATTCTGAACGCCCACTTTTTTATTGAGAATCTCGCCGACAGCGGCAATCCTCATGATGAGCTAAATGACCCCATTCAGAGTGTAAAAATTATTGTTGGCCACGTGATAGAAGGCGACCGGTTGGCACGGCGCTACCGCTTGCCCCAGCGGATACGTGATTTTATTCGTGAACATCACGGGACGACCCAGGTAGTGTACTTTTACCAGCAGGCGCTCAAACATGCTGAGCAGACGGGTGAAGCTGTTAATATCGCGGATTTTTCGTATCCCGGTCCTCGACCGCGCTCGCGTGAAACAGCGGTGCTCATGCTGGCGGACGGCTGCGAGAGTAGTGTTCGCGCCCGGCGTCCACAACGTGAAGAAGATATTCAGGAAACAGTTGATTATATTTTTGACACGCGTTTGCGTGACGGCCAGTTGGATGAGAGCGGCTTGACTCTGAACGATCTGCACATCTTGCGCAACACGTTTGTCTCAGCCCTGAAAGGTATATTCCATCCACGGATTCGGTATCCTGGCACGCCCAGTCAACCAACGGGCGCGCTTCCGGCAGGTGATTCGCAGCGGTTGTTGCCTGAGGAGAATACGCTGGCTGAGGATGAGTCACCATCCAAAGAGGAACCTGAAGCACAGGTAATGCCTGATATCAAAACCGACGAGCAGACCGGTGCTCAGCAAAAAGGTGAGTCGCCGTCTACTGGGGAGGCAGAAGCCGTCCAGTCGGATGATTCGGAAACGAAGTCTGCTGAACAACTCACAGGCCCGCCCAAAACCGGTGAAGAGGATGAAAACTCAACCTCATGAGCACGGAATCCGGCTACAAGATAGTGATCCAGATTCAGCTTGAAACACAAGTTGAACTGGACAAACAGCGGCTTCAGAAGACGGTTGAACATGTGCTTATTTCACACACGGTGGCATGCGGAACCGGCGTGACGGTCGTGATAGCCGATGACCGGGAAGTTCAGCGGTTAAACCAGCAGTTTCGAGGTGTAGATGCGCCGACGGATGCGTTGTCTTTTCCATCCGAACCCATGCCGGAAGATGTGGGTGATGCAGAACCCTATCTAGGCGATCTTATCCTGGCGCTGCCAACCCTACAGCGTCAAGCAGAGGCTGAAGGCCATGCCTTGATTGATGAGTTAGTGTTAGCTGTGGTGCATGGCACACTTCATTTGTTGGGTTATGATCATGATAATCCGCAGCGCCAGCTTGTTATGTGGCAGGCTCAAGAGGCGGCATTAAAATCCCTGGGTGTAACTATCATTGTGCCGCTGTTTGAGTTTCCCCCTGATTCCGAGTCGGACGATGATAGTTCCGCTTCAAGTTCTGCATAGCCGGAGGTAGAATCAACCATGCGATTACCACGTCGTTCGCGGCTTAAGTCAAGTCGCGGTCATGTGCGAATCGAGCAAGGACCACACTGGTACCGCCGGCTGGTGTGGGGTGTATCTGCGATCACATTGATAGTTGTGGCAGGGATCGTGATTGTTCAGTTTGTTATGCCAGCGCTGGACGATGACGTCGAGTCGTTCGGACACAACCGGACATGGCTCGAATTTGCGTGGACGACCACGGCTGTCAATCAAGATGCGATACGGCAGTTAGGCCAGCGATTAGAAACGAACAAGATCGATGTTGTTTATGTCGAGGCATCGGCTTGGCGAACTGATAATTCGTTGTTAGAGGGGCAGTATGCAGCCGAGTTTGCAGATGCGCTGCGTGCAGCCTATCCGGAGCTAAACGTTCTGCTGTGGCTGCGTGTGTCAGGCCAGCAAATTGCCGAGCCGGAATTACGATCCTCCATGATCGAACTATCCCGCAAGGCGGTGCGTGAATGGGGATATGATGGTGTTCAGTTAAACAGCCGGACGATTTACAACGGTGATGATAATTACATCCAACTGCTGCGTGATCTCCGAGCGGCGGTAGGGGATGGAGCTCTTTTGTCTGTGACCGTGCCACCAGACCGTATCCCGTCTGATCCCGACGTTCCCATGGGGACAGGGGCCGATCCGGCGTTGACCTGGACTGTAGGATTCAAACAGCGTGTAGGACTGTTATTGATTGATGAGATTGTGGTAATGGCGCATGCGAGTGGCCTGACCGACGAGGAAACCTATGCAACCTGGGTTGCCTACCAACTGGAAAGTTATGTCACTGCATTGGCCGATCTGGATCAAATACCTGATGTTATTGTCGCCTTGCCGACTTATGATTCCGCCCCTGACTATGATCCAGAAGTCGAGAATGTGCGGTCGGCGGTGCGTGGGGTTCGGCAGGGATTAGAACGCCTGGACGAAGCGCGTGATCATGTCAAAGGGGTTGGTTTGTACGAATATAAAACAACCGATTCGTTGGAATGGGCTCAATATGCTCAATATTGGCTGGGTTTGGAGCCTGAGTAGAGGCTGACCGTATTCGATTTGCCGCCAAATAATGCCGGTTTCGCAAAATCGCCCTTGACAGGTGCGTTCTGTCCGTTATAATGCTTCTCGCGTTTGGCAATACTTCAAGTAGGGTATCCAAACCGCGCAACTTCCAAACCAAAAACAAATTGGCTCTTGTCAGGGGATAGTTTGTATGTTAAGATACAGACACTCTCGGCAAGAGAGAGGTGTGAGCTTGCTTGTAAAGCAGACACCTTAACAAAGAGGAGGCGATAGACACTCAGTTATCTCTCAAAGTTCATGGTAGTTATGGACTGATGTGTCTTGAGCCGACGAAGTTTGTCGGCGTTTTTGTTCCTCGGCACCTTAACAACAGCATAGTGACAGGAAGCACAAGAAGTGCGGTGCACCAGAGAGAAATGACACCAGTCGGTGAGACTGATGTAGAGTTCATTCAATACGGAGAGTTTGATCCTGGCTCAGGATGAACGCTGGCGGCGTGCCTAATACATGCAAGTCGAACGAGAAACCCT
>JAFGHR010000120.1 GCA_016930015.1 Anaerolineae bacterium | reverse complement strand
GACATTCCGGTCAACAGTGATGTGCTGGGCCAGATCGCCCGCGCCGCCGAACCGGTCATCAAACAAGTATTCGTTGGTTCGCCGGACGCGCTGGATCAAGACGCGCTGGAACGTAAGCTGTACGTCGTGCGCAAACAGGCCGAAAACCGTGTCCGCACCTCAAACCTGAGCGAAGCTCACCGGTTTTACCTGCCGTCGCTGTCCAGCCGGACCATCGTATACAAGGGTATGCTCATGGCCGAGCAGATCAGGCCCTATTTCGAGGACCTGCGCGACGACCGCCTGACAAGCGCTATCGCGCTGGTGCATTCGCGCTTCAGCACCAACACCTTCCCCACCTGGGACCTGGCGCAGCCGTTCCGATTCATCGCCCACAACGGCGAGATCAACACCATCAAGGGCAACCGCTTTTGGATTCATGCGCATGAAACGACCTTCCACTCCGACTTATTCGGTGACGATATTCACAAGATTTTGCCCGTCATCGAGGCGGGCAAAAGTGACTCGGCCTCGTTTGACAACGTGCTGGAAATGCTGGTCATGACCGGGCGCGCGCTCCCGCACGCGCTCATGATGCTGATCCCCGAATCGTTCAACCGCCTGAACCCGATCCCCGAAGACCTGAAATATTTCTACGAGTACAACTCGGCGTTTATGGAACCGTGGGACGGTCCCGCCTCGATGGTGTTTTGTGATGGCCGGATCGTGGGCGGCACGCTGGACCGCAACGGCCTGCGTCCCTCGCGTTACGTCGTCACCAAAGACGATCTGATCGTGATGGGGTCCGAGGTTGGCGTACAGGTTTTCCCGCCGGACCAGATCGCGCAGAAAGGCCGGTTGATGCCCGGAAAGCTGCTGCTGGTCGATACCGAAGCCGGGCGCATCATCCCCGACGCCGAAAGCAAAGACCGCATCAGCCACCAGAAACCCTATCGCGAGTGGGTCGAGCAAAACCGGATCGCGCTGAGCAGTATTCGCCTGACCACGCCGGTCAGCATCAGTATGCCGCCGCGCCAACTGCACGAACTTCAGATCGCGTTCGGTTACACCAAAGAGGATATCGAAAATATCCTGATCCCGATGGTGTTGAACAAACAGGAGCCTGCCGGTTCGATGGGTACGGATACCCCGCTGGCGGTCTTTTCGGATCACCCGCAGCGGTTGTTCAACTACTTTAAGCAGGTGTTCGCCCAGGTGACCAACCCCGCCATCGACCCGATCCGCGAAGAACTGGTCATGACGCTGACGAGTTACATCGGCACCGAGGGCAACCTGCTGACGGAAACCGGCGAACACTGCCGGATGGTCCAGTTCAAGCGGCCCATTTTCTCCAATGGTGATATCGAAAAAATCCGCAACTGGGATAATGCGGACTTCAGAACCGCCACGCTGGACATGACCTTTCCGGTTGAGCAGGGGGCTCAAGGGATAGCCCAGGCGCTTGAGCAGTTGTGCCAGCAGGCGGAGCAGCGTGTTGACGAGGGCTACGGTTTTGTCGTGCTGTCGGATCGGGGCGTGGATGAACATAACGCCCCGATCCCGTCTTTATTGGCCTGTGCGGGTGTGCACCACCACTTGATCCGTGTCCAAAAGCGCACCGCTGTCGCCCTGCTGATCGAAACCGCCGAAGCCCGCGAAGTCATGCATTTTGCGCTGCTGTTCGGCTACGGCGCGAGCGCGATCAACCCGTATGGCGTATTCGCCACGCTGCACAGCCTGCTCAAACAGGGACGCTTACAGGGCGTCAGCAGTTATTATGAGGCCGAGGACAACTACGTTCACGCCATCGATAAAGGGCTGCTCAAGGTGCTGTCCAAGCTGGGAATCTCCACGCTGCGCAGTTATCACGGCTCGCAGACATTCGAGGCCATCGGCCTGAGCAAAACGCTGGTGGACCAGTACTTCACCGGCACCGATTCACGCATCGGCGGTATTGGCCTGCACGAGATCGCACAAGAAACCCTGATGCAGCATCACACCGCGTTTGTCGAACGCCCGCCCCTGCTCGAATCCGACGGCGTATACCAGTATCGTAAGGGCGGCGAGCGCCACGCCTGGAATCCAGAGGTGATCTACCTGCTGCAATGGGCAGTGCGCACCGGCAGTTACGAAAAATACAAGGAGTTCGCCGAGCGCGTCAACCAGCAAAACCAGCACCCACACGTGATTCGCGGCCTGCTGGACTTCGTGCCGCAGGCGCCGATTGCGCTTGAGGAGGTCGAGCCGCCGGAAAATATCTTCAGGCGCCTGACCACGGGCGCGATGTCGTTCGGCTCGCTGGGCAAGGAAGTTCACGAAACGATCGCCATCGCTATGAACACCCTCGGCGGGCGCAGCAATTCCGGCGAGGGCGGCGAAGACCCGGCCCGTTTCCAGCCGCGCCCGGACGGCACCCTGGCCCGCAGCGCGATCAAGCAGGTCGCGTCAGGCCGGTTTGGCGTGACGATCAACTACCTGGTAAACGCCGACGAACTCCAGATCAAGATCGCGCAGGGCGCCAAGCCCGGCGAAGGGGGACAACTCCCCGGCCACAAAGTGGACAAAACCATCGCCCGCACGCGTTATTCCACGCCCGGCGTCACGCTCATTTCGCCGCCGCCGCACCACGACATCTACTCGATCGAAGACCTGGCGCAGCTCATTTTTGACCTGAAGAACGCCAACCCCAACGCCCGTATCAGCGTCAAGCTGGTATCCGAGGTCGGGGTTGGCACCATCGCCGCCGGGGTCGCCAAGGCCCACGCCGATAACATCGTGATCAGCGGCTACGACGGTGGCACCGGGGCCAGCCCGCAAAGCTCGATCAAACATGCCGGGCTGCCCTTTGAGCTGGGTATCGCAGAAACACATCAAACGCTGGTGCTCAACAGCCTGCGCGGGCGCGTCCGCCTGCAAACCGACGGCCAGCTAAAAACCGGGCGTGACGTGGTGCTGGCGGCTTTGCTCGGCGCGGAGGAATTCGCGTTTGGCACCGCCTCACTGATCACGCTGGGCTGCGTGATGATGCGCAAATGCCACCTCAACACCTGCCCGGTCGGCATTGCGACTCAAGACCCGGAGCTGCGCCACCGCTTCCAGGGCCAGCCGGAGCACCTGATCAACTACTTCACGTTTATGGTGCGCGAAATCCGCGAGATCATGGCGCAGCTTGGCATTCACACCTTTGACGAGTTGATCGGGCGCACCGACCTGCTGACCATGCGCGCGGTCGATCACTGGAAAGTGCGCACCGTGGACCTGTCCGCGATCCTGCACCGCCCGCCAGAGGCCGATCGTGTCCCCACGCACTGCGTGCAGGACCAGATTCACAAGATTCACAACGTGCTGGACCGCACCCTGATCGAGCAGGCGCAGCCCGCCCTGGAACGCGGCGAGCACATCAAGATCGAGTCGCCCATTTCCAACTCCGACCGCACGGTAGGCGCGATGTTATCCGGCGCGGTCGCGTTGCGTTACGGCGAACAGGGCCTGCCCGACAACACCATTGACTGTACGTTTACCGGCAGCGCCGGTCAGAGTTTTGGCGCGTTCCTGGCGCAGGGGATCACGTTCCGCCTGTTTGGCGACAGCAACGACTATTTCGGTAAAGGGCTGTCCGGCGGGCGCCTGATCGTGAGGCCGCCGCACGGCAGCACCTTCACGCCGGAGCATAACATCATCATCGGCAACACGGTGCTGTACGGCGCGACGGGCGGCGAAGCCTTTGTGCGCGGCGTGGCCGGTGAGCGTTTTTGCGTGCGCAACAGCGGCGCGACTGCCGTGGTCGAGGGCACCGGCGATCACTGCGCCGAATACATGACCGGCGGGCGCATTATCGTGCTCGGCAAGGTCGGGCGCAACTTCGCCGCCGGGATGAGCGGCGGTGTCGCTTACGTGCTCAACGTGGACGGCAACTTTGCATATTTCTGCAACCGCAGCATGGTTGAGCTTAGCCCGGTGCTGGAACTCGAAGACCAGGCCTTCATCAAGGAATGGCTGAACAAACACGTTCACTATACGGACAGCGCCCTGGCCCAGCGTATTCTCGAACAGTGGCACGAGTATATGCCGCGCTTTATCAAGGTGCTGCCGCTGGAATACAAACGTATTCTCCAGCAGCAAAAACTGGCCGAAACCGACCGGCTGCTGGCTTATGTTCGCGAAGAAGAACACCTGGAGGTCGCGACCTGATGGGTGATCCACGCGGTTTCATCAACGTCAGCCGCATCGAAAGCGGCTATCGCCCGGTCGAAGAGCGCATCAGTGACTATGACGAGGTCGAACGCCGTCTGCCCGACGAACAACGTCGTTTGCAAGCATCCCGCTGCATGGACTGCGGTGTGCCGTTCTGTCACTGGGGCTGCCCGGTCGGCAGCCTGATCCCGGAATGGCACGCCAAATTACACCAGGGCGACTGGAAAGCCGCCTATGATATCCTGCAAAAAACGAACAACTTTCCGGAATTCACGGGGCGGCTGTGCCCCGCGCCGTGTGAATCGGCGTGCGTGGTCGGCATCCACGACAGCCCGCTGACCATCCGTGAAAACGAACTGGCGATCATCGACCGCGCCTTTGCGGAAGGTTACGTCCGGCCCCAGCCGCCGCACCACCGCACCGGTAAACACGTGGCCGTGGTCGGCAGCGGACCGGCGGGCCTGGCCTGCGCCGACAGCCTGAACAAAATGGGGCATTCGGTCGTGTTGTACGAAGCGGCGGACGCCGTCGGCGGTTACCTGCGCTATGGCGTGCCGGATTTTAAGTTCGACAAACACATCATCGACCGCCGGGTGACCATCATGCAGCAGGAAGGACTGACGATCAAAACCGGCGTGCGCGTGGGTGCCGACCTATCGGTCGACAACCTGCCGGTCGATCAACTGCGCGCGGGGGTGGACGCGGTTGTGCTCGCAATCGGCGCCCGCGAACCGCGCGATCTCCCGGTCGAAGGCCGCGACCTGGACGGCATTCACTTTGCGGTGAATTACCTGACCCAGCAAAATCGCGCCGTGCGCGGCGATCGTATTTTGCCCCACGACCGCATCATGGCGCAGGGTAAACACGTGGTCGTGATCGGCGGCGGCGATACCGGCGCGGACTGCGTGGGCACCGCCAACCGCCAGGGCGCGATCAGCGTCACGCAAATCGAGCTGCTGCCCGCCCTACCCGAATCCCGCGCACCGGACCAGCCCTGGCCCCTGTTTGCGCGTGTATATAAAACGTCATCGTCACACGCTGAAGGGTGCGAGCGGCTGTTTAACATCTCGACGCAGCATTTCATCGGGGAAAATGGCCGTGTCAAGCGTTTATCCGCCGTACAGGTGGACTGGCAACAAGACTCGTCCGGGCGGCATCACATGTATGATGTACCCGGCTCTCAATTTGAGTTGGAAGCCGATCTTGTGCTGCTGGCGATGGGTTTTGTGCACGTAGAGCACGGCGGACCGGTCGCTGGCCTGGGCATCGATCTAGACCAGCGCGGCAACATTGCCATCGATGAACGGTATCAAACCAGCGTAAACGGTGTATTCGCCGCCGGGGACGCCACGCGCGGCCCTTCGCTGGTGGTATGGGCCATCCTCGACGGGCGCGCGATGGCGCAAGCCGTGCATGAATATCTACAAGGTTAAACTTGTTGTAACGCACAACCGCCGGGGTACACGCTCCGGCGGTTTTTTCCCATATTCCGCAGCGTGCGGTTACTCCGGTCGAACCACCGGTTCGATAATTTCAAGCGTGTGCGCATCAGCATCCAGACGTGCGCGCCCGCCCACAGGCAGCACGGTATTCGGGCAGTTGTGCCCAAAATCGTCCATTTTCAGCACCGGAAACGTGTATTCCGCCGTAATACGCACGAGTATATCTTCCATCTGGTGCGCTGCTTCAGGGTCATTTTGCAGCCCGTCGATATAACCCACGATCACGCCGCGCACCCGATCAAATACCCCGGCCTGCTGCAACTGGTGAAAGAGGTGATCGCAGACCTCCGGTTTGATATCAAGGGCCTCTATGAAAAGGATCGCATCTGTGAAATGGGGACAGTAGGGTGTGCCAATGAGCTTTTGCAGGCAGTGGAGGTTACCACCCCACAGCGTGCCCTCCGCTGCCCCGCTGCGCACGGTCTTACGCGGGCCATTGGGTGGAATAAGGCCGCTGCGCCCCATCATCAGGCAGCGCTTAAATTCATCCACGTCATACGGGGTGGGATGGCGTCCGAAGCCCCACATGACATCATTACCGTGAAACGTGATCAACCCGGTATAGTGCGTAATCGCGTTCAGCAGCACCGTGATATCGCTAATCCCTAACACGATCTTTGGATTGGCCCGGATCATGTTCCAATCCAGGTAAGGCAAACAGGCATTGGCGGTAGAACCGCCTTGCGCACAAACAATCGCATGGATCACCGGATCGGCAAACATTCGGTTGATGTCAGTGGCCTTTTCCTGCGGCGCGGCGGTGTACTCCCAACTGGTCGAATAGATATGGCGACCTGTCACAACCTGGAAGCCAAGTGTTTCTAAAAATGCGATCCCGGCGGCAAACTGCGCTTCAAGTTCTTGGGTTACCGGGGTCGAGGGTGCAACAATACCAATCGTATCACCGGGGTTGAGACGAGCGGGCAGCATGGCTGAATCTCCTCCTGTTGTAATGATCGCGTTTTACAGCGCCGCTGCTTTACAGCGCCAGCACAATCTTTCCGAAGACCGCGCCCGCTTCCAGCGCCCGGTGTGCGTCCTGTACGTCGGCGAGCGGGTACGTCGCGCCGATCACGGCCTTTAATTTCCCCTTAAACAACAGGTTCATCACGCTCACATAATCGCGGTGCGGTCCCATCGTGCTGCCGATCAGCGACAGGTGTTTGCCAAACACCAGCCGGTTGTCGATCATGGCTTCTGCGCCGCTGGTGTTACCGACAGTCAGAATACGCCCGCCGCGTGCCGCTGACCGTAAACTATCGTTGAGCGTGGCCTGGCCGACATTATCGACCACCACGTCCACACCGCGCTTGGCCGTCAGCCGGTAGACCATGCGTGACCAGCCGCCGTCAACGTCGCGCCGGATGATCACATCCGCGCCCAGGGCTTTCGCCCGTTCAAGTTTATCGTCCGTGCTGCCGACCACGTACACCGTGCAGCCGGCCAGCTTGGCGATCTGCAAGCAGGCCGTATTCACGCCGCCGCCCGCCCCCACCAGCAGCACACTTTCACCGGGGCGCAGGCCGCCGCGCGTGATCAAACTGTGCCACGCCGTGACAAAGACCAGGGACGCCGCCGCTGCTTCGGCGTGGGATATGTGCTCCGGCAGTGCGATCAGGTTCCGCACCGGGACGATGATCATCTCGGCATACGTGCCGCTGGCGTGTTCGCCCAGAATCGCAAAACGCGTACAGCGGTTCTGGTAGCCGGTCCGGCAGAACACACATTCACCACAGCTCAGCGTCGGGTCGATGGCGACCCGGTCGCCCACCGTCCAGCCGGTGACTCCTTCGCCCAGCGCGTCGATCGTGCCTGACGCGTCCGCGCCCAAAATATGCGGGTAGTCCAGCTTGATACCCGGCCAACCGCTGCGCACCCAGATATCCAGGTAATTCATGGCCGCCGCCAGAACCCGCACCCGCACCTCGCCGTGACCGGGGTCCGGCACCGGGTGATCGTTTACCAGCGTCAATTTTTCCGGGCCGCCGTGTTCGTACAGCAGTACCGCTTGCATGCGGTTATTCCTTTCCCGGCAAACCGGCGTACTCAGCTCACCGCTTCGGCCACAACCTCAAATTCGACGGTTTTTTCCAGGTCGCCATTCAGGTAAATTTCGACTTTATACTGTCCCGGCGGCCACAGTTCATCCGGCGACACCTGGAATGTCAGCGTGCCGCTGCCGCTTTCCAACTCGTATTCACCGATCTGAAAACCAGGTTCAACGCCTTCGACCACCACCGCAATCCAGACGGCTTTGGTCATGGTGTCGTCCGGCGCACTGCGCAAATCAACGATGCAATAAAAGGTATCGGTCGGGCCGTAGGTATCGGTTTCGTTTTTTCCATCTGAATCACTCGTCATCTTAACGTTTTTGATATTCGCCGTGGTGAATTCCACATTACACGCCAGCGATGCCGCTACCAGCAGCGCCACCACGATCCACAGCGGCCACAACGATTTCCGCATAACGTTCTCCTTGCCGTTTTCAGGATATTCGGTTCACAGTCGTACTGTCCATTCAAACTGTAGCAGGCAGGGCATGTTTTTGCCATTTTTCCGCCCGGAAAAATCACGGGCGCGCAGGTCGATTTCCCCTGCACGCCCATCCTAACTAACGGTGTTTCGGTGCTGGCTCAGTGCGCCGCCGCGTCCAGATCAACCCCGCGCAGGCTGTCGGGACGGTAGAGAATCGTGTCGGCGGGATCGTGAGAATCGCGGCGGCGGCGGGCAGCCGTGCGGCTGTTGGTCGCGTAACAGTACGCGCAGCCGAACAAACACGTATCGTACGCCCCGATATCCACGGACTTAACACAGCCGCAGTGATCGCGGGTAGGCCGCTGTGGCAGCGCCAGCGCCGGATCATGCGTCAGACGGCGCAGCAGGCCCAGGTCAACACAGCTTCCGGCACACACGCCCGGCACGCGCTCATGATCATCCTCGCAGCACGTCACCAACTGCATATCATTTTCAGCCGCAGCCGCCGCCATATGCGCCACCAGGGCACGCCGGGCATGGTCGGCCAGCGGCTCAAACGTGATGCCGTGCCGCTGGGTGAGCCGGGCCAGGTTGCGCCGTGTTTTGCCGTACAGGTCCAAAAACGAAAACGTGCAGCGCCGCGTATACCCGGCCAGCGCCGCCGCGATGCGCTCAAAACGTTCGGCGTGCGCGGCGGGCGGCGTGATGCTGCTGATCACGATCGGGTCGTAACGCCAGATCACGCGCTCCGGTCCGACATGCGCCGCCGTCGCTCGAAAGGCGCGGATCGCCGCGTCCAGCGTGGGCGCGTACAATTCCAGCGGCGCACCGTAACCGGTGATCGTAAACTGGACGTAGTACCGGCAGCCGCGTGTTTCCAGTTCTGGCAGGTGCGGCAGCAGCGGCGACGGGTTACGCGTCCAGAACACATACGCGATCACGTCCTCCGGGGCCAGCGATACGCGGTACACCTGCCCGGTAAACGGGTGGCGCCAGTGACAGAACCCCGCGCGAACACGGTTCACCAACCAGTCAGCGTAAAAGGCCGGGATATCGGTGCGGCGGCTGGCACTGATCACGCTCATTCGGTTTGCTCACCACCCTCAGGCTCATTGAGCCAGTACTCAAGCTGGATGTTGTCGGGATCACGGAACGCGACATACCACCATTTGCCGTAAAACAACTCGGCGCCTTTGGTATCCACGCCCGCCGCGATCAGCTTGTCGGCCAGTGCGTGCACCGCGTCTTTGTCCGGCGCCGTGAACGCGAGATGATCCAGGCCGATCCGGAATTCGCTGAAGCGGTCGCCGGGTGGGGTTTTGTCATGTGTGATCAGCCACACCGACGCGCTGCCCACCATGAAGTAATAGAGCATACCGTGCTCCATCGGGACCTCGTTGATCTCAAAACCAAGCAGATCACCGTAAAACTTGCGCGACTGTGCCAGGTCCGACACGGTCAAAATAACGTGGTTTATTCCAGGGGTATTCATCGTGTGTCCTCCTGAAGAACAACACCATTACATGGGAGATACACACTATGATAGAACAAAAGTTCTGTTTATGCAACCTATTCATCCACCAGGGAAGATGGTTAATTCGACCGTTTCCAGGTGCCGCCCGCCAGCCGCCAGACGATCGTTTCGGTGAGGTCGATCCCGTTTTCGGTGCGCGCCGTTTCGACAAACGCGTAGGTGTTGGTCGCATCATCACGGGTGATGGCCACCGCTATGACCTGCGGCACGGGTCGCGCCGCATACGCCGGGCTTTCGAGGCGCAGCGTGGCCTCGTTGGCGGAGGCCTGATCTTCGAGGTCATACAGCGTCAGGAACGCGCCGCCGCTGTCCGGCTGGTTGAGCAGCCGCGATTCCAGGGTCAGCCGCCACCGGAAAAAGTCATTCCACGCCAGGTCGTTTGACTGGTCCACGCTGAGCATGGCCAGCGGCACCCCGGTTACACCCGACAGCACCGTGTCCAGCGTGGAATCGGCCCGCAGCGTGTGCAGCGCGGTCGCCTGCGCGCCCGGCCCGTACTGGCGGATCAACGCGTCAAAAAACGGTGATCCGGGCATGGCCAACCCCTGTTCCGCGGCCAGCGTCGAACCCAGCCACGCCGCGAGTTCGTCGTGCAGCCACGCTGCATCACTATAGGCTACGGGCAGCACACTGCCGGTCGCGTGCCGCACCAGGCGCCCGGCGATCTGCTCGATCACGGCCAATTGCAGCTCCGGCGCAAACGACACATCCGCCCGCGACCGTCCAGTCAGCGGTGAGGTCACACGCAGCGTCCAGGGATCATAAGTCGTCCACTCAACGGCGGTCGGTTTTTCGGCCACGATATCGATATGTAAGGTATCAGGCACGGTCGTACACTGAAGCACCTCACAGCCGCGCTGCCACCACAGCGCCGCCATTGGGGCCAGGGCTTCCGCCAGGTCGGCGTCAAGATCGTGATAGGTAACCCGTACATCACCGGTTGAGGTTTCAGCAGCGTCGCCCCAAAATGCCAGGTTATCGGGCACCCGCCGCCAACCGGTTGGGTTACTGCTGCCGTTGTCGTCGTAATACCAATAAAACCACACCACGTGATAGGGTACGCCGTCGATGATCTCCTCGATCACGACACGCCCCGTGCGCCCGTCAATCGACACATCAACCACCGTACCGGGCAGTTCCACGCGGTGCGCCTGTTTGAGTTCCTGGTATTCTTCAAACTCGCGGCTCTGTTCCAGCATAAAATTCGGGTCTTCGCTGCGTTGGATCGTGATAAAACTGGCATAATCCCCCAGACGCAGCGCCGTTGTTTCGATCTGAGCCGTGTCGATCAAGTCCTGACGGCGGTGATCGGCCACCATATCTATCCGCCACAGCACCAGCCATGCCCCCAACGCAATCACGCCGACCAGCAGCGCGATCAAAAACAGCAGTTGAACCCGCGCCCGGCGGCGTTTGCGGCGCGTGCCGGGGTCTTCGGTAGCATAAAGATGCTCTTGTTCGTATTCAACCTGCCAGTCAAGTTTGATACCCATAACGTGACACGGTACTCCTGATACAGCCCAGCCGGTCGAGTGTTACGCCCGATCAGGGCTTAACGGGGCTGGCGTCAAACGGGGGCGAACAGCGTCATCAAACGCCGCGTTCGCCCCCTGTTGATGTTCATTGGCAGCCAGTTGCTCGCCCGGTCGTTAATCTGACGGTGCGGCCTGAATGTAGGCAATTTGTTTGAAATCCGGCTTGGTGACCGGCAGCACGTCCGCCAGCTCGTAATCACGCGAACCCATACCGAGCTTCTCCGCGTGTTCGAGTGCTTTGTATGGGTCTTTTGCCGGGCCGTGAATCCACTGCCAGGGATGCCCTTCCCGCGCGACGACTTCCATCATGCCGGGTAGATTTTCCTCGACGATGGGCATGTTGGCGGTGGCGTCCAGCACGGCCTGTTCCACCGCGACGATATCGTCTGAGGCGAAAATGCCCGCATCGGGCAGCACCGGCAGCCCGGTAAACCCGAAGCAGTCACAGACCGGTGTCATGTGTGTCGCCACGTTGATAAAAGTGGCGTTGCCCGGCTCGAACGTATCGAGTACCAGTTTGGCCGCGATATTCACGACTTCCAGGAACGCCATGAAATTACTTTCACGGATGACAAGCGCGCCGTTAGCAACCGGCTGGCAGCGCATACACAGGTTACACTTAAAGAAGTGCATGTGCAGCCCGTCGGGGTCTTCCAGATCATCCACAATCGCGCCGTAGGGGCACGACTCGCGGATCGCCACACGCATCGCTTCGTCGGCCACTTTTTCCTTGAAGAAATACGGCTCAAAGTGTGAAACATCGTGCATCGCGCTGCGTGTGATTCCATCCATGCTGCCCAGCGAGATATTTTTTACTGCCGCGCCCCAGGATGTTGCCGGGTGGCCTTTGACATGTGCCAGGTCGATCAGGAATGTAGCTTCCTCCATCGCGCCGCCCATGTGAAATTCCGTCATCTGGCAGTATTCGTAAGGATGCACGTTGATCCACTTTTCATCAATGCCCGTGCTGGGATACAGCGGGCAGCCAAGTGTCTCCGCCGTGTAACCACGGGCAGCCGCCGTTGCAACCGAGTGCGGCAGGTCGGTGACAAACGGTTTGCCACCCTCGGCTTTGACCGCTTCAACCACGCGGCGTACCAGCACCGGGTGAATCATGGAGTAGCCCACGTTAAAGCCCAGGTGCATTTTGATCGCCACGCGGTGATCCTTCACGCGCTCTGAGATGTTCAACTTTTCAAGAATCAAGTCCAACTTGGCGGGGAGCGTTTCTTTGTGATCGAGTTGGGTTTGGTGGGGTGAGCCCCAGTAGACGGTGCTAGGCATAGTGTCCTCCTCGGTAAATTCAAGACGTTCTGAACTATGATACCACGGCACACCCGCCGCGTCATGCAAAAATACACGCAAAAAACAGGCGTGCACGGTGATGATCACACGCGCATGCCCGTCACACGCCACAACGAAAGGGGCGAATCAGATCACATAATCCGGCTCAAAGACCTCATAGTTCTCGGTGCGATAGCCGTTGCCAGACGGACCGTTGTCAGACGGACCGTTGCCAGACGGACCGTTGCCAGACGGACCGTTGCCGTTGCCGTTTACCTGGATCGCGTGTTCGACCTCGTCCAGGCGCGACAAAATACGGTCCAACCGCTGCGAGATCACGTCCGGCATCACGTTATGCTGCAAGTCCGGGCGGTGCGCCGACGGTTTCGGGCCTTCACGCAGCACCGGTTTACCCGGCACGCCGACCACGACCATCTCCGGCTCGACATCCTTAACCACAACCGCATTCGCGCCGATGCGCGTATTTTTGCCCACAGTAATCGCTCCTAACACTTTGGCCCCGGCCCCGATCACCACGCCATCTTCGATGGTGGGATGGCGCTTGCCGGGTTCCAGGCTGACGCCACCCAGCGTGACGCCGTGATATAACGTCACATCGGCGCCGATCTCGGCGGTTTCGCCGATCACAACGCCCATGCCATGATCGATAAAAAAGCGCGGGCCGATCGTAGCGCCGGGGTGAATCTCGATCCCGGTCAGCCAGCGCGCAACCTGTGATATCCAGCGGGCCAACAGCCGCAGCCGCGCCCGCCACAGCCGGTGCGCGACGCGATGCGCCCACACGGCATGTAACCCCGGATAGGACGTGATCACCTCCAGCCAGCTACGGGCTGCCGGGTCACGCTCCAGTATGCAAGTGATATCCTGTCGAAATGTCGCAAACATGGTTGTTTGCCTCCTCCCCCACGGGGCGCGAACAGCGCGTAACCGTTCGCCCTACTTCTTTAGTCGTCCAAATCCGCGAACAGGTCCGTCGAAAGATAACGTTCGCCAAACGACGGGATGATCACGACGATCAGTTTTGCGGCGTTTTCGGGACGCTGCGCCACCTGGATCGCGGCCCACAGCGCCGCACCCGACGAAATGCCGACCAGCAGCCCTTCTTCGTGGGCGGCTCGCCGCGCCGTCGCGAAGGCGTCATCGTCGGCAACGGTGATCACCTCGTCGTAGATGCCGGTATTGAGTACGTCCGGCACAAAACCGGCCCCGATACCCATCAGCTTGTGACGGCCCTTTTCGCCGCCGGACAGCACCGCCGAGGTAGCAGGCTCCACGGCGATCACCTGCACCGACGGCTTAAGCTGCTTGAGCACTTCGCCCGTGCCGGTGATCGTGCCGCCGGTGCCAACGCCCGCCACAAAAATATCGACGTCGCCGCCCGTGTCGCGCCAGATTTCCTGGGCGGTAGTGCGGCGGTGTACGTCGGGATTGGCCGGATTCTGGAACTGCTGCGGGATGAATACGTTCGGGTCGGCGGCGGCCATCTCGTTCGCTTTGGTTATCGAGCCGTTCATGCCCTGCTCGCCGGGCGTCAGGATCAATTCGGCCCCGAACCCGCGCAGCACCTTGCGCCGCTCCACGCTCATCGTTTCCGGCATAGTCAGGATCAGCCGGTAGCCGCGCTGCGCGCAGACCATCGCCAGCCCGATCCCGGTGTTGCCGCTGGTCGGCTCCACGATAATCGTGTCCGGCCCGATCTTACCGTCGCGCTCGGCAGCTTCGATCATCGCCAGCGCGATCCGGTCCTTGACGCTGTGCGCCGGATTCTGGTATTCCAGCTTGGCGACGATCTGTGCCGGGGCACCCACCGCGAGCCGGTTGATGCGCACCAGCGGCGTATTGCCCACCAGTTGGGTGACGTTGTCCGCGATATTGTGCTTGTGTGCTGCTGCCATCCTGTTCCCACCTTTCGCCTGTTTCCCTATGGTGATACGTGCGATAAGTCTGATCAAGCTCCAACCACAACAAAAATCGGCCACGCTTGTTTCCGCGTGGCCGATGGATATACCTAACCGTTGATTCTGGACGTGTCTATCCCATGGCACCACACCACAAGCGCTGCCTGTGTCGTTTAGTACACGTACAAGAGCATGTCACCTGGGTGTAGATCGTCATCTCACGTCCGCCGACCATAAAGGCGTCACACACGCCTTTTACCTATCAACAAGTATTATAAGTCACAGCGGATCATTTGCCAACTCGTTTTTACGAGAATTTATGCAGATTCGCCTGACCGCCCATCTATGGCAGCGCTAATGCCTGAATCAAAAGCCCAAAGCGCCCCACCCCTCCGGGCTTTCGCCCGGCCTCCCCTCCCCAGCCAAGCTGTGGGAGGGGAACAATGCAGTGCTCGCACGCGAACAAAGTGTCGTGCGTGTTCTTGAAAGTCCCCCGTCCAGCTTGGCTGGAAGGGGGATTTAGGGGGAAGGCGTTGCTCACAGACCCACGCTTAACACTCAATCGATTACCCTACCTACGGCAGCGCTGCTGCCTGTGATACCGCTTCGGGCGTGATCTGGTGATACTGGTAATAGTCCGGCGGCGCACTGATCAACACCGGCATCGATCCGACCGCGTCACCGGGGCGCGGCAGCACGCCAAACGACGCATGGTTGGCCAGCAGGTCTTTGACGATGGCCGGCAGCGCATCGACCAGCACCGGCGCAACGTCGTGCATCAGGATGATCGCACCGTCGCCGTATTCATACACGCTGTAATAACGGTTCGGGCCAAACCAGCTCAAGATCACGTTGCCGACCACGTAATTCCAGGGGCGTTCTGGTGGATCATCCGGGCCAGGATTCCAGGGCGCGGAGTCGCCCGAACTGACGTGCCAGTTATACGTGATCGCGTTTATGCCCGGCGGCACGGGAAACGGTCGCGCCGACCCGCCCGGCTGGCGAATCAGGTGCACCGGCTGCAAACGGTACACTTCGGCCAACTCTGGACCCAGCGCTTTGATGATCGCGTCTTCGGTTTTCTGCCACGACGCGGTAAGCTGGGCATCCGTCACGCCAGAGCCGACCGTCACGCCGTCCTGCATCCACAAATGGTTGCCGATGGCGTGCCCTTCACGGATGATACGCTGGACGATTTTTTCGTTGCCTTCGATACGGTGGCCGTGCAAAAAAAACGTGGCTTTGACATCATACAGCGCCAGGATATCAAGAAGCTGGGGAGTCACTGTGCTGGACGGCCCATCGTCAAAGGTCAGGTACACGGTGTACGGCCCTTCCGGCGGCGCGACGTGTACCCCGGCCCCAACCTGCGCATAACCCATTTGCGGGTCCGCTATTCCTAGCGGGGCAGCGAGTCCCAGCAGCACACTGAGACCTAAAAGATAACGTATCAGGCGCATAATTGCTCCGTAACTGCCATGATGCTCTCCCCACGTGCGGCCCCCACGACGATTATAACCTGAGTACCCCGCAATCTACACCCGAAAAACAACTGCCAAAACCTACCAATCTGCCGCCCTGAGAGGTTTTGAGAGGTTTTTTTGTGTATAAGTTGTGACAAATAACGCAATTTGACGTTTGTATCCTGTGGCAGGCCGTGACCAACAGCCTGCTGCTGATTTTCAGGTGACACTAACAAACCCAGCAACGGAGAGGAAAACCCATGGATATCACACGTAACTGGCGTTTAAAGACAAGTCGCAGCCAACTATTGGCCGCTCGCTGCCCAAACGGGACCGTGATCCTGCCCCAGCAGACCAGCTTCGCATCGCGCGCCGCCCAGGACGTTGAACTATACCAGTTTGACACCGGCGCCAACTATAATACGCGCGCCCCACAGCAAAACAGCAGTTTTGTTCGCACAGTCCACTAGCCGGGCAGCCTGACGCCAGACTCAGCAATCGAGATACAACCATGACTGATCAGGACATGAGCGCCCCCCAGGATTACCTGGAATACCAGATCGCGTACTGGGATCATTTTCGCCGCGCCCAGCCCTTCGATAATACGAGTGATGTGGGCATGGTGCCGCTGTCGGGTAAAGGCACGGTTTACAGCTTTACCACGGTCACAGCGCCCGCTGCGCCGTTTGAGCTCTACGCGCCTTACCCGCTGGCCTTGATCCAGCTTGACGAAGGCCCAATGGTGACGGCCCAACTCACCGACCTGGATGAACCACCCGCAATCGGTTTGCGCGTTGAAATGGTTATCCGCAAACTGCGCACCGATGGCAAACGCGGCATTATCATCTACGGTCCTAAATTCCGTCCGGAGTTGGAGTCACACGACGTTCACGATTGACGATTGACCGAACATACCCGGCGGCCCATTCTGTCCCCAGATGGGCAGCAACCTTTTAGCAGTCCCCCAGGAGAACAGGGCGCATCGTTAGTGATGCGCCCTGTTGGGTGAGTCCTATAACTAACCGCGCTCGACGGTTTTGTCTATTCCTCTGCGCCGCCTGCTTACGCCTGACGCGCGCCCAACTCGTGGTCGAACATATACAACGCATGGCCCGAATCGCCAACCAGCTTAAGCTGCTGCACGACAGCATCCGCCGATGCTTCTTCCTCGACCTGCTCGTCTACGAACCACATCAAAAAGCTGTTGGCGGCGTGATCGCGCTCGTCAACGGCCAGATTCACCAGATCGTTGATCATACCGCTGATCTTCTGCTCGTGCTTAAACGCGTCCTCGAATACGGCCAGCGGCGACGCCCATTCCGTCGGTACACCGTCAACCGGCGCCAGCAGCACACGGCCTAACCGCTCGTGGATGAAGTCAAAAAACTTCATCGCGTGCACAACTTCTTCCTGGGCCTGGACGCGCATCCAACTGGCCGCGCCTGGCAGATTTTGTGACTCGAAATAGGCCGACATCGACAGGTAAATATAAGCGGAGTGTAATTCTGCATTGATCTGCTTGTTCATGGCTGCTTGCATTTTTTCGCTTAGCATATGTTTCCTCCATACATCATGATAAAAAGTGCATATCGCGTCATTATAGTATTGATTGTATGCTTTTCTGGCGTCCGGTGGCCATTAGTATCATGTCAGAACGGCGGGCAAAATCGCGTCCTGTACCACGTTAAACGCGCATAACATGCGGTTGTCGCGGAAGCCGTCCGGCACGTCGCGCAGATCGCCCGTGATCACGACCACCAGGTCCAGCGCCGGGATCACGTAGATAACCTGGCCGCCATAACCCACCGCCAGCCAACTGGCATAATCGCCCTGCTGCCGCAGCCACCACAAATAGCCGTAGTCCAACTGTACGCAGTCGTCGGTCCCCGCCGGGATCACGTTGGCATGCGCCTGGGTTGACTCGGCGATCCACGCTGCCGGAACGATCGTTTCCCCGCCCCACTGCCCCCGGTTCAGAACCAGGTAACCCAGTTTCGCCAGGTCACGCGAGGACAGCGCCAGTTCCGCCCCGCCGATCGTGATTCCCTGGGGATCGGTGGGCCATGTCCGGCGCTCGATACCCAGCGGCGCGAACAGGTACAGGTCGGCAAAGGCCAGCGCCGTCATTCCGGTGGCCTGCTGCAATACGGCGGCGATAAGCTGCGTATCGCCGGTGCTGTAGTTGTAGCGCGTGCCGGGATCGGCACTCAGGGGACGGTCGAGCACAAACCGGACCCAGTCCGGGCTGGCCGTCATCTGCTGCGTGGTGCCGCCCCACTCGCGCCACTCCAGGCCGGAACGCATCGTCAGCAGGTCGCGCAGGCGGATATCGCGCTTGCGACGATCCACCGCGCCGGTGAAATACGCCGCCAGGAAATCACCCAGCGTGTCATCCAGGCTCATCAGGTCACCGGTCTGCAACGCGATCCCGACCAGCAGCGACAGCACGCTTTTAGCCGCCGACTTCACATTGTGCAGCCGGTCGATCGCAGCCTGGCGGGAATAACGCTCCCACACCAGGCAGCCGTGCCGCACGATCAACAGGCTGTCCAGGTGAGGCGCGCGAGCATTCAGGTAAGCATCGGCGGCGGCCAGGCGTGCGGCGTCCATCCCCTGTGCGC
Source organism: Anaerolineae bacterium (assembly GCA_016930015.1). GTDB lineage: Bacteria > Chloroflexota > Anaerolineae > Aggregatilineales > Aggregatilineaceae > JAFGHR01. The sequence goes on along the minus strand of JAFGHR010000120.1, from coordinate 4,311 downwards.
CGGGATCGGACGAGCGCCAGCCTTCCGTCGGCCAGTGATCGCGGGGTGGAATCGTGTTGTTAATGGTCATGGACTGCCCCCTTTTTGGGATGGTAATAAATGCCAGGCGACAAAACCGATCGCCACAACCATACACCACCCTGCCGGGCCGTTCAACAAAACCAAAAAACAGGTTCACTCCCGCCCGACATTGTGAAGATAAATACTATAAAAATCAACAAGAGTTCATTGTGCTAATGATCAAAACCGCTATAATTCTAATACTATGCACGGGCGGCGGTGTTATCCGCCCGCCTCGTTACCGTACGGGTGTAATACCTTTTACCGGATTTCTATTATCAAGAAGGGGATGTTAAATGAAAAAGTGGGGTCTGATAGTGATGTTGGTTGCCATGCTGGCAGCCCCGATGCTTGCATGTGGATTTCCGCTCCCGGCAGGCACAGAAATGATGACCGTTAGCAAAGCTGTCTGCGGCAAAGATGAGGCGCCCGACACCTGTCAGGAACGCCAGGATGCCTACCAGTTGATGAGCAAGGTCCAGAGCGCTATTGTCCCCGACCTTGCCATGAACCTTGTGCTTGACAGCGGCGATCCTACACAGGACATGTCCATAACCGTGATGGGTTCCTATGAATTTATGCTCGTCGAATCATCCGAGGGCCTCGGCGCCAGCGTTCACGGTGTGTTGGAACAGGGCCAACTCGTTAACAGTGAGGGCACACAGGACCTCAGCGGTACCGAATTCATTATCATTGGCAGCAAAGGCTACACCACGCGTGACGGCGGTGTTACCTGGGTTGAAGAAGACCTGACCGAAGATAGTATTTCTGGCCTGGGCATGTTCCTGGGGCTGGGTGGTACTGCGGGCAGTGGGTTTGACCTGTACACCGACCCGGAAACCTTCACCGTCACCGTCGGTGCTGATGAAGAATACGACGGCAAGACCATGCACGTTCACACCCTGGCGCTTGACTTGATGGGGCTGTTCTCGGCTACCGAAGCGCTGTCGGGCTTGATGGACTCCGGCCTGGATGCGGGCGGCGACTCACTTGGTGTGAGCGAAGAAAGCCTGGGCATGTCATCTGAGGAATTTGCGATGATGGCCGGTATGCTGCTGCCCTTCCTGAACGGCACCGAGATCTCAACGACGCTGCACATCGGCGCGGACGACGGTTACATCTACTATGTGAGCGATGATATCACCTTTATGATGGACCTGAGCGTCATGGACCCGGAGCAGGCCCCGGTCACCATGGTGTACCAACTATCCGGTCATGTTACCGGCCACAACCAACCGCTCGAAATCACAGCGCCTGAGGGTGCCACCACGGGCGAAGGCGGCTTGTTCGGTGGTGAAGGCGGCCTGTTTGGTTCTGAGACGGGCATCGGTGACAGCCTGTTCGGCGGCGAGTAGGTCTCCAACCTCCCCCGCGTACAATAAGGCAACCATACAGCGGATCGCCCGGCCTGGGTGATCCGCTTATTTTTTGTATTCACGCCAACCGCCAAATTGACGCGATGATCCCGGAATGATAACAGGCATCAGGAACAAACAAGAGGTTTGAAACGTACAGCGCGGTGTAGACGACAAAAGCCTATGGCATCACGCGATAGGCTCGGTCGGAAACAGTCAGGGGTGCGCGCGCAAGCGCGTCACATGGCCGGTTAAACGCGGCGTTCCTTCAGGCGGGCGGACTTACCCTGGCGCTGGCGCATGTAATAAAGCTGGGCGCGGCGCACTTTGGCATGGCGCACCACTTCGATCTTTTCGACACGCGGGCTGCGCAGCAAAAATGTCCGCTCAACGCCGATTCCATGACTGGCAATACGACGCACGGTGAAGTTGGCGTTGTTGCCACCCCGGCGCAGCCGGATGATGATGCCATGAAATACCTGGATACGCTCACGGTTACCTTCAACGATACGCAAATGCACACGCACAGAATCGCCTGGCGCGAGGTCGGGAAAGCCGCGGTCCTCGGCTTCCAGGGCTTTGATCAGGTCAGTCATGAGCTTTGTTCCTTTACACACATCATGCGGCCACATCGCGACCGCTCATTAGTCTTGTCTCAGATAAGAACGGCCCCGGTAATTAATGGGCCGTTAGAACGGAAAGCATTGTAGCACAGGCGTAAGGCTTTTTCAATGGCGCAGTCGGCAGCAGACAGGCGTTTTGTTTTCACCGCCGACCGGGTAAAAAACAAGCCCGTTTCACCCGGCGATCACGCCTGCGGGCCTGCATATGTTGTTAGCCCCCTGCCCGCCGCCGACTACCGGCCTCAGGCGGACGGCAGCTCGTACAATTCCACGAGCACACCGAGCGCGCTCCGGGGATGGATGAACGCGTAACGCGTCCCCTCCTCGCGTACTTTGGGTTCGTCGTTGATCAGCGTCACGCCGTGCGCCTTCAGCCGCTCGATGGTCGCGTCGATATCGTCCACCTCGACACACACATGATGTATACCCGCGCCGCGCTTGGCCAGGTGTTTGCCGAGTGTGCTGTCTAACTCGATCGGTTCCAGCAGCTCGATTTCGCTTTCACCCACCGGCAAAAACGCGATGTTGACATTTTCACCGGGATTTTCTTCAGTGCGCTCGACAGGCAGGCCCAACGCGTCACGCCAGAACGACAGCGCCGACTCCAGGTCTTTGACGAGAATGGCGACATGATTGATGCGGTTTACCATATTCTTACCTCATTCAAGAGCATTCCTACCTCAATTCAAGAAAAAACCGTGTATACTGAATATAGGTAACAGTTTTAGTACTAACAAAGATAGCTAATCGAGAAACAAATCATGGCTATCGAAATCACATGGTTAATCCCGGATAAAATCGTTCTTTCACGCTGGACAGGCGAAGTCACAGTCGAAGATGTCGAAATGATGGTTGAAGAACTGGGCATCACCTTTGAAAACAGCCGCCATACCATCCACAGCATGATCGACCTGTCAAACTTTTCACACACCTCGCGTGAGGCGATGACCGCCTATTTGAACAGCCCTATCCCGACTCATCCCCGCCGCGGGCGGGTGGCTGTGGTTGGCTCATCATCCGAAGCAATCGACCTGGCCGATTACGTCAACTCCGCGCTTAAACTTGACATGGTGCGCCTGTTTGAAACCCACGAGAAAGCACGGGCTTTTCTCCTGGAACACGACACCCCGCCCCCAGCGCTAAACAGCGAGCGTGACCTTTCCGACGATCTCCCGGCCTATTTGTAAACAGCCGGGTTACCGATCAGAGGGCACACGCCCGCCGGTATCGTTTTTTCCTAGTCGCCGTCTGCCGGTGTGGATTCCGTTTCTTCCAGCGGCATCTGCCACTGAGCCACCAGATCACGCCACTTCTCCCACACTTCGGTGCGACCATCCAAATCCACGTTGGGCTCTATCATCGTGCCGCCTGCCTGCAAAAAGCAGCCGTAATGATTGGGCAGCACACCCCTAAACCCCTCGCTGGCCGCAAACGCCACGACCACGTCCAGCCACATCGCGTCAAGTTCCATACTGCGCTGCGGCGCCATGCAGAACCCGTACCACGTCTCGCTGATCCATAATTCCTGGCCAAAATCGAGCGGGTGCCCCCGTTCGTCAAGCAAGTCCTGAACACGCTCAAACGAACTCGGCTGGTACACTTCCAGCGTGATGATATCCAGCCCGTCAAGGCCCAGCACGCGCTCATAAAAATCGGCGTTCAGATCGTCATCCAGCGTAATCGACACCGCGATGCGTGTATCCGGGCTTTCTTCCTCAACAATCGTAATCAGCCGTTTGAGGTGCGACACCCACGCATCCAGGTTACGGTCGGGATCATCATCGCCGCCCGGCAGGTCAATCGCGCTGTAAGTGGCATACGCCGCCGGTTCGGACACCACCGCGTATATCGCCGGTTTGAGCGTGCTGGCATAGTACCGGATACGTTCTTCGTGAAGCTCGGTGAACTGCTCCCACGAGAGATTTTCGTCTTCGTCTTGTGCGCGAACCAGCAAATACGGCGAGTACTGCGAGTCGGACAGAAATATGTCCGCGCCGCTTTCCTCAAACCGCGCCAGGTACCTGGCTTCCAGTTCGAACTGGATCTGTAATTCTCCCGGCAGCTCAGCTTGCGCGCCGTCCTGTGTATCGTCTTCGCCGGACGTGGCGCCGGCAGCATCATCTTGATCAGCCGCATCGTCGTTTTTGTCGCCTTCGTCTTCGTCATCGACGTACAGCCGGGGTTCGGCTTGCTCTAACAGCGAGTCACCGCTGGCCGTCAGGCGGATCGGATTGGCGCCGGTTTCGAGCGCGGCCAGCAGTTCGGCCTCGCGT
>JAFGHR010000119.1 GCA_016930015.1 Anaerolineae bacterium | reverse complement strand
GGGGCCGGGGGTTAGGGGCGTACTTGAAACAGTTGCCACTGTGATCTTCCAGCATGCTATGAACTCGCCCCAGATTTGGAATGCACCGCCCAACTAATGCACTTGCGGTACCCGCCGCGATATGGTGTACAATCGGGACACATCATTCGCGCCCAATCCGACAAAAGAAGTGGCTATGGCAACCAAAACCCAATCTCCCCCTCGATGGCTGGAATGGCTGGTCGTGGTGCTCGTGGTGATCCTGGCCGGTGTGGTCCGGCTGGTAAACCTGTCCGAAAACCCCGGCTGGTATCCCGATGAAGGCAGTTGGATGGAACTGACGCGGCATACGCTCGACGGCCATACGCAGTACATGGTGTTTGACGGCTCGGTTTTGATCACGGTGAAGATGCCCGTGTTCCGTTTTTTGCTGGCTGGCGCGGCCCTGATCGGTGGTGAGAGCATCGGCACGCTGCGCACGCTGACCGGCTCACTGGGCGTGCTGACGGTCGGGCTGCTGTACGTGGTGCTGCGCCTGATCGAACAGTCACGATCCGGCGGGCACACGCGCACGTGGTTTCCGGCGCTGGCCGCGTTTATGCTGGCCGTCTACCCCAAAGCGGTGACGTATACGCGCATGGGCTTTAGTTACAGCCTGCTTACGCCGCTGGTGCTGCTGTTAGTGCTGGGGTTGTGGTTTTACCTCGACGGCGGGAATCGCCGCTGGCTGGTGGTGGCTGCGCTGGCGATGGGCATTGGCACCGTGTCCGACGTGATGATCCTGACGTTGATCCCCCCGGTCGCCATTATCATTTCCACCCGGCGCTGGCGTGACCTGCTGTGGAGCCTGCCGCTGATGGCGCTGCCGTTTGCCATTTACACGCTGATCGGTACGCTGCTGTGGGGCGATGACTTCCTGTTTGATCTCAACTTTTTGCTGTTCCGCGTGGGCGAGATTCCCCCGATCGCGATCCCGGCGTTGATTCCGCTGAACTTTTTCGCCGTGTTCAGCACCGATCCCTGGTTCGCCCCGGCGCTGGCGGGGTTGTTTCTGCTGCAACCGGCCCGGCTGCGGCGGCTGTGCCTGGCCCTGTACATCCTGGCGTTAGCAGGCGTCGCGCGGACGGTGAGCCTGAGCGAGATCGCCCATTATTACATCAGCCCGCTGACGCCGTTTGTCGCGATCGGGATGGCGGCGTTTGCCTGGTATGCGCTGCCGGTGGCCCTAACCGTCTGCCGCGAAGGTTTCGAAACGCTGTTCGCGCGCTGGCACTGGCTGCCGGACAGCCATCCCTGGCTGCGCACGCGTTCGCTTAATCTAGGGACGGCGCTGGGCGTGTTCCTGGTCGTGATCAGCCCTTTTTTGATGACAGGTTGGACCGCCGTCTACCGGGCCACCCATGATTTCACGACCCCGGTAGACGCGATCATCACCGATCCGGACGATGCCCGCGCCGCCGCCGCTTACATCAACGCGAACATCCAGCCCGACGACGTGGTGATCACCTCGCCGGTGATCGCGTGGCTGATCGACGGCCACGTCGCCGATTTTCAGATGGCGCTGGCTGCCGATGGTCGCCCGACCAAACACTTTCCGGATGACATCCCCGCGCGGCGCTTCAGCTTTGACGCGCGTTTCTCCAACGCGAGGTTTGTGATTATTGATAACATGTGGCGCAACTGGGCCGTTCTCAACATAGAAGACCTTGAAGATATCATAGACGAGATCGAGGACGGCGGAAGCTGGCCACTCGTATTTGAGTCCGGCGATGTGAGCGTGTACCGCAACCCGGCCAGGTGATCCGGTTTTCCCCGTAACAATGAGCGTTCTTCCTCCAGTGGACTCACGATCCCGATCCGAAGCGCGGTTTGCCATCCCCCACAGGTAACCTGTCATCACATCATCTCCACAGCCATGAAAACGTCGTGAATAACAATTAATGAAGTATTGCGAATAGTCATTTTGATATATAATACCGTTAAGCTCACGCCGTGTTTTACATAAGGAAGCATAAATGACTGATATAATTCGAGTCAGTGCTGTGCAGTTCACACGCCAGATCGATCTCCGGCACAGCGTTCACAAAGCAGGCAGTTACCTGTTGGAAAGTAATTCGCCGGACTTTGCTTTGATTGGTGGTGAGTTCTCAATCAACGAATCACGCTTTAACGATTCATACCCACCGCTGATCGACCTGGCTCAATCTTTCAACTGCAACGTCATCGCACCGATTGACGCTATTAGCAATCGTTTTCCAGACGCGATGGCGGAGAATGATTACGCGTCGATGCATATATTTAACCGGCGGGGTGAGATCGTCGGCATTCAAGACCAGTGCTTCCGCACGCCCGGAGTGAACGGCAGCAGCAAGGTTGGTACCAACGCCAACGTATTCGAGGTTGACGGCGTCAAAATCGGACTCGTGCGCGGCCTGGACCTGCTGTACACGACCTATATACAGCGGCTTCGAGAAGCCGAAGTCCTGTTTGTGTCCACGCTGGCCGTTGATGACATGGCGCTTCAAACGGCAAAAGTCCGCGCTTTCGAGAACCAGTGTTATATCGTCATCGCTACGTTTCTCGGCCAACTGTTGGGCCGCGAACTGGCGGGTAACACCGCCATCATCGCCCCGGTATTCCACCGCCCCGGCATCCCAGCCAGCGCCAACGTGATCCAGCACATCACCGGACCGGGGTTGATCGAAGCCGAACTCGACTTAAACTACATTCGCCAGCTCAAATATGACTATCCCTTTGAAGAACGCTGCCTATGAGCCAACTCCTTTACGCTACCAGCAATCCCGGCAAGATTATGGAAGTCCGCGCCATTCTACGCGCATTGGGGCAGCACATGGTTTCCCCGCCGGAGATCGGCCTGGTTCTTAATATCCCCGAACCCGGTTCAACCCTTCAGGAAAACGCGGCCACCAAAGCGCGCGGTTATCTGGAGCACCTGGCGGGCGAGCCTTATGTCGTCATTGGTGACGATACGGGGATCGAAATTGATGCCCTGAACGGTGAGCCGGGCATCCATGTGCGCCGCTGGACCGGCCAGAAACACATGACCGACGAGGAAATCATCACGTACTGCATGGCACGTATGAAGGATGTGCCGCCCGGCCAGCGCGGCGCCCAGTTCCGGACAGTGCTAGCTATTGGCGCCGCCGATGAACACAACGGCGGCTCGCCGCTTGAATTTTTTGAAGGCACACTGCGCGGCGTGATCCTCAAAACACCGGCAGACCTGCATATTGAGGGCTTTCCGTTCGAGTCGATGTTTTACGTGCCAGAATGGGGCAAGGTTCTGGGTGAGATTCACAACCTGCCGTTCACGGCTAAGGCGGCGTATCAAACTCACCGGGACAAAGCGCTGCGCGCCGCCCTGCCCCGCATCCGTGAACTGCTCGGCGGCAGCACGTAACACAACATCCCCTGCCCGATCAAGAGCGAATATAATATGCCCCGCCGCGCGGGCCGATTTTACGCAGGTGGCCCGCCGCTGTCAGGTGAGCCAGGTCACGCTGAAGGTGTTCCGAACGCACGCCGGGGAACAAAGTCGCCAGCTCGCGCAGCGTGATGCTGCCATGCTGTGTCAGATGATCCAGCACATGCTGCTGGCGGGCGGTCAGCCGGTCGTCACCCGCGTTATCCGCTGCCAGATCGTGCGGCAGTTCGGCACCGGCCTGCGCACCATAAAATCGCACGGTCACCGTGCGAGGCCGCGCCTCAATCGCCAGCGGGG
>JAFGHR010000118.1 GCA_016930015.1 Anaerolineae bacterium | reverse complement strand
TCATTTCGCGCCGTTCTGTTCAGTGCGTCTCGTTCCTACGTTTTTATCGCCTCTTTTTGTGCTTGACTTTTCACCGCATCGCTGCACCCCGCTTTGTTTTTCGCAAGATCAAAGCAGGTTTTGTACAATCGGCCTGAGGTTATTCACAGTGACAATACATCGGAATTTTGCCATAATATCATGCGTCGATTGAGTTTGTTGTGTTTTGTCCTGGCACTGATTTTTTTTGCAGCGCCATTGTCGGTACCGTCCGGTTTTGCCCAGGCTGACGTCGCCCCGTGTGGTTATGTTGACGGTTTTGAGTTCCCGGTCCCTGATATTGACGTTGAGCATACCGACTTTGCCCTGTATCGCGCTCGTTTTGGCGGGCTGCATGTCGGTATTGATGTGGCATTCGAGCAGTTGGGTGATCCAGTCCGTGCGGCGGCGCGTGGGCGTGTCACGTACAGCGATACCGCCGGGTGGGATACCGAAAAAGGTGTTGTCGTCATTCAACACACCTTCCCGGATGGCACACTCGTTAATACATTGTACGGCCATATGGAAGAACTAAACGGCCATATGTTCCCCGCCATGAATCAATGTGTGGAACAAGGGACAATTATCGGCGCTGTCGGTTTTCCGTCGCTCGGACGGCCCCATTTACACTATGAAGTGCGCACCCGCTACCGGCACGAGGGCGGCCCCGGATACACTGACACGAACCCGCTTACATTGGGATGGTTCCATCCGGTCGATTTTACCTACCTCGCCAGGGCCTGGGTTCACCCGGCCTATCGTGATCATGTGTCACTTATAGACCACATGACGCTTCCCCCTCTGCTCATGCCGGATGGCGGGTACGTTACCTCACACAGCACCACTATCAAGCGTGTTGACGCTGACGGGCAGGTGTTATGGCAGTTTGACACGCTGGGGAGTGTGATGGGGCTGGTGCTGCTGCCTGACGGGCGTATTCTGGTAAACACATCTGCCGATCAAATTTTGGTGTTGGATAACGGGAGTTACAGCGCGTTGTGGCCAGTGACCAGCAAACCGATCACACCCCCGTTGCTGCTGGGTGAGGCGGTTGTGTTCATTACCGAAGCGCAAACCGTGATCGGCTACACGTTCGACGGTGCCGTATTATGGGAAACACAAGCGCTGCCCGGACAGGCGGCACGCTGGGTGGTCAGCGGGGAACGTCTCGCGGTTGGCACCACAGAGGGCAGCGTGTGGGTTGTGGACAGTGGCGGCAATCGTGTGTATCAAGGGGATTACCCGGATGTACCGATACCGTTTGCCGGTAATGCGGGTGAGTTTTATGTAGTGGCCGGGTCAGCAGTCTGGCAGCTTAACGGTGATTTTGACGAGATACCTCTTTTCGACACTGAGCGCACACTCACGCCGGATGCCGAGCTTTTACCGGGGCCGTCCGGTGAGTTTTACCTGTATTCGGGTGAAGGGCGTTCGCTGTATGCTTACGACGCAGATGGTGCGCTGTTGTGGATCGCGTATATGCCGGGCAGTCACCTGCGCGCACCGTATCTCAGGCTGGAAAGCGGGCGCCTGGTATATGCCCTGACTACCGACGGTCAACTACTTGCGTATGATACGGCTGATGGCCGCCTGGTTACCCAGATCGCTCTATATGATGGGGGAGTAGAGGGGGTGCCCTCAGCGCGGTGGCTGGACGTTTCCCCGGAAGAACTCATTCATTTCAGCAGCGGATATTTGACGATCATCACGCTCGATGGTCACATGATCACCACTGAGCAGTAACCGCCCTCTGCGGCGATTGGTGTTTTTTTTCGATGACCGCCGTACAGCCTAGCGCCACGGGTCAGGTTGGCCGATGAAACGTGCCTCGATGCCCGCATTTCGGAACCAGCCGGGCAGTTGATCCCGCATGACAAGCATTTCGCTGGCGTAATGTGATGTTCCGATCAGGTTCATGGGAAGCTGTGGAATCAGGTTGGACATAACATCACGCTGTTGGGCGGCATAGTCATAGTCGCCCACCAACCACCAGTGCCCGGTCACATACGTATCACAGCCTAAGTCGCGCGCTTCCTGCAAGTGGCGGGGATCGTCTCCGCCGCCGGGGATCACGGCGACATGTTCGACCGGCTGGCCGTTAAATCGTATCTGGTCATAACGGATATACGGCAGATCGGTGATCTTGGCGAGGTGTTCGGCAAATTTACCGAACGTGAAGTCATACACTTTGCCGTGTACGCCTTCCATGCCGTTATAGTGTGGCGAAAATGGCTCCCAATCACACAGTTTGAGCGCTTTGGCCAGCGCGATTACGGTGCTGACTTCGAGGTGACAGTCCAGCGGTGCGTGGCAGTTGTAGAAGCTGATGCGATGTTCGCGCAGTTCGTCCAACTGCGCTTCATTGATACCCACAAAACCACGCCCTTGTTCCTCAAAGTCCGCCGGATGGTGAGCGTAAACCAGCGCGCCGGGCGCGCCCCGCTCCAGTTCCAGGGCCAGGATAGTATCCAACACGGCCTGGGACGGGAAAACCACCAGATAGACCCGGTCGATATCCTGCGTGCTGTTCAACATCAGCCCGTTCCAGGAACCTTGCACAAAATCCGGCTCCGCAAAATTCTGGTAAACGGCCATATCCCCTGGGGGAATGATAGTCGACCACAGGTCATTCTCATTAAAGGTCTGAGCATCAAAAAACTCGTCTAGTTTTTGCACCAGTTCGGCCTGATTCATGAGCCTCCCCCCTGCTGCGCGAAAAAACGCGCTTCACTTTGCACAAAATCGACAAGGGCCAAGATACCGGGATCGGGTGGCATGTGTTGTGATTCGTCAAACAGATGTGCCGATTGTACGATCCAATCCGGCCAGGTGATATCTACACGCGCCAAACAGCCTTGGGCAACATCTCCCAATACCGGGCACGGATCGCCAGGTTGGGGCAAACTGCGGATCGAGCGATCGACGCGAATACACACGCTGCCGGGTGGGAGTTTGGCTTTGCCTGCGGCCAGCACAAATAATATCCCGCGTTTAGTGATCGCGGTTGTTCTATCCCACAGCGCCACCGGCATCGTCATCGTTTCACGCAGCCGCCGCAGCGAGGCGGGTGGAATGGGGACACATTCAGGGCCGCCAATCAGAACAGCGTCGTATGCCATGCCGTCCAACACAATGAGTGGTGCGCGTCCCTGGGTGGCACGACAAACCCAGGCGTCAGGTGAGCAGGTATCACCGATATCCAGCAGCAGCACAGCGCCCGTGGCTTTCTGGCGCTCACGCTGAATCAGGGTGGCCAGGTAAGGGAGCAGTCCCAACTCGCCCGACAGATTCGCTGTATAAAGCAGTGTTACGTTCGTTATTCCAGGTTCTGAATCAGCCAAATACTAATTTTCCCTTTTACATACGTGACACCCTCATTGTAGTGGCACTCAGGCTGAACTCAAAATCAGACGGCGGGTTAACGCCCCTGCCAGTCCGGATCACGTTTTTCGAGAAAGGCCGCCATGCCTTCTTTTTGATCGTGGGTGGAAAACAACCCGTAAAAGTGATTACGCTCGTATGCCAGTCCCGCCGAGAGTGTGGTTTCTAATGCCATGTTAACCGCGTCTTTGGCCAAACGGACGGCCAGCGGCGCGCGGGCGGCGATTTCGGCGGCCAGCTTGACGGCTGCATCACGGTAATCTTCGGTTGGCACGACCCGGTTAACCAACCCGAAACGTTCGGCTTCGGCGGCAGACAGGCGGCGATCATTGAGCACCATTTCCATCGTCAGGGCTTTTCCGATTGTCCGCGCCAATCGCTGCGTGCCACCCGCGCCGGGGATGACACCAAGATTAATTTCCGGCTGGCCGAAGACCGCATTTTCGGCAGCAACGATCATGTCGCAGGCCAGCGCCAGTTCACAACCGCCGCCGAGAGCATATCCCGCGACGGCAGCGATCACCGGCTTGTGGATGCCGCGCAGCCGTTCCCAGCGGGCGATGAAGTCCATGTGTATCAGGTCGGCGGGTGCGGCCTGGGCCATTTCACCGATATCAGCACCGGCAGCGAATACTTTGCTGCTCCCGGTGATGACCATACACCGGATCGTATCGTCGGCGTCCATGCTTTCGAGTGCGGTCATCAACTCGTCCATCAGGGCGCCGGTTAACGCGTTAAACGCACGCGGACGGTTCAACTGCACCAGACCGACGCCGTCGGCTGGCTGTTCAACAATAATGGTTTCGTAGGTCATGGGGTCTCCTGAAACGCTGCAAATAAGTATCTAAAATTCGTATTTGACTGCCAGCCAGTGCCGCACGCCTGACCATGTTCGCTCAAACTGGTGCTACAACGACACGATGGTTTTGGCCACGCGCAGATGTTTAGGGAAGTTGGGCAAAAAGTCTGCGAATCGTTCGTAACGGCCTTCACCGTATTCGGACAAATACCGTTTTAATACGCTGACAACACCCGGCAGCACGGTTACGCCATGTATGCGGTTTTCCATCAGGATGTAGGCCTGGGCTTCCTTCTTGCTGATCGCTTCTTCCAGAAACAGCGCGACAGCCCCGGATACAAACAGGGTTGTGAACTGGTCGCCCCAGGTTGGGTGTGTTTTGATAAACTGGTCATTCACCGGCAGCGGTTTGCTGGCGATGGGCGCGACTTCCGCGGCATTCTGGCGCAGGTAGGACACCATGAGCAAACGACCGTATTCTGAAAGCGCTCCCCGAAAAACATGCGCGGCATCTTCATCAAACGGCCAGGGCTCGTTATCACCCCAGGCGATGCGTGGTGGCGCAACACAAGTTAACTGGCTATCAAGCCGTACCCCGATCTCACAATCGCTGGGATACGATACGTTGGGCATAAAAACCAACTGCTCGGTGATGTCACCAATGAATGGTTTTAAAAACGTGTAGATATCGGCGGTAGAAATGACTTTCTGGGCCTGTTCACGCGCCCGGCCCCACACTTTTTCATCTTCCGCCCACCAACCCGCCAGCTCTGTTTTTTGGAAAAAGTCACCAAGCTGTTCATTCCAATAACTCGGCGCCCAGGGCAAATGGCCTGTCAACGTCAGGTCAGGCCATGATAGACTGAGTGCGTAGGTATAGATAGCTTCCAGGGGGGTGTTCTGGTCAAGCAGGGTTTGCAGTGTACGAACAGCCGGGTGTTCGGTCTGTGCCTGTACCTGCCGGGTTGTATACCGCGCGTGAACGTGGGCACGGTGCCGCCGCCGCTCTTGTTCTTTCTGAGGCCAGTCTGTCGCCGACAGAACTGCCGACATCAAGCGGGCACGGTCATCTATGCTTACCTCAATTGTTCGTAAAGCCATTTTTCCACCCGATTACTCAGCAGACAGTGCGATGGTTAGTATGCCGCCGATTAGCTACCGGTATTCTACTGTACACAGCAGCAGGATTCAAACGTTTTGTAACCTTTATGGCAAACTGTAGCCGCCATCGACAGAAAGCACCTGTCCTGTGAGGGATGCTGCGCCCTGTGAACATAAAAATAACACCACCGCCGCCGCGTCGTGAGGTGTTGTGACGTGTCCCCGTGCAACCGGCTCTGGATCAGGTAATTCAGGCTGACGGGTGACAGCCGCCACTGATAACCCGTTTACACGCACACCTTTCGGCGCCAGTTCGTGAGCAGACTGCTGCGTCAGGGCAACCAAACCCGCCTGGGCGGCTGCAAACGCGGCGCTGGGCTGTGGATCGCCGCCGGGGGAACTGATGACATTTACAATCACGCCGCCGTTTTCGTCCGCCATCACGCGGGCAGCGAGTTGTGTGCAGAAAAACGCGCCGGTTAGATTGATCTCGACCACGCGCCGCCAGTCGTATTCGTCGATCAGCAGCAAATCGCCAGGTTTATCAACGCTGGCCGCATTGATCAGGATGTCCAATCCGCCGAATGCATCGCGGATGGCTTCGATCATGGCGGCTGCCTGAAACCGGTTGGACATATCGCCCACCCAGCCTATCGCCTGACCGCCTGCGTTTTGAATGGCATCAACAGCGCGGTCTACCCGATTGGGATTCACGTCGCTCGCACACACAGCGGCCCCCGACGCGGCCAGGATGTTTGCTGCGGCGTGTCCGATAACGCCCCCGGCCCCGGTAACCAACACCACTTTTCCAGAAAGATCAACGTTAAAACGGCCCATGAGTGTGTTCCTTGCAACGTTTTGGCGATGACTGACAAAAAAGAGGCAGCGTGGTGTGCTGCCCCTGTTTTGGTGTAACCAGATTGGACGTTAGTGCCGGCTACGCAATGGTAACGTCGTCGTTCAAGTACACGTCCTGGATAGCATTGAGAATTTCGACACCCTCGTCCATCGGACGCTGGAATGCCTTACGACCACTGATCAGGCCCATACCACCGGCACGCTTGTTGATCACGGCAGTGCGAACAGCTTGGCCCAGATCGTCGTCGCCCGATGCGCCGCCGCTGTTGATCAGGCCAACGCGGCCCATGTAACCGTTCGCAACCTGGTAGCGGGTGAGATCAATCGGGTGATCGCTTGACAGCTTGCTGTACATCAGGTCGCTGTACTTGGCGAACTTGACAGCGGGGAAACCACCGTTATTTTCGGGCTGCTTCTGCTTCACGATGTCGGCCTCGATGGTCGCGCCCAGGTGGTTGGCCTGGCCGGTTATGTCGGCAGCGAGGTGGTAGTCAGTGCCTTCGTGTTTGAACGCGTTGTTACGCGCATAACACCACAGAATGGTAGCCATGCCCATATCGTGTGCAGCCTTAAAGGCTTCGCTGACTTCTACGATCTGGCGGCTGGACTGCGCCGAGCCAAAGTAAATCGTCGCGCCAACGGCGACCGCGCCCATGTCAAATGCTTGCTTGATCTGGGCAAAGAAAATCTGGTCGTGCTTGTTCGGGTAGGTCAACAACTCGTTATGGTTGAACTTGAGGACAAACGGAATCCGGTGGGCATACTTGCGGGCAACCATGCCCAACACACCAAGGGTCGAGGCCACGGCGTTACAGCCACCTTCGATAGCCAGTTCTACGATGGCCTCCGGATCGAAGTAGATCGGGTTGGGCGCAAACGAGGCTCCCGCCGTGTGCTCGATACCCTGGTCAACCGGCAGGATGGACACAAAACCCGTGCCGCCCAGGCGACCATGATCAAACAACTGCTGAAGACTGCGCAGCACAGCCACCGAGCGGTCCGATTTTACGAAAACGCGCTCAACAAAGTCCGGGCTGGGCAGGTACAGGTTTTCTTTGGCGATTGTCTCGCACGTGTGGCCCAGAAGATACTCGGCGTCTTCTCCGAGCAGGGATTCAATCTTGCTATAGTTTAGGGTCATCATATACTCTCTTTCAAGACTGCTATGTTTTTGTGGGAACACCACCTAGACGATAATCCGGCAAACTTTGATTTCACAAAATGGTCGTTTATCACCAATCAGCGGGTCAATCGACACCCAACGCGCGGTTGGAGAGTGGTTAAAGTTTGGCCAGTGTGATCATAACACGGGTTCGGGTCTTCGCAAGGATTTCACAGGCTATTATGGAATGATTTGTGCACACTGCACCGATCGTTCAACCAGTCTTTTGCGCAATCTCAGAAACAGGACTGGATGTCGTGCCTATTTTATCCGCCATTCCCGACCAGGCGGGGACGTATGTGCTGCTGATCAGGATAATCGATCGCCTGGAAACACACGTTGGCCGCCTGGGCGTGGTCCAATTCGCGCCCGGCCTGTACGTCTATGTGGGCAGCGCGCATGGACCCGGCGGTCTACGTGCACGTATTGGGCGGCATAACCGAAAAGACAAAACGGTGCACTGGCACATTGACGCCGTAACGGCAGCGGCTCCGGTAATTGAGGTGTGGTGGTATGCATCGCCACAGCGGTTGGAATGTCGCTGGGCCAAAACGTTTGCGTCGAATCCGGCAGTCACGGCGCCCGTACCGGGTTTTGGTGCGTCTGACTGCGCCTGCCAGACGCACCTGTTTTTGGTACCGGGCGTTGAGGTTCGATCAATTTGGGAAGCGCTAGGTCGCCCGGCACGTGTATCGTTTGAATCTTAAAGATAACCGTTTTCGACCAGCAGTTCCGCGTTAAGAATCGAGCATCCGGCGGCGCCGCGCACCGTGTTATGTGCCAGCGCCAGGAACTTCCAACCGCCCATAACCGGGCAAGGCCGGATGCGTCCGACCACGGTAGACATGCCGTTTCCCGTGTCGCGGTCGCGGCGTGGTTGGGGGCGGTCCGGCTCACTGCGCACAACGACAGGTGATTCCGGGGCGCTGGGCAGGCCGGGCACCGGGTCCGGTCCCACAAACGCGGTCCAGGCGTCGCGCAAATTATCTTCGCTCACATCGTGTGAAAAGCGTACCGACACGCTAACCAGGTGTGAATCCAGCACCGGCACGCGGGTGCACGTCGCGCTCATGACACAGTCCAGAAACTTTATCTGATCGCCTGCCAGTGCGCCCAGCATTTTACGGGGTTCGGTTTCGAGCTTGGGTTCTTCACCGCCGATATACGGCACCACGTTATCGATAATGTCCAGGGATGGCACACCGGGATATCCCGCCCCGCTAACTGCCTGCATACTGACGACCTGTACGGCCTCGATACCGAAGGGGCGCAGCGGGGCCAGCGCCATAGCAACCGGCGCGGCGGTACAGTTGGAGTTGGTGGCGATACCCCCGCTCCAGCCGTGTTTTTGGCGTTGAACCTTGATCAGTTGGGCGTGTTCGGCGTTGATTTCCGGCAGCAAGATCGGGACTTCGGGCTGCATGCGGTAGGCGCTGGCATTCGAACATACGACGTGCCCGGCTCCGGCCAGCCGCCATTCGACTTCTTTGGCAGCATCACCCGGCAGGGCCGAAAACACAAGCGGTGATTGGAGATCAGCGTCAAGCGGTAAAACTTCCTGCGCTGCCAGATCGGCTGGTGGATTGCCGGAGAGCACCCAGCGTGCCGCTTCGCTGTACGTTTTTCCGGCGCTGCGCTCGCTGGCGACCAGTTCGGCGACGCGGAACCACGGATGCCCTTCGAGTAACTGGATAAACCGCTGGCCTACCGCCCCGGTAGCCCCTAAGATGGCGACGTTTATGGGTTTCTGTGTGTTTGCCATAATGCTCGTTTTCCTATTCGTTTTGATAGCCGTTAAGAACAACCAGTTTATGAATCTGCCTGACAGCCGCTTGAGTGTCATTGGCATCAACAATCATCGACAGGCAGTAGTCGCTGGCTCCCTGTGCGATTGCCAGAATGTTAACATTGGCTTCGCCCAGCGCGCCGAAGACACGTGCGGCAACGCCGGGCTTGTTGCGCATGCCTGCACCCACAACGGTAATGATCTCTACGCTGTCATCGGCCCATACCCGGTCGATATTCTGGCGTTGCAGCTCGTAGGCGAGTTCGTCCTCAATGGCCTTGACCACCAGCGCGCTTTTGTCCTGGGGCACGACAAAACAAATGCTCTGCTCACTCGATGACTGCGAGATCATGAGTACGTTAGCGTTCTGACGGGCTACCGCCGAAAAGGTACGGGCCGCAATGCCCGGCACGCCGATCATGCCGCGCCCGGCAACTGTGATCAGGCTGATGTCTTGGATACCGGTAATGGCTTTAACCGTGCCGGGGGTAGTCCGGTCCTGGTTGGTGATCAGGGTGCCTTCAAAGCTGGGATTAAACGTGTTTTTAACCCGGATGGGAATGTTTCGCTCAACGAGCGGTTGGACTGTTTTGGAATGCAGCACCTTGGCACCAAAATAGGCCATTTCGCCCACTTCGCCATAGGATAAGGTCGGGATCACCCTGGCATCGGGCACCATGCGCGGATCGGTGGTCATCACCCCGTCTACATCGGTCCATATCCAGACCTCATCACTGTGGGTATAGGCGCCCAGAATAGCCCCGCTGTAGTCACTGCCACCCCGCCCCAACGTCGTGATCACACCATCACGCGTGGCGCCGATGAATCCGGTTACAACCGGCACGATTCCCTGTTCGAGCAGCGGGACCAGTTTTTGTTGGATGTTGGTTTCGGTTTCTTCAAACAACACGCCCGCGCTTTGATACTGCTCATCGGTCACAATCAGATAACTGGCGCTTAGGGTCGTGCTTGGTACGCCGTGCTGGCGCAGCATAGCCGACACAATCGGCACAGACAGCCGCTCACCAAGTGACGCGACTTTGTCCAGTGCTTTAAGCGATGTCTCGCGGAGCACATAAATTCCATAACACAGTGTTTCAAATTCTTCGATCAAAGCATCCATTTCGTCGCGCAGGTTGATTCGTTCGACATCGGATGGAAACAGGCAACGAATGGCGGTTTCGTGTTTGTCGCGAATCTGGTGAGCCAGGTACCGGTAGCGTGCCGCGTCACCGCTGGCTGCACTGGTAGCAGACTCGATGAGCATATTGGTTACCCCACTCATGGCGGAGCAAACAACCACGGTCTTGTGTCCCGCATCAAAACTAGTTCGTACGATGTCAGCCACTTGTGCGATTGCGTCGGCGTTACCCACCGACGTACCGCCAAATTTCATCGTAATGGTTGCCATACTATCTCTCCTAAAAGCGCAGTGAGCAGGTTATTTTTTTGGGCCGGAACAGAGTCAAACAAACAAAAAAGCGTGGGGCGGGTTGCTCCACGCTTTCGGTTATCTGGTTGGTTTTTGCCGAACCTAACCGCAATCTCGCGCCGAAGCAACCCACAACGCCCGCATAGTAGTTCCCATGCCGGTAGTCATCATAGTCATAGTTGTGGTTTGCGTCAGGTGCATGGTGTTCATCGATAGGTTTCGCAAGATATTATTATTCAAGCGTGCAAAGCGTAGCACGCTTGGGAGGATGAGTCAAATAATTTTGCGACGTGCGATCGTCCATTTGTTAAAAGTGACAAACTGCCGGTGGGGCGGTTCAGCGCTTGGCGGTGACGCGGAACTCAATCGGCAGCCCCAACAGCAGCCGGGTTTGCGCGTGCATCACCGGCAGCGCCACGCATACAATGGTGGCGACCGCCATCAATGGCAGGCAGGCAAGCTCCTTGAGGCGGCTGCGTACCCGGTGTGTTATGGCGCTTTGTGGGCGCAGCCTGATATCAATCACCCAAAACATGAGTGTGAGCAGACTCACGACCAGCGCCGCCGCCTGCAACAGCAGCAGCGATAACAACCCCGGTCCATGCGCGGTGACGTGCGGGTAAAACATCACGGGTAGTTGGGCACCTAACATCATGATGATCCAACCCGGCCCGGCTAACAGGTTATCGTGTGCAACACGCACCAGTAATTTTACACTGCCGCGCGGCAGCAGAGGTGCGCGCTCTAGAATCTGCGTGACAGTATAGCCGATTTCTTTTGCGCCCCAGGCATGCCGCCGTGTTTGCATGTAACGTTCTTTTATCGCGTGTAAAAACGTGCTGCCGGTGGTCGCGTTGGCCCAAAACGGCAAAAAGACCGGGCAAAGGTGAATGTTCCCGCCGCGCTGGAAAAACGATTTGATGTACATGTGCCATTCGTCGGCGATGGCATCCGGGTCCCAGTATCCGGCGCTGTGTAACAGCCGCAGACTCATTGAATACGATGACATCGGCAGCGCGCGCCACCATGGCGCCGCCAGATACGCCAGTTCCCAGGCTGACGAATAGGCGTGAAGGATACGCATGATCGGCGTGATGTGCCACACATTGCCGTGATAGCGGATCGGCGCTTGCCAGTAGGTCGTGTAGCGCTGTTGATCGGTGGCAAAGAGGGTTGTCAGGCTTTCAAAATAATGCGGATGCCAGATGGTATCGGAATCCATGGTTGTCACAAGCAGGTGGTTGATACTGTAGCCCAGTTCATCCACCAGTTTTTGTTTAGCCCAGCGTGCCGCCCATGCCTGGTTGGCCGATTTACACTGCATCTCGCCGGTGATGCCTGTCGGATGCACAACTACAAAAAAGTGTTCAAACCGGCTGCCATATTCCGTTTTGAGCACGGTCCCTTTTTCACGGGCACCGCGTTCGCTGGCCTCAATCGCCAGGACCACAGTCATCGATCGTTGGGCGCTGTTCTGCCCGGCTAAATGATCCAGTGTTCGCCGGAGTATGGCGATATCTTCATGATAATTTGGAATGATGACCAGGTGATGGACGGCGTCAGACACCAGGCTTGTATGCCCGGCGCGCCGGGTATAAACAGCCTGCCAATCCGTGTTTTCCCACTGCCGGATCAGGCGCAGCCCATACAAATTGGCAATTCCGGCCAGGGTGAACCGTATGGCCGAGTACAGGGCCAACCCGGTCGCGCAGGCGATCATGAGTGTAGGCGCGTAATACGATCCGATGACCATCAGCACAACGCCCAACCACATCAAGCCGCCGGGAATCATGTCTAGAAGGCGTTCGGATATGGCAAAGGAGCGTGGGATAACCCAGGTTGTCCGGCCCGCACCGAAGTGTAGATCGCGTTGTTGGTTTGGTATCGGACGATAGGGCATTCACCCCTCCCGAAAAACACCCCGCCGAACGCATCAATAGCAGTTTGCGGGGACGTGTGAAGCTGTTTGTATGTTGAGCGGGGTAAAGATACCAGAAGACACCGGGTTCTGCAAAATAGCTGGCCTGAGCACGCGGCGATCAGGAACAGCATAGTTTGTGGTTCTGGTTTACAATAGCCGGGTTATCTGTTTGAGGGAGTGTGTTCGACGAGATTTTAACTATTCGGCAAAATCCTGTAAAATCAGGGCTAGCAAATCAAAAAAGAGAATAGATTGGATGTGATCGTTCATATGGGTACGAAAGTCTTGATTGTTGAAGACGACCTGGAAATGAATCGCCTTCTGGAACTTGATCTCAAGCGCCGTGGGTACGATGTGTATACGACAACGAATGGTCTTGACGCGCTGCGAATGTTCCACGAGACACGTCCTAACCTCGTGCTTTTGGATGTTGCACTCCCCGGCATGGATGGCATGACCGTTTGCCAGCGTATTCGTGAGCTGTCAAACGTACCGATCATGATCATGACTGCACACGCGGTAACCGAACAGG
The DNA here is from genome assembly GCA_016930015.1 of Anaerolineae bacterium. Taxonomy (GTDB): domain Bacteria; phylum Chloroflexota; class Anaerolineae; order Aggregatilineales; family Aggregatilineaceae; genus JAFGHR01. The sequence goes on along the minus strand of JAFGHR010000118.1, from coordinate 3,070 downwards.
AGATGGCGCACGGGCTGAACCTGGGCGCGGATGAATACCTGCTCAAACCGCTGCGTAACCTTGAATTCCATGCCCGCATCAATGCGCTGCTGCGACGCGCTCAACTTCCTGAGGACCCGGTCAAAAAGACCGCCCGGTATTCTGACGATTATCTGACTGTGGATGTTGATACACGGCAGATAACGGTTGGTGGTGAGGAAATGCGCCTGACGCCGACAGAATTTAAGCTGCTGGCTACGTTTGTGCGTCATAAAGGGCAGGTGCTTACGTTCCAGCAGTTGCTTGAGCAGGTTTGGGGGTATGAGTACAACACCGAACACCACTATCCCCGTATTTATGTCTCGCATCTGCGGCGCAAAATCGAGCCGGACCCGAAAAACCCGGTATACATCCTGAGCGAATATGGTGTCGGCTACCGTTTTATGGGCAAGTAAACTCGCTATCGTGTAATGATGTTCAGGCGTTTTTATGTGCGTCTGGTTTCGCTTTTTAATTTCACACAGAGCGTATGTTTGTGTTGTGTTATTTGAGTGTTGTTGCATATGACGGGCGCTCCATTTGAAGCTGACAAGTGGATAACACCCTTTGATCATGTGTTGGTTGTGTTGGACAGCACCGGTTTAATCCGACATGTGTGGGGCGCATCCGATGCGGTGCTGGCTGTTTCCGCAGCGCAACTTGAAGGCATGACCTGGCACGATTTTGTCGAGGAATACGCGGCGGAAACTACTCACCGGGGACTTCATTATGCCTGGTTGGCTCTCACACGACAACATGTATCGCCGGACCATTGGCCCGCGTATCTGCCTTTCGCGCCATCGATTGGTGCGTGTCTTAAGCTTGTTCGGGATAGTCCGGAAGACACGGTGGCAGTTCATTTAGCCCCCAGCAATCTGCCCCGGCTGGAGCGTTTACTCGGCCAGCAGTTGCTCGATGTGCTGCTTCGGTTGGAACGACTGAGCCAGCACGTGTTTCGGGGTACGGACGGCCCCTTGACGGACTTACAGGTCAGGACAATTGGCGGCCTGTCGCATGGCGCGGATTGGGCTCAGCAGTTGTTGGAAAACGTGCGGGCTGAACTGCTGCTGCCAGCGGTCGAAGCCCCGCTGCCGCAATCCATTGGGGAAATGTTTGGCTTTAGCGAGCGGGATTTTGCAGCGCACCGGTTAACGACGCATCGTTTGCATATCGTAACCGAACTCCCGGCAATGACTGTATATTGCCAACCGAGTTTGCGGGGAGTGGTGCGGCGCATCGTGCAGCACTTGATTACGCAGGTTGAAGCGCAGAGCACGATCCTGCTGGCTTTTGGTGACAGCGATAATCCGGCGGTTGTGCGTGTCGAAGTGCATTTTTGTAGTGAAGACGCCGATCTTCAAATCACCACGCGCGTTCAGCCGCTGGCCACATCTGACATGAAATATGAACAACCGCTGCCGGCTGTCCAGAGTTTTGTTACCGTGCTGCAAGCTTACCTGCGTTCGGTAAATGGCAGGGCCTGGGCCGAGTCCTCTTCAAAACCTGGGATGACCGGGCGTATTGTGCTTGATTTGCCACGATGGATTGATGCGCCAGGTGCGTGAAACCCGCCGTTGACACGCGAGTAAAACACGCTACAATTAACGGCGTTCCAGACGGTGATTACCTGCTGGAATGTTCGCCGAGGTAGCTCAGTTGGTAGAGCACTTGACTGAAAATCAAGGAGTCGCCAGTTCAAGTCTGGCCCTCGGCACACAATAAACCCCTCACCCGCCGCGGTAAGGGGTTTGTTTTTTGTCTGGTGCCGGGGTTGGGGGACTCATTCCCAACGCACAGTCACATCAAATCCGCGCTCGCGCACTTTGTCCATAAACACCGACGCGGGAACAGCTTTTTCCATCGGCCAGACGCCCGGTTCTACCTGCCCACGCGCGATGAACTCGGCCATGATACCGGCGTGCCAGCCTGTGATACGTTCCATAGCAGTAAACCCGGTAGCCGGATCATAACGGTCGATCAGATCGATCACCACGGCGCACGATTGGCCGCTGTTATCCACGCCCACGCCTTTCGCCCGCATGACACATACGTCTTTAACTACAGATGCCGTGATTTTGGGCTCAAGCAGCGCGTGGAACACATCACGCGGCACCACCGGCTGGCCGTTCACTTCGATTGATTCCAGTTCAAACAGGCCAAGCTGCTGAAACGCTTTGAACTGCGCAAAATGCCCCGGCCAACGGCAGGTTTTGTTCTGGTACGCCTGGAGTTTGCCCTCAAATGTATAGGGCGCGGTGCTGGTACCGCCGGTAGTGGTAAAGGCTTCCAGTTCGCCCACACCCTCAAATTCAACCGGTTCCAGTTCTTCAAACGCGCCCACCATCGTGATCTTACCGTCGCGCAGAAACGCCACCTGGCCATAATATTCGTTGGTCAGGCCGTTGATGTTAAACGTACACTGGTAATTCCAGGGCGGCGCCGGGTTCTGCGGTAAGCCACCATCCCACAAATACACCTCACGCGCTGACAACCCTTCGGACTCAAGTAATTCCACCGCATACGCGCCCAGCGTGTTGTTCATGCCCGGTCCCATACCACAGTCGGGCACAATCGTAATGCCCCGTTGTTTCGCGACAGCATCCTGTTCGAGCTGCCACAACACCGTCGGCGTATGCCCGCCAAAATCCACCATACTTGCGCCAGCTTGCAGCGCGGCCTGGGTCGCCTGCGGGATAAACTCAAACGGTGTGCCGCACACAAACACGTCAATGTCTGCCAACGTCGCTTCGACTGCTGCCGAGTCACGCACATCCACGCGCCGCCAACCGGCTGCCTGTTGGCCGATCAGTGTGTTTAAACGTTCGGCTCCCTGTCGCGCTGCGGCTTCGTCATAGTCCGCCAGCAGCACACGTGTACCACCGCCATGCCGGAGCATGTCGTATGCCGTAGCGACTCCCTGCCGTCCTGCGCCAAAAACACCATATCGAAAACCGCTCATGTTTATCAATACCTTCGCCAGTTAGGATGAATTGAAGGCTGGGCCAACAGCATGGATGCTGCCTAGCCTTGCCACAGTGTCAAAAACCTGCGC
>JAFGHR010000117.1 GCA_016930015.1 Anaerolineae bacterium | reverse complement strand
TTTCATTTCGCGCCGTTCTGTTCAGTGCGTCTCGTTCCTACGTTTTTATCGCCTCTTTTTGTGCTTGACTTTTCACCGCATCGCTGGTCCTGTTGTGAATAGCCCCAGGCTGTGCTATCGTGTACAGCAGTACGCGCTGTTGAATGAGGGAGTCAAAATGGCCAAGTATCGCTGCTGGCTGCTGGCGTTTATCGTGATGATGATCCTGAGCGTTGCCGGGTGTCAGAACGGTGACAAAACCGAAAACGTGGTGCCGACATTCTTCCTGTCACCCACATCGGCGGAAACCGCTACCCCCCGGTGGACGCCGACCCCACTCAAGGCAACCTGGACGGTAGTACCATCGCCGACGCCGCCCGAAGCACGCCCCACCGAGATTCTCACGCTGGACCGGCCTACCTATACGCTGGTCGTGTTCCCGTCCTACACGCCGACCGAAACACCCATCACACCCACCCCGCCCGGTACCCGGCTGAGCGTGACCGCCGACATGATCAACCAGGGCATGGCCCCCAACTTGCAGCCTGGCGTGGGATTGTCCTACGCCGCGCCGCCCATTGTCGAGCTGCGCGACGGCGCGGTATATGTGTATATGAACGCGCTCACCACGCCCGGCGATCTCGAATCGGCGCGTGAAGTGGTGACACAAACGGCGCTGTTTATTGAGTTCGGGCGGGTCAAGATCACCAAAGTACGGGCCTACTTCAGCGACACCAGCGCCGTCTATGACGAGGAACTGCTCGACAACGTGCTGCTGACGGTTCAGGATACCATTGAAGCCCTGTTGGTCCAGCAGTACGGCGCGCCGGGTGAATTATTTTACCTGGCCGAGATGAGCGTATCGCGCAGTGAGATCGCCGCCCAGGCGGTATCCAGGGAATCGGCATCTTCTGACGAAGCGGCATCTTCTGACGAAGCGGCCCCTTCTGGCGAAGGGGAAGCCCCTGTAGGGACGGACACCCAATGATCCGCCGGACATCCCGCCGCGCCGGGGCGCTGTGCCTGGCGCTGATGCTGGTCGCCGGGGCGTGCGGCTCCGATAAGGCTAGCACGCCTTCCGCCACACCGATCCCGACCACACCGGCCCCGGTTATTACGCCTGCCACCGAAACGCCGCTGCCGCCCACCTGGACACCGTCACCAACGACCACACCCCCGCCGACACATACACTCGTACCGACGTTTACACCGCGTCCCAGCGTCACGGCGACTCCCGGCCTGACGCCCGGTGCCGTGCTGGACGACGAAAACCGGTTGATCGTGACGGCGCTGCAAACCGACGTCACCGCCGCCATTCAGGACGCTTACACCGGGCAGGCGCCGGAGTTGTTGGCCGCGCCCCCCGCCGTTACGCTCGGTTACAATGGCCGGATCGACATCGAACTGACGTTTTTTAACGAGTTTCTGGAACAAGAAAGCCTGGTCACCACGCAGGCGCGGCTGGAAATCAGCAACGGGTTGATCACGCTGGTCGAGATCCCCGGTGCCCGCGAGTTATACGGCGCGCTGGTATCGGACCAGACGCTGCGGTCGGCGCTGTCGATCATCGAGGTGAGCTTAAATACCGCCATCAGCGACCGGGCGCAATCCGCGCAACCCGGTACGCGCCAACTGACAGCGGTGTGGGTTTACCCCGGCTACCTGGAAGCGACTTTTTCTCCCTCTGCCGGGTAGAGTATTTCACGCCCTGCCCGGCACACAACCTGACACCGCACCGGAATACCGTTGCCAACGGTAACGGCAAACCATCCCCATTCTTCTTGCGGGTATATCATTTTAGAAACGTGACAATTACACGCGAGCGTAGTATAGTATTGGTGTGCGTTTGGGATAATAGGTACGGACTACATGCAACCTGCCGGTGTGTGTTAACGTCATCCTTCCCTAATCGCTTTGACCAATCTAAAACCTGTTTTCTGGTTCCGGCCCTGTGTTATTAATCAGAGCCGTCAGGCCAAGCAGGATTTTTTTATACCGCTGAGAGTACGGCACATGCACAAATCAAAACAACCGCATAACAGGATGGGGTTTACTGGCCAATCAACAGATGGGGCATTTGTCTTTCGTACAGAAGATCACAGCTTGTGTGAAATACAAATACGCGGCAAACTGCTGCCTGAATTAACAACATCCATCAGCAAACACCTGAGTACCTATCTTGTGCAGTATGGTGTTCCCGGCGGACTTTTGATCGACGTGCGTTACTGCGCCAATTTAAGCGTCGTGCGCCTCAGTGCGCTGCTTGATACCATCAGCCAACCCAAGATGCCGCTGGCGGTTTTGTTGGCGACCGAGCATGATCAATACGTGGCCTCGCTGCTGCATCACACGTTGCAGCATTGGCGGCAGATCGGCTTTTTTGTCAAACCGACCACCGCGTTTCACTTTCTCACTACAATGGCGCTGAATAACTACAAACCCACCGATACAAACCTGCATTAAGCCGCGTGATGAAAGCGGCGCTTTTTTTGAACAAACGACCGTCCTGCACGCTCCCCTAATCACGACCGCCAAGCAGCGTGCGCACCAGCGCGATCCCCTGAGCCACAGTTAACGCCAGAATCGCCACCCAAACCGCTTGTTGGCCGCGTGCGGCTTCTTCCAGGGCGGGTGATGGCGGCGTGATGATCTCCACGATCTGGCCGCCGTCCGTGGCGAACAAGTCCTGTCCCTCGGCTTTGAGTTGGGCAGCCTGGCCGGGTGTAAGCTGCGGCGGGCGTGAGGGCGCGGTGGTAACGGCCATAAACAGGGTGCCATCCGACCGGGCGCGCATCTGGATTTCCGCCGGGCGGGCGTTCAGAATGTCGGTTACGTAAATTTCACTCACCAGCACTTTGACCACCACCATCAGCGGCACTGCCAGCAGCAGCCCCATAAAACCAAACAGCGCCGCGCTGATCAACTGCGCGATCAAAATCGTGGCGGCGGGGATCGATACCTGGCGGCTCATAATACGCGGCATGATGATGTTACTTTGTATCTGCTGCACCACCAGGTAACCTACAATCGTGAACGGCACCAACACCGGGTCTTCGGCCAGCGCGATCACGATCGCCGGAATCACGGCCAGGATCGAGCCAAAATTGGGGACGAATTCCATCACACCGGCGATCACACCCAGCGCTACCGCGTTGGGCAGTTTGAGGATCACGCCGGTCAAAAAGGCGATAAACACACCGCTGAGCGTCATCGAAATCAACTGGCCCAAAAACCACCGCTGAAGCATCCCGCCCAGTTTGGTCAAAATTTCCAGGGCGCGCGGGCGGTAGCCGCTGGGCACCAGGGTCAGCAGGCCTTCCAGGTAGTTAGCCGGATCGGTGACAAAAAACACGGCGATAAACAGCATAAAAATAAAACTCGTCAGCGCGCCGCCCACCCCGCTGAGAAAGGGGAAAATGTTGCGAGTAAGCTGGCCGGATTGGTTCAACAGAAAGTCGGATGCATCACCCTCGGTGACGTTGTCCCAATCGATATCGGGCAGCCAGTCGCGCGTCTGCATCTGTCTATCGTACTCAGCGCGGGCCTCATCCAACAGGTCGGGCAGTTCATCGGCCAGATCGGCTACCTGGTTGGCAAAAATCGGGATGATGAGGATGAGCGCCAGCGTCAGCACGGCTGCAACCCCCAGCATGGACGTCAAAATGCTGAGGCCCCGGCTGAGGCCCAAACGTTCGAGGCGCTGCACCGGCACCTGGAGCACAATCGCCACAATCGCCGCCAGAAACGCCAATAACAGCGCGTCACGCAGTTCCCACGCCGCCAGGACGAGTATACCCAACAGCACGGCCACACCGATACGTAATGTCCATTCCCCTAATGTCAGGGGCCGGTTTGAACTTTGCATAATCTACATTCCCACATGTGTTAGATAACGATTTTCTCCATGAGCAGCAGCAGCAAAAAGCCGCCCAGACTCGTCAACAGAAAACAGCCAATAGATACAAACATACGCTCTGAGGCTGTCATGCCAAACATACGATCGTCTTGAATTTCCCGGTCAACATACTGTTCAAAGGGATCAATGACTATACCTTCGTCAAGCGCTGCATCGCGGAGAACGCTGAGATCATCACCGTCGCGTGCCATGTTACATTTCCTCCTATCGTTTGATGACGGTCATTTTAGCATACCGGGCAACAGGTGAGCCAGCCCGCGACTACACGCAGGGACTCACCAGTCAGCGGCGGCGTCGAATGCCAGCGGTAAGAATCCCGCCAGAAAAAGCTGTTTGCTGCGTGCCAGGTCCGCGCTGAGATCAAAGTGCATAGCCGGGAACCGGGCGGCATCCTCGGCCACACGATCCAGCGCCACCGGGACCCAGCCGGGCCGTGTATCACTTGAGATGCGGCGCAGCACCCCGGCAGCCCCAATTTTATCCAGCTTGTCAGCGTCGTGCAGAATCTCGGCGAGATCGTCGTCACCGTCTTTCAGGATCGCGGCCTGAATGGTTTCGATGGCGGCGGGCCGCAGGTGGCCGCGCAGCACCTCGCCCACAAAATCTGCGCCCACGTCTTCGTGCGGCTCCCCGGTGCGGAACTCGTCCAGCTTGGCTACATCATGGCAGATACCCATCAAGTACGCCAGCACAGGATCAACACCGGCTTCTTCGGCCAGCGCCACCGCCACCCCGGTCACGCGCTGCACATGCGCCCACAGGTGCGGCCAACCCGGATGCCATGCCGACAGCCGCCCGCGTGCCTGCCCGGTGACCGTCTCACACAGCGTGTCGGGTGGCAGGGCGTCGAACCACTCGTCGCCAAGCGCGTTTACAAACTCGGATACCAACGGCGACGGATCGGATTCGAGCAAGTGATCGGCCCAGTCGCCAATGGTCGTCATGTCGCGCCGGGCGCCAACCAGCAGGCCATCCAGCAGCGCGGCCATCGCGGCATGATCGGCGGATTGATACGTCATCGTGCGCTATAGTCCTTTCACGCTGCCAGCGCCCCGGTTTGCGGCAAAGTGATTCAGTGATTCACTTTCGGACAGATTCCAAAAAATTCCTTAAATTATGCTACACTAGTGTACGAAGAAAAACGAGCATGAAACCGTTGCAAGCCCATTTTCTCAAGCTGACATTGACGGTTTTAATGCGCGAGCGATGAGCGCGGATCAGCGCTGACTATAAGGGCTTTTTGGAGAAAAGTGAAGAATTACATAAGGAGATATTACATGTCAGAGATTATCATTTTCGATAATGAGTTCATCACGATAAGGTATCTTGAAGATAAGAAAATCATTTACCATACCATACATAAACCCTTGCCCGATCAGGTACTTAAAGAGGCTTTAGATGCCGGGACCGAAGCGCTTAAGAAGTATGGTGCCTGTAAGTGGCTTTCGGATGATCGTAACCTGGGGCCACTTTCACCTGAATTTATGGAGTATAGCCGCACGGATTGGCAGCCTCGCACGATTGCAGTTGGCTGGAAATATTGGGCTAATGTTGTGCCAGAAGAGTTGGTTGCTGCTGGCTCTCTGACTCCAGTGATGGAGAATCTCTACGAATTAGGCTTGCGTATGATGGTTTTCACTGATCTGGAAGAAGCCTTCCGATGGCTTGAACGTATGGCGGACTAATCTCGGCTTCGTACAAGCAATAAAGCCCCTTCTCATTTACGGGGAGGGGTCAAAATTTGGTAGTGGTGAACTATTGACTGATACACTCGCAATTGTAGTTATTTGTCATACACTGTAGGGTTGCCAACAACAGTTCATTAAATATTATGCAAAGAGACTGGAAGTAACCGCCATGCCTTCGAACCTGACGCACCATGAACGTGCTGTTCTCAATCACTTTTCACAACATGGCAGCCCTGCCGAAAACCGGCGGGCGCGCATCGTTTTGATGGCCGACGACGACGCCCCAACCGCTGCTATCGCCGCTGCCGTTTCATTGAGTGAAGGCCAGGTCCGGTATTGGCGGCGCACCTGGGACAAAGACCGGCTGGCTATTTTCCCGGCGCTGCCAAAGGGGTTTTCGAGCGTTAATGATAATGCCGAAGCCGAGTCTGTCCCGGCGGCGGGTGATGATGGCACGCTGGCACCGGAGTTTGGCGCGGTGCTCGACAAGCTTGAAGAAGTGCGTGTGCGAGACACCGGCCAGCCTGAGGAAACCGGGGTCAAACTGGCCCCGGCATACATCCCCGGCGTGGATGGTCCCCGCATGCCGCTTGAGTTAAACGACACGGTTGGCATTTTGCCCGACGACTCGATGGCCGAAGCCGGGCGCAAGGTCCTGCTGTATCACTTTGAGCGCATGCTGCTGCACGAACCCGGCAGCCGCACCGGTGAAGATATCGAATCGGTGCATGATATGCGGGTCGCCACGCGCCGGATGCGCAGCGCCTTTCGGCTGTTCCGACCTGCGTTTAAAGCGCGCGCGATCCAACCTCACCGTGATGGCCTGCGCCAGATTGCCGAACGGTTGGGCGAAGTGCGCGACCTGGATGTGTTCATGGACAAAGCGTGGAATTATACGCAGCTTGATGCTGACACCGACCTGAGCCCCTTGATCGACGATTGGGGAAAACGGCTGGGCCAAGCCCGCCAATCGCTGGTCAAACACCTGGACAGCCGCAAATTTAGCCGCTTTGTGCGTGAGTTTCACCTTTTTTTGGTCACGCCCGACCGTGGTGCCAGGGTATCGGGAGGCCGTGACGGCGTGAGCGCGTACCAACTGCGGCACATCGCGCCGCGCCTGATCTACGAGCACTACGAGCAAGTACGCGCCTACGAAACCGTGCTTGACGATCCACCGATCACGACCCTGCACGCGCTGCGGATCGACTTTAAGCGGCTGCGTTATACGCTGGAATTCTTCGAGGACGTGTTAGGGCCGGAAGCCAGACAGGTCATCAAAAAGGTCAAGACGCTGCAAGATCACCTGGGTGATTTACATGATACCGACGTGGCGATCGGCATCATATGTGACTTTGTTGATGAACACAACCGCGCCTACAGCGGCATACCGCTCTTTATGCGCCCGGACATCAGCGGTGTGCTGGCGTATGCTGCCGCGAAAGAAGACGAAAAACAACATCTGCTTGAGACGTTCCCACCCGTGTGGGACGGTTTCCTGGACGAGTCGGTGCGGCGTGACCTGGCGCTGGCCGTATCGATCCTGTAGGCATAAAAACTATCCCCGCTGCGGCCAATCAGGTTAATTGCTTTTTTGATCGACGCCTTCCCCCTAAATCTCCCGTCCAGCCGAGCTGGACGGGGGACTTTCACGCACACCATCGACTGCTTTTTCCCCTCTTCGGCTTGGCCGGGGAGGGGTGGGGCGTTTGCATTCAAGACAAACCCATCAACGAATAATGATGCGGCTTTCGATCTTCAGGCCATCACCGGACGCCTGCCCGTCGATCACCACCGGCAGACGTTCGCCGGTCAGCCCATCGTACAGCCCGATCCACAGGTCCACCGGGCCAACGGGGATATCAGGCGGGATATCGAGCACCCAATAATCCATGACACTTTCGCCGGGCTGCCACAGCCGCGTAGGGTAGGCGCCCTGCATAGGTTCGGCATCCCACCCGGCGACAAACTGCCCATCAGCATCCAGCAGGTGAATGTACACGCTGTAATCCTGCGGCGGCGGCGCGGCAGCGGTCGGCTGCCAGTACAACGTCAGGAAAACGCGCGTGTCCCGGTACCAGTCCAGGCCGGTCACGTCGTAGCCGAGAAACCGCGCAAACTCGCCCACGATCACCGAATCGTCACGCCGCCCGCCGGGATTCATGGGCGTTAAACGTGCGTCCGGGTGGACGGTGAACACCGTGTAACGGTTTACACCGTCGTCAGCATCAATCGAGCCGTCGGGATGCAGGGGCACCGGCTGTAACACCGTCGGCCAGCGCGCACCGTCCGGTCCGACCGCGTTCACCGTATGATACGCTAACCCGACTTCCGCCAGCGCGGTAAGCTGGTTCGGGTACACGCCTGCTAACTGGCTCAAAAATACGCTCGTGGAACTGTCCACGTAAATATCGACGCCGTCCAGGTCATCCAGCGTGGTTGGCAGATCGGCTTTATCGCGGCTGTTGCGAATATCCCAGTCCGGGAAGAAAAACGGCAGCCGGTCTTCGCCGGGAATCAGTACAACCGGCGGCGCGCCGTGTTCCGCTTCGTAGGCTTGCAGGCTGTGAACGACCAGCATCAAGGCGCGGATACTTTCGGAATACTTGGCGTCGTCGTCTGGCAGATCGTGGCTGAACCAGTATTCGGCGTTGTATTCCAGCCCGACGCTCAGCGTGATCAGCAGCATCAGCAGCACCGCGCCAATCCCGACAGCCTGCCGCACGCGGGCCGCGTTGAGCCAGGACCACACCCAATCATCGACCAGCGCCGCCACCTGGACCAGCAGCAGCGGCACGATCGCAAAACTCAGCCGGTAGTGA
>JAFGHR010000116.1 GCA_016930015.1 Anaerolineae bacterium | reverse complement strand
TGCTGCGAGCATCGCGGCCATGATCCTGACGACCGAAGCGCTCATCACCGACATCCCCGAAGATTCACCGGCGATGCCGCCGATGCCGGAATACTAAGCCAGAAGTGTTGTAAACAAACACTGAGCGACCTCGCCCATGCGGTGAGGTCGCTTTTTTTGATCTGTGCGAGAAGTGGCAGCGCAGCCGTTATGGTGTAAACTCCCAGGGAAAATCAGGAGATGGTGCGTTGTGGTTCAACGTAATAATGACGTCATGGGCGACATGTTAATAGGCGCAACAATTGGCGGCTATCAAATCCTTGAGGAGGTCGGGCGCGGTGGTATGGCAACCGTTTACCGCGCTCACCAGATATCAATGGATCGTGATGTGGCGCTAAAGGTGCTGCCGGTCCAGTTTTTGAACCAAACCACATCACTCGAACGGTTTAAGCAAGAAGCCAGCATTGTGGCCCACCTGGAGCATCGTGCCATCGTGCCGGTTCATGACTATGGCGAACACGACGGTATGCCATATATCGTCCTGCGCCTGATGGACGGCGGCTCGGTCGATGAGTTGATCGCCAACGGCCCCATTCCCCTCAAAACGACGTTACTGATCCTGGAGCAGATCGCGCCTGCGCTTGATTACGCGCATCGAGAGGGCGTATTACACCGCGATCTAAAGCCCAGTAATATTCTGTTAGACATCAATGGTGATGCGTATCTCACCGATTTTGGCATTGCGCGTATTTTAGGTGAAAAAAGCAGCCCCTTGACCACCAGCGGCGTAGTTGGCACACCGTCGTATATGTCGCCTGAGCAGGCCCAGGGTCATGATCTGGACGGGCGCAGCGATGTGTATGCCCTGGGTGTCGTGTTGTTCGAAATGCTGACCGGCGTGCGGCCTTTTGAAGGCGAAACGCCCTACAGCGTAGCGGTGAAACACGTTACCGAAGCGGTGCCGTCGGCGTGTGACATCAATCCGATGCTGTCGCGCGAGGTCGAGCATGTGTTGTTTAAGGTGCTGGCTAAAAATCGTGATGTGCGTTACCAGACCGCGAGTGAGCTGGTCGCTGCTTTACAGGCGGCTGCGAAAAAGCCGCCTGATGACGAGTCTATGGACATTATGGGCCCCCTTGAGCAGACCGAACCATCGCTGAGTGAAGCCCTGCGTGCTGTGTCTTCTTCGTATACGCCCGAACCCTCACCGGTTATTGCGCCGCCGCCGATATCCTCGCAGCCGTTGACGTCCACATCCCAGCGTGTGCCCGAAATCTATCCTCCGGTTGAGCATGGTTCACGGTCTTATATGCCGCCTGTGGCTGTTCCCCGGCGGCGTGCGGGGGGGGCATCGTGGTTTACCTGGGTCACGCTGACTATCCTGGCCGGTATGCTCGTGCTGGCCACCGTGTTCGGAGGGGTCTATTACTGGCTGAACACAGACGATCCTCAAGATGATGCTCCGGCGAGCGACGATTATAATGCCACAGCGGTATATAAACTGACGGCAACGCGGCAGGCAATCGACGGTGCAGGCCGGGGTACGCCTGAGCGCACGTTTGAACCTGGCATGACGCCCACCATACCACCAACGAACACTCCAAAGGCTCGTTCCGAAACCCCGGTTTCGTTCCTGCCTGGAGCAACACCTCGCTTCATAAGCGCCGGTTCATGATGAGTGAACGGCTAGTTTTTGGGAGCCGAGCATGTTAAACCCGTTCAGAATATTCAGACGCCTGGCCTGGCTGACTGTGTTGATGTTTGGCGGGAGCACGGCTGTTGTTGTAGCGGCTGTGGTGCTGGCTACTGGTGGCCTGGGTAGCCGTGATCTGGTTGTGCTGCCGGGCGAGCAGGAGCAAATACAAAAACCTGATATCCAGGTCGAGCTTAACGAGGTTGTGGAAAAGCGCCCGATCTTTGACGATGTGCCGCTGCCGGATGATGTATCCCGCGACCCGGATGTGATTACTACAAACGCATCGCTGGCGATTATTCTGGCGCTGCTGCTGGGCACCATATCCACCGTTTTGGGAAACTTGATCCGCGAGGAAGAAGAAACATTTCGCCGCTGGTTTTCCGTTCCGATTATCCGCGATATTTTGAAAACACTGAGCTGGGGCGCCGGTCAGAATGTGCGCCAGGGCTGTTTAACTTTCCCTGTCATTCTGGTTGTTTTTGCGCTGTACGGTTTCATTTTTGCGTTTCTTGAAGACGGGCTGAATCTGCTGTCGCCGGAGGGTTTGCAGTTGGCGCTGGTGATGGCGATGAGCATCGGGTTGATCAGTTTGTCAGGCGATGTTGCCCGGCGGCAGGTCGCGCGTTTCTGGCGGCAGACAACACGTTTTGGCTTGTATCCGGCCAACCTGCTGATCGCCGTCGTGACGACCGCCTTGTCGCGCGGTGTGCGTCTATCGCCGGGTATTGTGTTTGGCGCGCCGGGTGGTGTGGATATTGATCTTGACGATCAGCCGCTGCTGCGTGAGGTCGTGCTGGCGTTTGTTACGCTGGTCGTGATGATCGTGTTGGGTGTTATGGGCTGGGGCGCTGCGGCTGCTGTGCGCGAAGTTGGCGATCGAACGATGAGCGTGGATCAGGCCGAATTCGCCGGGCCGCTGCTCCAACTGGGGTTGACGATTGGATTAGCGCTGTTCCTGGTCGCCGTGGAAACCAGCTTCTTTGAGATGGTGCCGCTGACGGCGACCCTGGGCAGCGAGATTTTTCGTTGGAACCGGATCGTGTGGCTCATTACATTTGCCCCGGTGATGTTCCTGTTTGCGCATGTCTTGTTGAACCCGGAAGGCGAGTATTTACAGGCGTTCGAACAGGCCAATGTCCAGGTGTTGAGCGCCGTGATCGTTATCCTGGGCACGATCACGGCTGCCCTGTGGGTGTATTTCCGCGTGCTGCACCAGGAACCCGTTCCCGTGCGCCAACAGGTGACCGCGCCGCCACCGGCAGCGATTCGCCCGCCGCAGCCGCCGGTTTCGCCGCCATCACAATTCAGCCCGCCGACGATGCGCGCGACACGTGATAAAATTCCCGGCCAGCCTGTGCCCGGCCAACCGGCGGCACCGGGTTATGTGCCGCCGCCAATCGTGATCGGCGAGGACGCACCGCCACCGCCGATTGTCATTGAGGACACCGCGCCGCCCGTGGATGCCAGGCCAGACAGTACACTGCCTCACGTTGATGGTTCAGGTCCCGCAGACAAAACACGCTTTGCAGCCGCGTCTGAGGATATCACCTGGTCGGGGAAATCCCGCGATTCCGGCAGAGTGAACGGTGCCCCTGATGACGAAGACAATGAGGACACCGTCATTCTGGATGACAGCGTGTGAGCGATCCAGACTCAACCAACACGATCACGCTGGCGCTGTTCCCGATCAGGTTTTGAGCAGAGGCAAAAGAGTCTCTGCGATCACGTCCATTATCTCGTTGTCCTGGGTTGCAGGCACCAGCACGATTGAATCGGCGCCGGCTTCGGCCAGCGTGTGAACCGCTGCTGCGCACTCATCCGGTGTACCGGCGACGGTAAGCAGATCGATCCACTCATCCGGCATCGCGGCGGCAAGGTGTTCTTGCCCGCCTGCCGCCAGGATTTCCCGCAGCCGTGGCACGATCCCCACCTGTTCTAACTGCCGGTGAAACCGGGGGCGGGCCAGCGCGGCAGCAATCGCAGGACGAACCTTGTTACGGGCAACCTTCGAATTGCTGTCTACATAACACAGCGCGTAAACAGTCAGGCGGTGATCCGAAGTACGTCCGGCAGCCTGTTGGCCCTGGATGATCTGTTCGCGTGACCAGGACACATACGCGGGCGCGGAGTACTCGGCCAGAATGGTACCGTCAGCGACACGACCAGCCAGCGCCAGCGACTTTGGCCCACGGACCCCCAGCGAGATTGGCGGGATGATTTCCGGTGGAAACACCAGTTTTACGTGATCCAGGGAAACATGCTGGCCCTGGAATGTTACATCATCACCGCGCAGCAAAGCCCGCACCATTGTTGTGACTTCCTCAAGCGCGGCGAGCTGGGATTGTGGAAAGGCCCCGATTTGACGCATCCAATCGGCGACGCCATGCCCGATCCCCGGTAAAAAACGCCCAGGATACAACCGGGCCAGCGTTGCGATTTCCATAGCCGTGAAGGCCGGATTACGCGCCACGGCGGGCATAATACCCATGCCAACCTTGATCGTGGATGTGTATGCTAACGCTGATGCTGCCAAAGCCAACGCGCCTGTGAAAAAACAATCTTCGACCAGCCACAACTCATCGAACCCTGCATCTTCGGCGCGTTTTGAAAAATCTTGCAGTAGTTCGGGGGGACGCTGGCGTTTGGACATGATACCAATATCGAATGTACCTGTTGTGTGGCCCATACTTCACGCACTCCTTTGGCAAATACAACGCGGATCGCTGGAACACCTTACCAGTATAACCCAGCCCGGTTGTCTACACCTGGGTTATACTTTAGGCGACGGCAGCACCATCATGCGCTGCAACGATCCGGGGCTGCTGTGCGTAAAAGATACTGAAAAATAACTGGCCGTGCATAAAATCACCTGGAGGAAAACATGTCTGATATTCTGAACCGAAAAATTTCGCGCCGGACCCTGCTGCGAATCGGCGGCTGCGCGGGTATCACAGTCGCCGCCGGTGGTGTGACCGGCATTATTTTGGACAGCCAGACGGATATTTTTGATAGTCTGCGCGGTATTACGGATACGCCGCTTCTTGAAAACAAGGACGCCTGGGATTATACGGATAACACACTTACACTGGCATTGAGCGAAGTTCCGGACCTGGCCGAGCCTAGCAGCGCGGTTCGCCTCGAATCTGACGAACTGCCGGAACCCTTGTTGATCGTGCGTGCGGCAAACGACGATTATTATGTCTTCGTCAACAAGTGTACGCATGGCGACCGTAAAATGGACCTGGCGGACGGTAAATTACGCTGCGTCAGCATGAGCCATTCCAAGTTTGATCTTGAAGGTGATGTGCTCTCCGGCCCGGCCAAAGACCGGTTGACGACTTATGAAGTCGTTGTAAGTGATGAACAGCTTATCATCACGCTGGCGTAGCTGCCGTTTTTCTGCGTTATCGAATTAACGAGTCTGCCGGACTCTTGCAGGCAGACTCGTATTCCCCCTCATAATCTGTTCTGAAACGGCGGTGATCAAAACACGTTCCGCCACACGGTGCCTTTGTAGGCTTCGGTGAATCCAACGGCCTCGTACAACCGGTTGGCGGGCACGGCGTCGCCGGTCCCAACATAAACATCCGTGGCTCCCAACGCCTTTAAGCGGCGCAGTCCCTCGATCATGAGCGAACGTGCCAGCCCCTTGCGGCGGTGATCGGGATGGGTGCAGACCGGCTCGAAGATACCGCACCGGTTGGCTTCGTCAAAGATCACGCCCACATAGGCGACAAACAGGCCGCCGGGTGTTTCTGCGACAAGGTCCAGGTCATGGCGGAACGATGGTGCCTGCGTCACGAAGGCGCGAATCTCAGCGGCGGTGTGACAGTCACGATCAAACCCGGCGTTGACGATATCCGCGATCCGCTGGTAATCGTCCTCACTGCCGGGTTGAGTCGTGCGCAGCGTGTAACCTCCGGCCATGTCTGGCAGCGGCAAAGGCTGGTTACCCAGGCGCAGCCGCCGCGTGACGCCCCCATACGCCGTTTTTTCGTAGCCGCGTTTTTCAAGCAGCCGTTGGCGCGGCGAGTCATACTCGAAAACGAAAACATGTAACTGGCGCTGCTGGCCGTTCTCGGCTGGTGCGGCGAGATGATTTTCTGCCCACGCGATCATGTCTTCTTCGATGAAGCGGTAATCGGGGTGCAGTTGAAAGTGAGCATCATCCTTACCTTCGGGATGCGCCGCGCCGATAAGCTGGCCGTCTTTTGTCTCCCACAGGTGGATTTTGTCCTTCCAGCCGGATTCCCATACCGGGTCTTCGTTATGGAAACGCGAGCCATCCCAGCGGCGGATTTCCCAGTTGAAGCCGGTCGGTGTGATCGGGTATGTTTCGATCAGCAGATTGCGTACGCGCCACCAGTCGTCTTCACTCTGGAGGGGCCGCGAAATGATACGGGGTTGATCGTGACCGGTGGTTATGGGTTTCATATTATTCCTCCTATCGCGCAAAACAAACAAAACGAGCCGCCGGTATCGTTGCCCGTGGCTCGTGTGTAAACACAAAAAACCGCAGGCAGCACGCCCGCGGTTTGTGTCCGCATCAAAATATGGTGTTGGTATTCGGATCGTCAGGAACCGGCAGGCGCAACACGACAAGTTTCGCTGCCACATGCGGCGGCGAATAACATTCACTTGTCGTCGTGGAATGTCGCCTACTTAACCATGGGTTACCTTTGGCTCCTTCGACAAGCAGTATACTTCATGGGCAGCAGTGGTGCAAGTGTAAAATGTGCGCTTTAGCGGCTCACGCGCCCGGATACGTCACCACCCATCAAACGTTTGACTTCCGCAACCGTCACCAGATTCGCGTCCCCCGAAATCGCGTGTTTCAGGCAGGATGCCGCTACCGCAAAGTTTAACGCGTCTTCGTCCAGCATCTCCGTAAACAGCCCGTAGATCAGTCCTGCCGCGAACGAGTCACCGCCGCCGACACGATCCACGATATGGGTGATATCATAACGCGGGCTGACGAAAAACTCGTCCCCGTTGAATAAACACGCCGACCACCCGTTATGGCTGGCGCTGAAACTTTCGCGCAGCGTAATCGCCTGGTATTTCAGATTGGGGAATGTGTCGAATACCTTTTGGGCGAGCGCTTCGTATTTCGCAACATCCAGGTGCCCAGATTCGACCTCGTGCTGCCAGTCGCCCTCACTGACGCTGATTCCTAGCGAGCGCTGGCAGTCTTCCTCATTGGCAATGCCGACATCAACGTATTTCACCAGTTCTGTCATGACGTCCGGGGCGGACTGGCCGTATTTCCACAGTTTTTTACGGAAATTGTAGTCGCAGGATACGGTTACGCCGTGCGCTTTGGCGGCCTGCACGGCGGCCAGAGCAACCGCTTTTGCGCTTTCGCTGATCGCGGGCGTGATGCCGGTGATGTGGAACCAGCCCGCATCGGCGAAGACGGCGTCCCAATCGAATTGATCGGGTGTGGCCGTGGCGATTGCCGAGTGTGCACGATCATAAATGACGTTGGATGAACGCTGGTTAGCGCCTGCTTCCAGATAATAGATACCCATACGCTCGCCGCTGCGTACAATTAACGAGGTGTCCACGCCGTAACCGCGCAAGTGGCGAATGCAGGCGTCGCCGATTGGATTAGGCGGCAGCGCAGTTACAAATGACACATCCAGGCCAAACAGCGCCAGCGAAAGCGCTACATTTCCCTCACCGCCGCCAAACGTGGCCTCGAATGCGGGAGTCTGGAAAAAGCGCTCAAAACCCGGCGGTTTCAGGCGCAGCATGATTTCGCCCAGGGTAACAACTCGCCCTTCCATTATGCTTCTCCTCGTATACTCTGAACGATCGCGACGGCTTCCTTGACCAGTTGTGTGATGGTATCGAATTCACCATCGGCGATCAGTTGTTTTTTGACCATCCAGCTCCCGCCGCAGGCATGGACCATCGGCAGCCGCAGGTAGTCGGCCAGATTACCCGCGCTAATGCCGCCTGTGGGAATAAACTTGACTCCACCATAGGGTGCCGAAATTGCCTTGAGCATTTTGATTCCGCCGCCTGCTTCGGCAGGGAAAAACTTGACGACTTTTAGCCCTTTTGCCACGGCCATACCGACCTCAGTCGGGGTGAGCACGCCGGGCGTTATCGGGATCGTGTGTTGCAGGCACCAATCGACAACCTGCGGATCGAAGCCCGGCGACACGATAAATTTGGCCCCGGCTTCGACAGCTTGTTCCGCCTGCTGCACCGACAGCACGGTCCCCGCACCGACTAACATATCAGGAAACTCAGCGGCCATCGCCCGGATCGAGTCGCGTGCCGCCGCGGTGCGAAACGTGATCTCAGCGCAGAGCAGCCCGCCATCAAGCAGGGCTTTGCCCAATTTGACGGCGTCTTGTGCGTCGTTGATGGCCACAACCGGGATCACGCCCAGTGTATTGAGTTGCTGCATAATGTCATTCATGTTGAACTCCTTTTAAAATACCTGCTGATGGGTCAATACACACCATAAACGTGCAGCGCTTCGAACACCGCCAGAGCGTTTTCCGGTGGTACGTCAGCCTGGATGTTATGAACGGTCGTGAACACATACCCGCCGCCGGGCGCTAAGGCTTCGATGTTACGCAACACGTCGTCCTTCACTTGCTCCGGCGTGCCATGTGGCAGCACATCCTGCGTATCCACGCCGCCGCCCCAGAACACGAGCGCATCACCGAAATCACGTTTCAGTTCAACGGGATTCATGTCTGCGGCGCGAATGTGGACCGGGTTGAGGATATCAGTGCCGATCTCGATGAAATCCGGGATGATCGGGCGCACGTTGCCACATGAATGAAAAAACTGCTTCACATGAGGGGCAAGCTGTTTGATATGTGCAAACAGCGTCCGGATGTGCGGCTTAAGCTGCTTGCGGAACATGCGCGGCGAGATGAGCTGCGACTGCTGCGTGCCGTAATCGTCGGCATACGTGACGATATCGACGACATCCCCCAGCACAGGCAGCGCCATGTCCCAGAACGCGATCTTGAGTTCCAGCAGTTTGCCGAACAGCACCCCGGCCCGGTCGGGATCGGTAGCCATCATTATCAGAATCTCTTGCATGCCGATAATGCGCTGCGCCATTTCAAAAATACCCGCGAAGGGGTCTTTGATCACGACGGCGTAACCCGCTGCCCGGTAGCGTGCTGCCTGTTCGCGCAGCCCGTCGATGCGCTGCGGATCGGCCATGTCCGGCCAGTCGTGTTTTTCGATGGCGTCCGCTGTGATATCAGGCGTGCTTAGCGGTACGTCAATGATGCTGTAGTACAGCCCGTCGGGATAGGGCCGCCGGTGGGTGATGCCCCATTCATCGTGGTAACGCCAGTAATCGCCGTCCGGCTCCTCGATCACCTGCCAGTTGTGACTGTTCAGCGGAAACAGCCCTCGCGTGTCCACGTTGAGGTACTGTAAAAAGTCTTCGCCCGGCAGGGCAAGCTGCTGGATGGAATCACACAAACTGATCTCAGCAGGTGGCAGGCCCAACGCCTGCCGCATCGTTTGATAAGCCACGCGGTGAATACCCGTAACCTGTATGCTGCCCAGGTCCAACGGTATGCGGTCAGGTTCCGTGTGATCAAGCGTCGTCAGGACACGTTCTCGTGAATTCATTGTCGATAACTCTGCATGGTACAGTGAGAAATCAGATATCTTGCACGTCCAGCACAATCTTGATGGTATCAGGCTGGTCCCGGTCAACGATATCAAACGCCTGGGTAACGTCGCGCATGGGCATCTGGTGCGTGATCAACAGGTCCGGGTGCAGCAGCCCTTTAGCCATCATACGGATCGCCCGTGGAAATTCACCGCACGTCACGCGTGAAGCGATGATCTCGGCCTCTTTGATGACCAGCGTTTTAAAATGTACGGCGGAAAGTTGTTCACCCAGCCCGGCGGTTATGATCCGCCCGCCGTTGCGCACCATCTTCACAGCCTGTGCCAGCGGCGGCTCCTGCCCATCCACAAGGTGATAGTGCCCGACGGCTTCGATAACCACATCTACCCCGACGCCTTGAGTCAGCTCCATCACAGTGACAACCGGATCGGTTTGTTCGATGTTGATAGCGTGGTCAGCGCCGAGTTTCTGCGCGGTGTCCAGGCGGAAGGGTTGGCGATCAACGACCACCGTCAAACCCGGACTGGCGGAGTGGCATAATACATCCAGGATCGACAGGCCCAATTTTCCCGCACCTAACAACACCACGATTTCACCGGGCTGTACGCGGCCCCGCTGCAAAATGTGATGTCCCAGCCCGTACATTTCAACCATCGGCGCGTGAGTCATCGGGACGCTGTCGGGTAGGTGAAAAATGTGGCTGGCCGGTGCGGCTACGTACTGCCCGTAGCCACCGTTGATATCCACGCCCAGCAGTTTGAGCGAGCGGCAGGCATTGATATGCCCGGTCAGACAGGCCGGGCACGCATGGCACGACAGGATCGGATCGACTGCCACGCGATCTCCGACCGATATCCCCTGCACGTTTGAGCCGACTTCCTCAACAATCCCGCCGAACTCGTGCCCCTGGATCGCCGGGTACGTGACGCGCTCGTGAAATTCGCCCCGGTAGATGTGCAGGTCAGTCCCGCAAATTCCCGCATAGGCCGATTTGATCAACACCTCATCCGGCGCCACGTGTGGATCAGGTGCTTCACCGACACGTATATCATTGGCATTGTACAAAATTCCGGCTTTCATTTTTCTCTCCTAAACGTTGAATACAAACAAAGCAGTACGATTCCAGAGCCTATTCAACAGGCAGTTCCATAAATCAGGGGGCACTGCCGCGCTCGATCAGGGTTTCGGTATAAATATACTCGCGGTAAACGGTGTCGCCTTCCATGCGCTTAAACAACAACCGGGCAGCCATGACTCCAATGTCGTAGGTGGGTACGTGATATGTCGTGATCGGCGGCGTGACCTGGCTGGCTAACAGGATATCGTCGCCGCCAATGATCGCCAGGTCTTCAGGAATTCGCCGTCCTGCTTCAACCGCCGCCCGCATGATGCCCAACGCGACCAGATCGTTTCCGCCAATCACCGCAGTTAATTCGGGAAAAGCGGCGATGTGTTGTTTGCCTATGTTGTACCCAGCCTCCCAGGTAGGCAGGGACAATGTACACCACTCGCGTTTGATCGGGATCCCATCTGAGGCCAGCCGGGCGATAAATTCCTCAATGGACATAACGCCAACACTGCGCTTGAGATAGATGAAGCCTATTTTTGTGTGTCCATGCTGGGCCAGGTAGCGGGCGGCGAGATACGAGCGATAACCGAACTGGTGGCTGGGCAGTACACAACTCGCGATATGGTTGGGCATCGAGCGGTTGATGACTACCACGGCAGAATGGCGCTCAAGCAATGATATCAGAATGTCCGTCGGCAGGCGCGAACTACACGCAATCAGGCCGTCGATGGTCGAATCGTCAAGCTGGTTGAGCGCAGCTTCTTCACGGGAGGGGGTTTCATTCGTGTTGACGAGCAAGACACTATGGTTTCGCTCAGAGGCAACATCTTCGATACCCTGGACGATCTTTGAAAAGTAGGGATTGGTGATATCCGGCACGATAACGCCCACCATCGATGTTTTGTTGGTGACCAGGGCGCGTGCCGCACGACTCGGTCGGTAGCCAAGGGTGGCGATCACGGACTGGACGTGCTGGCGTGTCGATTGGCTGATGCGCCCGGTGTTATTAACCACCCGCGAAACCGTCATGGTTGACACACCTGCTTCACGCGCCACATCCTCAAGTGTCACGCGTTGTTTTCTTTCCATCGCCATACCACACCTATTGACAAATTTCCAAAACAACATTAAAGTGTATCTAATGTACGTTAACGCTAACTAACATTCTTGGATTATGAATTAAACGCATCAGGGTTAACGCTAACCCATGGCGTTTAATAATACATACAATTGGGTTTTTATACAATACTATCTGGTTGCGAATAACGGTTCGTTCGATTATTTGAACGAGTTTTCATTCATGCCACTTTTTACGGACCCACAATCGATGGTTTATAAGGTTGCCGTTGTGTTCGCGCTAACTTTCAGCGGTGAGTACGCGGTTAACGGATGGCCTCAACATTTATTAAACAAGGGCTTTACGGCTGAACTAAGCGTAGCCTAACCGTCATCGCCTGTGTTAATCAGCAAGTTGATCGGGTAATGTGCCTGTACCAGCTTTAAATCCGGACACAGGATTTGAAGCGACAAAAAACGCTGTCAGATATCCTTCTGGCCGGATTGTAAACCCGGTGCTACAGCTCAGAAAACGGAATTTTTTACACGGTTTTTTTCGTGTTGTATTTGTTTGTCCCCGAAAGGAGGTGTTAAGGGAGCGATAGCCAACGGAAGTTCGCTTCATTGTTCGAAAAAAGATCTTTAAGTTTGAAAAACTAAGGAGTAAAGATGTCTAATAAACGTGTA
The DNA here is from genome assembly GCA_016930015.1 of Anaerolineae bacterium. Classification (GTDB taxonomy): domain Bacteria; phylum Chloroflexota; class Anaerolineae; order Aggregatilineales; family Aggregatilineaceae; genus JAFGHR01. Next base: position 11,552 of record JAFGHR010000116.1, on the reverse strand, counting down.
TTCCTGACCGCCGTCACCATGATTTTGGTGGCCGCAATAGCGCTGCCCGTAGTGGGTAACACAAATCAGGCTAAAGCCCAAGATGGCTATAAAGAAGCTCCGATGCTGGCGGATAAGGTTGCCGCTGGCGAACTGCCGCCGGTAGAAGAGCGTTTGCCAGAAAACCCGCGCGTTGTTGAACTCGCTGAGGGGGATACAATCGGCGTGTATGGTGGTATCTGGCACCGTGCCTGGCGTGGTTTGGACGACTTCCACTGCTATGGCCGTGTAAATTATGACCCGGCCCTGCGCTGGCCGCAGGACCCTGCTGATCCGGTGCAAGCCGGCCTGGCCGAAGCCTGGGAATGGAACGAAGATAACACCGAACTGACCCTTTTCTTCCGTAAAGGGCTGAAGTGGTCGGACGGTGTCCCCTGGACGGTTGAAGATATTGTCTTCTGGTGGGAAGCTATTGAGAACGACGAGAACATCACCGCCTCTGTGCACTCTGAATGGCAGACGTTAGAAGAGTTGGTTGTGGTTGATGACTCTACTATTACGCTCAAATTCTCTGCGCCGAATGGTTTGGCCGAGACCGTTGGTTTGGCCTTCCATGGTAACCAGTGGCCGCTGGGCTTTGAGCGTTTTGGCTTCTATGCTCCTAAACACTATCTTGAGCAGTTCCACCCGGCCTACAGCGACGATGGCAGCTATGAAGCTTTTGAAGAAGCCGCCTTCGACTACAATGTTGATCGCCCCGTGATGACTGCCTGGAAGATCGTGGAGTACGAAGCTGGCACGACCCTGATGGTTGCCGAACGTAACCCGTACTACTACGCTGTCGATGTGGAAGGCAATCAGTTGCCATACATTGACTACCAGTACTATCACCTGGTAGAAGGCACCGAGGGTGTGAACCTTATGGGTGTGTCCGGTGAGTTGGACATGCAGGCCCGCGCAATCGATCTGGCGCAGTACCCGGTTTACATGGACAACGCGGAAGCGAACGACTATCACATGCTGATGTGGCCGCAGGCTATGGCGTCTTCAGCGACCCTCTGGTTCAACCAGAGCTACGGTGACGAGATGTACCGTGACCTGTTCCAAAACCAGGACTTCCGCATTGCGATGTCGTATGCAATTGACCGTAATACCATCAATGAGATCGCTTTCCTCGGCCAGGGCGTGCCGCGCACCGAGACAGTCGTGCCCGCTTCGCCCTACTACCAGGAAGACATTGAGAACATCTACGGTGAGTTTGATCCCACTACGGCTGAGGCTATGCTCGATGAACTGGGCCTGGTAAAAGACGATGATGGTTTCCGTACGTTCCCGGATGGTTCCGAACTGCTGCTGGTGATCGAAACGTCGGGCACTGGTACCGGTGTGGTTGATACACTTGAACTGATTGCCGAGAACTGGAATGCGATTGGTATGAAGACCGAAGTCGAGGTCATGACCCGTGAGATTTACTGGGATCGTGCTGGCGCGAACGAAGTGATGGTGGCGTCGTGGACCACCGATCGCGGCCTCGTTCCGATGGTGGATCCGATCTATCAGTTCCCGTTTGACGAGCGTTCCTGGATGGCTCCAGCTTATGGTATATGGTACAGGACCGGTGGCGACCAGGGTGAAGAACCCCCAGAGTACCTCAAGGCTGCTATGGACCTGTATGATGAATACAAGGTAACAACCGATCCTGACAAGCAGGTCGAGATCGGCAAGGAGCTTGTTCGCATATCGACCGAAGGTGTGTGGACTCTTGGTACTGTGGGTATGGTTCCCAACCCGGTTGTCGTGAAAGACAATTTCATGAACGTGGGCGAAGACCACACTGCTGACTGGATCATCATGACCCCAGGTACGCAGGACCCGGCACACTACTACTTCGCAGACGGCGGCGAGTAATCCGCCTGGAGTTTTACCTGGACCGGGCGCTGCTTAGCAGCGCCCGTTACACTGCATTATCTACTCCAGGAGTATAGATTATGCTTGCATACATTGCCCGGCGAGTTCTCGCCATGATCCCGATGCTGCTTGCTATCTCATTCATTTCCTTTGTCATCATCCAGTTACCACCGGGTGACTACCTGAACACGTTACAGGCCGTAGCAGGCGCGAGCGGTAGCGGGATGACGGATGAACAAGCTAACCTGCTTCGGGAACGGTATGGCCTGGATGAGCCGTTTTTAACCCAATATTGGAAATGGATTTCGGGTTTTCCCGAAGGTGATTTTGGTTATTCGTATGAGTGGAACAGCGACGTCTGGCCGCTGATCGATGATCGCGTGGGCTATACGGTGCTGTTGGGGGTATGTTCGCTGTTCGTCATGTTTATCCTGGCCATTCCTATCGGCATCTACTCGGCCATCCACCAGTATTCCATCGGCGATACGGTGTTGTCAGCGGTGGCGTTTTTAGGGTTATCGATACCCGGTTTTTTGCTAGCGCTGATCTGGATCTACATCGGTGGAATTGTCCTCCATTTGGAAGTGCTGGGAGATCAGTCTCAGGAGTTTATCCATCAACCATGGGATGTGGCCAAAAGCTGGGATTATTTCCTGCACTTGTGGCCCCCTGCGATTATCCTGGGGTTAGCCAGCACGGCTCAATTGATGCGTATTATGCGAAATGGTATGCTGGACGCGTTGAACCAGCAGTACATCACAACGGCCCGCGCAAAAGGACTAACCCAGCGTAAAGTTGTCAATAAATACGCCGTGCGTGCGGCCATCAACCCGGTTGTGAGTGTCATGGCGATGGAAGTACCCAAGATCATTTCATCGTCTATTCTGATCGGTGTGGTAATGTCGGTGCCAACCGCCGGGCCACTGTTTTTGCACGCCTTGTTAAGCCAAGATATGTATGTGGCTGGCACATTCCTGATGATCATGTCAGTTATGTTGTTAATTTCCAACCTGATCGCTGACCTGGTATTAGCCTGGCTGGACCCAAGGATCGTTTACACATGATCGAGGCAAACTCTATGGGTCAACCTGACCATCAACTTGATCCAATCGAAAAACAATCCGCAGCGCTGCGCGAACTATACCGCGAGATGATCGAAGAACGGGATGCACGCGAGGTTGAGGCCGAAATCAGCAAGTTGAGCGAGGCCGAAGCCCAATTCGCTGTGTCCCAATGGACCATGATCTGGCGGCGCTTCCGGCGTAACAAAGCCGCAATTGCCGGCGGGGTTGTGGTGTTTCTGTACTATTTTGTGGCGTTATTCGCCGATTTTTTCGCCCCCTATGCGCTGGATACACGTTATGTCGAGCAGGCGTATTTACCGCCTCAACGTGTACATTTTATCGACGAAGGTAAGTTAAAGCCGTTTGTCTATCAAATCGAGTCTGGGCGTGACCCGGAAACACTCAAAAAGATTCACAAAACGACTGATGAAAAGGTCTATTTAGATTTTTTCAAAAAGGGTGATACCTACAAAGTTTTGGGTCTGATCGAATCGGACATTCACTTGTTCCAGGCACCCGGCGGTCTGGTTAGTATTCTGGGAACAGACCGGCAAGGCCGGGATATGTTTTCGCGTATTGTGTTGGGCGCCAGGGTATCGCTGTTTGTGGGTTTGTTCGGCGTGGTGCTGAGCCTGAGTTTTGGTACCGTTTTGGGGATTGCATCGGGGTATTATGGGGGCATCGTGGATGAAATCATCCAACGCCTGATCGAAATTGTGCGTGCTTTCCCAGCGATTCCATTGTGGATGGCCCTGTCAGCCGCACTGCCCGCCGGTTGGTCGCAGATCAAAACCTACTTTGCCGTCACCCTGATTCTGTCACTGATCGGCTGGACCTGGCTGGCACGCCAGTTACGCGGTTTGGTGCTGTCGCTGCGTGAGAGTGATTATGTCATGGCGGCGCGGTTGGCCGGTGCGAGTGATACGCGCATTATTTTTAGACACCTGATCCCGGCGACCCTGGGGCAGATTATTGTTGTCGCGACCCTCTCGCTGCCCGCCATGATCCTGGCCGAGACATCCCTTAGTTTTCTGGGATTAGGGCTCCGGCCACCGATCACAAGTTGGGGGGTGTTGTTGCAGGAAGCGCAGAACTTGCAGTCGCTGGCCAAATACCCGTGGGTCTTCTCCCCGGCGATCGTAATTGTGATCGTCATTCTGGCGTTCAGTTTCCTCGGTGACGGCTTGCGTGACGCGTCTGATCCCTACACCATCTAAGGGTAGTGCCATGAATCCCGAAAACGTCTTAGAAGTCAATGATCTTGAAGTGCATTTTCGCACCCTGGATGGCATTGTTCGCGGTATCAATGGTGTGTCGTTCAACCTGCGCAACGGTGAGACACTGGGGCTTGTAGGCGAGTCGGGCTGTGGCAAAAGTGTGACCGCGCACAGCATCATGCGCTTGCTGCCCCGGCGTATCTCCAAAATTGCCGCCGGTGAAATCTGGTTCCGCCGTCAAAACGGTGATGACCATAACCTGACAACCGTTGATCCCGATGGCAGCCTTATCCGCGATATTCGCGGTAATGAGATCGCCATGATCTTTCAGGAGCCGATGACATCACTCTCGCCATTGCATACCATCGGTGACCAGATCATGGAAGCGATCATGCTGCACCAAGGCCTGGGCAAGCAGGAAGCCGAAGAACATGCCGTTGAAATGCTGGACGCTGTCCGTATCGGTAACGCACGCGAATTCATCCGTTCCTACCCCCACCAGTATTCGGGTGGTATGCGCCAGCGCGCGATGATCGCTATGGCCTTGTGCTGTAACCCGCAGGTGTTGCTCGCTGATGAGCCTACCACGGCGCTGGACGTAACGATCCAGGCTCAGATTTTGGACTTGATGCGTAAACTTCAGGCTGAATTTGACTCGGCCATCATTATGATCACGCACAACCTGGGCGTTATCAACGAAATGGCCGACCGTATTGCCGTGATGTACCTGGGCAAGATTGTCGAGATCGCTGACCGGCGCACGGTTTTTAAACACCCGGCTCACCCCTACACAGTGGGCTTGATGCAGTCCGTGCCGGAAATGGGCGACATGCAAAAAACGCGCCTGCATCCTATTCCCGGTATGATTCCTGATCCTTTTAACGTTCCCCAAGGATGCGCTTTTCACCCACGCTGCCCGGTCAAAAACAAGCCGGCTGCGTGTATGGACCCGTCAGGTGTCCCATTAGTCGAAGTTGAACCCGGCCATATGGTACGCTGCACGTTATATGCGGAATGAGCCCCGATATCCAAAACGATTAAATGAGGAGAACGATCAATGCCATCTGATATCGACAAGATGAAGGTGAAGCGCAATGTGAAAGGGTTGGTCAAAGCGCTAAACGATAACAGAGATGTGCATACCCGCATACACGCAGCGGAAGCGCTCGGAGAGCTGCGTGTCGAACAAGCGGTCGAGCCATTATGTCAAACATTGTGGGATGAAAACGACGATGTTCGCCAGGCTGCTTATCAAGCCCTGACGCATTTTGACACATCAGCCGCTAAGCCACTTCTTGATATTATGCGTTCTTCTTCAAAACCCGTTTCGGTGTTGGCGATTAAGCTTTTGGGCGAATGGCGAGATAACCGGGCCGTGCCATTTTTAATTAATGAATTAAAAGAATCAAGCAAAAAGCAAATGGAATTGGCAGAGTTCGTGGGCAAAATAGAAATGCTCAATTGGACAAGGGCGATCCAAGCGATCCATGCAGAAACAGCCGAGGAGAGCGCACAAGCTGAGGCACAAGCAACAGAGTCAAAACAGTCCGCCCAAAAGCTTCAACAAGCTATCCAGATACATAAAACAAAGGTCATAGAAGCCCTGGTGAATATCGGTGATGATCGGACTGTCCAGGCGCTCAAGGACCTTCTGAAAAGTGAAAACGAAGTGCTTCAAGGTATCGTCAAGCAGACGTTAAAAGCGCTTGAGGAAACGCAGATAACCAGGGCGCAGGATGCCGCGCGCCGGACAGAGTCTGAGAGTACGGTGGTGGATTCGCGTAAGGGCCCCCTGGAAAGTAATGGTGAGGTTCTGCAAGATATCGTCAAACAGACTTCGAAAACACCTGAGGAACCGCAGATAACCGGGGCGCAGGACGTCGCACACTGGACGGAGGAAGAAGCCTGGATAGAATCTGAGAGTATGGCGCTGGATTCGAGTAAGGAAGATTACTCCAATGTACTTCTGTCGATAAAACACCTGAAAATGTACTTCCCGATTCGGCGAGGTGTGGTCAAACGTGTCGTGGGTTACGTGCGTGCGGTGGACGATGTTAATTTTTACATTATCCGGGGTGAAACGCTGGGGCTGGTGGGCGAAAGTGGTTGTGGCAAAACAACCCTGGGCCGCTGCGTTGTGCGTGCCTACAAACCCACGAGCGGGAAGATCATCTATCATGAAACCGATCAGTTGACGGACGACATAAAAAAGCTCCGCGTTCACATTCGCCATACCGAAAAAACCGATGGAGCCAGCACCGGTCACCAGATCGATTTTTCCAAGTTGAACCAACACGACCTGAAAGCCTACCGGCATGAAATTCAGATGATTTTCCAGGACCCGTTTTCATCGCTCAACCCACGTATGACCGTGCTGGATATTGTCGGCGAACCGCTGATCATCCATAACCGCGCCAAGGGAAAAGCGCTCAAAGATGAGGTCGGTGACCTGCTGCGGCGCGTGGGATTACGCCCGGAATATATGAACCGGTATCCGAATGCGTTCAGTGGTGGCCAGCGGCAGCGAATCGGTATTGCGCGTGCGCTGGCACTGCGTCCGAACCTGATTGTGTGCGACGAGCCCGTATCGGCCCTGGATGTGTCGGTGCAGGCCCAGGTCGTCAATCTGTTGCAGGATTTGCAGGTTGAACTAGGGCTGACGTACCTGTTCATCGCGCATGATCTGTCGGTGGTGCAGCATATCAGCAACCGTGTGGCGGTTATGTATCTTGGCCGCATCGTTGAGCTGGCTGATTCGGTGACGCTGTATCAGAACCCGCTGCATCCCTACACCGAGGCGCTGCTGGCGGCTGTGCCTTCAACCAATCCCGATGTCAGCCGCGAGCACATCATCCTGACCGGCGATGTGCCCAATCCGGCGAACCCGCCGTCTGGGTGTTATTTCCACCCACGCTGTCGTTACGCCAAAGATATTTGTAAACAAGAACAACCTGAATGGCGCGAGTTTGATGAACACGGTGTCGCGTGCCATTTTGCAGAGGAACTTGCACTTACAGGAGTAGATTAGCGTGAAACGCCCGACCAAGCAGCAGTTAAAAAACTGGCTGGCGGCTCCACACCCCGTAGAAAACCTGCGCGAAATAATTCGGCGCTCACCAACCACGCCTTTGTTATTGGATGCTGTTCGCAAAGAAATACCCGACATCACCGGGATACCCGAACTCACCTACACACTGTACCGCGAGTTTGAGCGTAACGGTGTGCGCGGCAACTACGAGAATCCGTACTTTCTCAAGCGGGCCAAGCTGACGCGTGCCGTTCTCGAATACATCATGGGTCAAGCCCAAATGCTGGATCACATTCATGATCTGGCGTGGAACATCTGTGAAGAAACAAGCTGGGTGCTTCCGGCACACGAGGAACAAGGCCCTCGTTACTGGGAGATCGAGCCGCCGCACGTGCGTGCTGAAACATTCGGCGCCCATACTGCGCTGACCCGCGAGCCGGACGCGATCGATCTGTTTGCGGCGGAAACGGGCGCCGCCCTGGCCGAAACCGTGTACCTGCTGGGCGATGAGCTTTTGCCAGAAGTGCGCCAGCGTATCCGGCACGAGGTCCAGCGGCGTATCTTCAAGCCGTATCTGGCTTACGCGCGTGGACACTGGTGGTTCAAAGGGGCTTTGAACTGGAATGGTGTATGTAATGGATCAATCGGATTAGCGTTTTTACGCCTGGAAAACAACCTGGAAACACTGGCGGAAGCGCTGGCGCTGGTGCTTGAAGGCTTCGAAGCGTATATCGCCACCGGGTTCGAGGCGGATGGCGGCTCAATTGAGGGCGTGGGTTATTGGGATTATGGCTTGATGTACTACATCACGGTGGCGGAACTGCTGCGCGAGATAACCGGCGGCGAGCTGGACCTGTTAGCCCAGCCCCGGTTGAAAGATATCGCTTCCTACCCGGTCGGTATGGCGCTGGCTGCTCCGGATCGTTTCATCAATTACGGTGACGCGACTGAACGGCAGCATCTCGCCGTCGGTGTGGTGAATCGCCTGGTCGAGCGTACCGGAGTTGATGAACTTCGCGCGCTGTTTGTGCCGCTGGATCGTGACAAACGGTTTGGTTTTAACCCGATATCCAAGCTGCCGGTCATCATGCGCCACGCGGCATGGTGGGATGAGACTCAGGCCACCCCTGACCTGGAGCCGCACGATTTTTATCTGCCCGACAGCGGCGTGATCAAGTTCACGGGTCAGACCACAGATGGGCGACAGGTGATTCTGTCGGCTAAGGCGGGCCACAACGGCGGGCATCACAGCCACACCGATGTCGCCACCTTTATTCTGAACGTGGGCGGCGAGAGCTTGATCCCGGATGCGGGGCGCGGACTGTACAGCAAACAATACTTCCGCGAGCAGCGGTACGACAATATCTTCAATAACTCCTATTCGCACAACGTGCCGCGTTTTGATGGTGCGCTTCAGGCGGCAGATCTGGAGTTCGGCGGTGCTCAGCGGTTTTACGGCACCATCATTGAGCAGGGCGAGCGTGACGATTCCAAAACTGTTGTGATCGACTTTGACAAGGCGTATAACCTCCCGGCACTGACCCATGCTCGTCGCATACTCGAACTGGATAAACACACGGGTGTTGTTGAACTTGTGGATACGTTCGAATGTTCAGAAACGCTGACGATTGAAGAGGCATTTGTGAGTTGGTATACCATTACACCTGACGGCAGTATGGCCCGCATTGAAGGTGATCATAATGCTGTCGAACTGGTTGTCATGGAGCCTGCCGGTGTACGTTTTGAAGTTGAATCGTTGGAAGCGGCGTGCCGCGAGAATAAAGTGATCCCTGCGCCGGGTGAAAAATCAACATCACAGGGGCACGGAACCGGGATATTGACGCGTTTGACCGTGACGCTTCCGGTAAACACAACTCATTTTCGGATGCGTATCACGCCGCAATAGGTGAATCTTGTCTACCCTGGGAAGGAATGCAGCTTTAATGATCGGCCAGAAGTGGCAGTCAGAAATCCGTGAATTTACCGACGAAAAAACCGGGCGCACGATCAAACAGTTGACGACGACCGGAAACAATGTGCACTTTTACTTTACCGAGAACTCATTCGATAAGGATTCGAACGCGATTTACTTTATCTCGGATCGTGCGTCCGGCGAAGACAAGGCGCCCCACGAAGACCCGGCGTATAACCTGTTTCGCATGGATCTTGATTCCGGTGAGATGGCGCAAATCTCGGACGATGTTTTACCCGGTTCCGGCTCTGCAACCAAAACACCCGACAGCCAGCTCATTGCCTATCTGACGCAAGATAACAAAGTCGTCGTGTTGAATACACACACCGGCAAAACGACCACGCTTTATGACGATGTGCCCGGATTTGAGCTGTCGAGCGTGCCCTCGATTGCAGCTAACCGGCGTTATGTGGTGTTCTGTCGTAATGAGAGCACCGACGCCCATATTCACTACGGCGACGCGAACTACGCCGGTTTTGAAGAGCGCTACTACCGGATCAAAGATGGGCGTATCACAGTGGCCTTTATGGATGGTTCCGGCTGGTTTGATATTTTTAAAGACACGCACCAGTTGGGGCATTTTCAGTTTGCGCCCGACGATCCGACGCTGGGGACGTTTTGCCACGAGGGACCGTGGAACCTGGTCACGCAGCGTATCTGGTTTCTGGACTTCGTTTCTCGCGAGGTCAGACCGTGTTTTCGGCAGGACGAAAACGACACGATCGGACACGAATTCTGGACGCAAGACAGTCTGATCTTTTTTGACAATCGTGGTCCCGGTCATGACGGCACCATCACGTCACACCGCACACAGGCTGTAGTGACCGATGTCGCGGTAAACGAAAACGAGATGATCCCGTTTGTGGGATTGGTGGATAAACAAGGGAACCTGGTCCGCAAAATCGATATGCCGTTCTACTGCAATCATTACCACGCTAACCCGGATAACACGGTTCTGGTCGGTGATGATGTCGATGACCTGGTGCTGATTGATATCGCGGGTGAAGAAGCAACCCTCGAAACACTGTGTAATCACAAAACATCCTGGCACACGCAGAGCAGCCACTGTCATCCCACCTGGAATTGGGATGGCAGCCGTATTTTATACGCGTCCGATTTTGGCGGGCGCATCCAACTGTATTTGATTGAGCTTTAAACAGGGGAAACGTACCATGACGGTTGTCCGACCACGCGAAATTACACCCGAAACGATTGCCGAAGGGCGCACGCGTTACCTGGCTCACACCGACGATCTGATGGTCGTGGTGATCGATTTCGCGGATGGCCCATCAGCAGAACCCGATCCGCCGCACAGTCACCCACACCGGCAGATTACGTATGTGGCAGAAGGCGAAGTGCTGTTTTTTGTGGATGGGCAGCCGCACAAACTGGGACCGGGCGACCTGATTACGGTGGCGTCCGATGTACCGCATTCCATTCAGTTGTTGACCCAGCATGCACGGCTCGTGGATACGTTCACCCCGACTCGGTCGGAGTTCTTAAAATCCGAGTAACCGACGATGGTCGCGTAAAAAATAAAGCAGGAGCCACACGCATGTTATGGTCGTGTGGCTCTGTTAGTAGCGTAGTTATTGAAGGGGAATGAGATTGACTCAATCACTTGAACTCACACTGGTAGATGACCGTTTTTTGGGTCCTGACCCTGGTCAGAAAGCAGTCGCGCAGCAGTTGTACCAGCCGGTTGCTAGCCTGCCGTTGATCTGCCCGCACGGGCACGTTGACCCGCGCTTGTTTGCCGATCCTGACTACCCATTCGGTACGCCGGTTGATCTGCTGCTGATACCCGATCACTACGTGTTTCGTATGCTCTATTCGCAGGGAATATCACTCGAACAGCTTGGTATTCCGCGCGTGGATGGGGCACCCGTTGAACAGGATCACCGCAAAATCTGGCAGACTTTTGCTGACCATTATTACCTGTTCCGGGGTACGCCCACCGGCTTGTGGCTGAATCACGAGTTCTACGACTTGTTCGGCATCCGGCAGAAGCTCAACGGCGAGACGGCGCAGGTGATCTACGATCAGATCGCAGCCGCGCTCACATCTCCGGACATGCAGCCGCGCCGTATGTTTGAGCGGTTTAACATCGAAGTGTTGTGTACGACTGATGCCGCGACCGATACGCTTGATTATCACAAAACTATCGCGGCGTCCGGCTGGCAGGCTACGATCCGGCCTACGTTCCGCCCGGACGCGGTAGTCAACATCGATACCGAAGGCTGGCGTGAGAACATCAACCGCCTGAGCGCTGTATCCGGTGTAGACGTTTGCGATTACCCGTCATTTGTCGCGGCGCTGGAACAGCGGCGGGCGTTCTTTAAGGATATGGGCGCCAAGGCCACCGATCACGCCGCGCTGACGCC
>JAFGHR010000115.1 GCA_016930015.1 Anaerolineae bacterium | reverse complement strand
TGCTGCGAGCATCGCGGCCATGATCCTGACGACCGAAGCGCTCATCACCGACATCCCCGAAGATTCACCGGCGATGCCGCCGATGCCTCCGGGCGGCGGCATGATGTAAGCTGGTACACGCAGCACAATCGAACGAATTTCAGACCGGGCACCGGTACATCACCGGGCCCGGTTTTTAGTTTGTCAGGGCACCTGTTGTTGGGTAGCCTATAGTAGCCTGCTGGCAAAAAAAACGACCGTTCGGATCGTATTACTTCGCAGTGGTCGATGATTAGTGCCGTGAAAGAGAGAAAAACACATTATGCAGAACGTGCAAAACTTAAAAACTCACCTGGCCGATGCGCTGTATCTTCAGTATGCGTCCGCCGTGCTGGGGTGGGATCAACAAACCTATATGCCGCCGGGTGGGGTCGCGGCACGTGCCGAACAACTGGCGACCCTGAGTAAGCTGGCGCATGAACTGTTTGTTTCCGACGAAACCGGGCGCTTGCTCGAAGAAGCAGAAGCGGAAGTCGCGGGCATGGGCTACGACAGCAACGATGCTGCATTAGTACGCGTGGTCCGGCACGATTACGATCTGGCGACCCGTGTCCCGACGTCGCTTGTGGCCGAGATCGCGCGTACCACGTCACAGGCTCACGAAATCTGGGCCAACGCGCGCGAAGACAGCGATTTTGCGGCGTTCGCGCCCACGCTGGAAAAAATCATCGATCTCATGCGCCAGAAGGCGGAAGCCCTGGGTTACGAGGACCGCCTATATGACGCGCTGCTTGACGAGTACGAGCCGCACATGAAAACCGCCGATGTCGAGCGCCTGTTTATCGAGCTGCGCGAAGAACTCGTCCCGTTTGTGGCGGCGATATTCGACCGGCTGGACGCGGTCGATGACACGATCATGCATATGAACTACGACATCGATCAACAAACCGAATTCGGGCTGCGCGTGATCGAACAACTGGGTTATGACATGACGCGCGGACGCCAGGACCGGGCGGTTCACCCCTTCACCACGAACTTCTCGATCAACGACGTGCGGATTACCACGCGCTATCGTGAAGATTACATGCCCAGCGCCCTGTTTGGCTCGATTCACGAAGCCGGGCACGCCATGTACGAGCAGGGCAGTGATCCGTCATTAGAGGGTACTTTCCTGGCCGGTGGTACATCGCTTGGCGTTCACGAAAGCCAATCGCGCTTGTGGGAAAACATTGTCGGGCGCAGCCGGGGATTCTGGCAGCATTTTTACCCGGACCTCCAGCGCCGTTACCCGGATCAACTGGGGCTGGTGAATCTCGACGCGTTCTACAAGGCGATCAATGCCGTGTCGCGCTCGTTGATCCGCGTGGAAGCCGACGAGGTCACGTACAACCTGCATATCATGCTGCGTTTTGAGATGGAAAACGACCTGTTGGAAGGTAAGCTGGCAGTGAACGATGCGCCGGATGCCTGGAACGCCAAGATGGAGCAGTACATGGGCATCACGCCGCCGAGCGACAAAGACGGCATTTTGCAGGATGTGCACTGGTCATCGGGCCTGATGGGCTACTTCCCGACCTATTCACTTGGGAATTTCCTGTCGGTGCAGTTCTGGAATAAGGCGCTCGAAGAAGTGCCCTCGATTCCGGGCGACATCGCGCAGGGGAACTTTGCGCCGCTGTTGGAGTGGCTGCAAACCAACATTTACGTGCATGGGCGCAAATATTGGCCTGCCGAACTGGCCGAGCGTGTGACCGGTGAGCCGATGCAGGTTCGTTCGTTCCTGCGATATCTCAAGGACAAGTTCACCGACATCTACGATCTGTAACCCTGCGATCTGTAGACCTACAAGCCGTAGGCCAACACACAAGCCCCGGTAAACCCACATGCCGGGGCTTTGTTATAAGCAGGTAAATGTCATGGCAAACTTCAATTCGTGTTTATATGTGTTTATTGGCCGTAAAGCCAGTTCGTCAGCATGCGCCACACGCCGCGTTTTTTAGGCTCTTTGATATCCGTATTGCCCCGGTTGTCCACCGTGATCACCAGGACTTGCTGGCGGCTGATGGCCGTGCGCAGGTCCAAACGCCGGGCGCGTGGTACCAGATACGCGACCAGCCAGTCTTTCTTGAGGTTAGCGCGGATACCGGCCAGTTTCCATTCATCGTCATAAAGCTGAATGGTATGAATCAGTAATTCTTGCCGTTCTTTGTATGAAAGGTGGTTGGCGGACATATCATGCTCAAATGGCTCCTGGTAGCCTTCGGCCTGCACGGGCGGGCGTTCAGATGTTATCGCGGGTGCAGATGTGGCATAACGCTCGTTTGACTCGTAATCCATTTCCGGTTCGTATGCCGGGGCCGTCTCTTCAGTTTCATCCGGTGCCAGCGGAGGGGCTTTGGCAACGGCTTGATGAACGCCCGAAGCCGTTTTTGCCTGCGGCCCATTGCCTGGGTAGTACCGATCGCCTGTAAAACCATAATCGGTATCAATCCCGGCAGTTTCCCCCGTATCAGGTCCGGCCAGGTACGTTGATCCAACATCGATTCCATCACCATAATCCTGCCAACCCGGTTCGCCCGATGGCGCGGACGAAGTGCGTTGTGATACTTTATAATGCTGAGGGGGCATAGGTGGACTGCGCCGTAGGGCAGGCCGTGCCGACGCTAATCGGCTTGGTGCCCGGTGTTCATTTTGTGACATAATACATACTCCTTGATGATGCACCCCGCCTGTTTTGTCCCACCGCGCCTGTAAACTAATCTTTTCTATTCGTACACTTTACTCGTTCTTAAATTAACAAACGAATTTGATTTGGTCAAGTAACTGGTACTACAGTATTAGTATTTATAAGCGTTATTGGATTAGGGCGTATTAGCATCTTTGCTGTTCATATTTTAGTGCTTGCTTGCATACGTGATTAAGGTTGACTATCCCCCGCCGCGCTTGTTTTGTGTCATTTTATAACCCAATTCTAACCTTACCCTAATTTAAAAGAAATGTAAACTAATTCGTGTTCAGGGTGATTGCATCAAAACAAAATCAGCGCCCCGATCTTCCCGGCTGCGCCCGGTTGGGCTGGACCCTGGTGGGAACAATGCAGGGGAGGCGCTCCCCGTCCGGCTGGACTGGAAGAGTGATTCAGGGGAAAAGTGACGTTCATAAATCACCGTCAAGGCGATACGCTGCCAGCGGTGGTTTTCATAAATTTTTCACATATGTGTCACATCATGTGTTGTTCCAGCGTATCCAAAACGCCAGGCTGAGCTGCCGCATCCGCTGGCAGCACGGTGGCTCCTTCCGCCAGTAACTGCTGGTTGCCCGGTGCATGGGTGTCGATGGTCACAACCAGGCGCTTCTGTGTCCTGGCAAAGTGTGCCGCGTGTAAACTGCCGCTTGTGGCCCCGGCTTCGATCACGATCACGGCGCGGCTCAACCCGCTGATCAACCGGTTCCGGGCCACGAGTGCCGGGCTGTTGGGTGGGGTATGCGGGTGTACCTCGGACACCAGCGCCCCGCACGTGATGATCCGTTCGGCCAACGCGCGGTTTTGGAGTGGATAAATGGTCGATAGGCCGCTGCCCAACACCGCGATAGTCGTTCCCCCGGCCCGGATCGCGCCCTGATGGGCAGCCGTGTCGATCCCGGATGCCAGCCCGCTCACGATGATCCAGCCGCGTGCCGCCAGCGCCGCCGCCAGTGTTTCGGCAAGCTGCCGTGACTCGGTGGTCGGGTGGCGCGTGCCGACAATGGCTGCCGCGCGTGGGTCAAACCGGGTTATGGCGCCGCGATGCAGCAGGACCGGCGGGGCATCGTCCAGGGATTCCAGCGCAGGCGGATAGGGGAACCATCCGGCCTGGGGGACCTGTGCAGCGGCGGCGTGCCGCACCATGATCGCGATTCCGTTGGCCTGCCACGTGCTGATATCCCGCTGTGTCTGTTCCAGGTCGATGGCCCGAATCGCCGCCGCCAGTTTGGGGCCGACGCGCGGCACAGCGATCAGCTCACGCTCAGACGCGGCCAAAATGGCGTCCACCGGGCCGAAATGGGCGGCCAGCCGGTCGAACGTTTTCCCGCCCAGGCCGGGGATCAGGCTCAGCGCCACCTGGCCTACAAGCGGCGGCATGGGATCGGCCATGCGGGGATGTCCTTTCAGGCGTGATGGTTTATCGGTTAGCAGCTATAAGCCTACGCCAGGCTGGCCAGAAGGCAAGCGCTTGTGTTTTGCGTCCGACCGCGCCACAATGACGCCACAAGGGGCGGGTAGCCTGTAGTGACGATCGAGGGGTTATGAGTGATCTCATCCGTGTGAGCTGTGCCAGCCTGTGCCGGATCGAGCAGGACGGCTGCCTTTTTTTGCTGTTAAACACCAACCGCCGCCGCAAGGGGATTTACACGCTGTCGCCGCTGGGCGGTGCGTTGACGCTGGATGATCCGTCACAGTTAGACGCGTTCGGCGCGACTCCCGAAGACCCGGCCAGCCACGATTTACGTTTTACCCTGTCACGCGTATCACTCCCGGCGTTCAGTGCGTGGTTTTACAACGCCGCTGGCCGCGAGCGCTCCCCGTTCCGCGAGCTTCAAGAGGAACTGGTGAGCGAGTCGGGTTTGCTGGACGCGCTCTCACCGGCGGATGTGACTTGGCGCTACCTGTGGACGGTTGAGGAAGAGACATTCACCGCGCGCCAGGGGCAAACCGGCTGGCTGACTCATTATTTTTTGGAAATCTACGCGTGTACGTTTACCAATCCGGCTGTTGTAAATGCCCTGCGATCGGTTCCCCCTGCCAGCGGCGCGGCCTGGGTCGCGGCGGACGTGGTCCGCGGGCGCGGTACACTGGTTATGGATATCGATGGCGCGCGCCGTGACGTCCGGGTGAACGGTTATTTACTCCTGGAGCCGCCCGCCAAAACGTAAAATGTGTATGCTCCTCAGCGCTGGATCGTGGTTTTAGCCCCACACGTCCCAGGGACTATCAGGATCAAATGCCCCGTAAATAACCGAGATACGAACGGTATCAGCCCAGACCTGGAAAGCGGCGTGATTGCTGTTGAGGTGCCAGCGCATGCGGCGCGGGATTTTGAGCCACGCGAACGCGATAAACCGGCGTTCCTGGCGCGACGATTGGTTGAGCAGTTCAGCATACCAGCGCGGCAGTGATTCGCGCAGTATGGCGTGCCGTCGAAAGGCGATGCTAGCGCCAAATATCGTGATCGCCGTAAGGAAAAAGATCATCGGGGGAAACGCGTCCCGGCTGTAGCTGCCCGGTTGGGTCAGCGAATTTACCATCAGGGCCAGTGACAGGCTCCAGGCGCCCGCTGCTTCAAAAAAACGGCATATAGGGTACGGGCGGTTTTCGTCACCATACCGGCGCAGCCGCGCGAGCAGTGGGTCCTTCAAAATGCCGGTGACGATCGCGCCATAGTAGAACATGGCGGCTCCCGCGCCCAGTGTAAACAGCCATACTACAAGCGGGGAAAGTTCGAACATCGATGATGCCTTTTCGGAAAAAATCTGTGTCTGTTACACATGCAATATCGGCTCAACGGCTAACTCCATTTTACTATGTGTTGTATGCTTCGTCATTCAACTGAAATATCCGTAAAATCCAGCGGGACGACCTGAAACCATGTGTTTCCCGGCTTGAGGAGCAGGTTTTCGGTGGCGTTGTCATCTGTCCAAAAGCTCAGCATGCTGTTTTCTTCCCAGCGCATCCAATTCCCCGTATACACCTGCCCATCTCGAAACAGGGTGGCCGGGCCAAGCGTCCAGATTTGAATCTCAATCGAAAAGCTCTTGCTGCCCTGCCATTCACTTTCGACAATGCTTAGATCGGGCTGGTGGTGCGCGTAGATCACGATCACATTCGCGGCGGTGACCTGTTCGTTGGTGTTGGCGTCGGTGTGGGGTTCGTCGTTGACAAAGCGCGCATATTGCCCGGTGCTGGTATCGTACTGCCAGCGGACCACGTCCGGCCCGTAATCGATCACGACCTGGGCGGCTTCTCCGCCATTCGGCGGCGGCGTATCGGCAAAAACCATCCCGCCTGTGAGGTCCGGTGCCGTGTTATTGCCGTTTCCGGCAGCACGCTGCCATACTTCTGCCGGGACGGCGAACAGGTTATGCGGCGCTTCGATGGCCGGGTCGCGGTAGTACAGCGGTGCGCCGGTCGTGACACCTTCGTAAGCGCGGTCGGCAAATGGCAGGTCCGCGATACGCCGCCGGATTGGTTCGCTGGCCCCGGAATACACCAGCAGCGTGCCGTACATGGCCGGGATTTCGAGATCGATCAGCCGGGCGCTGCGGATCGAACCGATCCGGGGCGGCACGTGAGTCCAAAAGATGGCGGTAAAGCGCGTCAGGCTGCCTTCGGTGTAGTGTTCAAAAACCAGGTCGGCGGCGGCTATCCCCGCCTGAGGCCGGACGACAGCCGGTGCGTTAGAGATTTTGGCGGCCAGCGGGCGGCGGAGAAGCATGGCCGGGTCGTTGATGGGCAGGCCGGTCAGCGGGTTGACGGTCAGCGGTGGCGGTTCATCCCCGGAATCCTGGGGCGGGGGAGGGGATGGGGTGGCCGTGATCGTGATGACTTCGGCCTGGGTTGACAAACACGCTGTCAGCAAACACGCAACCAGCAAACACGCCGCCAGCAACACACCTGGCAGCCATATCGAGCGTTTTGCTTGCCCGCCTGAAGATGAAAACCCATCCGTCATAAACCGACCCTTTCCCGTGAATACGTCCAATCACAAAACCAGTACTAAAATCCGGTTTATCAAGGGTAGACAATTACGCTAAAATAGATGTAATGTTAAGGTATGTTATGCGGCAGTTGCTCTGGCAGGCCATCTTTTAGCATTTTGGACCGCGCAGGCCGTTCACCGCTGCCACGTCGATCATACCCGGTTTTGGCTGGTTGACGCGTTTTTTGCGGCGGTGTATAATGCCTGCATCCATTAGGCGTAGCGCTTAATGCTATTTCGCCCGCCGCAATTGTCTTGAATCCCAGGGTAGGAATTCACAGATGCCACTAAAAGGGAATTTGGCGGATTTCAGTATCACTCAGATATTGAACTTGATCAACTTAGCAAAAAAAACCGGTATCTTGCACGTTTATGAACCCATCGTCACCGATGAAACCATTCGTGATGGGACCGGTCAGGAGCGCAAAAAGGTCATGCCCGGTGAAGAACGGGCGACAGTGGCGTTCCGTGATGGCAAGCTGATCCTGGCCACAATGGGGAATCAGGATGGGCACCTGGCTAATGTCTTGCAAAAAGCTGGCAAGCTGAACATTCAACAGGCCCGCGTGATCCGGGAGCGGGGCAAAAAGTACTCGGATAAAGCGCTGGCCCTGATGCTCATCAACGCCAACTATGCTACTCAGCAAGACGTTGTACGGAGCATCAAGCAGTATACGCTTGACATTGTGTACGATCTGGCAAATTGGGAACAAGAGCCGTTTGTGCTGGATGAAAACGCCGCCCCGTCGCCTGCTCGTATTACGGTGCCGATCGATCTTCAAAACGTGATCATGGAGATCGGACGCCGTAAGGATGGCGACGAACCGGGCATCGAACTGCCAAATCTGGATATGGCGCTCAAGTTCCCCGAAGACCCCGGCGAGAAGTTCCGGCGCGTGCACCTCAGCGTGGAAGAGTGGCGCGTGGTGTCGTTCATTAACCCGAACAACTCGATCCGCCAGATTGCCAAAGCCTGTAATATGACCGAAACTGAGATCCGGCGCGTGGTGTATTCGTTGTTGAACGCCGGTCTGGTCGAGTTGATGAAGCCGCCAACCAGCAAACAGCCCGCTCGTGCTGCGGCTGGTGGAAAAAGTCGAAGCGCTGCGCAGCCACCCATCACGGTAAAACGCAGTGTTGTGGAGCGCTTGATCGCCAAGATCAAGGAAACATAAGAGTGTTATTTTTTTCCTGTATTTTCTTTGGGTACCTGCCGCACGGTAGGTTCTGTGATATGGAATAGCGAGACCGACCATGCCCATGCAAACTGTCAAGATGGTCATCACTGGCCCCTTCAGTGCGGGAAAGACCGAATTCATCCGTTCGATCAGTGAAATTGATGTTGTGACCACCGACGAAGGGATTTCCGCGGTTTCGGCTGAATACGGCACGAAGGAAGCGACTACAGTCGCGATGGACTTTGGCCGTATTACGGTTGACGATGATCTGGTGCTTTACCTGTTTGGGACGCCCGGTCAGCGTCGTTTCGATTTTATGTGGGAAATCTTGGCTGAAGGAATGCTCGGTTTTGTGGTGATGGTTGACAGCGCTAAGCCTGAAACCTTCCGTGAAGCCAAAAGTATTCTCGAAACCTTCCGTGCTTATGCGCCAACACCCTACGTGGTGGCCGCCAACAAGCAAGATCATCCTGACGCCTGGGCACCTGAGGATTTGCGTATTGCATTGCGGATTGAAGAGAGCGTCAAACTGCTGCCCTGCATTGCCACCGACAAGGAAAGCGTCAAGAATGTGTTGTTGGAGCTCCTGTATTCTATCCTCGAAGAGATGGATACGTAGCTCGCGGGCTGCCTGACGCTGCTTGATAAATATGATTTTTTTGGTGTAGGGGCGAGTTTGGCGTTGGTGATTCAACGGCGCTGCTTGTTGTCTTCAGGAGTAGTGCGCTTTTTCCATCCAGCCTGGAGGTTACACCAGACGTGCCATTACTCGTAACGGATCCGGGCACCATACATTACGAAACCTATGGTCGTGGACGCCCTGTCCTGCTGCTGCATGGCTGGCTGGGATCGTGGGCGTTATGGCGTGATACCATCGAGGTCTTAGGGCGCGACTTTCGCACCTATGCCCTCGATTTTTTTGGGTTTGGTGAATCGGACGTTGTGCCCACCGCCGATGAAACCCGCGCCAAACGGCAGGAAGCGTTCACCGTCCCAACCTACGTTGAGATGGTGTACCAGTTCATGGACCGGATGGGTATCAAGCGCGCCCCGCTGATCGGCCATTCGATGGGCGGTACGGTATCGCTGAGCATGGCGATCCTCCACCCGGAAAAAGTCGTCAAAGTGTGTGTGATCGGCTCGCCCATCAACGGGAATTCGCTCAACCTGCTGCTCAAACTTTCCGGTAATCCGACCGTGGCCTCGGTTTTCTGGCTGTTTAAGGGCAAGGGCTTGCTGCTGTTTTTGCGCGGCTACAGTTATTTTATGGCCAAAGACGGGCGGGCGATGTCGCGCATGATCACCAAAGACGTGTCCATGATCAGCGCCGAGTCGTTTTTTCAGAGCATTGGCACCCTGCGCCAGACCGATTTACGCCCGGAGTTGGGACAGATACAGGTGCCGACGATGGGCATGTACGGCAAACGCGATATCATCGTGCGGTCTTCTGAAAACGAAACGCTCAAGGCAGGCGTGCCCCACGCTCAAATCGAGTGGTTCCCGGATGCCGGGCACTTCATTATGCAAGACTCGCCGGAACGTTTTATCACGACCTTGCGCGGTTGGCTGAAAGAAAACTGACGCCGTCCACCAGCACCCGGCGGGGCACATCACGGCGATGCGCCCCGTTTTTTGATCCCCGTTCGTTACCCGGTTTTGGGCAGATACTGCCGCACACGGTCCGGCAGAACAGCCAGTAGCAGCCACCAGCCGTAGCCCAGCGGCCCGACCACCAACCCCGTGATCAATACGTCCAGCACGCCCAGGTCATCGAGCCACCATTTGTACAGGGCGCGGGTAGTCGCGTCGTCAAAAATATCCGGATCGCCGGTGAGAATTTCGGCCACGATGTACCAGACCAGGGCTGTGACCACGCCGACAACCACACTCATGATCAGCCCGTCGATTTTGGCGTTGCGCTTGAGAATGGCATAGGTCGGCCCGTTGAGCGCGATCACGATCCAGCCAAAGGTAAACACAAACGTGCCGCCGGGCAGCCCCAGGATCGCGTCAAGCAGGGCGCTGGCGAGGGCTGACACGGCGCCAAAGATCAGCACCATCACCGCGATCTGGATATCGATCCCGGCTTTTTCCAGGCGGGGGGTGGCCTGTTCCATGAGGCTGCTCACGCCCTCCTGAACCCGGTGTGCCGCCGCCGATGCCGTTTCGGAAATTTGCTCTGGCATTTCGGGTGAGCGCGAACTGGCCCGGCGTCGCGCGCCGGGTTCAGGCGTGTCAGAAACAGGAGCGGCCTGCTGTCCGACTGCCTTTTCCAGCTTGGCGAGCCACTGCTGCGCCGTGGGATTATCAGGAATGGTATTCAGCACATCGATCGCTTGTTGGTACTGTTTTTCTTCGATGAGTTGTTTTGCCTGTGTAAGTTTTTGTGTATCGGTGTCCATGTTTCACCTTAATTTCTACGCGGACCCAACGCCCGCCTAATTTTGTCTTATCTACGATATAAATCCATATGTTGATGATAGCACTTTTTCGCCCGGCAGAAAAAACGCCCCAGGGTGATTGGGGCGTGTGCGGCTGGCTGTTGTATGCGCCGGTTACGGTATCGCCAGCGGCAGAGTCAGCGTGTGGACTGTGTCATACTGGCGGTTCATCACGACGTGAACGTCACCCGTGTGTATGTCATACACGGCTGACCATTCTGTCGAATAGTCGCCGTCCTGTGAAACAGATTCCAGCAGCCGCATGGCTTCGTCCGGTGTGAGTTTTCCCTCGCGCTGACTTAGGTACTCGCTGATGATCCGGTACCGCTGGCACATGTTTTCCGGCTCCGTATCACACAGCGCGCGTGTAAAGTTGGTCGCCATGTCCCACGGCTGCGTGTTGCGCTGCACCACCATCTCGCCGTCCACGTATTCGATCAGGACCGTATGCCCGGCTGCGTCCGCGATCAGGTAGTGGACGGGCGGCCCGCCTCCGGCCAGAATGGTATAACGCTCAAAAATGGCGACGGCTTCATCTGCGGTCCGTGCGTGATCCAGCACTTCGCGCATGATGTGCAGCGAGTCGATCGTGTCTCGTTCCGGGTGGCTCGTAGAGTCCCAGGCTTCGGGCACCGCCGCCATACCGACCACCAGCCCGTATTCGTTCATGCCGTCGATGGGCGCGAATGGCGCGTAGAGCAGCGCGGTGCGTTCTTCCGGTGACATCGTCATGACCCGCCCGGCGTCACGCCCGGTGAAGCCTAAAAACGCAATATCGACCATCGATACTGACGCGTAGCCGTCCGGTGGATCGGTGAACAGCAGCACCGCCGGGCTGAACACCCAGTCAAAGTTACGTCCATATACCCCGCCCTCGGCATCACCGAGCGCCACAAACAGCGAGCATCCCCACGCCGGTTGAACACGTACAACGGGCTGCCCGGATGTCATCAGGGCGCCAAACGACTCGATCAGGGTGATATTGTGTTCGTAGTCACCAGTGTAGGTCATGGTGTACAGCGGGTACGCATCGATTTGTTCGACACTGCCGAGCGTGAGAAACGGGCTGAGCAGTGCCATAATCACGGTCAGCAGCCATGTTATCAATCCGGAATACATAGGTTGAGGTTCCCTTTCGCCATACAAAACGCGGGCGAGCGTTGAGTATATAAGGTTATACGGAGCGTGTGAGCACGTTTAACCATGCGCGTATATACACGGGGATTCCGGAAGCGTCTCCCTGCGCATGAACCAGTTGACCGCCGCCGCCGGATGCAGGATACTTAGTGCAAACCCGGCTTATTTAAGAGCACAGAGCTGCCACATGCGTAAGTTTATTATCGAAGACAAAAATCCGCTCATTCCCTTTAATGAACCGGCATGCGAGTTGAGCATTCTCAACAAGCCGCTCAAACTTCACCACGCGGATATTCTTGAAGAGGTGGTCGGCCCCTGTTCGTTAGAGGAGCCGCTTGAAACGGTGCACGATCTGCCACGAGTGGCACCTGAAGGCGGCGAGATGGTGGTTTACCGTGACAACCTGTATTTTGACACTGAGTTTTTCAGGGAGTTCTTCGAACATGCGCGCGCCAGCCACCTGCCGAGCCAGGCTGTGCTGCCTGCCGAAGATGATGCATGGCTCAAGTATGCGGTGCCCCTGTCGCGCTTAAGGCCGATTACGGACCGGCATGGCAGGCCGCTGTATTACCCGCTGGACCTGTGGTATTTCCCCAATGGTTATGTGGAGCCGAAGCAGTGGATCGAAGTGCCGATTCGCAGTGATTGTAAAGAAATCGGCTACTACAACGTGCCCGACTCGATGTCCAACTTAAGCCCCAGCCTGGAGGAAGGCGCGGTGGGCGGGCGTGAACTCGACCTGACGCACCTGCTGACGCTGCGGTCGTGCCTGTCGATTGATAGCTGGGCGCACGTCTATTTTGCTAACGTGATCCTGGGCGTGTTTTCGCGCGGGCGGCGTTTCGAAAAACTCATCACCGAGCACAATCTGGTGGCGCTGCGCCTGCTGGTACAGTCCGTCCTGGAGCAAAAACAGGTGTTGTCCTGTTCCAGGGTGGTCGAAGTGGGCGAAGGCACCGTGATCGATCCGTCGGCGACGATCATCGGGCCGACGACCATCGGGCGCGGCTGTTATATCGGCCCCGGCGTGGTGATTGACAACTCCGTGATCGGCGATCATGTCAACGTGGCGCAGGGCTGCCAGTTGATGTTAAGCGTGGTCGGTAACAACTGCTTTTTGCCATTTCGGGCCGCGCTGTTTATGTCCACCCTGATGGAATATTCCATCGTGGCGCAAAACACCTGCCTGCAAATGTGTGTCGTGGGGCGCAATAGTTTTGTCGGTGCCGGGACCACGTTTACCGACTTTAATTTGCTCCCGGCGACGCTGCGCACCCTGGATTATGAGGGGCACCTGTCGGATACCGGGCACCCGGTCCTGGGGGGCTGTGTCGGACATAATGCCCGCCTGGGGTCCGGGTTGGTGATCATGCCGGGCCGCGTGATCGAATCCGATGTGGTGTTGTTTGCGTCACCCGAACGCCGCGTCATCAACCGTAACATCACGTATGAGGAAAGTGATCACCACAAAGTGCGTGCCTCTGTCGCCAGGCTGCACAAACGCCGCTACCCGCGCACAGTGGGCGAGGGCACCGAAGACTTATATCTTGAAGAGTGGTAGTAAGGATAACAACCAACGAGTGGACACGCAGGACACATTTGCATTCATTATTCACCCCATCGACCCTAAAAAGGATGTGTCGCGCAAATGGCCGTTGCTGGGCAAACTCCTGACTGAGGGCCAGATCAACTTTTTTTCGCGTTTTTTCCCACCGGTGTATATCTCGGAAATCACAAAAATACGCTCCGAAGCAACGGGTAAGGAACTGCGCGGCTGGTTTATCGCCTGTCCATTTACGCCCAAAACCATGCTGCGCCTGCCGGTCGAAACCGTGTACCGCAAGCTGGTTGCGTGTGGGCACATGGCCGAGGAACTGGGCGCGCGGCTGTTGGGCCTGGGCGCGTATACGTCCGTGGTAGGGGATGCGGGTGTTACGATTGCCCAACGCTTAGAGGTACCCGTAACGACCGGTGACGCCTACACGGTATACATGGCCGTGGAAGCCGTGCGTGAAGCGGCCCGCCGTATGGATATTCCGCTGGACAGTGCCTCTACGGCGGTTGTCGGCGCCACCGGCACGATTGGCCGGGTGTGCGCGCAGATTCTGGCCGGTGATGTGCCCGACCTGGTGCTGGTAGGCCGCCGTGAGGCGGCGCTTCACGCGGTGCGCGACACGTGCACCGGGCACAAGGCCCAGGTCCGAACCAGCGTGGATATCACCAGTATCTATGACGCCGACCTGATCTTGACCGTGACCAGCGCGATCACTGCCATCATCGAGCCGCAGCACCTCAAGCCGGGTGCGGTCGTGTGTGATGTCGCCCGCCCGCGTGATGTGTCGGTCCAGGTGGCCCGGCGCCGGGATGACGTGCTGGTGATTGAAGGCGGTATGGTTGAGGTTCCAGGTCCGGTAGATTTTGGTTTCAATTTTGGTTTCCCGCCCGGTAAGTCATACGCTTGCATGGCTGAAACAATGGCCTTAGCGTTAGAGGGGCGTTATGAGGATTATAGTGTCGGCAAACATATCAGTCTTGCCCAGGTGTATGAGATTGGTGAGATTGCGGATAGGCACGGGTTTAGATTGAGCGGTTTTCGCAGTTTTGAACGCGCCGTAACGGATGATCAGATCGACCGCGTCCGCGAACGCGCCCATATTGCCCGCCAGCAGCGCTAGTTGATCGCGGTGCGGGGCCTTGAATGTTAAGGCCAGGATTGAAATTTCATAGAATCGCGTTTTTATCCTTACTGGTATTTCAACGCATTCGAATGTATATTTGTTTTGCGTCGATCATCTATAATGATAGTCGATACAAAAACAAGATGGTTGGCGTTATTTTTGAATGCAACGTTTGAATGATCCACTTAAACAAAAGGGCCCCACGTCGCGGGGAGGTGAAGGCATGGGCAAAGGCAGAATATTGGTCGTTGAAGACGATTTTGACATTTCGAACATGCTGCGAATTTACTTCAGCGGCCAGGGGTATGATGTTCAGGTCGCGCCGCGCGGTGGTGATGCGCTCACACTGACGCGCAAACAACTGCCGCAGCTCATCGTGCTTGACATCATGTTACCGGATATGAACGGGTACGATGTCTGCCGTGAGTTACGCTCGACTACGCGAACCAGTCACATCCCCGTCATCTTTCTGACACAGAAGGATGAGCGCAGTGACAAGATCGCCGGGTTGGAGCTTGGCGCGGACGATTACATCACCAAGCCGTTTGATATCGAGGAACTGAAGCTGCGCGTCAAGAATCAGATCGAACGCGCTGAGCGGGATAACTACACCGATCCCAACAGCGGTTTGCCGAGCAGTTCGCTGATCGAAGAAAAACTGCGTGAGTTGATGCGCCAGGATGATGTCTGGGCTTACCTGGATGTCAAGCTGGTGAACTATGAGCCGTTCAAAGATGTGTACGGTTTTGTCGCCGGGAACGAAGTGCTGCGCTTTATGGCCCTGGTAATGGGCGAAGTGCTTGACGAGTTAGGTTCTCCCAATGATTTTGTGGGCCACGCGGGCAGCGATAACTTTGTGATCGTGACCTACACCAAAGATGTGACAGCGCTCACCAAAAAGTTGGTCGAACGCTTCGCGGAAGATGTCCAGCAGCACTATTCGTTCATCGATCGTGAACGCGGTTTTATGATGAAAGATAATGACAAAATCCCGTTGATGACGCTGGCAGTTGGCTCGGTATCCAATTCAACGCGCCAATTTGCCGATATTCGTGAGATCACCGAACTGGCAGCCGAAAGTCGGCGGCGCGGCGCGGCGAAAGATGATACGCCGGTCGCTACGGAGTGGTAATGTGCCGCTGAGACAGGCCGCCTGCCGCAGAACAGGCAGCCGGTCGCGTGACACGTGGTGTGGAATGTCGATTATGGCCGGACCGCCGGAATGAATACAAATCGATTGTGTGATAGGCGGCGCTGGAATCCGGCGCGGCGGCGGTTGTGGCCAGCGAGCGGATGGCGATGGTTGAAGTCTATTTAGTTATAACTGGCTTCATATTCTTTGCCTGGCTCTATGCCCTGGTGCGTCAGACACAGCAGAGTCTTGATTCACAGGCTGCCGTCGAGTCACGTCCGATCGTGCCTGTGAACCTGATGGAAAGTGATGAGGCCGTTGTCGTGGCCGAGGGTCGTGGCCGGGTCGTGTATGCGAACGACCTGGCGCGGTCCTGGTTCGGGATGGATGGCGGGATGCCGAATCTGGCGTTGATGGCGCAGATGGTGCAGCCCGTCGATACCCTTCACGACCTGCTCGCTGACAGCGGCCATGCTTCTTTCCGGCTGGGCCAGCGGCGTGTCGAGGCCGTTTCTCACGCGATCCCCAGTTCGGCTGGGCAGCAAATGATCGTGGTGATGCGTGAGGTCACGTCTGCCGGATTTCAGAATTTCTCCGAATTTGATCCCCTGCGTGCGATGGCGATTGTTGGTGATATCAGCCCCATCATCGGTAAAGCGACGAGTCCGGCAGACGCGGTAAGCGTGATTCTGCAAAGTATCGGGCACGCGATCGCCTACGATTTTGCGGAAATAACCCGGTGGGATTCGGACTCCCAGACGCTTCAGCCCGTGGGGCAGCCCTTCGAGCGTACTCCGTCCGGTGTGTTATTAACACCCGAAGAACGGCCCGGCGTTGTGTACAAAATGGGCGAAGGTTACACCGGCTGGATCGCCATGTACCGGCAGCCGCTGCTGATCAGTGATGCTGCGGCGCGTACCGACATTATGCCCAAGACGGCCCGGCAGCATTTGCAAAGTTTCGTCGGGGTGCCGCTGTCTACCAACGACCAGTTTATCGGTACGATTGAACTGGGCAGCCGTCGCAGCACGGCTTTTGATCAGCGTGACGTAGGGCTGTTGCAGTCGATCGCCGGGCAGATCGCTGCCGCGCTTGAAGCCGCGCGCCTGTACGAATACCAGTCGGCGCGTGTGGCCGAACTCAGCGGCCTGCACCAGATCGCAGAAGCGATGAGCCAGCTTGCCGAACCCGCCGAGGTATATGGGCAGCTTACCCAGCGTATCGCGCACCTGGTCGGCGTCGAACTGTGTGGTGTGCTGCTCTACAGCGACGATGACCAGATGTTTTACAGCCGTCCCCCGTTTTATGGCGTGCCGGACGCGCTGGTTGAGCACTACCGGCTGTCGGTTGTGCCCGACACCGAGTTGTATTCGATCTGGCGGCACCAGGCATGGTGGTTCACAAATGATAGCAGTTCTCCGGTTGTCCAGTCGCTGGGACTGGATGATCTGTTAGCCGCCATTTCGCTGAACGCGCTGGCGCTGGTCCCAATGATCGCCGGGGCGCGGCGTATTGGCCTGCTGTTGGTCGCGAACAAGCGCGGCGCGGCGGGTTTTGACGAGGACGATATGCGCGTGCTGATGTCGTTTGCGACACAGGCGGCTGTCGTGGCCGAAAACGCGCGTATGTACAGCGAAGAACAGCAGCGCACGCGCGAACTAGGCGGCTTGCAGCAGATCGCGCAGACAATGGGCGAGCTGCGCAACGCGCGCGAACTGTACGGCCAGATCACCGAACGTATCGCGGCCTTGATGAACGTTGAGAAATGCGGGCTGCTGTTTTACGAGCCGCGCTCGCAGATGCTCATCGGCCAGCAGCCGTTTTGGGGGTTGGATGACGAAGATACAATCGACGCCTACCGGGTGACGATTTCGCCCGATAGTCCGATTGGACGCCTGTGGGAATCTCAGGCGACGTGGTATACCAACGACGTGCGCGACGATCCGGTCACCCGTGATACCGATTTCTCCCGGTTGGCGATGGTCGTTGGCATCCACCAGATGATTATTGCCCCGTTGGTCGTGGGCCGGAACCGCCTGGGTTTGGTGCAGGCCGCCAATAAAACCGGCGGCGCGGTGTTTTCACACGATGATATGCGCGTGTTTTCGTTATTTGCCGGGCAGGCCGCGATCCTGGTGGACAATGCGCGCCTGTACCGCGAAATGCAGCACCGCACCCACGAAGCCGAGGGTTTGCGCGCCATCACCGAATTTGCGGCCCAGGTCGCCCCGCTGGATGAAAAACTCGAACAGATCAACATCGCCATCGCCAACCTGCTGCAATCGGACGTGGTGGCGATCGGGTTGGTGGATGAAAAAACGGGCGAACTGGTGATCGAGCCGCAGTATATGTGGGGAGGGGCGCTAACCGAACCTTACCGGATCGATGCTTACGCGCCTGGTTTTGAAAAAAGTGTGCTCGTGTCACGCCGCCCATTTGTTGGCAGCAATCTGCGCGACGATCAGCGCGTGCTGCCGCAGTACCGCGATTTCATTGAGATCAACAAGCTGCGCAACACGATTCAGGTGCCGCTCACGATTGGTAATCGCAGCATTGGTGAGCTCACGGTAGCCAACAAGTCGGTTGGTGATGTGTACGATGACGACGATCTGCAACTGCTGCTGGCGATTGCGACCCAGGTAGCCGCCATGATCGACCGGATGCGGCTGTACCAGGCCACAGACCAGGACTTGCAGGCGCGTGTTCAAGAACTCCACGCCTTGAGTCGTGTCAGCCAGGAACTGCGGCAGACCATCGAGTTAGAGCGTATTCTGGATGTGCTCCGGCAAGAAGCGCTGCGTTCAACGGCGGCCACGGCGGCCAGCATTGTTTTGTTGGCCGATCCGGAAGATTGGCCCGCGCCCGATCAGCCCCAGGTTGATCGCCGCTTCGGCGAGATCGACGGGTTGGCCGGGTTGGCGCCCGTCGAACAAATGGCCGTTGTGCAAAACCAGTCGATCACGGTCCCGGCCTATGCCCAAAGTGAATTGGAAGCGGCGCCGCCCAGGGCGCGCACGGCGTTGGCGGCACCGATCGCGTTTGGTGACGACGTGGTGGGCCTGATTCACCTGTACAGCACCGAGTTGGTGGTTTTTGACGAGCGTGTGAGCGAATTTGTCGCCACGCTGACCGCCCAGGCCGCCATCGCGGTTGGTAACGCCCGGCGTTATGAAAACCAGCTCCGCACCAACCAGCAGCTCCGCGAGCGTGCCGACCGTATGGGCCGTATTTTTGAACTGGGTGAGCTGTTCCGGCGCGGGGCAGCGTTGTCCGACATGCTCGTAGAAGTGGCCCAGAGTATTCAGGAGACGGTTGACTTTAACCTGGTGTTGATCAGCGTGGTCGATGAACAGGAACAGGTGCTGCGGCGCACGGCCCAGGCCGGTATGCCGCTGCCGGTCTTTGACGAGGTGAAAAACATCAGCCCGCCGCTGGAACAGGTCCGGGGCCTGATGCAAGACTCCTACCGGGTGAGTAACAGTTATTTCCTCCCGGCAGAAGGCACCGAGGAACTGACCGCAGACCTGCCCACGTACCAGCGTTTGTATGAACGGACGAGCGTCAGCCCGCGCGCCTGGAATCCCGATGATCTGCTGCTGGTGCCGTTTTATGGGAGCGGCGGGCGGCTGCTGGGCATGATGAGCGTGGACGAGCCGCGATCAGGCCGCCGTCCGGACATCAATACGGTCAAGGCGCTGGAGATATTCGCGAATCAGGCCGCGTTCAGCATCGAAAACTTCCGGCTGATCGACCGCATCCAGCGCGAAGCCGAAGCCACCCGCCGTGAGCGCGACCGTCTGGCGCAGCTTCACATGGTCGCCAGCGAAATCCAGAGCGCGCCGGATGTACCATCCCGTTTGCAGGTCGTGGCACAAGGTATTCACGACGCCGGGTGGAACCACGTGATCATCACCTTGCGCGACGAACATCTTGAGCCGACAGCCTTGATCCAGGCCGGGTACACGGCGGACGAGGCGCTGACGCTGTCGGATGAAGTGCTGCCCGGTGACGTGTGGCGTAAGTGGATCAACGATCTGGCGTTCCACGAGCTCAAGTTGGGCGCCGGTTATTATTTGCGATACAACCGCCCCTGGGTGCGGGAAAACGTGCTCAACGGCAAACCGCCGGAGCCGCCGACCGTGAGCGACGCCGACTGGCACCCGCAGGATGTGCTGTATCTGCCATTGGTGGGCCAGGACCAGAAACGCATTATCGGCATTATCGAAATGACCGATCCCGTTGACGGGCATATCCCTACCCAGGCTACGCTGCAACCGTTTGAGTTGTTTGCATCCCAGGCCGCCGCCGCCATCGAGACGACACGCCTGTACCTGCAAACGGTGCGTGCCGCCGAACAAGAACAGCGGCTCAACGAAATGATGGAAGTCGTATCGCGCTCGCTGAACCCCGAAGCCGTGATCCAGTCGATTGGGCAAGGCTTGCAGCAGATGGTCCCGTTTACACGGATGAGTGTGGCCGTGTACGACGAACAGGCAAAACGGCTCGACCTGCTGCGGGCCAATATCGCGCCCGACGGCTCAATTTCGATGGCCAAACGTGTCCCGTTGGACTCGGAAAAAACCGCGATGGGGCACACGTACCGCGAAGTCAAAGCGCGTGTGTATCGCCTGGGTGAGTCGGAAGCGGCGCGCCAGGAATACAGCGACCTGAGTGAATGGTACGCGTCCGGCGAACACAGCACGCTGATTGTGCCAATGGTGGCCGGTGGTCAGGCGGTCGGTTCGCTGCACCTGGGCAGTGAGCTGGAAAATGCGTTCAGCTTCCAGGAAAACCTGGAGTTGATCCAGCGTCTGGCGAACCTGTCGGCGGTGGCGCTGGCGAACGCGCATCTGTACCAGCAGGTGACCGAGCGCGCGACCGTGTTGGACGAGCAGGCGCAGCGGTTGGCGTTTGTGAACCGCGTGTCGGCCCGGATGGCCGAAACGCTCGATCTGTCCGAAGTGTATCGGATCACGCTCACCGAGCTGCAAGACGCGCTTTATCTCCAGTCTGCCGGGCTGATGATGATCGAGGATGAAAACACCGCGCGCCTGGTGATGAGCACGCACCCGATGGATAAAGATATGCCGGAGCTGACGCTGCCGATCAAAGGTAATCCGGCAGCCGAAATCGTGATGGAAACGCGCAAGCCGCTGATGTCCAGCGATCTACTCAAGGATGAGCGGTTCAAGGTCATCTGGGACACATCCAAAATACGCGGAACTCAGGCGATGCTGATTGTGCCCATGATCGTGGCTAACCGGGTGATTGGTACCATCGGGCTGGACTCGGACAAGCCGCGCACGTTCACCGAAACTGAGATCGAATTGGCGATGACCACGGCCAACCAGGCCGCGCTGGCCATCGAAAAAGCGCGCCTGTTTGCCGAAACCACGCAGCGTGCCACCGAACTGGATGAGCACGCCAAGCGGCTCGCGTTGATCAACCGCGTGTCGTCGCGGCTGGCTCAAACCCTCGACCCGCAGGAAATCTACCAGATCACGATCACGGAGGCCCAGGCGGCGCTGCAAGTCGCATATGGCGGCATGGTGCTCTTTGAAAACGAAGACATCGGGCGGCTGGTGTTTGATACGCATCCCACGTATAGCGCGGTGGAGCAGGAAGTGTTCCTGACGTTGAAGGGCAACCGGTCCATTGAACACGTGCGCGCGACTCAAAAACCGTTGGTATCGGAAGACGTGTTATCCGATCCCTTGTTCGAACCGGTCTGGGACGTGCTGCGCGAGCGCGGCACCGTATCCCTGATCATCCTGCCGCTGGTCGTGGGTGGCAGCGTGGTCGGTACGATTGGGCTGGACTCGGACAAGCCGCGCACGTTCACGGATGCTGAATTTAACCTGACCGAGACAATCGCCAGCCAGGCATCGCTGGCGATTGAAAAGGCACGCCTGTACAGCGAAACTCTGGGCTTGACCATCTTTAACCAGGCGGTGGTCGAATCGATCCAGCAAGGTATTGTGGTTCTCGATGCCGATCTGACCGTGCGCCGCGTGAACCGGTACATGGTCGAACACTACGGTTGGTCAACGGTGGCCGTGGGGCAGAAGATTTTTGAGTACCGGCCTGATTACGCTGGCTTTTTGCGCGAGCCGATCGCGGTGGCGCTGGGTATGGGTGAGCCGCAGTCGAACTACGATGTCGAGCGCCGTGACATGACGGGTGAGCGGTCGATCCGCAACTATTATGTATACCCCATGATCGAAGGCCGTGTCGTCACCGGTATCGTGATGCTGGTCGAGGATGTGACCGAACGCGCGCTGCTGGAAGCCGACCTCAATACACGCGCGGTGCAGATGGCCGCGCTGGCTGACGTGTCGAGCCAGATCACGGCCACGCTTGAGCCGGACCAGGTGATCAGCCTTATTCTGGATGCGCTGGAACGCGTGGTCCCATACGATGGTGTGTCGCTGTGGCTGCGGTCGTCGGTGCGTGAAGAATTGAATATTGCGGCGGCACGCGGCTACCAGCACCCGGATTCACCGGAAGCCAGCGACCTGGTGGGCCTGACGACCGAAATCGCCTACAGCCCGCTGTTCCGCGAAATGTCGGATAACGCCAGGGTGCTTAACGCGGGTGACGTGGGGGCCGGTGATCCACGCTTCCCCTACGGTGAAGCTGCCGTGTACAAAAACTGGCTGGGCGCCCCGTTGATCAGTAAGGGTAATGTGGTGGGCGTGCTGGCGTTGGAGAAGCTGGAACCTAATTTTTACAGCCCGCTGCACGAACAGCTTGCCCTGACATTCGCCAACCAGGCCGCGGTCGCGCTCGACAATGCGCGCCTGTTCCAGGAAACACGCTCACGTGCGACAGCGCTTGACGAGCAGGCGCAGCGTCTGGCGCTGCTCAACCGGGTATCGCTGGCGCTGGCCCAATCGCTGGATATCGAGAATATTTTTGAAATCGCGCTGCGCGAAACAGCGATTGCGCTGGACCTTCATGAAGGCTCCGCGATGTATATCGACGTGGAGAATGACCTGGGCCGCGTGATCGTTGATTACCCGCGTGGTGATGAACCGCCCGAAGCCGTGCTTGATTTGACACGCGACGCCGCGATCCAGCGTGTGCGCGCGAGTTTGATCCCGTTGGCAGTGGATACGATTGAAGGTGATGTGCTTGAGGCGCCGCTGCGGGCGATGATGCGGCGGGATGATATCGTCAGTACGATGCTGGTGCCGCTGGTCGTCGGCGGGCAGGTGATCGGTGTGCTGCGCCTGGACTCGCCAGACGAGCCGCGTGATTTCACGCCCGCCCAGATCGAGCTGGCCCAGACGATTGCCAGCCAGGCCGCGATCGCGGTGCAAAATGCCTCGCTGTTCGAACAGACGACGATCCGCACCAACGAACTGGAAACCCTGTTCGAATCGGCCCAGGCGACCGCCGTCACGCTGGACCTCAACGAGGTGGTGCGGCGCGTCACCATGCAGATGTTGAGCGCGCTGCGGTCTGACGCGTGTACGGTGTTTATCTGGGATGACGTGTCTAACCGCCTGGAAGTGCGCGGCGATATCAGCGCCCGCCCCGCTGATGTAACTCCGGTGCACGTGGGTGATGTGTATCACGTGTCCGAATACCCGCTGCGTGAACGGTCGCTGCACGAACGCGAGTTGAAGGTCATTCGCGCCGATGATCCAGACATCCCCAAAGCGGAACTGGACATGTTGCAGCACCACCGGGCCGCCAGCCGCATGTTGATCCCCCTGGTCGTGAACGAGATTTCGATCGGCCTGGTCGAACTGGAAACGCTGGACCCGAATCATTATTACAAGGCCGAAGATATCCGGCTGGCGAGCACGCTGGCCAGCCAGGCGGCGATCTCGATTGAAAACGCGCGCCTTCAGACCGAAACCCGGCGCACGGTTGAGGAACTGTACATCATCAATGACATGTCGGCGGCGCTGTCGTCGGCGGTCAGCCTGGAACGACTGCTTGAAGTGGTCGATAACCAGCTTCCCAGCCTGATCGACGCGCAGGCGATTTATGTAGCGTTATATGACAGTGCCAGCGACGAGGTGAGTTTCCCGCTGGCAGTGTCGGTGCGCGATGACAAACGCCTCGATATGCCGTCACGGCGGCTCGGTAACGATGAGTTTTCATTCGTCATCCGTCAGCAAGCGCCGCTGCTGCTGGCCGGTGATAACCTGGGTGAAGTGCGGCGCAGCCTGGGCATTGAGTCGCCCTTATCACCGGATGGCAGTTTTCTGGGTGTGCCGCTGTTTGCCGGTGATGACATCATTGGCTCGCTGGCGGCGCGTGATGACGAAGACACACTCGCTTTCAGTCACAACGACCAGCGTATTTTGACCACGGTCAGCTCCCAGCTCGGTGTGGCGATCCAGAGTGCGCGCCTGTTCCAGCATACGCTTGAGCTTGCCGAGGAACTGGACCGGCGTGTGCAGGAACGCACCGCCGAACTTGAACAGGAACGCCAGCACATCAGCACGCTGTACCAGATCACCACCGAACTGTCGACCAGCCTCGATATGGACCGGCTGATGGCCCGCTCGCTGGAGATGGTTTCTCAGGCGGTTAATGCGACTCAAGGTGTGCTGTTGTCAATTGACGAAGTTTCGGCGCAGTTCCAGTTCAGGGCATATTATGGCGGGCCGGATGTGGATGTCGAGCCTCCTAGCGAAAAAACTCTTGGCCTGGACGAGGGGTTAGCTGGTTGGGCCGTGCAGAATCAGCAAAGTGTGATCGTGGATGACGTACGGCAAGACCCGCGCTGGCGGCGCGCCAGTGACGATGATGACAACGTGCGTTCGGCGATGGTTGTGCTGATCCAGGCTACCGAAGAAGTGTTGGGTGTGCTGATGGTGTACAGCGATCAGCCCGGCGCGTTTAATGATGACCATTTGCGCCTGGTGGCCGCCGCCGTCAGCCAGATCGCCAACGCCATGAGCAACGCCGAACTCTACAGCCTGATCCGTGATCAGGCCGAGCGCCTGGGTATGATGCTGCGCCAGGAACAGGTCGAAGCGACCAAGAACGAGGCGGTTCTCGACTCTGTGGCCGACGGCGTGATGGTGGCCGACGCGGACGGGCGTGTGATCGTATTCAACACCACGGCGCAACGTATTCTTGGGCTGTCCAGTGAGCAGGTGATGGGTGAAGCCGCCGCCTCATTTACCGGCCTGTACGGGGCGGGTGGGCTGCGGTGGTCTGAAACGGTCGAACGCTGGATCGGCAGTCCGACCGCCTACCAGCCGGGCGAGTTCCTCGAAGAACAGGTGACGCTTGACGATGACCGCGTGATCGGCGTGCGTTTGTCGCCGGTATACATGGGCGACCAGTTTTTGGGGACGGTGTCGGTATTCCGCGATATCACGCGCGAAGTTGAGGTTGACCGCCTCAAGAGTGAATTTGTGGCGACTGTATCGCACGAACTGCGCACGCCCATGACCTCGATCAAGGGGTATGCCGATTTGCTGCTGCTAGGGGCCGCCGGTGTTGTGACCGAGCAGCAGCAGCGCTTCCTGGAAACGATCAAACAGAACGCCGACCGGCTGAGCATCCTGGTGAACGACCTGCTCGACATTTCGCGCATTGACCAGGGGCGTGTCGAACTCAAGTTTATGCCGATTGAGGTGGGTGACCTGCTTGACACGGTGGCTGGCCACGTGCGCGGGCGTTCAGAGGACGAAAAACGCCCACTCTCCGTTATCACTCAGATTCCCGAAGATGAGAAGTTGATCGTCTGGGGTGATTACGATAAGGTTCAACAAATTCTCACGAACCTGGGCGATAACGCGTTCAACTATACACGCGCAGGTGGTACGATCACGCTGGCCGCCCGCCAGGAAGACCCCCAGCACGTTGTGCTGTCCGTGTCAGATACCGGCATCGGCATCGTGCCCGAAATCACGGAACGTATATTTGAACGTTTCTTCCGCGGCGATGAGACACACGAGCTGGTGATGGATACGCCGGGAACTGGCCTGGGATTGTCTATCGTGCGTGAGTTGGTAGGCATCCATCACGGCGAAATATGGTTTGAAAGTGAAGTTGGAAAAGGGACAACGTTCTACGTCAAACTGCTGTCGGAAGCGCCAGGAAGTGATGACGCGGCGTAGAACCAACGACTTACACTACGGAGTGCCGAGGTGCTATGGCAAAAATACTCATCGCAGAAGATGAACGTGATATCCGGGATTTGATCGAGTTCACCCTGAAGTACGCCGGGCACGAGGTCATCAAAGCCAAAAACGGTGCCGAAGCGGTCGAACTTGCGCCACAGGTAAAACCGGATTTGATTCTGCTTGATGTACGCATGCCGCGTATGACGGGGTATGAAGCGTGCCGTGCTTTAAAAGATATGGATGATGAGGTGAGTTCTATTCCGGTGGTGTTCTTGTCGGCCAAGGGGCAGCAGTCGGAGATGGATGTCGGCCTGAGCGCGGGTGCCTATGATTATATCCTGAAGCCCTTTGCGCCGGACCAACTGACGCGGCGTATCGCGGAGATATTGGCCAAGTTTGACATAACGGGCTGATGGTTGGTTGTGTGGCGTTTGCAGGCATGGTACACTGCGAGCGGCAATTTAACCCTATTTAACTTGACGGCAGTCGCGCGTAGGATGCGGCATGAGCGCAATTACAATTGACAATGAACTGGTGCATTACGAGGTATTGGGACGCGGTCGTCCGGTGATCCTGCTGCATGGCTGGCTGGGGTCATGGCGCTACTGGGTGCCTTGTATGCAGCAGTTGAGCATGAAATACCGCACCTATGCCGTTGATCTGTGGGGATTTGGTGATTCTGGCAAAGACACTCAGCGCTTCGGTTTTGAGGCGCATGTCCGGCAGTTACACCAGTTCATGGAAAAATTGGGGATCAGTAAAACGGCGCTTGTCGGGCATGGCCTGGGCGGGGCGGTGGCGGCCCGGTTTGCCGCTCGCCAGCCGGAACGTGTGCCGCGTATGATGGTGGTGTGTCCGCCGCTGTTCCGGATCGCGCCCAGCGCCCACCCGCTGACATCGAACCCGCCGCCGCGTGAGCAGTCCCTGACGGCGGCAGCCGTATTACCTGCCCTCGATAAGCCGCGTGATGAGGATACCCCTACGCCGGGCAGTGTGCCTGCCGTCCATCCCGAAGCCGAAACGATCCCCTGGCGTTCGAACGAGATGCACAACCGGATCGTGACGGCGCTGGAAAGCCGTGAAGCCGACCGTCTAAAAGCGCTCCAGGCGCTTGATATGAAGCCGCAGTCGCCCTTTGACGCGGCCAAACCGCCGACCGACCGGCCTTCGAAAGAGATTACATCACCGCCACTGCCCGAATCACTGCCGGACATCCCCCAAATGCCCAAAGTGGACTATTTCCAGGCGGGGGGCGTTCAGGTGCAGAAACCCAATCCGCTCAAGGATCACTTGCAAAACCTGGACCCGATGGCGCTGCTTGAAAAACACGTCGAGTCAGGATCGGATCGTGAAAAACTGAAGGCTGAGCTTGTCAAGGCGGCGCCGGGTGCCATCGAATACAGCATTGAGTCATTTGCCGGGGTGGATACCTTGCGTGATATGTCGCAGCTTAGCATGCCCATTTTGATGCTGTACGGGCTAAAAGACACGCTGATACCGGTGCCCGATCCCAGCATGATCGTCAGCCTGACCACCGGGCGTAAGACCTTCCGCGTGATGGGCCTGGACGATACGCATCATTTCCCCATGCTTGAAGACATTGTCCAGTTCAACCGCCTGCTGATGGGTTTCCTCGAAGCCCCGGACGTGTCCCAGCTCAAGATCACGGATATCTGGGAGCGCCGCGTGCGCTAGGTCCCGGTTACTCCTGTTTTCACGTTCACTATTCGATACAAACTATTGGCAAAAAGCCGGTGAGTTGATATAGTAAAAGTAGCTTAACAAACAAATTGTTCGCCAGGGGAGCTTGGGTTAGCCAGGCTGAGAGGTGCACCCGCTGCACGGTGCCGACCCTTTGGAACCTGAACCGGGTAATGCCGGCGTAGGGAGCAGCGGCGTCGATACGTGAGTACTGATGAACCACTCCTTATGTTTTCAGGGGTGGTTTTTTTGTTGCCAGGAGTGATCGGTCATGCCGGGTGAAATAATCCGGGCGCTGGTATTTGCCAACGGTGATCTAAACGATGGCCCAGCCGTCCGGGCCGCGCTGCGATATGCCCCCGAAGCGATCATCGTCGCGGCGGACGGCGGCGCGCGGTGTGCGTCAGCGTGCGGCCTGGTGCCGCATGTGATCGTCGGTGACCTGGACTCGCTGCCGGATGCGGAAGCGCACGCGTTGCAAGCTCAGGGTGCCGTCATTGAGCGGCATCCCGTCCACAAGAACGAAACCGACCTGGAACTGGCCCTGATGCTGGCGGCGGGGCGCGGCGCCGCCTGGATTCGGATTATCGGCGGGGTGGGCGACCGGCTGGATCAAACGCTGGCGAACGTATATTTGCTGGCGCTGCCCGCGCTCGCGGGGCGTGATGTGCGGCTGGTGGCGGGATGTCAAACCACGTGGCTGATCGGTCCCGGCACGCACGTGGTACACGGCGCCCCCGGTGATACAGTATCGCTGCTGCCCTGGACGGGGGACGCGGTCGGCGTGTTGACTGAGGGGCTGGAGTACCCGCTGCGCCGCGAAACATTGGTCCCAGGTCCGGCGCGCGGTGTGAGCAACGTCCTGACACAATCAGAAGGGTGTGTCACGCTCGCGGCGGGTCATCTGATCGTA
The DNA here is from genome assembly GCA_016930015.1 of Anaerolineae bacterium. Classification (GTDB taxonomy): domain Bacteria; phylum Chloroflexota; class Anaerolineae; order Aggregatilineales; family Aggregatilineaceae; genus JAFGHR01. The sequence goes on along the minus strand of JAFGHR010000115.1, from coordinate 3,064 downwards.
ATACACACGCTGGGCCGGGCATGAGCGCCGGGCAGCACACCTAACGAAAGAGCAGAACTGCATGGATCGTGTGATCGAATCGGCAACCCAAAAAACGGATATCCCGGCACCGGGCGCACCCGTAAGCCGCAAACCGGCTCCCTGGAAACGCCTGGGAGCGTTGGTACCCCTGCTGCAAGACGCGGCGCGCGTGGTGATTCTGAGTGTGGCGGCGGGCGGCATACTGTACTTTTTCGCCGAGGGAACCTCACAGCTTGTTATCGAGGCGCGGGCGACTGATAACCTCGCGTTTGACACTATTTTTCCGTCCGTTGGTGAGATTGCCGACGCCTGGGACGTGCATCAGGACCGGCTGCTGCACGATCACATCCCGTCCACGATGTGGATCACGCTGACCGGGCTGGCGATGGCACTCGTGCTGGGCGTTGTTATTGCGGCCCTGATGGACTTTTCGCCGCTGCTGCGCTGGATTTTGTACCCGGCGCTGGTGATCTCGCAGACGATCCCGGTATTCGCGCTGGCGGTGCTGCTGATTCTGATCTTCGGGTTCGGCAGCGGTCCCAAGATCGTGGTGGTGGTCCTGTTTTGTTTTTTCCCCGTCGCGCTGAACACGTTCACCGGCCTGCAATCCGCCGAGCCGGAGCTGCTGTCGCTGCTGCGAGCAATGGGCGCAAATGCGTTTCAGGTGTGGACCAAGGCCCGGCTGCCTGCGGCGATGCCCTCGTTTTTTAGCGGGGTGCGGATCGCGGCCACGTACAGCGTGGTCGGTGCGATCTTCGGTGAGTACATCACCGCCCAACAGGGATTAGGCGTGTTTCTCAAGCGGTCATACAGCAGTTTCCGGCTGGATCAGGCCTACCTGGCCATTATCCTGACCGCTGTGTTGAGTTTGCTGCTGGTGCTGCTGGTGAATTTGGTCGAGCGGCTGGCGCTGCGCTGGTATTACACCTCGCGGCGGCGGTCGTGGCGCGGTCCAGGCATTTACTAGCGGCTGGTTTTGGTTTTTTTTGCCAACACACAACCATGGAGGTGATCGTGATGTTGAATAAACGAGGGTTATCAGGTGGACTGGTGGTGGCGCTGGCCGCCATATTGCTCAGTATCCCTGCTTACGCGCAGGACGACGGTGAACCGCGTGATCCATTGGGCGGCGCAACCGAGTTTGCCCAGGCCGGAGAGCGTACCGGTGTCACGCTGATTCTCGACTGGACGCCGAACACTAACCATACCGGTTTTTTTGTTGCGCAGGCGCTCGGTTTTTATGACGATGCTAACCTGGACGTGAGCATTCAGGAACCAACCGACCTGTTAGTTGAAGCGGTCGTGATCAGCGGTGCCGCCGAGTTTGGCGTCAGCTACCAGGAATTCACGACTTACGCGCTTGCTGATGGTTCCCCGATTGTGTCGGTGGCGGCCATCATCCAGCACAACACGTCTGGTTTTGTGACGCTGGCCGCAGACGATCCGATCAGCCGTCCTGCCGACATGAGCGGGCTGACGTATGGCGGTTTCGGCCAGCCGGACATGGAAAACGCGGTGCTCAACCGGCTGTTGGTGTGTGATGGCGCGGAGCCGGATACGGTCGAGTACATCGATATCGGCTACGTGGACGCGATCCCGCTCATGGAACAGGACCGTATCGACCTGGTGTGGATGTTTTACGCCTGGTCGGGCATCGATGCCGAACTGCGCGGCGTCGAGTTCGATTCCGTGATGCTGATGGACTATACCGGCTGCGTGCCCGATTATTACACGCCGATCCTGATCACCAGCCAGGCCATGATCGACGACCAGCCGGACGTGGTCGCGGCCTTTGTGCAGGCGACGGCGCGCGGTTTTGCGTATGCCATCCAGAATCCGGCTGAGGCCGGGCAGATTCTCAGCGAGGCGGCTCCCGAAGTGGACGCCGACCTGATCCAGGCCAGCGCCGCGTGGCTGGCGGACCAGTACCAGGCCGATGCGCCGCGCTGGGGTGAACAGTCGCTTGATATCTGGCAGGGTTACAGCGATTTCCTGGTCGAAAATGGCATTCTGGCCGAGGGTATCGACGCAGAAGCCGCTTTCACTAATCAATTCCTGCCGGGTACGGCGGGTGAGTAACCACATTGTGAATACGTGGGACAGCGTCCCCGCCCAGGGGCGCTGTCCCGGTTTGGAATGGTATGAGCGTAGAACCGTGCATCGAAGTGATCGACATCAGCAAGACGTTTCAGCAGGGCGGGCAGACCGTCCACGCGCTGCAAAACGTGTTTTTTGACGCGCAGCCGGGCGAGTTTATCACCATCATCGGGCCGAGCGGCAGCGGCAAAAGCACGCTCTTTAACCTGATCACCGGGCTGGCCCAGCCTGATTCCGGTGAGATTCGCCTGAACTGTGAAACCGTACACCGGCGTATGGGCCGGGTGGGGTACATGCCGCAGCGCGACCTGCTGCTGCCGTGGCGCACCGTGTTAAATAACGTCATCCTGGGGCCGGAGTTGGATGGCCGCTCGCGGCGTGTCGCACGGCGCGAAGCCCGCGACCTGATGCCGTTGTTCGGCCTGGATGGGTTCGAGGATGCGTTTCCCGACACGCTGTCCGGCGGTATGCGGCAGCGGGCGGCCCTGCTGCGTACCTTCCTGACCGGGCGCGACGTGCTGCTGTTGGATGAGCCATTCGGTGCGCTGGACGCGCTCACCCGGCGCGAGCTTCAGCGCTGGCTGCTCGGAATCTGGCGGCAGTTCCGAAAAACGATCCTGTTCATCACACACGACGTGGAAGAAGCCGTATTTTTAGCGGATCGCGTGCTGGTATTCAGTGCGCGGCCAGGGCGGATCGTGCGTGAATTACACGTTGACCTGCCGCGCCCGCGTGAATCGGTGTCAATGGTATCAGAAGACTTGCGGCGTCTGGAAGCCGATCTGCTGGTGGCGCTGCAAGCCGGGGCGCCGTCGAACGGTGTGCCCGATACGGTGTCAAACGCACGTCGGTTATGAATCAGCGATGCGGTGAAAAGTCAAGCACAAAAAGAGGCGATAAAAACGTAGGAACGAGACGCACTGAACAGAACGGCGCGAAATGAAAT
>JAFGHR010000114.1 GCA_016930015.1 Anaerolineae bacterium | reverse complement strand
TGGTACCCCCGGGCGGATTCGAACCGCCGACGCCAGGTTTAGGAAACCTGCGCTCTATCCTCTGAGCTACGGGGGTATTTGCGTGTCGTGCTCAGTTGCCGTGATGCCGGAACAAACACAAACAGGACAAGTTGAGTAGTAGTTTACCACGCCAGAAGGTGATTTCAAGCGCCACTTTGACGGCGATGCTACCGTTTCCGCGCCCGGACCAGCAGGATCATGCCGAACCGCGCCAGGGCTGATTCTTCTACACGCGCCGGAAGCCGCATCCGTTGAGCGATACCTTGCAGCGACCGCCAGGACTTGCCCGGCCAGGGGGACCACGTGCGCAGCAATCGCGGCAGCAGACTCACCCAGGCGATCAGGTGCTGCCGCCCGCGCACGTATTCGATGTCGAAACCGTGCCGCCGGAGCGCTTTGATCAGCCAGGGATACGTGATCGACCGTTCGATGGGATGCGCCAGCCAGGGGGACCATGTGCGTCCGGTCAGTTTCTCCAGCACGAATTTTTTGAACCCCGCCGGGTTGTACGTGTTCTGCGTGGAAAAAACCAGCACGCCGCCCGGTTGGAGCAACCGGGCCATTTCGGCCAGGGCATGATCCGGGTTGGGCGCGTACTGTAACGAATCGATGCTGAAAACCACACCAGCGCAGCCGTTTTCAAACGGCACGTGCATCATGTCACCGACAACAAACGCGGCGCTGTTATCCGCTTCAGTGCCGATGAACGCCGACGCAATATCGACGCCGTAGGCGTGCAAACCGCGTTCGGCAGCCATCGCCGCCAGCCGACCGGACCCGCAGCAAATGTCAATCGCAATCGTACCTTCCGGGGCATCGGCCTGATCAAGCGCCAGTTCCAGCGTGCCCGGCGAACTTTTGGGACGGTGTGTATTAAAAAACTCGATCACGTGTGTCATGGTTTCCTGCGGATCAAGGCCCGCGCTAACTCCGTATTGGTTACAAAACGTGCATCGGGGTATTGTGCTGCCGCCGACAGCACGTGTTCCAGGTTTTCCCACATGCCATAACGCTCGACTTCCCAGCTATGGCCCCACAGGTGCCATACCCCGCCGCACGCCGCGGCACGATCCAGCAGCGCCAGGGCGAGTGTGCCCCAACTGCGCAGCGCCGTCAAGCGAATGTTCAAAAACCGCAGCCGGGGCCAGATCAGGCGCAGCGGATCAAAACGGGCGCGCAGGCTGTCCACCGGGCGAAACGGGAACGGGTACACGTGGATCGTCGCGGGCATCGCCAGCGGATCGCGCATGATGTCCGACGTTTCGTAGAAATACCCCTGAACCGTGCGCGCGACATCGAACCCGGCTTCCGATACGATGGTGTGCACCCCGGTCGTATACCGTCCTTTGGGATAACAAAATGCCGTCACGGGCGCGCCGATCACCGATTCCAGCCAGTCACGCGAACCCACGATCTCATGATAGGCCGTTTCATGATCGACCTGGGCCAGATCGGGATGCGTGAACGTATGAGCGCCGATCTCATGTGATTCGGCAAGCCGGGCGATCTCGGCTTCCGTCAGCCGGTCGGCCCGGTCCAAAAAATTACGGGCGATATAAAACGTGCCCTTCATGCCAAACCGGTCCAGCAGCGCGGCGATTCGCTGGTCCAACCGGTGACCATCATCCCAACTCGTTGTAATCCACAGGGGCGGCATGGTTTTCCTCGTTCTTATTATGGCTGCGCGGTCATGACCGGGCCGTGTGCATACGTTCCAGCGTCTGCCAGGCACGCGCTGACAGCACGTGAGTCATAAGCAGAGTCAGCCGCCGCATAAACGACGGATTCAGTTTCATCGCGCTGCGTAAATGATCACGTGCCGCCGTTCGCCGCCCCTGCTGCCAGTACACCATCGCCAGGTGATGGTGGCGGCCTGCTTCGAGCACATCGTAGGCGGCATCATCCAGGCAGCGCTCGCGGCCCGGATAACACCGTGCCAACTGGATAAAATGCAGGCGTGACTCGGCCATACGCACCGGGTCAGTATGCATGGCATCAGGGCGTTGGCGGTACAGGGTGAGCATGTCGCGCAGATACACAAATGGATGGCGAACCGCTACCCGCAGCCACAAATCCCAATCTTCGGCGGCACGCAGGTTTTCGTTAAACCCGCCAGCCTCGATCACAGCCGCCCGCCGAACCAGTGGGGCGGCCTCGTGGATGAAGTTTCCCAGCGGCCCGATCAACAGATCGCAGAAGATGTCACCGGATGGAAGCGGGGGATGTGGACGGGCCAAAACGGTTTCGCCATCATCGGCGACGTGTTCATAATCCGTGTATACGGCGGCGGCGTCAGGATGCTGTTCGAACACGTCCATGCAGCGCGCGACCTTGGTGGGCAGGAGTTTATCATCGGCATCACAGTAATTGACAAATTCCCCCAGAGACTGGCGGGTGCCGGTGTTACGCGCGGCTGAAAGCCCGCGATTTTCCTGGTATATGATGCGGATGGACTCGCCATAACGGGATTTTAACAGTGTGACGGTGCCATCATCGGACCCATCATCGACCACAATGATCTCGCAGTTGGGATACGTTTGGGCCAGGGCGCTGTCCACGGCATCACAGATATAACGCCGGTGGTTATAAGTGGGAATGACAATACTCACCAAAGGAGAATCTTGCATGATCGGCTGTTGTCCTTAACGATCCACCGCTGCCGACTTTACGAGTCCCCACCGCGCCAGGAGGGACCGCGTGCCGGTGCGGTTGATGATAAACCGGGGTAAGGCGCGCAGTGTCTCGGTAACCTGGATTCGCCGCCGGGCACGCCGCCGTTCGGCCAGCGCGCGCTGCCAGCGCTCATATGCTCCATTGCCCCAAAGCTGCGTTTGGATGTGCGCCGGTAGATCAATTAGATCAATACCCGGACTGCCCCACGCCTGCCAGCAGTCACGCATGAGATCAGGATCAGCCGGGATCACGTTGTGCCACGCGCCGCACCGCAGTTGGATGGCGTTGTTTTCGACGGTTTCGAGCGGGCTGCCGGTGTTGCTCAGATTATCGCCATGGATCGCAAACCGTCCCGCGATCGCTGTGCCAGGGCAAAAATCGGCGTGATCGAGCGCACGGACACACCATTCAAAATCGCCCGAAATGCGGAAGTGATCGTCGAACGGTCCCACCTGCGTATACAGGTCACGCGCGAACAGGAAAAACGGCCCGGTGTGCATCGCACGTGCGAACTGCTCGCGGTCGAATGGGCGCGCCCGGTCCACGTATCGCCGCCGGATGCGCAGACCGCCGGGCAGGGTATAGGACCGGATGATATCATACGGGAAATAGACCAGTAACTCGCCGCCATCGATCAGGTGCAGACCTTCCAGCAGTGCGCCAGGGGTGCGCACGTCGTCCACGTTCCAAAAACCCACACATCGCCCCGACGCGGCTTGTATGCCCCGGTTCCACGACGCGTAGATCGTCTCGCGCTCGACCGCCAGCAGACGGGCTGATGCGCCGGTAATCGAGTCCAAATGACCTACCAGATTCCGAAGCAGGTGGTGTTCAGCCTCACTCGCATCGTTAGCGACCAGAACCATTTCAAGCGACACAGTCGCTTCACTGAGAGCGGCAGCCACGTTCAGCACATGTGAAGAAAATGTCTCAAGATAGGATTCAGAGCGAAATAACGAGGTAACCAGCGAGATATCCAAGCATTAAGCCTTTCTGCTGCCAATCCAACACGCGGCTACTATACCGCGTTCGACAGGGAGCGTCCATGCCGGAACCAGGGTGATCTTCTTAGACCAGTTCCTTTTTGCCACCGTCTCGCGGTATACTAGGTTTAAGCGAAAAATTAAAGGAACTAGAATTAGACTTCCACATGAAAGTGACAGACCTTGTTTCGATCGAAGCCCCCCGGCATGTGCTGGCTATCGTGAATCCCGTTTCCGGTTCGAAAAAAGGGGCCACGGTAATCAAACGATTGCAGAATATCACTGAAGCACGTATTACACTGCATGTCACGACCCCGGACTTTGATTTTGCCGGTGCAATCGAGCGCAGCCTCAGCGATGACATAGACCGCATTCTGGTGGTAGGCGGTGATGGCACGCTGATGGAAGGCGCGTCAGCCGCGCACCGCGTCATGGGTCATGATATCCTGCCGTTTTCGTGGGTCCCGGTTGGCACCGGCAACGTGGTATCCGGTTTTCTCGGTATCCCTCACCGGCTTGACGCGGCGCTCAGACTGGCGTTTGGGCGCGGCGCGATCCGGCGTATTGATCTGGCCCAGGTGGGTAACCGCTGCTCGGTGCTGCGCGTCTCAACCAGCTTTGAGGCTGAAGCAGCGCACAATGTCACGCGGGAAGACAAAGACCGCTTGGGGGTGCTGGCGTATGGTATCTCCGGCTTAAAGTCGCTGCGCCAAACACGGCCCGTCGAATATCTCATATCACTTGACGGTCAGTCGCCAATCCGGGTTGAGGGTGTGCTGGCGTTTATCACGGCCACTGGGGCGCTGACCTGGATCAACCCGATATCGGTGATCAACGAGGCGATCCAGCCCGATGACGGCTTGTTGTATGCGGGCGTGCTGCGCCCCTTGAATCCGGGGCGTGTGTTCAACAGCTTTACGAATCTGGTAGCGGGCAGCGGCTTGCCGCCAGAGGCGATCGTGTATTTTTCTGCGCGAAAACGGATCGTGATTGACTGCAAAACGCCTCAGCCCACACAAATCGACGGTGATCCGTTGGGAACAACGCCTATCATTGCCGATTTAATGCCGCGAGCGCTGCCGATTGTGGTTTCCGAAAGCCAACATGCACGCACATCGTTCTATCTGGAATGGCTTTCACGTAACGGGGCAGATCACAAAGACGACTAGGTTTGCCGGAGCACGTTCTCAATTCGATGATGACAGTTGCAGCGAAAATCCAAACACGCTGCCTTCGCCCGGTGTGCTGTCAACAAATACTGAACCACCGTGTTTTTTAATCACAGCCTCGACAATCGCCAGGCCCAGCCCGCTGCCCTCGATGCGCCGGGTTTCCGGCGTATGTACCCGGTAAAACCGCTCGAAGATGTGCGGCAGGTAGTCCTGTGAAATGCCAAGTCCCTGGTCAGCGATGCTGCATGTCACGGCGTGATCCTTCACCGACACTGACATCCGGACAATACCACCATCCGGCGAGTACTTGATCGCGTTGCTGACCAGGTTGCCAATCACACCCAACAAACGCCGATCATCAGCTTCCACCTGGCAGCCATCCGGCGGCAGCACAAGTTCAAATTCGACACCCTGCCGCCGGGCGTAGTCTTCAAACTGTGATGCCGTATGGCGGACCAGGTCATTGAGATCAACATGGCTGATATCCAGGCTGGCACCCGATTCGAGCCAGGCCATGTCAAGCAGTTCGTGTACCAGGCTCAGCATATATTCCAGGCTGGACTGGGCACGCTGGGCAAACGTAGCCTGTCTATCGCTCAGGCTACCGGCGGCTTCGATCAACTCAATAAATCCTTTGGTCGAGCTTATCGGCGACTTCAAATCGTGAACGATGTCAGCTATCATGTTAGCCAGTTCCACACGCGTATCATCCGGCGAGCGCGCCGGTTGGAACACGGCTACACAACCCTTATCCGGCGCTACGATAAACCGGGCACGAAAAAGGATGTCGGATGGCAGCGTAACCTCGGTGGTATAACCACCCCCGGTATAGGCTTGTTCGAACAAGGGCACCAATGATTTGAGCGGGGCACACCGGTTGAGCTTGCGCCCCAGTATCTTATCCGCCGGAGTATAAAAAACCGCTTCCGCAGCCGCATTGAACAAACTCACGCGGTTGTCTTGATCGACCACGACAACGGCGTCGGATATGTTGTTACACAACAAAACCAGGGTATCGTGGCTAAATGATTGGGCGGTCATGTTGTTGAGTTTCCCCCTGCCAGCAGCGGCGGCAGATCGCGCAAAGCGTACGCGACACGCGTGCCGTGCCAAGTCAATAAACTACCACTGATCGTGACTATCCGGCTATTGTGTGCTGCCGGGATGTCCAGTGCCCGAAAGGTGTTTATGTCGGCCCCGGTAAAGGCGTATGGCTCGTCAGGGAGCAAAACAATTTCCGGCTGGGCTTCGATGACCTGTTCTAACGTGATCCGTGGATATCGTTCATCGTGCCCGGCAAATACATTGGCACCGCCGCACACACGCAGCACGTCATGGGTGTATGTATCGGCGTTAAATGCCAGCCACGGATCGCGCCAGATCGGGGCAAACACCCGGACCGGCACCGCTGTGCGTGAAGCTGCCAGCGTATAATCGTAAGCCCGCTCGATCTCGCGGACACGTGGCACCATCACCGCGTGATCAAACACGTCCATGATATCCCACAACACATTCAGCGCATCAAACACCGAACGCGGGTGAGTGGCCCAAACGGCAACACCCGCCGCGCGCAGTGTCTCAGCATCTTCGCGGCGGTTTTCATCGTTGTTCATCAGCACAAGGTCCGGCTCCAGAACAATGATCTGCTCGATATTTGGATTTTTTGTGCCCCCGACTTGTATTATGGACTTTACACCATCTGGTGGACGAACACAATAGTCTGTTATCGCTATCAGCCGGTTCCCTAAGTCCAGGTCGAACAGCGATTCGGTCAGGCTGGGCACCAGCGAAACGACACGCTGAGGCACAAAGTCGATGGGTGATTCGGCGTGCCTGGAATGACTGGAATCAGGTGGGGAACCGGCCACGTTTATTTTCCTTACGTGTTAAGAATCGCCTGGCTGCGTTCGGGACCCACACTGATCAACCGGATCGGTATCCCGGCCAGCGCCTGGATACGCTCGACGTATTGACGCGTGGCGGCGGGCAGATCGTCCAGGGCACGTATACCAGAAATATCCTCCTGCCAGCCCGGCAGCGTTTCATACACCGGTTCGACCCGTTCAACCTGGGCGGTATCAACCGGCAGCGCCGTGATCGATTGCCCATCGAGGGTGTAAGCTGTGGCAATTTTTAGCTCTGAAAAACCGGCTAACACATCCAGCTTGGTCAGCACGATTTCCGTCATCCCGTTGACACGCACCGCGTAACGCAGCGCCACGGCATCCAGCCAGCCGCAGCGGCGCGGACGCCCGGTCGTCGTGCCGAATTCGGCTCCGGCTTCGCGCATCCGGTCGCCGGTCGCGCCAGTTAGCTCGGTTGGGAAAGGCCCGTTGCCGACGCGCGTGCAGTACGCTTTGACCACGCCCACCACGCGATTCACCTCATGCGGGCCAAAACCCAGCCCGGTCAGCGCGCCGCCCGTTGTGGATGACGAACTGGTCACATACGGGTAATGCCCGTGATCCAGGTCGAGCAGGGTGCCCTGCGCGCCTTCGCACAGCACGCGCTGCCCGGCTTCTAAACGCGCGTGGAGCAAAGCTGTCGTGTCGGCCAGGAAAGGCGCGAGCCGCTCCGCTGCGGCGCGGTACGCGTCAACAGGATCGGACGGCTCGATTTCGGGCAGCCCGTACACGGTGCGCAGCAGGACATTAACACGCTCGATGTGTGCCTGTACCGCCGCTGCAAACGTGTCCGGATCGGTCATAGTGCCGGTCAGCACCCCGCTGCGGGCCGCTTTGTCGCGGTAAGCCGGGCCGATGCCGCGCCTGGTCGTGCCGATGGCCGATCCACCGCGTGAGCGTTCTTCGGCGCCGTCCAGTTCCAGGTGCCCCGGCGTGATCACGTGTGCGCGCGGGCTGATGTGGAGACGTTCGGGGGAAATGTCAACGCCCTGACCGGCCAGCATATCCAGCTCGGCGACCAATCGCAGCGGGTTGATCACCATTCCGCTGCCGAGAATACAGGTCACATTTGGATGAATGATGCCGGAAGGCACCAGGTGCAGCTTAAACGTCTGCTCGCCAACGCTGACCGTGTGCCCGGCATTGTCGCCGCCCGCGTAACGGGCCATGACATCCGTGTCACGCGCCAGCCAATCCGCCACACGACCTTTTCCTTCGTCGCCCCATTGGGCACCCACTAATACAGTCACAGGCATGGTGATGTTTCTCCCCTTATGTTTCCTCAAGATCAGGGCCGTAGCCCTGGCCCAATGAAATAGTAATCGCGCGGCTGCCCCACGCTTCGACCTCGCCGCGCGGACCTAACGCCAGCGCCGCCCCTTCGCCCAGACCGAGTCCATAACCACCCGCGTTCCGGTGAACGCGCCCGTAGTGGTACACCTGATCGCGCAAGGTGTCGGCCTGCCCGGTTGTGTACTGTGGCAAAATGATCGCGTCTGCCAGCCAATCACAACCGGTAAGAGCCTGGGAACCGGTCGCAAGCTGGGCACCCATCACGGCGGCGCTGCGTCCAACCGCGTAAAGCGTGGCACCGCGATCAAACGCCTGTTCCATGCTGCGCAGCACCACACCAAGCAGCGCATCCCGCAGCGTTTCCTGGTGGGGACCGTCGCCCAGAATGATCACACCGGCTTCGCTGAGTTGTTCAAACAGGGTATCATCATCTTCGGTAACGATATCGATCAAGAAACCGGTACGCGCCCCCAGATCGCGCAGCGCGTCCATGTGACGGTCGGCGGCTTCGATGTCTCCGGCGGCCCAGATATATGCCACCGGCCCCTGGGACAGCGTGTAACTCAACACTTTGGACTCGATGCTGACAACGTCGTCAGATGCCCACGTCCCCCCACCGGACAACACCAGCCAGCCGCTGCCCGTTCGCCATCGAAATACGTTTACCTGGGGCATCCATTCGTACCTTTCTGCACGTTCGATATTATACGCGTTTCGTGCGTTGTTTCTAGCCGCCGGTTTGATCCGCCGATGCTAATCGCCGGATACCGGCAGCAGCAGCCACTGCCCAACCGGCTGCCCGCTGGCGTCGAGCACATCGGCATTGGTGATATCCGGCCAGGCGTACATGATCAACTGGATGGCGAGATTGCCTGCTTCCTGCGCACCGGGTGGCAGCGTATCAGCTACGGGCAGATCAAACGCATTCACCACGATATCGCCCGCGTGCCACAACCACCCGTTCAGCGAGGCGATATCCCACTGGGCATACGTAGTATCACCATCGATCAGGCGCACTGAAAACTGGTACTGCTGGTCGATATCGGAGCGCTCCGGCTGCCAGTACAGGGTCAGCGGCCATGGCTGGCCGGGCACCAGGCCGCCGCGCGCCTCGACGCCCAACACACGCACACCGCTGCTAAAACGGTCCGGGCCATCCGGCACAACATCCGGCTCCGGCGCATACCCCGCCGGGATCGTCACCCACCGGAAGATCGGATCGCCGCTGTTGAGTTCGCCCGCCGTCATCCCTGCGCCAAACAACAGCGGAATAGCCGGGCCGTTCAGCGTGCCGACGATCACCTGTCCGCCGGGATGGATCGGGATGCCCTGCGGCATGTTCACGACCCGTGATGGGTAACCTTCCCCGGTGACGCGCCACAGCCCGGCCTGTTCAGTCGGGCCGTATTTGCCCTCGACGGTTTCGGTCAGCAGCACGATATCCGCACCGTGCTCCGCCCACGAATCCAATAGGTCCAGGTGCAGGCGCATGGGCGCGCGGAACGCTTCCTGTGCGCCGTCCACGTCCAGCCAGTGCGCGGCCCCGACGATCAGCCAGCCTTGCAGCAGGGCAAACACAGCGATAACACCCGCTACCGGCCACCGCGCCCACGACCTGATCGCGGCCAGGCGCGCCAGCACAATACCCTGCACCGGGTATGCACCGAACAAGACCGGCATCAGGTAAAAGTCCATGATGAAGATCGGCGACACGACAAACCCGATCAGCGGCCACACGGTCAGCAGGGCCAGAAACGCCCCCGGAACACGCCTGTCACGCTCACGGACCCATTCCGCCAGCAGCCACGCGGCCCCGGCCAGGGTGAGCCACGTTTTGATGCGGAGCACACGATCCCATGCCAGCACGGGCCACCAGTTGTTATCACCGGCGGCGGCGCGTTCGTTGACCCAGAATTCGGTCGAACTGGCCAACGTCGAAAACACGGTTTGAACATAATCAAACGTGTGGGTAAAGGTGTCGTCTTCGGCGCTGGTTTTGGCCGGAAAACCGGCATCGATGCTGCCGATGATCCACGGGATCAGCGAGATCGCAGCAATGGCACATCCGAGCGCTGTATAACGCAAAAGGGCGCGGCGGTCGGTCTCAGCGCGGAACCAGCCAACCGCGACCAGCAGCAGCGACAGCGGCGCGATCAATATGTAGCCAACCTGGGCCTGCACCGCCAGGCTCAGCGCCAGCCAGTGAACGGCCTGCGCCCAGCGTTTGCCCTCGACATAACCCAGCAGCCCGGTCAACACCCACAGCGCCAGAAACGGTTGGGCCAGGTTCGGATTCCAGACAAACCGGCTCCAATCCACAGCGGACGGCGACAGGGCGAACAGCAGCCCCGCCGTCGCGGCAGCCGTCCGGCCAAAGTAACGCCGCGTGCTCCAATACAGCAGCCCGACCGCGATCACACCCATGACGCCGACCAGCAGGCGCGGCAAACGGGGATCGGTGGATATCAGATAGGGGAGCGCCAGCACGTAGTTTGAAAACGGCGAGTGGCCGGGGATCACCGACCACGACGTATTGTTCGACAGCCAGACCCATTCACCATGCCGGGCCAGCCGCAGCGACCGGTCAAGAATCCGGACTTCGTCCCATTTAAGCTGGTACAGGCCCGGCCATGGCAGCCGGACCAGGGCCGCTGTGAAGATCACCGCCAAAAAGGCCCAGTCCCGGCGCTGCCGGACCAGGTTACGAAATGCGATCAAAGCCGGTTCACTCCGGAAGCACGTAAGAGGCGACTGCTGCCGTCATTAATTCAACCGCCAGCGGGATCACGGTTTCATCATCCCAATTAAAACGCGGGTGGTGGTGCGGATAGTCCAGGCCGCGATCGGGGTCGGCGGAACCTACAAAGAAAAATGTGCCCGGCACGGCATCCAGAAAATACGACATATCTTCGGCGGCCATCGTCTGGTAATCGCTCAAGATCGTCAGATCGGGCGCGACCGCCGCAAACACGCGCCGCAACTGCGCGTTTACGTCTGCCGAATTCACGACAGGCAGTGTCAGGTCACGGACTTCGATCTCAACCGTGCAGCCCAGCGCGGCAGCGATGCCCTCGGCGACTTCGTGCATACGCTGTGTCAGCATGCCGCGCACCGTGATATCAAAAGCACGCGTTGTGCCGCGCATGGTCACGGTGGGCGGAATCACGTTAAACGAGTCACCGGCCTGAAAGGATGTCACGGACAGCACGGCTACATCTGTTGGCCGGACGTTGCGGCTCACAATACTTTGCAGCGCGGTCACGATCTGGCTGGCGGCCAGGATGGGATCGCGGGTTTCGTGCGGCAGGCCGCCGTGCCCGCCCTCGCCGTGCACCCTGATCAAAAAGTCGTTCGCGGCGGCCATCATGGGACCGTCCACCAGCGCGACCGTGCCAACCGGGTTTTCGTTCCAGACATGCAGCCCCAGCGCGATATCGGGCACCGGATCGGTGAGCACGCCATCCTTGATCATGGCGTCGGCACCCTGGCCGATCTCCTCAGCGGGTTGGAACACAAACTTCACACGCCCGGCTATCTGGTCGCGGCGCTCGCTGAGCAGTTCGGCCACCGCCAGCGCGATCGACGTGTGGCCATCGTGGCCGCAGGCGTGCATTTTGCCGGGTGTTTGTGAGACATAATCCACATCGTTTTCTTCTTGAACAGGCAGCGCGTCCATGTCGGCCCGTACCAGGATCGTCGGCCCGTCGCTGGTCCCTTCGAGCAAGCCCACCACGCCGGTTTTGCCGATGCCGGTTTGGACTTCGAGGCCCAGCCGGGTCAGTTCCTGGGCGACGATCCCGGCGGTGCGCACTTCTTCGAATCCCAGTTCGGGGTGCCGGTGTAAATCGCGGCGGCGAGCGATCCATACATCCTTGCGGGCATTGATTTGAGGTTTAAAGTCGATCAAAGGTCATCAGACTCCTACAATATTAGTGAGTGCTCCAGGCATTTACCGTAACTGAAATGTCCGGAAAGATTCGGTGTAACGGCGGCCATTGGCGACAAACTCCGGATCAACGTTTTCGCGCTGGCGGCGGGCCATCGCTTCCATGTCGTTGATCTGGCTTTTGTGCTCGTGCAGGGCCGCGATTTTTGTCTCCCAGAAGTCGGTCACGTCGATCTTGAGGTTCGGCTCCTGCGCACCACACAGGTAAACTTCCCTCACTTTGTGCGGAGCCAGCCCCTCGTCGCGGAACAGCTCAGGGAACATCAAGTGATCGCGCGCCGATGGAAAAACGGCATCCAGTGCCACATCACCAATGGCGCGGTGATCCGGGTGATTGAGATAATGCGTACCATACCAACGCGCGGTCGGATCATTGGTCACCACAATATCAGGTTGTTTGAGGCGAATCAAACGGGTGAGTTGGCGGCGTAAGGCCAGCGTAGGCTGAAGTTCACCGTCAGCGTGGCGCAGAAAAACGACCTCTTCCACGCCCAGTTGAGCCGCTGCCGCGCGCTCCTCAGTTTCACGGATAACCGCCAGTTCTTCGGACGTTATGGCGCAATCGCTGCTGCCTTTGTCGCCATTGGTGGCGATCACAAACGTGATCGACCGGCCCTCTGAGGCCCATTTTGCAAACGTAGCCCCGCAGAAAAATTCGGGATCGTCAGGGTGGGCAAAAATGCCCATCACCCGCTGGAGATCGGTTGTTTCAGTCATTGACTACTGGTTTCCTTGTGGTCATCTGTCAGGTTAATTGGGCTTGCCCTTGCTGCGGCCCCGGCTGCGGCGCGATCGACCCCGCCGCCGGCGCTTACGCTTTGACGATTTGTCTGGCACAGCATCCTCGGCATACGGTTCGGGAACGATTTCGGGATCGGTGTCTACCGGTTCGGCAGCCGTTACCTCGTCATCAACGGTAGCAGGTTGGCTGGGCACGGGCGTGTCGTTCACGGTATCCATCCTGGCCTTGAACGCTTCCCACTCTTCCAACGGAACGAGGTCTTCACGCGGGACAAGGTGGCGCGTGTCGTTCACCAGCACCGTCACCGCGTCACGTAAAGCATGTACATCGATGACTTTACCTTCGCCGTGTGGCGTGCCAATACGTTTATTACGCTTGGGCAGTCGTTTGCGTGCTTCGTGATACTGCTCATATTCATAAATCAAGCAGCAGCGCAGCCGCCCACACATCCCCGTGATCTCCGATGGGTTGAGCGAGATACCCTGCGCTTTGGCCATCTTGATCGAGATGGGGCTGAAATCGCACAAAAAGGTGCTGCAACAGCGTGTGATACCACATGCCCCCATGCCGCCCAGCACTTTTGATACGTCGCGCGGGCCGATCTGCCGCATGTCCACTTTGGCGCGGAAGCTGCGTTGAAGTGCCGACCGCAGCTTAGCCGTGTTGAGCTTGTCTTCGGCACTGAACAGGAACGTGAGCAGCGTACCATCAAAGTTATACTGGGCCGCCACAAACTTGGCGCTTTCGAAACCACCCAGTTCCCCGGCCTTTTTCCGGCACGTTTCAAGCGTATCAGGCTCGCGTTCCTTCCATATCATCTGATTCATCAAGTCGGCAGGAGTCGCTTTGCGCAAAATCGGCTTGTAGTCATGCGATCCGTTTTCACCGGTGTCACTCAATAAATTGGTGACCTGCCCCATCTGGCACCCGCGCGTGGTTTCCACGATCACAAAGTCGCCAACCAAAAGTTCGGCCAGGTGGTCGCAGCTAAAGTGATACACTTTGCCGACGTCAAAAAACCGTACTCCAGCGATTGACACCGGGCCGGTTTTGGGTTGTTCAGTGGTTTGTGTAATCATAAAACAACCTTCATCTAAATGTTCGAGCGTTGTCGTTTGACGATGTCTGATATTCGAACATGGTGCATCCACACTAACGTGTGAAATTCCCATTTATTGTACAACACCGATCCCAACCGGGCGAACAATTATGCCATTTGGCATGTTAACCGGGCGCGCGTGGTGGCAGACTCGTGTCAGACGTTGTAGACTCTCCCGGCAGACTGATCGCTGGTATGAAGTGAGGACATGACGAATGACCGACAAGGGGCGAGACAAGGCGTTAGAAGCGGCGCTTACCGACCTGACCAAGCGGTTTGGCGACGGCACGATTGTCCGGTTGGGCGATGCCGTTCATTTGCAGGTAGACGCGATCCCCACCGGCTCGTTGGCTGTCGATATCGCGCTTGGCGTAGGCGGGATTCCGCTGGGCCGTGTGACCGAAATCTACGGGCCAGAAAGCTCCGGTAAAACAACCCTGTGTTTACATGCCGTGGCCGAAGCCCAGCGGCGTGACGGCATTTGCGCGTTTATTGATATGGAACACGCGCTCGACCCGGCCTATGCCGCCCGGATTGGGGTTGATATTAATAACCTGTACATCTCGCAGCCTGACACCGCCGAACAGGCACTAGAGATCGCCGAGGCGCTGATTCGCAGCGGGGCGCTGACGATCATTGTGCTCGATAGTGTGGCGGCGCTGGTACCGCGTGCCGAGATCGAAGGCGAAATGGGTGATACCCATGTTGGCTTACAAGCCCGTTTGATGAGCCAGGCGCTGCGCAAGCTCTCCGGCGCGATCAAGCAGTCCAATTCAGCCATGGTCTTCACCAACCAGTTGCGCGAAAAAATCGGCGTCATGTTCGGGAATCCCGAAACCACCAGCGGCGGGCGGGCGCTCAAGTTTTACGCCAGCGTGCGGATGGACATCCGCCGTATCCAGGCGATCAAAGTGGGCGGAGATACGGTCGGCAACCGCACCCGCGTGCGTGTGACCAAGAACAAAGTCGCGCCGCCGTTCCGCGAAGCCGAGTTCGATATCATGTACAACGAGGGGATCAGCAAGGTCGGTGATATTCTCGATATCGCCACCGGTCTGGAAGTCATCGAAAAACGCGGCGCGTTCTACCGTTACAAAGACGATTTGATCGGCCAGGGCCGGGAAAACGCCAAGCAGTTCCTGCGCGAAAACCCGGACCTGTCGATGCTGATCGAAAATATCATCCGTGGAGAATACGGTCTGCCCGCCGTTTATTATACCGACAAGGGCGCTAACGAAATAGGCGCGTAAACACCACCTGACGAATGCCTGTCACCGGCTGCTCACAGGCCAGCCGTTGATTCTTGTGCTTGTTTATTTAAACGGTCGCGTGCATAATATAGTGTATAATGCTATAGATAACTTGTGCCACGGCTGAACTGTGGAACTCGAGCAGAGTTAGAATTGCACCCATCCGCACCATACCATTCGCTGGACGGGTGTTAACGCGAAACCAGGTAGTGTTGACATTTGTACTCAAGCGTACTGTAAGATTTCAAGCGAAAACGTCAACATGGCCTACACCCAATACCCTGTTGTTGGTATGGGTTGACCCAGAAAGTCCGGATACAGCGGCCTGATGTTGGTACAGGCTTGTAATATCGGTAGATTCCGGGCGAAAAAACCGATTTAACGCTTATGATCCCTGGCCTGGTGCCAGAGACCTTACATTTGAGTCGGTGGGTGTCTACGGACAGTGCTGAGGAGTCATCATCTCGTACATAATTTGTTCAGTTTAACTGATCTTTGATCACCCTATGACGAGATAACCTCCGCGCTCATGCTCAGGCATGGTGTTGGCAGTTCCGTAGGATGTAACCGCTTTCCCGGTTATTTCGCGTGCGTGCTGTAGACCTGAAAGCGAGTCTACGAGTTCAATCACATTCCAAACAGTCGTGGCCAGTCAAGCTACGGCTGTTTTTGATTTTGGAGCCTGGTTACGATGGGCCGGACAATCACGGCACTGGAAGTTCAGAAGCGTAACAAAGAACGTGTGAACGTTTACCTGGACAATGAGTTCGCTTTTGGACTGCCGCTCATTGAGGCAGCACGCCTGCACAAAGGCCAGGTGTTATCCGGTGACGATATTGCACAGCTTCGAACCATAGACGAGGTAACACGCGCAGTTGACCATGCAGCAACCCTGCTGGCCCGCCGTCCTTACAGCGCGGCTGAAATTCGCCGTAACCTGAAATCAAAACAGATCGCGCCTGATATCATCGACCAGGCCCTGGCCAGGCTGACCCAGTTGGGTTATGTCGATGATCGCGCGTTTGTGCAGTTCTGGATCGAAAACCGCGAACGCTTTAAGCCGCGCGGACCACGTGCACTGCGTGTAGAACTGCGCCAAAAGGGCATAACATCCGATTTAATCGATGAAGCGCTGACCGAGATAGATACACACGATTCGGCCTATCGCGCTGCCCAAGAAAAGGTAAGCCGCCTACGTGGGCTGACCCAGGACGACTTCCAAATAAAACTGGGAGCATTCTTAGCCCGGCGCGGGTTTGACTACGGTACGGTACGTGATATCGTTGATCGGTTGGCCAACGAGTTGTTGGAAGAACAACCCGATTATTTTGTATTGGACCAGACATAGACTATGACAACCTATAGAACAGATGAGGAGTACGCCCCATGGAAATCGTGTTAGCCCTGGTGGGGCTGGCGATTGGCGTTGGACTGGGCGTTGGTAGTGTGATATTTTATCAGACTCTCCAGGGTACAAACAGACAGCGCCAAGCAGAAGAAGACGCCACACGGATCATCAACGAGGCACAGAACGAAAGCAAACAAACGCTTATCGAAGCCAGAGACAAAGCGCTCCGCGTTCAGAAGGAAGCCGAAGAAAACGCACATAAGCGGCGGGTCGAGTTGGATCGTGAATCAGACCGCTTACAAAAGCGGCGTGAAGACCTCGACGCGCGTTATGAACGAATTGAACTCCGTGAGCAAAACCTCAACAAGCGCCAGAGTAAGCTCGACAAGCGGCAGAACGACATTCAGGCGATGCATGAAGAACAAAAAGCCGTCCTGGAACACATGGCCGAGATGACCCGCGACGAAGCACGCACAGAACTACTGACTATGGTGGAAGCCGAAACCCGCCAGGATATGGCCCGCCGTATCCGTGAGGTCGAAGAAGAAGCCAAGCTCGAAGCGGAAAGCCGCGCCCGTGATATCATTGCCCTGGCCATTCAACGGATTGCATCCGAACAGGTCAACGAGATCGCGGTGAGCGTCGTCCCCCTGCCATCCGACGAGATGAAAGGGCGCATCATTGGCCGGAACGGACGTAACATCCGGTCCTTTGAGCAGGCTACCGGCGTTGACGTGGTGGTCGATGACACACCCGAAGCGGTGACCATTTCCAGTTTTGATCCTGTGCGCCGTGAAGTTGCCAAGCGTGCCATGTCCAAGCTGGTTTTGGATGGCCGTATTCACCCGGCTCGCATCGAAAAGTTAGTGTCCGATGCCCAACAGGAAGTTGAACGTATTGTTCGCGAGGAAGGTGAACGCGCGGCCTATGAAGCAGGCGTGCATGGTTTGCACCCGGAGATCATCAAGCTGCTGGGGCGGCTCAAGTTCCGCACCAGCTACGGGCAGAATCAGCACTCACATGCCATCGAAACCGCGCACCTGGGCGGAATGATCGCTGCCGAGTTGGGTGCTGATGTGGCCATCACCAAAGCAGGCGGTTTGCTGCACGACCTCGGCAAGGCCATCGATCACGAGGTCGAAGGTACACACGCCATGATCGGGGCCGAATTCTGTAAACGACACGGTGTTCCCGAAAAAATCGTGAACTGTATCGCCAGTCACCATCACGAAGTCGAACAGGAATCGGTGGAAGCGATTATCGTTGAAGCCGCCGACGCGATTTCGGGGGCACGACCCGGTGCGCGCCGTGAAAGCCTTGACACGTACATCCGCCGCGTCAAAACGTTGGAAGACATCGCACGCGAATTCGAAGGCGTCGAGCAAAGTTATGCGCTCCAGGCCGGGCGCGAAGTACGCATCATGGTCAAGCCCGACGAGATCGACGACCTGGCATCGATGCGCCTGGCTCGCGACATTTCGAAGCGCATCGAAGAAACGATGCAGTATCCCGGCCAGATCAAGGTCACCATTATCCGCGAAACGCGCGCCGTCGATTACGCCAAATAGCCCCACCCCAAAGCCGGATCATTCCGGTGTAAAAAACCATCTGGCGGACCCGTCTATCAGACAGGCCCGCCATTTTGTTGGGATAGTGCGTTGATCGTGTTATGGAATAAGGTTTAAAGCTGCTGCGCCGGGCCGTGTATCACCGGTCCCGGTTAGGCGGCTGCCGTCACCAGCCCAACAACATGGGCCAGTTCATGCGGGCTGCGCACCACGCGCGGTGGTTCGGGCAGCCATGGAAAGTAAACGATCTGTTCGGGCGCCGTAATGATGATCTGGTGGCTGTCCAGGCTGTCGAGCAGCCCAAATCCGCCGGCTTTCATCAGGTTGAAGATCAGCGTTAGCATATCCCCGGTCCAGCTCGCGCTGGTCAGGCAAACCTCTATATAGTGAAATGACCGGCCTCCACCCAGGCCGCACGCACGAAGTTCAAGCGTTCCGCCATTCGTGTACACAATCTGGTAGTGGTCGTGTCCCAGCGGGAGCACCTGCCCAACGCGTGTTGTTTGATTCAGCACCCGGCGAACGCCCTCGCGATTCCCATCGGCGAAATAACCATCGGCGGCATGACAAACCATGATCATCGAATAGTGCATGGCGTTTTGCCTCCTTACCCACCACAACGAACCACCTCTGATTTTCTGATGCCACAAGTATAGCTCATCTGTTCTATTCGCACAACTTCTGCCAACCCCATCTGGCACACCCAAAACGGATTAATACCCGCCAACATATAGGGGAAAACACCTTACAATCACCCCCATATATGGTGGGTTAAAGTCGGTCTGTTGAATGGCAGCGAATCGGACTCGGCATAAAGTCGGCAGTGGTCTGGACGGCGGTCAATTTACAGGATGGAACGGCGCGGCACTGGTGTATCATGGCGGCGCCTGGAGAGTGGTTGGAGAAAACACAGGCTGCGAACGGTCGATCAAAATCTCACGTATAACAACCTCCCTGGTTAATACGGTCCACCCGACTATACTTAGATTAGATTGTTGATTATCAAGGGGCGCTCAGTATCTCTTACTATACACCATTTGTCAAGATGCTGTCGGCGAATTCACGCCAAATGGATTGTAGGAAAAGAACGAGTAGAATATGGGGAATACAGGTATCGCGCCACC
>JAFGHR010000009.1 GCA_016930015.1 Anaerolineae bacterium | reverse complement strand
GCTGGTCGTGTTGTGGGACCAGGCGCGCGCCCCGCGCAGTTTTTTAAGTTTAAACGCCCAGCGTAACAATCCCGGACGCTTGATCCGGTCGGATGAACTGTGGCCGCGCCTGGCGGATTGGGGGCACTGGTTCAGCACGATCACCGGCAGCCCGCTCCTGAACGGGATTCTGATCGGCGCCGGGCTGTTCTGGCTGGCGCGCGGCGTGCTGTGTGCCCGGTCGCGGATCGGTCAGTCACGGGCCGTGATTCATGATTGGTTAATCGCCGGGTTCGGACTGGCGTTTGTCACGTGGCATTGGCTGATCGCGTTTAACCCGTATGACCGGTATATTCACAGCCTGGTGCCGTTTGCCGCGCTGTTAGCAGTGCGCGCGCTGCTGGCAGCGCGCATGCTCAGCGGTTGGTGGCAGGGTGACTCCGTGCGGCGTGATCTGGCCGTGATCGTGATCGCTGTTGTCGTGGTAACATGTATGATTCCGCCCCTGGTGGACACGCTGCACGGTGATGCTGCGGTCGGCGGTGATCACGGCCAACACGCGGGTATTGATGTGCTGGCCGGTTTTTTGAACGAGCGACTCGGCGGCGAGATCGTTTACGATCACTGGCTGAACTGGGAGCTGGCCTATTATTTGGGGAATGCGCCGCGAGTTATTGTACTCTATTCACCGCTGCCCGAAGCGTTGGCCGATGATATGGTGGCACAGTCCAGCCCGCGTTTTTTTGCCGTACCTTCCCGGCGAGCAGCACGGCCCTGGCTGGCAGCGCTGCGTTATCAAAGCATAACAATTGAGGTCGTTTACACGGATTCCACTGCCGGGTTTGTGGTATACAAGCTGACGCCGCCGGGTAGTTTCTCGAATCCAGGGTAGACAATTGTCTATTACGGGCAATATCCCCTCCACCTGTTACAATTAGTGTCAGTTTTTGTCCGATGTACTTTTTTACGGGAGGGTAAGTAGATGTTCAAGAGAGTGGGTGCGCTGATTCTTTTTATGGCATTGGCAGCCGGGAGCCTGTCACCTGCCATCGGCACCACACAAGCACAGGCCGAAGGTGAGATCGTTGTGCTGGGTATTGAGGCGGGCCGCGCGGTTGTTGAGGCCTGGACCACGGCGTACAGCGAAACACATGACGGCGCCAGCTTCAGCCTGGCGTTTGTCGAGTCGGATGACGATGTGTTAACACAAGCCGCCGAGGCCGATATTATTTTTTATGCCGGGTTTGACGGCGTTCCCCCGGTGTTGGAATGTGGTACGCTCAGCCGCGCGTATGCGACTTTGCCCGAACTGGGCATGCGTACTATCAACAGCACCGGCTGCGACGATGCGGCCCCGGCGCCGGACATGCTCGATGATTTTGCCGGTTACGTCGTGTCACCTGATGGTCAGCAGATCGCAATCGACCTGGGCGCCTTGCCGGATGTGGTCGAAGTGGTGGATCAGGCCGGTGAAACGGTCACGATCTCGCAGCCAGTGCGCCGGGTTGTTTCGGCTTACGGCATAAGCACGTACTACGTGTATACCGTTGGCGCTGGTGGACAGTTGGTTGCCGCGGCTTACCTGGGTGTGGGCTCCCCCGATACCCAGGAAAAGATGCGCGCGATCGATCCTAATTATGACGCGCTGACCGGCGCAACATCACTCAGCCAGAAAGAAGCCAACGTCGAAGAAATCGCCGCGCTTGAGCCTGATCTGATCCTGGCCAGTGCACGCACCCAGTGGTTGGATGCTGCCGCCGAACTGGGTGTTCCGATTTTGCGGTTTGAGGGTGAAACACTGGAACGTTTCCAGGAAGCGATGATGTTGATCGGTACCGCATTGGGGCCAAATGCGGCATACCGTGCCCGGTCGTTTAACGATTATTACAATATGACACTCGAACAGATTGTCGCTCAAACCGGGGGTATCGAGGAGCGGACTAAAGTGTATTTTTCCGGGACTGAACCGCTCCGGGTTGCCAGCGGTGATATGTACCAGACGGCAATGGTCGAGGCTGCCGGTGGTGTGTCGGTTAGCAAAGACCTGGTGGGCTATTGGAATGATATCAACCTGGAGCAAGTTGTGATCTGGGAGCCGGACGTGATTTTTGTCCCAACTTACGGCGGCGCGAGCGTGGAAGCATTTACCGGGTCTGACGAGTGGGCTATCGTTGGGGCTGTCCAGGACGGTGCGGTTTATATGCTGCCAAAGCTGGTTGCGCCCTGGGATACCCCCCTGCCCGATTCGATTTTGGGCATTATATGGATGGCCGAAACGCTTTATCCGGAACAAGTCGAACTGGGCTGTGAAGACCAGGCTGTCTATTTTTACGATATGTTCTATGATTATGATCTGAGTCCTGAAGAAGCGCAGGGTTTGTGCAAGTGATGCGTGTTTTGCGTCGTGAGCTGCCTGGCGTGCTGATCAGTGTACGCCGCCGCCAGGTGGCTTTTTATTGGATTGTCCTGCTGCTGCCGATCCCGCTGGCGATCATTGCGCTGGGGCTGGGGCGGTACGCGATTCCGCCACGGGATGTGCTCCAGGCGTTATACGACTATGTTTTTTCCAGCGGTGACCCAGACTTTGAAGCGACCATCGAATATAATCTGATCACGCGCATTCGCCTGCCGCGTATTGTCGCGGCGATGATTATCGGTGCCAACCTGTCGGTGACGGGAACGGCGTTTCAGGGTATTTTTCGTAACCCGCTGGTCGATTCAAATATCCTGGGTGTGACATCCGGGGCCGGGTTTGGCGCGGCGCTGCTGCTGCTGCTTAATGCGTCGCCGGTTTATGTGCAGGTGTCGGCGTTTTTTTTCGGGTTGGTGGCCGTGACGATGGCCTATTTTATCAGCCGGTTGTATTACAGCGCGCCGCTGTTGGTGTTGACCCTGGTCGGTATTCTGATCGGGTCGTTTTTTAGCTCGCTGACCTCGCTGCTAAAATATGTAGCGGACCCCCTGGACAGCCTGCCGGCGATCACGTACTGGCTGTTAGGGAGCTTGACCGGGGCCACACGCTCGGATATTCCCCTGTTGGCAGTGATGTCATTGCCGGGCATGGCGTTTATGTGGGCCATTCGCTGGCGGCTGAATGTGCTCTCGTTGGGCGATAGTGAAGCCCTGGCGCTGGGGTTGAACCCGACGCGTTTGAAACTGCTCATTATTGTGTTTAGCACCGTCATGACGGCTGTGGCCGTATCGGTGGCCGGTGTGATCGGATGGGTTGGGCTGGTGATCCCGCATGCCGCACGTACATTGGTCGGACCTGATCACCGGCGCCTGGTACCGGCTACGATCACGATGGGCGCCGCGTTTCTGCTGGTGATCGATACGCTGGCGCGAAATCTGTGGGCGAGTGAAATCCCATTAGGCGTGTTTACGGGTATAGTGGGTGTACCGTTGTTGTTGATCATATTACGAGTCAATAAAACCGGATGGCAATGATCCTTCAAGCCAATGCGCTGACCTTCAACTACCTGCCAGGACAATGGGTTCTTCAGGATATCAGCCTGTCAGTTGAAGCGAATTCGATTCTTTATTTGCTGGGCCATAATGGGTGCGGCAAAACGACCTTACTGGAGATCCTGGGCGGGCTGCGCGCGCCTAAGTCGGGTGACGTGTGGCTGAATGGGACCAATGTGCACCGGCTGCCAGCACACCAGCGCGCCCGGCACATTGGCATGGTGCCTCAGATGCACATACCGGTATTTGCTTACAATGTGCGGCAGGTCGTTTTGATGGGACGCACGCCCTATATGCGTTTGTTTGGCACGCCCGGCAAAGCTGACTATGAGATTGTCGATCACGCCATTGAAACCGTGGGCCTGACCGCGCTGCGCGAGCGGGCATATACCGAACTGAGCGGCGGTGAGCGCCAGCTTACCCTGATCGCACGCGGGCTGGCGCAGCAAACTAACGTGCTGCTGTTAGACGAACCCACCGCTCACCTGGACCCCCGTAACCAGCGGTTGGTGCTCGAAACCGTGCTGGAACTGGCCGCCGAACAGGATGTATCGTTTGTGATTTCGTCCCATAACCCGAACAGCGCCTTGTTGTACGCCGATCATGTGATGGTGATGAAAGCCGGACGCGTGGTAGCATTCGGTACCCCGCTGGATGTGCTCACCGAAGAAACGCTGTCGATGTCGTATGATATGCCGGTCGACGTGATCTACAATCACGAGCACGTTGCCCAGGCGATTATGCCCCGGCGAAATGGCGCTTCTTTCCGGCATAAACAGCCCGGCGGGGCGCTTAGCAGAACGGAAGACCGCTAACTCCTCATGGCTGAACGGGTTCAAACCATGTCCACATCCGAGCATACGACGTGGCAGCCGTATGCTGCCCTGGTGAGCGGTGTTCTGGCGGTATCAACCGCCGCCATTTTTATCCGGCTGGCCC
This sequence comes from Anaerolineae bacterium, assembly GCA_016930015.1. Taxonomy (GTDB): domain Bacteria; phylum Chloroflexota; class Anaerolineae; order Aggregatilineales; family Aggregatilineaceae; genus JAFGHR01. Next base: position 33,547 of record JAFGHR010000009.1, on the reverse strand, counting down.
AATCTGTCGGTGTGCCGTCGCTGGTGTTGGCCGCCGCACGGTTATGTGTCGCGGCTGTGGTGCTGACGCCGTTGGTATTCAGCCGCCACCGTCACGAACTGCGCGCCGTCAGGCTTGGTGATCTGGCGTGGGCGTTGGTATCCGGCGGTGTGCTGAGCTTGCACTTCGCGACCTGGATCACATCGTTAGAATATACGGCAGTTGTGAATAGTGTGGTGTTGGTGACCACGAATCCGCTGTGGGTCGCGCTGTTGTCACCGTTGGTGCTCAACGAACGGTTGGGACGCTGGGCCGTCATCGGGCTGATGCTGGCATTTGGCGGGGGGGTGCTGGTTGGCCTGAGTGGTGAAGTCGGCACGCCGCCCACCCGCCATGATCCTTTGCTTGGCAACGGGCTGGCGTTAGTCGGCGCGGTGATGGCCGCCATCTATTTTATTATTGGCCGGCGGCTGCGCGCGCGCCTGAGTGTGATCGTCTACATCTGGTTGGTTTACAGCGCGGCAGCGGTTATACTGGTAGGTGTTGTTGCCGCTGCCGGACTGCCGGTTGCCGGTTTGCCGGGCGAAGCTTATGTGTGGATGCTGATGATGGGGCTGGTGCCACAGCTCATCGGGCATTCGTCGTTTAATTATGCGCTGGGCTTTTTACCGGCTGCGTATGTGAGTCTGGTGGTGTTTGGCGAGCCAATCGGCAGCGGTTTGCTGGCGATAGTCATTCTTGATGAGTGGCCGGTGGCACTGCAATTGATCGGGTCGGTATTGATCCTGCTAGGCATCGGCCTGGCAACCAGGGAACAGCGCACGGATAAACTCGAACCGATCGACGACGTGCCCGGATTGATGGATTGAAGGACGTACCATGGACGGTATTTTTGGTGTTGGTGTATTCGAATTGCTCATTATTGTGCTGGCCATGTTTATCATTGGCGGCCCCCAAAATACAGCCAAGTGGGCGCGCGAAATGGGGCGTATGGTACGCAAAGCACGCGAGACATGGAGCGAATTTATAGCGGAAGTGGAAACCGAGCTTGGCCCCGAAGGTAAGGAAATTATGGACGCCTCGCGCGAGTTATCCAAGGGCGTGCGCCAGATGAGCAACATGTCACCCGCCAAGCGGCTGGTGGGCGAAACCATGCGCGCGGTTGAGACATCGCTCACAATTCCCGACGAGGACGCCGCCCAAACAACAGCAGCGCCAGACGCATCACCCACACCGGCATCCACCCCAACCGGCGAGTCATCGAGCAACGGCAACTACCGGGCCTGGCTGCCTCCGGAGAAATAGACGTTCCCCTGATAGCGACTCCCGGAATAGTAAACCTCACACCGGCTTTTCTGATTGTTGGCAAATCACGCGATACAGGTTGCCATTGGATCACCTTTATCCTATAATCGATTCACATAAATCTGATTTATATGATTGATCAGATGATTTTCCATCATGATGCCGAGAGGGGGTGTCTCAAGAAACTCATATGCTTCGCCCGTTTCGCCTGGATTCAGGTATACTGCGTTATATTATCGAGCATCGAGTTCAGCCCGGCGAACGCCTGCCAACTATTACGGAACTCAGCCGTGAGCTAGGGGTTAGTGTTAGTAAGGTCCGTGAAGAACTCGAAGTTGTGCGCACGCTGGGGCTGGTTCAGGTCAAACCGCGCATTGGTACACGAGTACAGGAATTTGATTTTGAACCGGCAGTGACATTGAGTCTGCTGTATGCTCTGGGGTTAAACCCTGCTTATTTCTACGATTTTTCGAAACTCCGCAAAAATGTTGAACTCAGTTTTTGGCACGAAGCCGTTGCACAGCTCACACCGGACGATATCGTCGATTTACGTGAACTGGTTACACGTGCCTATAAAAAACTTAACTGCAACCCGGTTGAAGTCCCTTTTCAAGAACATCGCAGTTTGCACCTGACATTTTATAAGCGCCTGGACAACCCGTTTGTACAGGGTGTGCTTGGGGCTTATTGGATCGCGTATGAGGCGTTCGGGTTGGCCCTCTACACCGATCTATCCTATCACCGCGAAGTCTGGGGTTATCACGAACGCATGGTCGAATGTGTGGCGCAGGGGGATTATGCGTCAGGCTGCCGGGCGCTAGAAGAACATATGCAGTTGCTGCGGCATATACCCGCTCAAGTTGATCAAGGTGCAGAAAAAACTGCTGAACAGCGATCACTTATTACTCACATTTTTGAATAGCGGGTCGTTTTTGGAATTTGTCTATCGGCTATTGAGCCATCAACAGGCGATTGTGCAGGAGTGTAACGGAGTATGAGTACAGTTCAGAGTTCACCATTGGACTCGATCCTGAATGAGCAGGGAACGATTGTGAACGATTTTCAGATCATGATCGCAACGGTGAACGGTTCTGGTAGCCAGACAGCAAATACCGCCCTTCTCCGCGCTATTTTTCGAATGGGTGTACCGGTTAGCGGGAAGAATATTTTTCCCTCCAACATTCAAGGGCTGCCGACCTGGTATTCTATCCGGGTGAACAAAGACGGGTATATCGCCCGTCTCGAAGACTATCACGTCCTGGTTGCCATGAACCAGCAGACGTTTTTGGAAGATGTGGAAAAACTCGCTGGCGGCGGGGTGTGTTTTTACCCGGAAGAATGGAAGTTCAAACAAAACCGGGATGACATTTTTTATTACCCCATGCCGGTTAAGGCATTGATTGATGCGGATGAAAGCATTCCGGCTAATCTCAAACCCTACGTCTCCAACATGGTGTATGTGGGGATATTGGCGACTATTCTTGATATTGATCTCGACGAAATCGCGTTTGCGCTCGATTTCCACTTTGGCGGCAAAGCCAAGCCGATAAACATGAATATGGGTGTGGTCAAAACCGCGTATGCGTGGGCGCAGGACAACTTCCCCAAGCTGGACCCCTATAAGGTTGAGCGCATGCGCGCGACCGATGGTATGCTGCTGTTGGACGGTAACTCGGCGGGCGCCCTGGGGGCCGTGTTTGGCGGCGTTTCGTTTGTATCCTGGTATCCGATTACGCCGTCAACCAGCCTGATCGATTCACTGCGCGCTTACCTGTCGGACCTGCGCACTGATCCCACCACCGGCAAAACAACCTATGCCATTGTGCAGGCCGAGGACGAGATTGCCGCGATTGGTATGGTTATCGGCGCTGGATGGGCTGGCGCGCGGTCGATGACGGCCACATCTGGCCCCGGCATTTCGTTGATGGCTGAGTTTGCCGGGTTAGCCTACTACGCCGAAGTGCCCGCTGTCATTTGGGATGTTCAGCGGGTGGGACCCAGTACGGGTCTGCCGACGCGTACTTCCCAGGGAGATGTGATATCCGCGTACTTCCTGGGGCACGGTGATACCCACCATGTCGTGCTGCTGCCGAGCAGTATTGCCGAGGCGTTTGAGTTTGGTTGGAAAGCCTTTGACCTGGCCGAACGTTTACAGACGCCGGTTTTTGTGCTGAGTGATCTTGATCTGGGCATGAACCTGTGGATGAGCGAGTCGTTTGAGTATCCCGACACCCCGCTGGATCGCGGAAAAGTGCTCAGCGCTGCTGATCTCGAAGAGTTGGGCCGGTTTGGGCGTTATGAGGATGTGGACGGTGACGGCATCACGTACCGCACCCTGCCCGGTACGGATCACCCGGCGGCGGCCTGGTTTGCTCGCGGCACCGGCCACGATCCACAGGCCATATACAGCGAGCGCCCGGAACACTGGGTCGAAAACATGGCGCGGTTCAAACGTAAATTTGGCACGGCGCGCACGCTGGTGCCTGCGCCTGTGGTGGACCTTGTGGACGGTGCCGACATCGGCTTCATCGCCTATGGCACAACCGATGTATGTATTGTAGAAGGGCGTGATCGACTGTTGAAGGAGCACGATCTCAAAACCAGCTATCTCCGGCTGCGTGCGCTGCCATTTGAAGAAACCACGCGTGAATTTTTGGCCCGGTACGAGCGCGTGTATGTTGTCGAAAACAACGCCGACGGCCAGGTCGCCAAGCTGCTGTACATGGAGTACCCGGAGATGGCCAACCGTATTGTTTCCCTCGCACACCTGGACGGCATGCCGCTGACGGCACGCTGGATGGTAGACGCTGTATTGGAACAGGAGCGCTAAAAAATGAGTGTCGGTATCCGTGAAAACCAGATCGGTTTGTCGCGTAACGATTACAAAGGCCGCCCGTCAACGTTGTGTCTGGGATGCGGCCACAACTCGATTTCTAACCAGATCATCGCGGTCGCGTTTGAAATGTCACTCAACCCGCACGATATCATCAAACTGAGCGGGATTGGTTGTTCGAGCAAGTCTCCGGCCTATTTCCTCAACCGTTCGCACGGGTTTAACTCGCTGCATGGGCGCATGCCATCGATTGCGACCGGCGCCACGACAGCGAATCGCGAATTGATCGCGATCGGCGTCAGCGGCGATGGTGATACCGGCAGCATTGGCCTGGGCCAGTTTAAGCACATGGTCCGCCGCAACGTACCGGCGGTGTACATCGTGGAAAATAACGGCGTCTACGGCCTGACCAAAGGGCAGTTTTCGGCCACAGCGGATATGGGACAGACGCTCAAATATGCCGGTGTGAACGAACTGCCGCCCATTGACGTGTGCCTGGAAGCGCTGGCAGCCGATGCGTCGTTTGTGGCGCGGTCGTTTGCCGGGGATGCGAAACAAGTTCGGGCGCTGCTGAAAGCCGCGATCAGCCATAAAGGGACAGCCGTGCTGGATATCATCAGCCCGTGTGTGACGTTTAACAATCACGAAACGTCATCTAAGAGTTATCCCTATGGCAAAGTGCATGAGGACCCGCTGCAAGACCTGACGTATATTCCTGAATATGACCCGATCATCATCGATGTGCACGAGCCGGGCCAGATTCAGGCGGTGGAGATGCACGACGGGTCGCACCTGATGTTAAAAAAGCTCGATCCCGACAAGCACGATCCAACCGATAAACAGGCGGCGTTCCAGATCATCGAAGAAGCGCATTTGCAGAACCAGTTCATCACCGGCTTGATCTACGTTGATGAACGGCGGCCTACGCTGCTCGAAACAACACACCTTGTGGACATACCGCTGGCGCGCCTGTCGGACGATGTACTCCGGCCATCGCGTGAAGCGCTTGAAGGCATCATGGCCGACCTTATCTGCTGTAACTAGGGCGCCTGGTATAAAAACACAAGCTCCGATCGAAGCAAACAAGCGCCTCGGTCGGAGCTTTTTGTGTGAGGTGTCATGCTGGCTTACTGCTCCGGTTTTAAGATCACGGCAGCCAGCGGCGGTACTGTCAGGCTCAGGCTTTGATCCCAGGCGTGCCAGCGGACTGGCTCGGTAATCACGCCGCCGTAATTGCCGATGTTGCCCCCGCCGTAGATGCTGGCATCACTGTTCATGAGTTCTTTGTAGTGGCCTGCCACCGGAACACCGACGCGGTAGTTGGTGCGTGGTATTGGGGTGAAGTTGCAGGCGATGACCAGCAGGTCGCCGGGCGTGTCACTGTAACGAATATAGGTGTACACGCTCTGATCTGTGTCGTTGGCCTCGATCCACTGGAAGCCGCCCGGTTCAAAGTCCTGGCGATAGAGCGCAGGCTGCTCCTGGTACAGCCGGTTAAGGTCACGTACCCAGGCTTGCAGCCCGGCATGAGTCGGCCACGTGAGCAAATGCCAGTCCAGGCTGCGTGTTTCGCTCCATTCGCGCCATTGGCCGAACTCCTGCCCCATGAAGGTGAGTTTTTTCCCCGGATGTGTGATCTGGTAGCCGTATAAGGCGCGCAGCGTGGCGAATTTTTGCCACCAGTCGCCCGGCACCTTTTCGATCATCGAGCCTTTGAGGTGCACGACCTCGTCATGAGACAGCGACAGCACAAAGTTTTCGCTGAAAGCGTACATCAAGGAAAACGTGATCTTGTTGTGATGGTAGCGGCGGTGAATGGGGTCTTTGCTGATGTATTCAAGCGTGTCGTGCATCCAGCCCATGTTCCACTTAAACGTAAAGCCCAGCCCGCCCAGGTAGGTGGGGTGGGAAACCATCGGCCAGGCGGTTGATTCTTCGGCAATGGTGATTGTGCCGGGGCATTCGGCGTGAATGACGGCATTGGCCTCTTGCATAAACCGGATCGCCTGTAAGTTTTCGTTACCGCCGTATTCATTGGTGATCCATTCGCCGTCTTTGCGCCCAAAATTCAGGTAGATCATGGATGACACAGCATCAACCCGCAGCCCGTCGATATGAAATTTTTTCAGCCAAAACAGGGCGTTGGTGATCAGGTAGTTTCGTACCTCGTTGCGCCCGTAGTTAAAAATGTACGTGCCCCAGTCCGGGTGCTCACCCTGGCGCGGGTCGGCGTGTTCGTACAGGTGCGTGCCGTCAAAGTAACTGAGCGCGTAACCATCTTTGGGAAAATGGGCCGGCACCCAGTCCAGAATCACGCCGATACTGTTCTGGTGACAGGCATCGACAAAAGCCATGAACTCGTCGGGTGTACCGTAGCGGCTGGTCACGGCGTAATAGCCGGTAACCTGGTAGCCCCATGACGCATCGAGTGGATGCTCCATAATGGGCATCAACTCCACGTGGGTATAGTTCATGTCCTTGAGATAACTCACCAACTCGTCGGTCAATTCACGAAACGTCAGCCAGTGCTGGCCGTCGTTTTTGCGCCGCCACGATCCCAGATGCACCTCGTAGATCGACATCGGGCTTTTCAGCGGATTACGCTCGGACCGCGCTGTCATCCAGGCGTCGTCGTGCCACTCGTACCGGTCAATGTTGTGCACGATTGACGCGGTTCGCGGGCGCATTTCAGAATAGAACCCGTAGGGATCGGCTTTTTGCGTGTGGTAGTCGTTGACACGCGAACGGATATCATATTTGTAGGCTTCACCGTCACCCAGGCCGGGTATGAACAACTCCCAGATGCCGGATTCGGTGTGCAGACGCATCGGGTGTACGCGCGTGTCCCAGTGGTTAAAGTCACCGACGATACTCACGCAGTACGCGTTTGGTGCCCAGACGGCAAAATGCACGCCGGTCACGTTGTTGTTTTCCCGCACGTGTGCGCCGAGCTTGTCATAACTGGTGAAGTGGCGGCCCTCGCTCAACAGGTGAAAATCGTAGTCGGTGAGCAGCGGGCCAAAGGCGTAAGGATCGGCGAAGATTTCTTCATGCCCATCATGTGTTACCGCCGCCAGATGATAGGCACGATCAACCGGCTGGCTGACGGTCACCTCAAAAAAACCGCTCTCGTGCTGGCGTGTCATGGCGAACTGCTTGCCGGACTGCGTGTCAACAACCGTCACGGTTTTGGCCGTGGGCCGGAACACACGAATTGATACCGCGTTGTCTCCGGCTGCGTGCGGGCCAAGCAGGTCAAATGGTGCGCCGTGCTGTCCGTTTAACAGTGATTCAATTGCATCAGGATGAATATCAGGAGTCATGCCGTCTGCCACCCTTCAGAATACGTTTGTCTTACAGCATCACGTTGATGGTGAGGGTTCATCACCCAGGTAAAGGCAGCGGCGGTGAATGTGCGCCTGGGTTATATCGAGTCCCAATGCGTCTACCAACTCATCAGGGCGCCCGTTGCCGCGATCACCGGCAACCATGTGCGCGATCAGGTGCGCGTCCGTGCCGGGTGTTAGCGCCAAAATGAGCGGACGCAGGTCATAGGGCTTGCCCCGGCGAACGCGTTCAATGGTGGGTGCATCGATCAGGGCCTGGGCCCGCTGGCAGAGCGCGTCAAAATCGACCGCGTCGTCTGCCGGTGTGATGATATATTCCGCGCTGGTGACCAGGGTCGGGAGCGCGTCACTTTTGACCGGTACCTCAGTTATATCATAAACAACGAGTCCGGATGTGCTGGTCGCGTTGAGGCGTTCGATCCACCGCTCAGGGAATCCATCGACCAGCCGGTTTATCAGCCACGCATCGACATATTCACACGTGCTGGTCACGCCGACGGGTAAGGCGGCTGCAAACTGTATACGCGGGCGCGGGTTAAACCCCTGGGTATACTCCAGGGATATTTCACCCCGCCGCAGCACATGCTCAAAGATGCGGGCCAGGTCCAGGTGCCCGACAAACCGGAACATACCCTGTTTGCCAATACGAACACGAATACGTTGTTGGGTCAGTGCTTGATTCATAGTGGCGATTATAGCAGCGGGTGGGATACACGGCTACGGTAGATGCCGCAGCCGTGCCAAACACGACGATGCTAGTGTGGAGTGACATTGCTTGGTATACTCGCACGACGCCTTGAATATGCTGTAAAAAGCGTAACCATCGAAGCGATGAGGTGTTAGTACGCATGACTGGGCAAAATATCCCGGCACTGCGCGATTACGCGCAGGCCAATGATGTCCAACTCGTTAATTGGGCAAAAAACGATTCGATGGCGTTCGGTGAGTTGTACGAGCGCTATATGCAAAAAATCTACAACTACGTGTACTACCGAACCGGTAATCATCACGATGCCGAGGATTTAACGTCACGCGTGTTCTTCCGGGCATTGTCACATATTGGCAATTACACGGACCGGGGAATACCCTTTTCGGCGTGGTTATATCGCATTGCGCACAACCTGGTAGCCAATTGGCACCGCGATCGTGGACGTCAGAAAGTTGTTCCGTTGGACGAGCATATCACCAGCGGTATGCGGATCGAAACACAGCCGGAAGCTGTCACCGAGAGCAACGAAGAACATGCGCGGTTGTTATCCTCTATCCGCCAACTACCGCCCGAACGCCAGCAGTTGCTGCTGCTGAAATTTGTTGAACGTATGTCGAATGCCGAGATCGGTGTGGTTATGGACCGTACCGAAGGGGCTATCAAGTCGCTTTATCATCGTACATTGTTGTCGCTGCGCGGCGACCTGGGGCAAGACGAATTGCCAGCCCGTGAACCGTGGCGGCGGCGTTTTCGGCAGTAATCAGGATCATCATTGCATAATCTACCACGCCAAGTTGTAAAGAGTCGAGACAATGACGAATTCACTATTCAAAAATCGGACCCAAAGCCATCTTCAGGATTTCCTGATAGCGCATGCTGATGCGCTGGCGACAGACACGTTGAATCTGGACTATCTTTTAGAGCAGTACGGTGATATTGCGTTAAGCCAGGTCGAAGACCTGCTCGCGCTGGCTGAGCGTATTAGCAAAACACTGCTGCCGGTTGTGCCTTCTCATGAATTTGTGGAAGAGTTACGCCGCCAGCTTGACAATCAAACTTCACTGATATCACCGCCATGGTGGGAGCGCATTCGCCAGCTTTCGCCGCGTGTTCAGCTTGCCGCCGTAGGGATTGGTGGAGCAACGCTGACCGCAGCGGGTGTTGTGATTATTGCACGCCGTCCAGTGATCGACGCTTTGACAGGTAAACGCACGCGCCGGACCAGCGTCGCCTGAGTATTCATACCTGATGCAAAACCGATATTCAACTGCCAACACAAAAAGAGATGGGGGGGGACTTTTCTCATGATACATGAGCGTTACGCCAAAATCACCGGTTGGGGCAAATATGTGCCGGAACACGTGCTGACCAACCAGGATTTATCCCAGATGGTTGATACCAGTGACGAATGGATTACAACGCGTACCGGTATCAAGGAACGTCGTATTCGCGGTGAACATGATACGGCGTCTAGCATGTCGGTCGCTGCTTCTGAACAAGCGCTTGAGGTCGCTGGAATTACGGCCAAAGACCTGGACTTGATCATTGTGGCGACATCGTCCCCGGACTACCTGCTGCCATCGGTTGCCAGCCAGGTTCAGGATATGCTGGGGGCAGAGTGTGGCGCGTTTTCACTGGTGGCGGGCTGTTCGGGCTGGGTCTATGCGCTGACAACAGCCAGCCAGTTTATTTTCAGCGGCATGTACAACCGGATTTTGGTCGTTGGCGTGGAAATTATCTCGTTTGCCGTTGACTTTACCGACCGTACCACGTGCGTTTTGTTTGGTGACGCGGCGGCGGCAACGGTGATTGAAGCCAGCGATGAGCCGGGCGGCGTGCTGTCATACGAACTGGGATCGGATGGCGCCGGGGCGATGTACATGTACGTACCTGACGGCGGATCAACGTCACCGCTTGCGCAAAAGACGATTGACGAGCGCCGCCAGTACATACGTATGGATGGCCAGAACGTGTTTAAGTTCGCCGTGCGGACGTTGTCCGGCTCGTTCAAGCGTTCCATTTACCAGGCGGGCCTCACGCCGGATGACATCGACCTGTTTATTCCCCACCAGGCGAATGCCCGTATTATCGAGGCCGCGGCGCGCCATATGCGTGTGCCGATCGACAAGGTGTATATGAACCTGGAGCGCTACGGCAACACCTCGGCGGCATCGGTTCCGCTGGCCATGGTTGAGGCCATCGAGGAAGGGCGCTTGAAGGATGGTGATCTGGTGGCCATGTGTGCGATCGGGGCCGGGATGACCTGGGCATCGGTCGTTGTCCAGATGGGGACGAGTGAAATTAGCGCGGCGCACAGCCTGTTTTCGATGGCGCGCGCGCGTCACCTGGCCCGCCGGACCTCGGATGCGGTAGTGGATACGGCCCAGTCGGCTTTGCTGCCGTTGTACACATTCCTCTACCAGCGCCGCAAGAAAAAATAACCGTTGTGCGCGATTGATCGATAATTTAACCAACACCCTGGCCGGTTTGGCAAGCCAGGGTGTTATGATTACATGTGGGTATGGAGCAGCGTGAGTGGTCAGATGATGGGAAGAATGGACAAATGCACCTGTTTTTGTCTCCACACGCCGATGACGTTGTATTAAGCTGCGGGGGGTGGTTGGCTCAACTGGTACAACACGGCGAGTCGGTGACGGTGCTAACCGTAATGGCTGCCGACATGCCGCCGGATGTGCCGCCTCACCCGTTTGTTGAGGAGCATATTGTGCGTTGGCAGCTTGGTGCCGATCCTGCACCGGGCCGCCGCACCGAGGATCAACGTGCACTCGATCACTTGGGCAGCGCGGTGCAGTGGGGACCGTTTCCGGACGCGCTCTATCGCACAGATGGGCAGGGGACGCTGCTTTATCCGGACCTGGGCGCGTTGTTTGGTGTGATCAGCCCTCACGATCCGGTGTTACAGCACGTGCACACGGTGACCAACCGCTTAAAAACAGCCCAAACGGTATATGCCCCGTTAGGTGCTGGCGCCCATGTTGATCACCAACTGGTGCGCGATATGGTGTTAGAATGGTTTCACACACATAATGAAGTAGCCGTTTTTTTCTACGAAGAGTATCCTTACAGTGCAGAAGGTGCTCACGTGATCGAAACGGCGCTGGCGGCCTGTGGTGTTCCCATGACACCGATCGTCAGACCCATGAGTCAGACGACGCTGGACACAAAAATAGCCGCGATTGCCTGTTATGAATCGCAAATCAGCACCTTTTGGGCTGATGTCAAGGTGATGGAAGAAGCCGTGCGTCAATACGCTGTCCGGGTGGGTCGAGGGCACTATGCAGAACGTTTCTGGCAGCCGGACTATCTGGCGCATTATATCAAAGGGGAAAAAGGATTATGAGCGACACGCAGACCAGCCCACTGGCGACAGCCCGCCAACTGGTAAGCGACATGCAGCAGCAGGCCGACGGCGCGTTAAAAACTAAACTGGATGAGCTTGACCGGTTATTGATCACGGCCCAACGCCTGGGCGAGGGGCAAGATGCGCCAGCGCTTCGCCAGACGGTCGAGGATATCATTTCCCAAAATGCCAAATTTGTGTCGGTTATGGTTCATGAAATTCGCGTGCCGATGACGAGCATTCGCGGGTATTCTGACATGTTGGCGAAAAACGTGGTGGGTGAACTGAACGAGATGCAGCAGCAGTTTGTCGAGATTGTCCGGTCGAACGTGATCCGTATGGAGCATCTTGTTAGCGATATTAGCGATATTAGCAAACTGTCGTCGGGCCGGATGCGCCCTGATGCCAAAATGGACATGTACAAAAATATCGCGATGCAGGTCGAAAAAGATACCCGTAGTCTGGCGGAAGAACATAACCATATATTGACCTTTGATACACCGTCCGGGCTTCCCCTGTTAAATCTGGACAGCGCCCGGTTAGCGCAGGTGCTTCAAAAACTGGTTACCAATGCATTGCAGTACACGCCAGATGGGGGTGAGATCACGGTACGGGCCCAAGGCGGCGATGGCACGCTCAAAGTGTCGGTGATCGACACTGGAATCGGCATGACCGCAGAAGAACAAACACACATTGGCGAGCTGTTTTGGCGTGCGGATAGTGAGCTGGTACGGTCATTTAAGGGGCATGGCCTGGGGCTGCCGATTGCGATAGGCTTCATCGATCTGCTCGGCGGTGAATTTTTTTATGAAAGTGAACCGGACAAAGGCAGCACGTTTGGGTTTATTGTGCCCGCTGCCAGCTAACCAACCGCCTGAGCCATGTGCCTCGCTTTGATGACCGGAATATGATACCTTGATCAGAATGGGATATGTTTATTTATTGTTAAATGATGCTGTATTCAATAATTGAGAATAGCCTGTGCTGGTTGTGTCGCCATATATCCTTCATGTATACTGGTGTAAATAGACGGTATGTAGTCGGAAAGGTGATTGCGGTGAACAGGTGCCCCCACTGTGGTTACGCAAACCCTGAGGGTGAAGCATTTTGCCTTAGCTGTGGTTGGTTGCTCAGACCCGACCAGGCCCTCGACGGTACCACCCGGCATTTAGAACCCTCGCGGGAAGCCTCCAGCCCACGGTGGGGAACTGCGCGTTTGGGGCTTGACCGTAAGTTGCTCTTTCATGTGCGCGGTCATAGTGAACCCCTTATTGTTGACTTGCTGGATTATATGATTGTCGGACGTTATGATACCGAAAATGACGAGATTCCCGACATCGATCTGGAACCGTACGATGCGCGAGACTACGGTGTGTCCCGGCGACACGCATCGATTCTGGTTGACGACGATGCCATCAAGGTCATGGACTTAGGCAGTGCGAACTCAACCCACATCAACGGGCAGAAGTTAATCGCTCATCAGGCACGCATTTTGAGAGATGGTGATGAGCTGCGGCTAGGCAGAATGGTTATTCGTGTAAATTTCGCTTGATTGTCCCCCAAAATCGATTATTATTATCGCCACGCGACATGTCACAGCGCCGAACCGGCGCTGTGTTGTGAGTTTGACAGCGGATGGAATGGTTGTATCCTGTTGGCCTATCGGTATGTGCCATCGATAGGCGGCAGGATTATTATATCTATTCGGAAGGATCGAATGCTGCTGTACGACAATCCCACCTGGTACAAAGATGCTGTGTTCTACGAGTTGTATGTTCGTGCGTTTCGTGATGGTAATGGCGACGGGCACGGTGATTTTAAAGGGCTGTTGGCAGAACTGGATTATTTGCAGGAATTGGGTGTTGACTGTGTCTGGCTGCTGCCTATTTTCCCTTCCCCGTTAGTCGATGATGGCTACGACGTCGCCGACTATTACGGCATTCACGAGGATTACGGCACACTGGACGATTTTAAAGCCGTTGTCGATGGCCTGCACGCGCGCGGGATGTACATTATTGTCGATATTGTTGTTAACCATACGTCCGATCAACATCCCTGGTTTATCGAATCCCGGTCTTCCAAAGAGTCACCCAAACGGAGCTGGTATGTGTGGAGTGAAACCGACCAGAAATACCGCCACGCCCGCATCATTTTTATTGACACCGAAACGTCAAATTGGACATATGATGAAACAACCGCCGAATACTACTGGCACCGGTTTTACAGCCAGCAGCCCGATTTGAATTACGACAATCCCGACGTTCAGCAGGAGATGTTAGACATTATCACCTATTGGCTGGACCTGGGCATTGACGGTTTCCGGGTAGACGCCGCGCCGTACCTCATTGAGCGCGAGGGCACGAACTGCGAAAATCTCCCTGAAACACATGACTACATCAAACGGATGCGTGCGCACGTTGACAATAGATGGCCGGGCCGTATTTTGCTGGCGGAAGCAAACCAATGGCCTGAGGATGTACGCCCATACTTTGGCGATAACGACGAATTTAACATGGCGTTTCATTTCCCGCTGATGCCCCGCCTGTACATGGCGCTCAAGCAGCGCAGCCGGAAATGTATTGTTGACATTTTGCAGCGCACGCCCGAAATACCTGCGCTGGCGCAGTGGTGTATTTTTCTGCGCAATCATGACGAACTGACACTTGAGATGGTCACCGAGGAAGAACGCCAGTTTATGTGGGAGCAGTACGCGCCAGAGCCGCGTATGCGTCAAAACCTGGGGATTCGCCGCCGCCTGGCTTCGCTGTTGGACAATGATCGCCGCCAGATCGAACTGCTCAACGCGCTGTTGTTTTCACTGCCCGGCGCGCCCATTATCTATTACGGTGATGAGATCGGCATGGGTGATGATGTGTGGCGGCATGACCGGAATGGTCTTCGTACACCGATGCAGTGGAAAAACACCAAACACGGCGGCTTTTCGGATGCTGACACACTATACGAAGCGGTGTTGGATGACGATGTATTTGGTTACCAGCATCTCAACGTGCAGCAGCAAAAAGTGGACCCGGACTCGTTGTGGAACACGCTCCGGCATATGCTCAGGGTACGCAAACGATTTTGCGCGTTTGGGCGCGGTACGTTTGCATTTGCACTACCCGAAAACGAGGCCGTGTTAGCGTATTGGCGGCAGATGGACGGCAGCCAGGATGATTACGCGCCGTCGGGTGAGGGTGAATGTATGCTGGTGTTGGCCAACCTGACCGGCGAAAACCAGCAAACCATGTTGGATTTAACCGCCTATATGGGAAAAACGCCGCGCGATGTGCTCAAAAACGAGGTCTGGCCGCCTGTGCAAGACGGCCAGTATCCGGTTAATTTGGCTCCCTACGCGTTTCACTGGCTGCAATTTTGAGCCGCTGTTAGGCGCTTGAGTTATTGTCGATTTCAGTTTTTACCAGGCGCACACCAAGCGCACTGGCGATAACCATGGCCGCCCCATCAGCCCAGCCAATGGCAGTATCATATGCTTCCTGGTCGGCCTGGTGCTTGCGCAGGTACGCGATTCCGGCTTCCGTGTCCACGGCGAACTTATTACCAGCCATCGCGCGGTGACGTGTCAGCTCACTGCTGGTCGTGTGGCTGGTTTGCGCCAACAGCAGCGATTCATCGGGCAGCGTCAGGTAGATATCCCAACTGTGGATCGTATACGTGACTTCGGTTATAACCCCGCTGCCCTCTTGCTGGGGCACGTATTCGTGTGTGACCGAGTGGCGCAGTTCGACATTCCGGACTTCGTGAGTCTTAACGACCCGCCCCTGTTGGCCGCCGAAAAACGTTCCTAACAGACCGGTTGGCGGCAGCAGGCGAATCGCGCCGTCTTTGGGATCGATCACACACTGGTTAAACGATGGTGTAACACCGCCGTGTTTTTTCTCAGAGGCTTCTTTGGCCAGCCGCAGGGTTACCCCTGACCGCGCATGCCCCAGCCACATATTAGGATATTCGAGCGGTAATTTGACCGACTGCGCCATCAACTTGACTTGTTGTGGTCCGATGTCCTCGCGTTTGTGCGGCACAAGCGGCCCCGTGACACCACTGCGACCAGGGCTGGAGTCTGACTGCTGTACGAACTTTTTTGCCCCGAAGATTTTTAATGGGCACCCCACATATTCGGCCAGCGCGCGCCCGGCCTGTTGGGCTGAAGCCGCATACAGCGTATTATCGCCAGATGGCCAGGATACCAATTCCATCCAACGCACTTTTTCAGTTGCGCTGCGGGCCATCTGAAAACCCAACAACCAGCATTGTGACTTTTTTTCATATCCGACCACAACCGATCGAATATATTCAATGGACAACACGGTTCCTGGCAGCTTGTGTGACGCGCCAAAAGCTGGCGTGTATTCCATCACACCCGATCCGCGCAGCACCCGGAAAAGCGGGCGAGTCGAAAGTGTGTCTCCCGATGGCAGCAGTTCCCAGATACCATCACGTATGCGAATTTCTATATCTGCGGCAGGAATGGTAGTCATATCACCCACTCTTTGTCTCTACCCATATATTATTAGTATAGGGAAATAATAATACGCCGTCTATCTACCTTGAGTACTGGTGTTTCTGGCGGCATGTTCCGTTGTGGTGTAGACTGCGTTTAGTCTTTATTGTCTGGAACTTATTATCTGGGATAGACGGTTTTTAGGAGGTGATTATGGCCCGGCAGCCAGGTCGATCTGCCGAGGATAAGGAACGCGCCCGGCACCCGTTGTTAGTGTATCATAACCTGGGCAAGCGCTACCGTTCTCCTGGCATTTTTTACATCATATTGGGAATTGTGCTTTTTTTGCCGAGCTTTGTTGAGAAATTGCAGACTGAGGGAATCAGCCCTGCGGCATTGGCTGGCGTCGGCGTTGTTTTTATCCTGGTTGGGATTGCTTTCTGGTTATTTGCTCGTATAGCCATGCGCCGCTCGTATGTCCAGTGTGCAGCAGATGTGCTGGTGATTCGGACACCGATTTTCCAGCGATTGGTCAGTTATCAACGGATCAAGCAGGCACAGTCGGTTAAAGTGGCCCAGGCGTTCCCCAAAGATGAGTTAAAAGGCATGGGCAAGCCGTTGATGCGTCCCTTGTTAAGCAAAACAGCGGTCGAAGTTGAGGTAAAGTCGTGGCCTGTTTCGAAAAAACGGTTGCAGCGTTTTTTGAGCCCGTATCTGTTTTCGCGCCGTTCTGAAGCGTGGCTGTTTATTGTGCCGGAATACAGCAAACTTATCCGTGATCTGGACGGGGCCATCCAGCGTCACTTAGAAGCCAGTCGCGCTCAAGAATCGGCCAGCCAATATGAAGACCCGATCGAGCGGTTAAGACATTTTGGCAACTAGTGGGCGCGTGCCTCTAGCCTGAATCGAATGGGCGGCTCCAAATCATCGGAGTCGCCCATGTCATTACCCCATCAAAATGGGTTGAAGATGCGCGGTAAGTCGCTTACTTGACTTCCACCACGGCACCAACTGATTCGAGTTTGGACTTGGCGTCGTTGGCGGCGTCTTTGCCGACAGCTTCCATGACATTGCTCGGAACACCTTCAACCAGGTCCTTGGCTTCTTTGAGGCCCAGGTTGGTCAGGCTGCGGACGACCTTGATCACTTCGATCTTCTTGGGGCCGAATTCCTTGAGCACGACGTCAAACTCGGTTTGTTCTTCTTCGGGTTCGGCTTCAACCGCGGCGGCACCCATAGCCATCATCGGCATCGCGCCCATGGCCATCGGGGCGGCTGCCTCAACACCCCATGCTTCTTCGAGCAAGGTCTTGAGTTCGGCTGCTTCCATAACGGTGAGGCTGCTGAGTTCTTCAACCAGTTTTTGCAGGTCTGCCATTGTGAGAGATCCCTTTCGTATTCAGATTATTACACTGAGTATTGGCGATACAAGTACGATTCAGGCTGCGTTTAGGCAGCTTCTTTCTGGCTGTAGGCAGCCAGCACGTTGACCAGGCCATCGGTTGCTGCCTTGATCACCGCGACCACCTGGCGTCCGGGTTCGTCGAGCAAACTGATAAACTCGGCCATTGGCATAGTGGCCATGCCGACGAGCTGAGCGCGGAGTACATCCAACGGCGGCAGTTTGGACAGCGCATCCAGGTCTTTTTCCTTGATCGTGGATCCGCCTATGATACCGCCTTTAACAACGATAACCTCATTGTCTTTGGTAAAGTCAAGGACGGTTTTGACGATAGCTGGCAGATCGTCAAAGGCGACAGCCAGGGCTACTGGTCCCTGTAACAGGTCATCGGGCACTGCCATGCCAACCTCGTCAAGCGCAATTTTGAGCAGCGTGTTTTTGGTGATAGTAAACTGCCCGTTTTTCTCACGCAGTTTAGCACGCAGCGCGTCAAGGTTTTGCATCGTCATACCCCGATATTCGGTTACGACAACACCTTTGGCTTTTTCCAGCAATTCAATGTAGCTTTTGACAAGCGCTTGCCTGCGTTCTTTGTTAATAGCCAAGTGTGCATTCCTCCTTTCCTTAAGGATGTTGGGTGCTGCACGGAAGGCCGCAAAAAAACGGTCTTCGCACACAGGCAAAGACCGTTGAGTTCACATTCCGGAAGCTTTCGGCTTCGGTATGGTGTTTAGGGTCTTCACCTAGGCAGGCAGGATAGTTTCCTATTAAGCCCGTTGGGCACCGGCTGTCTGTGGTAAAGCTCAGGTTGCTTACACCAGATGACGACATGATACCAGCCGGTGCCACTGCCGTCAAGAGTAAATTGGGCATGACACCGGCGGAACAGGCTGCGCTGCCGCTTAGTCCCGGCCAATCAGCCGCGCCAGTTTGCGCCGGATGAAGGCCCAGCGTGCTTCCGGCCAGGTGTCGGGCGGCAGGCTGTGTTCAAGATCGCCCGGCGTGTGACGGGGATCGGCATACCGATCCCGGATATAAGCGTGCGTGATCGTGTTGATCGGCTGCTCGCCTTCTGGCAATACACCAGTCAGGTGACGGCGGCGCTCGTCGGGAGTGGCTGACTGGTTGAATGAAATGCCCAACCAGCGCGCATAGATGCCTATACGTGCATACGCGCGCTGAATCGGGTTCAAACCGCCCAGCCCTCGGTACTCAACGTACCAGATCAGGATCAACAACAGCAGCACCAGCAGCGTAACGGCCAGCGCAAACAGTCCCAGTGTTAACAGGATCGTTTTCAGAATGCTGCTGCCGCCATCGGCGTCCACTTTGGTACTATCGAGCGGCGGCGGTGGTGTTGCGCTGGGAGTTGGTGACGGTGTCGGTGTTGGTGTCGAGTGCAAAAACGGCTGCTCCGCCGGACTGGTAGGCGTGGCGTTCGCGCCACCTGCCGCCGTGGGTGGAATCGCGGTCGGAAGAATTGTCGGCGTGGCTGTAGCCGTCGGCAGCGGCGTCATGGTCGGCAGCACGACCTGCGGCGTCTGGTCGCCCTGACGGTCCAGGGGTGCTTCGTCCGCGGTGGGTTCGAATTCAACCCAACCGTAACCGGGGAAATACACTTCCACCCAGGTATGGGCGTCACGCTCGCGCACCAGAAACGCATTTCGTGCCGGGTCCCACGTACCCTGAGCGAAACCCGCCGCCATACGTGCCGGAACATCAAGCGAGCGCAGCATCAACACCATGGCCGTAGCGTAATAGTTACAATACCCCTGGTGCTGCGTGAACAGGAACCAATCGATAGGGTCCTGGCCTTTGGGCGGCGACGGGATCGATTCGTTGTATTGAATGTTGGTGCGCAGCCACCGTTCGATCGCTTTGGCCTGGTCGTAAGGCGTCTGGGCACCGGCTTGTTGCACGATCGTCGCGGCCAGGTCACGCACCCGGAGCGATACGTTATCTGTACCTTGCAGGTACAAGCGCAGCACCCAGGCCGGGTAATCTTGCCCGGCGCTGCGCAGGGCGTCGGCGGGTGCGGTGCTGATCGAGGACGTGACGGTGTATGTATCACTGGTGCGCAGCGTCTTACGGGCGTTGATGATCGCGACATCGGATGGGCGGTTCTGGTTCACGCAGGTCCGGCCCAGGTCCTCGACGCAGTCGAGTTCAGCCTCGACCGGCAGCCCTAACAGGATCGGCTGGGGAGCCGTGTAGACCAGGTTCGACGCACGAATCAGCAAGGTGACGGTTTGTTCGATCTCAGTTCGGGCACCCGCCACCGTGGGACCGATGTTTAAGCGCAGCCCTTCTTCATCGGTATACGCCCGCACCGACCGGATATGGCGCCACTTCCACGCGCCATCGTCCAGCACATACGTGTCATACACCGTGGAGCGCCAATAATAACGCGGGCCATCGGGCGCCTGCACCGACAGGACCGGTTGATCGCCCAGCCGGATCGCGCCGGTGAGTTCCAGTTCATCGCCGCCATAATAATCGACGGTCGCGATTCCTTCCCCTTCCAGCGACGAAAACAGGCGATTCCAGAGTTCGGCCATTTCCATGAACGTCTCGCCGCTCATGAACTCGTCAAGCCGGTCCAGGCTTTTGTCATCGTTACCGGCTGGGGCAAGCCACGCCGTCAGCACCACGATCAGCGCCAGCACGCCCCCACTTTGAAAAAACGTGCGCCGCATGGCACGCGGAAAACTGATCCGGTGCAGGTACCAGTCAAATTCGCGGGCTTCAATGTGTGAGCGGATCAGCAGCAGCAGCGACAGCAAAACAAATGCCACAAGGTATCTGTCCAGCGTTGCATCACCCTGGTAATAAAACTGGTTGGTGATCACCACCAGCCCGACCGGTGCGATCACCCGCCACACGCGATCCACGCGGAAAACATGCCATGCCGAATTATGCCCCAGGAACCAGAACAGGACCGACAAAAACAACACAAACACGGTGCGATCGTTTGTGGGTTGATCACCGGCAAGCGCTTGGTTGATCCATGTGCCAACCTGGTGAAAGAGCGTATCAACGCGCTTGTTCACCGGCCCGCTGCCAACCAGGACGATGGCGTTGATGCCGATGACCGCCGCCATGCTGTAAACCGTGCTGAGCACCAGGGCCATTGATTCGGAATAATGACTGCGTGCCAGCAAAAAGCCGAATCCGACCGCCAGAATACTGATGGTGACAAGTGATCCCAGACCCCCGGTCCAATCGCCAGCGTCCACTGCCAGCGCAGCGACGATCAGCAAGGCCCAGGTGATCACCAGGCTGCTGATATCGCCCCGCGCAAATGTAACGCGGAGATCATTTCGAATATGCCGGGCCAACCGGTTGATCCGCCCCGGTCGCTGCATGCGGTGTTGGGCTGGAATCCCGGTCTCGTGCATGTGTCGGGTAAATGTCATGGGTTGGTGTATCTCTCTGATAAGCACCCGTTACAACGTGTGTCAGGTGTTCCGTTTCCCGTGGCTACTCTATCGTGATCGTTTCATAGGGTTCCGCCTCAGACGGTGCTGTGAGCAGTGAGTCGGGCGGCTCATTGATATACATAACAAAATACCGCGGATTCTGGTAAACGGGCGAAAAATAAGTTGTGAAATTGGGATGACTCATACATGCCGGCATATTACCTGCCGACAGCACCAGGAACGTGACGTTGAGCTGGTGTAATGCGGCGGCGGCTTCCGATGGATAAAACGTGGTGTAGGCGGTGTCGATCAAGGCCACTGCCTGATCATACTGCTCACGCCGGGACGCGTACAACGCGATAAAACCGCGCTCGTGAAAAGCCGTTTGCCGTTCAATGAACAGGATCATTTCGCCGCTGGTCTGGCGGTCAACCAGGTAGACATCCTGGCGTCCCATCGTGTCGTTTAACCATTCGTGGAGTTCGTGCTGGCGCTGGTCAACAAATGCCGGGATTGTATGCACGATCAGCGGCTCATAGGCCGTTGTCGCCAGCCCGATCACCAGCATGATCGCTAACAGGGCACGCAGGGGCAGCCAACGCCACCATAGGCTGCGCTGGCGTGCCATCCACCAAAAACCACTGGTGACGCCCAGCAGAGTCCACGCCAGCCCGGCAGTACGCGGCGCATAATTATTCGTTTCCGAGCGCCCTTCGCGTACAGCCAGTATGATGAAGAAATACACGGTTATGTTGACGATCAACAGCCGGGCGGCGGGGTCTGAAGCCCACGCCCGGCGCAGAAGCCATAACCCGGCCAGCCCCGTGATCAGGACCAGCCCAAACTCCGGGATCATCTGGAGCGGAAAATCAAGCGCAAACGTCCAGTCGGACGGGCCAAACATCTCACTGAAAACGCTGCCATGCCGTATCCCGTGCAGGGTTGGGCTGATGTGTAGTTCCGGCCCGACGGATGTATTACTGTCGGCCAGCAGGCGCAGGTAAGGCACGCTGAGAAAAAACGCCATCGCCAGCGCACCGGCAGGCAGCATAAAACTGAGCATAACGTTTGTGCGGCGCAGCGTGTAACGGGCAAATTCGACCAGCAGAAACGCTCCCAGCCCGGCCATACACGGGAACCAGACCACGGTGCTGGTGCCCATCAGCGCGGCGATCAGCAGCGCGGCGCCGATCATCCGGCCCACATCGATCACGGGGCGCAGCAGCAGCCACAGGATCAACACGGCGGCGGCAATCCCCAGCGTGTGCTGGAAAGTCCAGGTAAACATGACGCTCAGCGCGTCGATGCGCCGCAGAAAAAAGGGCATCCAGGCATCAACGTGCAGCGGCCAGTAGCCGGTTTCGGTTCGCAGGATGGTGTTATAGATCAGGTCCAGGCCGCTGACCAGCGTGGGCAAAAACGCGCCTACCAGTGCGCCGCCTGCCGTCAGGCCCACCGCGCGCCCGAAGTGGTAGACCAGGAACGGAAACGCAAACGCTACTACCAGCGCCAGCGCGATCAGGCTGTTGGCGACGGATACGACATGACCGGTCAGGCGCGGCACCATCGACGGCAGAACATACGAAAAATAATAATAGCGGAACGCGTGATCGGTGCTCAGAAACGGGTTTTGCGACGGCAGGTGATCGTCTGTCATCAGCGCCGTACCCATGCCGACATGTTTGCTCCAGTCGGCCAGGGAGATATACTTCCAGCCTGCGTTACCCTCAACATTGTGTTCGATCAGTGAGGGTGCGGTTACCACTACCGCCACCAGCCCGATCGCCAGCAGCGCCCAGGCTTGCCAGCGAAAATCAAAACGCGGCGGCGCACCGGGCGATCCGTGCCGGTGTGCCAGCACGGCCACGAGTCCCAGGCTCGCCAGAAGACCACCCCACACGATCACGCGCGCCGGGAGGGTGAGCGGACCCGGCAGGATCGCGGCGGTGACGTTAAACGCCAGCGGCACGATCAACATGCCGATCAAAACCGCGACGGGCAGCATGGTCCTGCCGGTCGGCAGGTGCACGACATGCAGAAATAACCAGCCGGGCGGCAGCGCCATCAGGCACAGTACCAGCGCGGCAAGTGATATTTCTGGTAGATTGTTGAGCGCGATCATAGGCCAGGTACCGGTTGTGATCAGCACGACGGCGGGCAGTGTGTACCGTCATGTTCGCAGTATCGATTGTATATGACGTTTGAGTCGAACCGCCACTACACAGGCGGGCAGTTGTTACTTGCCGGGTAACTGCATATAATTCGCACCATGATACTCAAAAAATACCCTCGATACCTGTTCGTTTGCCTGACGTTTATCGTGCTGGCGGCCTGTGAACCGCTGGCTCCGGAGCAGACGCCGCAATATATCGTTGTCACTGGCGAAACACCGATCTCTGCCAGTAGTGCGGCTCTAGCAGCGTCCCCTGATGGTCCCGCCTTGACGGCAGAACCGCCCGCCGCTGTTGGGGCGGTGAACACGCCCGTGCCGTCGCCAACGCCCATTCCGCCGCCGACCGGTACACCGTCACCTACACCTTATGTCTGTGCTGAAACGTCGGGGCGGCTGCTTAATCTATCACTGCGCAGCGCGGTGACCGGAGACGAATTTTTGTACGACCTGTATTTGCCGCCGTGTTTTTTCGACACGTTTCAGCGTTATCCCTACGTGGTGCTGCTGCACGGCACCGGGTATGATCACACCATGTGGCAGGAGTTGGACGCACTCGCCCTGTTAGACCAGGGTATACGCGACGGCACACTGCCACCGATGGTGTTAGTTATGCCGGATGGGAGCGAGCTGGCCGAGCTAAACGACCAGCCGGACGGCGCATCTTACGAAACGATGATCCTGGACGAGCTGCTTCCAACGATTGAGTCCGATTTTTGTTTGTGGGGCGGGCGTCGTGGGCGTGCTATTGGCGGTATCTCGCGCGGGGGATTCTGGGCGTTCAGCATGGCGTTTCGCCACGCTGATATGTTTAGCGCGGTCGGTGGCCACAGCCCACACTTTGACCCGGAGCATGCGTTCCCGGAGAATAACCCGCTTGACCTGGCCGAACAGACCAACCTGGCGAAATTTCCCTTGCGGATTTACATAGATCACGCCGCCGAAGACTACGTAGGCACCTATGCCGCTGTGATGTCGGACATTCTGTACCAGCATGGCGTTGAACACGACTACCTGATTAACCCGACCGGCGATCATGACATGGATTATTGGAGCGTGCACACGCTGGAATATCTGTCGTTTTACGGCGAACAATGGCCGCGTGACGTGACCGAACTGCCGTCCTGCCTGGAACCAAGCCCATCGGACTAGAGAATGTGGCAGTCCCCCGCATGAACAGGACGATATCCGCACGGCGTGCCGCCGCGTTAACGTGGTGGGGCGTATTGTGGTTGTGCTGCGCCGGGCTGATGAATGCGTGTGATTCACAGGACACCAGCCGCGTACCGGCGACCGGCGGAACGCCCATGCGCCGCGGAACACCGACGGCCTCGTCACCGGTATTTTTTGTGTCAACGCCCACCAAAGCCCGCCCACCTGCCACGATCACGCCTACACCGCCGCCCGCTCACCACGTTGATTCCGGGCTTGTGCTGAGTCTTGATCAGCCGGTAGACACGTTCTATAACCCCGGCGAACCACCCGAACAGGTAACGTTCAGCGTGGATCGCCCGGTGCGGGTAGCTGTAGCCATCGAAGCGCTTGACGGCGGTGTGGATTTGCGGCTGCAAGCGCGGCTGTATGACAGCGCAGGGAACTTGTTACTACCGGTCAGCGCCTCGTTAGGCCAGCCGCTGCTGCGCGGTGAGTGGGACTTGCCGGAGGCAGGCGAATACGCCGTTCAGCTATTTGGCCCGGAAACAACCGCGCGCGCGTTCCGGCTAGCGGTCGTCAGCCGCCCGGTGCCCGAAATTGGCGGAGGCACGATCCGCTATGGGGAAACGCATTCGGGCGAGATCGCGGTTCGCGGCCAGCGCGATCAATGGGTTTTTCGCGGGCGCACCGGTGACCGGGTATTGATCACCATGACGGCGTTATTGGCAGATGGTTACCTGGAATTGTACGCCCCGGATGAACGTTTGCTGGCCAGTAATGACGATGGTCCGGCCAGCAATGACCCCGTGTTAGAATTGGACCTCCCCGCCGATGGCCCATACACGATTGTTGTGCGTATGTACGACGACGACCAGACCGGCGTGTATCAACTTGCGCTGGATCGCCGCTAGCGCTGGTGAGCCGGTGCGCTCAAAAAATCGAATCAAATACGCGCAGCAGCAGCCAAAAAACGGTGAGTGTGCCGAGCACCGTCAGCCCCAAAACGATCAGGCAGCCCCAGCGTGTTATCCGGTTGCGTAAAATCAACCGCAGCACGGACAAAAACAGCACCGAACCGCTGCCCGCGGCAATCGCGGCGATATCGTCTGCCTGACCGGCCAGTGGAATAAAATCCGGGATCGCATCAATCGGCGACAGGGTATAGATCAGCGTCAGCACAATGATCACCAGTATGCTGCCATTAATACCCAGGTTGAACAGGCTGCGGCCCTGGTCCTGGCCGACCAGGGCACGACCGTTTTTGTACTCGTCCGCGTAGTCGTCGTATTCATCGTAGTCGTTATATTCATCAGGCCGGGGCATGGGACAAACCTTTCTGCTTCAGGTGCCTTTTAGAAAGGCGTCAACAATTTCTTGGGCTTTTTTATACTCGTCACTGTTGGGATCGGCGCTGTCTAATACCCTGTTTGCTTCGAGGAACTGTTCCATGGTGACGGTTTGTTCAGACGCGCGTTTGCGCTCGTGAATCTCTGCCGAGAGCGCCATACGTTCCTCAGGGGTCAAATCCCCCGATTCCTTGCTCAGCTTGTCGATGTCTTCGTCGGTAAGCGTGCCTTTTTCGTTTAACATAACTTTCAGTTTGTCATACGTTTCGGTCATGATCACCTTCCCTGTGTAACCGGGCAGAACAAATCGACAGTTATCCTAACCGATTTTAAACCATATCCGGGCTGGCTGAAATAGACTTGATCAGATAAGCCCAAAATGGTTACATTTACCTGCTTACAGAATGCGCCGCGAAACGCGCCGCGAAACGCGCATGATCCGGTATAATCGCCATATCTGTCCAACCAGAGAAGGGAAGCGGGCAGGCTGCCGCCAGCCTGATCGCGAGATTACTGATGGAATTGATTGACATCTGGCACCTGCTCAAACGGCGCTGGTGGCTGATCGTGCTGCCCGCTGCTGTGGCGTTCATGCTCACTATACCGCAGCTTTCGAACATGGTATCGCCCGAAACAACGTATTGGGTTCAAATCCGGCTGACGGCTGCCGCGCCGCCGGAGGCCGAGATCGAAGGTGTGACCACACCCTACGAAGACACGGTTTATGTGCCGCTGCTGGCCTCGGAATACGTGGTGGTCAACATGCCGCACTGGATCACGAGTGACTCGTTTGCCCGCGAAGTGAGCCAGGTTTTGACCGGTCAAAACGCCACATTCACCGCTGATGACCTGGAAGGCAAATTTCACGCCGATAGTTTCCGCAGTATTCTCCAGTTGTATGTGACCTGGGACAACCGCGAGGAATTGGAGACTATCGCCGATGCCGCCGTTACGGTGCTCCAAACGCGTAACCAGACTTATTTCCCGCAGTTTGCCGCCGAACCGGTTGAGGTTGTGGCGCTCGATGATGTCGAGATCACCGAGGTCGCGCCGCCGATCACGACTCGCGTGATGCCCCTGCTCCGGATCATTTTTGGCGGGGTGTTGGGCGTGGGGCTGGCGGTGTTGGCCGAATACCTGGATAACGCGGTGCGTACGCGGGCGGATATCGAAACACTGGGAATGGCGGTTCTTGGCGAGATTCCACCGGAACGGCGGCGGAGAATCTGACTATTGCCACGCGCTAACCTAACAGCTATCCCATATCGCCCGATCCCTTGTTATAATAACGTCGTTATTCTAACGTCGCTTTGAACTATGAATCTGAAAACTGCCTTGAGCTTGATCACACCCGGTGACATGGGCGACAGAGTTTTACACTTAACAGCCGATTCCGGTCGCGGAGGGGAATATGAATCTTCGGTTTTATATGCGTATCCTGATCCAGCGCGGCTGGATCGTAGCGCTGGCCGTGATTATTACGGCGGGCGCGGCGTTTGGGTTCAGCAAGATGCAAACGCCCGTCTACCGCGCCACCCAAACCGTCCTGCTGCAACCGGCGCGTAATGATTATGGCCTGACCGAAACATTGCGTTATTTGCTGCGCAGTTATGTTGTGTTTCTGGATACGGATGAGCAGGCCGCCCACGCCATCGACCGGTTGCAGCTTGACATGACTCCGGGTGAGCTGCGCAGTTACATGACGGTCAATCCCGATCCCACGCAGTTGATCATCCAGATCGATGTGGATATGGAAGACGGCCCGCAGGCCGCGCAGATCGCGACCGAGATGGGCCGTTTGTTGGTCGAGTTCCGCACAGAAGACAACCGCGATCTCCAGCGCGAAGACCGGATCGACGCGCGTATGATCGACACCGCCACCTACGGGCAGTATCGCCCGAACACCAAAGTCAACGTGATGGCGGGCGCTGTGCTGGGCCTGCTGGTCGGCGGCATGATCGTGTTTGTTTTGGAATACCTGGAGTCAAATATTATCCGCAGCAAGGAAGATGTTGAGCGCTTCCTCGACATGCCGATGCTGGCGGCTATCCCCGCCGACGATTCGCGAGCCTGAGGTGTTACCATGCCCGATGTAAACCTGATTACGCTAACTGATCCCCGTGCGCCAGCCGCCGAAGCTTACCGGACGCTGCGTACTAATTTGATGTTCTACAGCCTGGATAATCCGCTTAAAACGCTCGTGATCACGTCACCGGCTGCCGACGACGGCAAAAGCATGGCACTGGCTAACCTGGCTGTTACGCTGGCGCAGGGTGATCACAAAACCATTGTCGTAGACTGTGATCTGCGCAAACCCGTCCAGCATGACGTGTGGAATCTCGCCAATGAACGCGGCCTGACCGACATGATGCTGGATGACGCCGCGCTTCAGAATCCCCCGTTTCAGGACGTTGGCATAGATAACCTGGTGGTGTTGACCAGCGGCGCGCTGCCCCCCAACCCGGCGGACGTGATCGGGTCGCGGCGCATGGATGATGTGCTCGCCGTGTTGTGTGAGCAGGCCGAGTACGTCTTGTTTGATGTGCCGCCGGTGCTGGCGGTTACGGATGCGGCGCTGCTGGGCCTGAAAGCTGATGGCATGCTGCTCGTGCTGCGGGCAGGAAAATCGCGGCGTGATCATGCGGCGCGGGCCAAAGAGGAACTCGAACGCGTAAAAGCCCCGCTCATTGGTGCGGTGCTGGTCAATGCGCTGTATGACAGTGTCGTGAGTTACTACTACGCCCGTTAACAGGGATGGGAGAATAAGCGCTATGAAAGGCCTTATTTTAAGTGGTGGAAAAGGAACGCGCCTTTATCCGCTGACGTATACGCGTGCCAAACAATTGATTCCGGTTGCGAACAAACCGGTGTTGGTGCGTGTGATCGAGGCGATCCGCGATGCCGGGATCACAGAGATCGGAATTGTGATCGGTGATACCGGTCCTGAAATCCGCGAGGCCATTGGCAACGGTTCTCAGTTCGGGGTCGAGGTGACGTATATCGAACAGGAAGCCCCCCTGGGGCTGGCCCATGCCGTCAAGATTTCACAGGATTTTTTGGGCGAAGACCGGTTTGTGATGTTTCTGGGCGATAACGTGATCGAAGGCGGGATCAGCCCGCTGATCGCCGACTTTGCCAATCATTCCGAGTGGAACAGCCAGATCGTGCTGACGGCGGTTGAACGCCCGGAGCAGTACGGTGTTGCCAAGCTCAACAGTGACGGCCAGATTGTGCGCCTCGCTGAAAAACCAAAAGAGGCGCCGTCAAACCTGGCGTTGGTGGGCATTTATATGTTCGATCACCACATCTTTGAGGCGACAAATGCGATCGATCCATCGTTTCGTGACGAGTTGGAAATTACCGATGCGATCCAGTGGTTGATCGATCACGGGTATAGTGTATTCCCCCACATCCATCGCGGCTGGTGGATCGATACCGGGCGTCCGGATGATATGCTCAACGCCAACAGCCTGGTGCTCGAAGAGTTGACTCCCCAGATTCAAGGGTACGTGGACAGTGGTTCCGAAGTTGATCCGCGCGTGACGATCGAGCGTGGGGCTGAGATCATCAACAGCGTGGTGCGCGGACCCACGATCATCGGGCGCAGCGCACGCATTGTGAATAGTTATATCGGGCCGTTCACCAGCATTTATCACAACGTGGTGGTTGAAAACAGCGAAATCGAGCGCAGTATTGTGCTCGAACACAGCTCGATCTGTGACATTCCGGCCCGCATTCAAGACAGCCTGATCGGGCGTTATACCAATGTGGGTATCAGCGCTTTGCGGCCCAAGTCGATCAAAATGAACCTGGGCGATCATAGTCACCTGGAACTACTGTAACCTATGCCGAACAAAACTCATGATCTCCCGATCCGCCTGATCGTGGCCGATCTCGACGGAACTTTGCTTGATTCCGAGCACAAGCTGACTCCACTGACCGAGCAGGCTGTGCATGCTGCGCTGGCGCGTGGTGTTCGTTTTACGGTTGCAACGGGCAAAACCTTTCCGTCAACGCGGGAGCATATCCGCCAGTTTAACATCACCATACCGGTCATCTGCGCGAACGGGACATTGGTTCATGCGGCAGATGGTACTATCTTACACGAGGAGCCGATCCCACGAGAGTACGCCATCGAAGCGGTGCGCATGGCTCAAGCTGCCGGGCTGAAGCCGGTCGTTTACGCCGGGCATGACCTGTTGGCAACGGAAATGGATGCGAATGTTGCCGAAATCGTGGCCCACCATGAACCGGTCCCGGAAATCGTCCCGGATATAGAAGCCGCTTTACGCGATCATTACAAGCCGCACAAGTTGATCCTGATGAGTCAGGATTTGGA
The DNA here is from genome assembly GCA_016930015.1 of Anaerolineae bacterium. Classification (GTDB taxonomy): domain Bacteria; phylum Chloroflexota; class Anaerolineae; order Aggregatilineales; family Aggregatilineaceae; genus JAFGHR01. Next base: position 3,723 of record JAFGHR010000009.1, on the reverse strand, counting down.
CGCGGTTACGGCCTTTCAAGTCCGGCTGGCGAACGTATTCGAAGGCCGGGCGCAGGTGCTGCGCAGCGGGCTGGCGTCGGTGGTCGAACTGCTGCCCTGCGGCGTAACAAAAGGTACGGCGCTGGCGTTCATTTTGGAGTACCTGGACATTCCGGCGCAGCAGACCATGTGTCTGGGCGACAATTTTAACGACCTGGACATGATCCAGCGTGCGGGTATTGGCGTGGCGATGAGTCATGCGCCGGAAGCCGTCCGCGCGGGCGCGAATTTTGTGACTACAACCAATGACGAGGACGGTGTTGGGCGTGCGATTCAGCGTTTTATCCTGGCAGGAAATAATGTAGAAACACGACCGTGATTGTCACGCGTGACGATCACGCGTGATCTGCCGCACGCAGCACACGGTTTAGGAGAAAACCATGAAAAATATCCTGGTAACAGGTGGTGCAGGCTTTATCGGGAGCGCGTTTGTCCGCCGGATGGTACAGGCCCATCCGGAATACACGATTATCGTGCTCGACAAGCTGACGTATGCAGGCAACCTGGATAACCTGCTGCCGGTGAACAACGCGCCCAATTACGCGTTTGAACAGGGCGATATTGCTCACCGTGACGTGGTGCAGCGCGTGTTGGAAACCTACGACATCGACACGATCGTCAACTTCGCAGCCGAAACTCACGTCGATCGTTCAATCCTGGCGCCGGATGCGTTCATCCAGACTGATGTGGTCGGCACGTACATCCTGCTGGATACGGCCCGCCAGCTCGGTATTCAGCGTGTACACCATGTCAGCACCGACGAGGTCTACGGCTCGATTCCGGAAGGCTTTTTCCGCGAAGGTGATCTGCTGGAACCGAACAGCCCCTACGCCGCCAGCAAAGCCGGGGCTGAAATGATGCTGCGGGCCTACCACGTGACGTATGGCATGTACACCACCGTCACGCGCGGCAGTAATACGTTTGGCCCGTACCAGTACCCGGAAAAAGTCGCGCCGTTTTTTATCACCGAGGCGATTGATAACCGGTCGCTGCCCCTCTATGGCGACGGGTTGCAGGTGCGCGACTGGCTGTACGTTGACGATCACGCCGATGCGGTCGAGGTCGTGCTGCAAAAAGGCGCTCCCGGTGCGATCTACAACGTGGGCGGGGAACACGAAATGCACAATATCGACGTGACGCGTTTCATTCTGAAAGTGCTTGGCAAACCCGAAAGCCTGATCAAACACGTCGAGGACCGGCCAGGGCACGACCGCCGCTATGCGCTGACGAATGACAAAATCCGCGCGGAGTTGGGTTGGCAGGCCCAACACAACTTTGAAGAAGCCATGACGGCGACCATTCGCTGGTACCAGGACAATGAATGGTGGTGGCGCAAGATCAAAACCGGCGAGTATCTCGACTACTACAAGGCCCAGTATGCCGAACGGCTGGCTAACGCCGGGTCAGGCTAACATCGCTCTTGATAGTATCCCAAAAACAGACAGCCGCCGGGGCGTTATGTGCTCCCCGGCGGTTTTTTGCGCTGTTTACGGTTTGGATCGGTGCTGCGTGGTTATTCGTTGACCGATGTGTCGCGCACTACGAGATCGTCAAAGTCCACGATTGAGTTAGGCTCAACGCCGATAGCCAGCGTACCACCCAACAACTCTACGCCGCGCAGCACGGTTAACAAACGCCCGTCGGCAAAGAACGCTATGCGGTCGTCCAGCGTGACAATGATCAGCTCGTGCCAATCGTCCGGCGTTGTGTCGAGCACCTGCTCGAATTTTATCGCCTGGTCGAGTGAGGTGTTCGCCCGTACACGCGCGGTGACGGTGTCACCAGGGCCTTTGACCAGTTCAAGCTGGTATTGGTTCAGGCCCAACCCTGTAACTGATGGTTCACTTCGCGCGCCGAGCCAGCCGGTGCTGCCATCCGGCGCATCAATGGGCAGGCGCATGTACATTTTGATATAGATATCGGTCGAGTCGCGGTACGTGGTCAGGTCTTCGCCCCAGCCGAACACGGTACGCGTTTCATCCACTTCCGGACGGAAGCGGCGCGCAACGGCTTCGCCGCCGGTTTGAACGACATAATAACGGCGGCGTTCGGCGGCGGCCTCGTCGTTGACATACTCGCCGGGATCGGCAGCCGCGCCGCCTTCCCACCAGTAGGCGTTGCCCTGGTTTTCGAAAAACTCGTACCAGTCCCAGCGCCCGTCACGGATGATGCGCGTTTCGAGCGTGCTCAGAATGTCGAACGCGAACTGAGCGTCAATGGTTGATGAAAACGCGGCCTGGGTGAACAGGCAGTCGTCAATGCGCAGCGAGTCGCTGCCGCTGGTGCTGAAGCGCAGCCCGCCCGCGGGGGGTGCGTTTTCGATTTCCTCTTCAAAAATGAGTTCGCCCAGGCGGTACATGAGCAGCCGGTTGCTGGACGTTTGGATGATGAAGTCAAACCACTTACCACGGCCATAATAGTTTTGCCGGGTCCAGGTCTGGAGCACGTCACCCTGGCCGTTTAACTGCTGAATCTGCATGTTCCCGGCTTCCATCTTGAGCACATACGCGCCCTGGCCGCTTTCGCGTATGCGTGCCGTAAAGCCGCCCTGCTCACTGTAGAGACGGCAGGCGATCAAGGCGTTATCCAGCGGCAGTACGGCGGGCACAATTTCAGCGTCGCCGGACAGCCGCACGTACTGGTTACCGTCGCCCTCGACATCAAGCCCTACGTTGGTAAAGCTGCTCGCTGCCCACGTGGTCGGCAGTGTTGAACCCTGGAAGTGCTCACTTGCCAGTTCGGGCCGCTGGATGATGAGATCGTCAAAACCCACCTGCCCGCTGGTCGCGCTGCGTGTTTGCAACAAAATCGCACCGCTGGTCGGCAGCGCGAAGCCGGAATCGTTGACCGACAGCCAGAGCTGGCTGTCGATGTAGACAAAGATACGGCTGCCTTCGGCCCAAATGCTCAGTTGGTACCAGCGCCCGGCTTGTGTCGGCACTTGCAGATCACGCAGCATCTGTTCGGTGTTGCGTACAATGGCGCCGGATGTGCCCCGGCGCAGCGCCATATACCCCGGCTGAAATTCCAGCGCGTAATAACCCTGGTCCGAATGGCGGAAAAGGATTCGCCCGATGCTGTCGGCGGCCATGGCGTTGATGCGCATCTGGATCAGCAGGTCTTCTTCGCTGGGTTCCTGCCATTCAGGCACCTCGCGCCCCAGGATTTCCAACGAGCTTTCAAGCCCGGATTGGCCGACCAGGACCACGTTACCGCCTTCGGTCACCAACTGCCATTTCAGCGGATCGTACTCCCAGCTTTCGAGTGCGCCGTCACCTTCCATATCCTGTACGTAGGGCATGCGGCCCGCGGGTACCGGTGTAGGGCTGGGAATAGTCGTCGCGGTCAGCGTGGGCGTAAAGGTGATTGTAAACGTGGCTGTCGGTGTAAAGGTGGGCGTGTTGGTAGGTGTCTCAGTCGCCGTCGGTGTGAAAGTGGGTGTGCTGGTGGGTGTATCGGTGGCCGTCGGCGTGAAAGTTGCCGTGTTAGTCGGCGTATCGGTCGCCGTTGGTGTATCGGTCGGCGTGTTGGTGGGCGTATCAGTCGCCGTTGGCGTGAAGGTCGGTGTGCTGGTGGGTGTGTCGGTGGCCGTCGGCGTAAAAGTGGCCGTGTTAGTTGGTGTATCGGTCACGGTCGGTGTGTTGGTGGGCGTATCGGTCGGTGTATTGGTGGCTGTGTTGGTCG
>JAFGHR010000113.1 GCA_016930015.1 Anaerolineae bacterium | reverse complement strand
TTTTGCTTGGTTTGAGTCACTTGTTTTGGTCAACAATAACTCTACCTCAAAAGCCCTACAGACCCTCATTTTTTGGCGAAGGTATTGGTTTATCCTTTCAAAAACCTGTTCGTGTCAGAAAAAACATAGGGCGCGGTAACGGGTAGATGTTGCCGCGCCTTTATGTACAAGATCAAAACGATTTACGCCCCGTCAGCCGTCTTCTGTTTGATCAACGCGACAATGTCGGGCAGATCAATACCCAGCTCGCGTACTTTTTCCAGCGTGGGAATACCATTGTCATCCCAACCACGCCGTTTGTAAACCGTGTTTACCAGTTCTTCGTACTGCGTTTCACGATAGTGACGCAGCCTGGCGAGCTTTTCCTCGACGGTCATCCCCGCCGGATCAATGCCTGCATCTTCCTTTAACTGGGTGTCATAACGTTCGGCCCGCGAAGTATATTCGTCAGCCGTAACCGGCCCCATCGCACGGTAGGGGGGGTAATCGTGCTCGCGCGTGCCATACCCCAACCGGAGCGAAAACAGGCGCTGGAAATTGTACACCCGCTCCGACTGGGCGATCAGGTCCTCCGGCTTGGTTGGTTTGCCGGACAGCCCTTCATACAGCCAGGTGTAGTTTTCAACATGTTCCGGGACTTTGTTCGGCTCATCGGTTTTTTTGTTGTTGGTCGGAACAACATCATTCCACGGCAGTTTGCATAACCCGTGCAAACTGAACCAGGTCCGCCACAGCGGGAAATAATGCAGGGCTTCGGCTTTGTCTTCAAAGGTCGGAATTTCGCCCTTGACCATGTCCATAAAAATCAGCCATGCTTCGTCGTGCTGAGGCCCCTTGCTGGCCAACCCGAATCCGCCCTGTTGAGCCAATGATTCCTTGCTCACGTATTCGGATATTTCCATGCCTTTAATTTCCATGCCGATATCGTGCAGGAAATCGGGATCAGCGCTGTATTGGCGAGCAAAGTAGTGTTTCATATACCGCACGCCCTGGCCCACGATCAAGCCGAATCCCTCACCGCGTGCCATCTGGTGCAGCAGTTCGACCGCCGCGTCAGCGTTACCCCAGGACAGGTCCAGCCCACCCGTCACTTCTTGGTTGATGATGCCCTCGACATAACACTCCATCGCAAAAGCGACCGAGTTGGCGAACGAGATAGTATCTATGCCATACGTATCACAGTAAAAGTTCATCTCAGTAATCGCCAGCGGATCAAACACGCCGATATTTGATCCTTCGCCTGCAATGGTTTCATATTCCGGCCCATCGACCAGCACATGCTGCCCTTTATACGGACCGGTTTTTAACTGAAAATCATCAATACCATGCGCGCACGACAGCGTACAACCATACCAGCAGCCGTCGGGTATACCCTGGGTATACAGTTCCTCCCAGACCGGCGTATCCAGGTTTTTGGCGTCAGGATGGGCGCCGTAACGATAGTTGTGTACGGGCAGCAGGTCAAAATGATCCATGATCGGCGGCAAATGGCCGGTGCCCACACCGCGCATGTTATTCTGCACCGGATCGTTCTCGGCGATTTCTTTGTTCATCCGGCGGCCAGCCTTGCGGATCAAGTCCATGTCAGCCGGGTTATTGCTGGTGCCGCTCATACCACTGTAACGCACCACGACCGCCTTGATCCGTTTGTGCCGGAACACGCGCCCCGTACCACCGCGCCCGGCCTGTTTGACACGTACCTGTTTGCGCCGGACGTCATACCAACTGAAGTTCAGGAGGGCATAACGTGAGTGTTCGGCACCCTGTCCGGCAGACACCACCGACACAAAACGGCGATCCTTTTCGTCTGGCGCGTACATTTCGGTGAGCACCGGGCCGATCAAATGACTGTCAATATCTTCAAGGGGAGCTTCTTCAATCGTGACACGGCCTTCGTCGCCGTCGATGACAATGATCACATCCCGCTCGGCAATCCCCTGAATCTCAAGCGCATCCCACCCGGAGAATTTGAGATACGGGCCAAAATACCCGCCCGCGTTACTATCCACAACCGAACCGGTCAGCGGTGAAACCGTAACCACTGTGGACTTACCGCTGCCGGGGTAAGTCGTGATCCCGCCAATCGGCCCGCCAGCGATCACCAGCTCATTCTCAGGATCATCCCAATGTGTATTTTCGTTTACGGCATTCCATAACAACCACAGGCAAAAACCGCGCCCTCCGGTAAAAAGGTCTTTCATCTGTTGGGTGACCGGTTTGCTGGCGACCGTGTTGTCGGACAAATTGACAAGCAGTGTCCGGTTGGCATAACCGCGCTCAACAGGCCGTGTATCATACGAAAACTCGGCCAGCAGCTTGTGTGCTTTTTTTAGCCTGTCCGGCTTCAATGTTGCCATTCTATGACTTCTCCCCTATTCTCTCGACCGGAATCGTATGAGGGTTTTCAGGCCGTGCCTGTCCTGAAAACCCGGTTTCATAACATTTTTTGAGAAACTCACGCGGCACGCATCCGGATTTTCACCCAAAACTTTATCCCATCATACCCGATGTATCAGGGCGTGTCAGGCATGTCATAACGAAAATCGGTCGAAAAAGTATCATTTTGCATTCCGCCCTACCAGTAGCATAATTGTTCTTTGTTATCGATGTACCATCGTCGCGATCACCACTCACGATCACACTAACACGATCACACCAAAAGGAAAAAACATGCCGGAATCCACCCTGTACTTTGTATCATCCAACGAAGAAAAATACCGCGAGATTCGCGGCGCGCTGGAATCATGTCCCGTTTCTGTAGAACGTATCGCGCTGGACCTGCCCGAAATCCAGTCAACCGATCCGGCAGAGGTCGCGCGTTTTAAGGCACAGGCGGCTTACGATCACATCGGTGAAGGGCGCGTTCTGGTCGAGGATACCGGGCTGGGAGTCGTGGCCTGGAATGGGTACCCCGGCGCATTGATCAAATGGGTGCTGGGGGCCATCGGTGAAGACGGGTTATGCCGCCAGTTACACGCCTGGGACGATCGCCATGCTATCGCGACCGTGATCCTCTGCCTGTCTGACGGGCGAACCACCCAGACGTTCGCCGGCCAGGTGAACGGTGAAATCGCCCGGTCACCACGCGGGAACTATGGATTCGGGTGGGATAGTATTTTTGTACCGGAAGGCCATACGGTAACGTATGGTGAGATGCAGCGCGAAGCCAAAATGAAGATTTCAATGCGTGCCCGCGCCCTGGATAAGTTGAGGGACTTCCTGATCAACACGTAGATCGCGAGCGCTCACAACAAACGGTTCGGACCCATACAGCACTTTAGCCTTGAATCCGACCATCCTGTAAAATAGAGCCACTGTCCGGTGTATCTTACAATAAATGAGTAGGGCTATTGTGTCTGAGTCACGCGTTTTTCAACTAGAGCGGTTCTATTACGGGCTTCTCGTTGATCGCGGCCAACGGTCGCTCGAAAAACCGAATATTATTGCGCACACGCCCAACATTACCCCCATCCATGCCGCTGAATGTGTCCAAACAGCCCGTCTGGTCCCTCCGCTGCCAGAAGAAACCACAGATGATATGCCTGGCGCTTTGGGTCTGTTTCGAGGCCAGACCACAGATTTTGTTCTGGCCAAAGCGCAGCATAACGACGCTGGCCTGCCACAAATCCTGTACATACTGGTACCCGTTGCCGTACTCCGCTGGTTGGGCGGCAACGTGATGACCTTCCGGTCGCTGGCCAAAATGGAAATGCCAGCCTTTTCCACGATCAAACCGGACCTGATGCCATATGAGTTACACGATCCGAACCCACCGGACGCGGAACAACAAACTGACAGCCTGTTTGATTTGGTCGAATACTGCCATAACTCGCTCGAAACCATGGAAGGGATACTGGCCGCCTTAGTGCAGGGATGGCCGATAGCGATCGTAAACAGCCCGGCATCAGTAGAACAGCGCCTGCGTTTTATCCAGGGACTGCTCAGCCTGCTGCCGGTCCCGGCGCGCGTAGGCATCACATTCGCTACCCATTTACATACCCTGGGCGACACCCAGGTCCAGATCAAGTTTATGAGCCGGGTTGCACACCCGGAACATCACATGATCTACGATTGGACTCGCGGCAGCCTGCTTACACGTCCGCCTGAAGATGTGTACAGCCGTTATATTCTCAGGCAGTTTCGGCTTGATCCGCACCTGGTTGTAGAACAAACCGAGCAGTTGTCGCGTACTGCCGTTTGGCGCGCTCGCCACCGTGAGAATCTGGGCCGCGCACTGGCCTGGGTATCCCGGCGGGCCGCGTTGGATCAAACCGTGCTACAGGGACAACCCGCCGATCGAAGGACGGTCGCCGCGATTCTGGCCGAAGACCCGACGCTGCCCGATCACCTGCGGCAGGTTTATGTGCGTCACCTGCTCGCTTTTACATTAGCGCTCGAAGATATCACCACAGCAGACATTATCCCCACTGTCGCGTCAGAAAATCCAGACATTGTTGATACCGTCACAAACCAACTGCGCACAGCCATCGACAACCAACAAACGTATGCCGTCTATGCGATGCTCACACGCTGGTTTCACCAGGCACACCAGACATTCGCCAGACCATGGTTTGTTTTGTTACGCCAGGCAGCGATACACCATCTGGCCAGTTTGTTCGAATCCGGTCGTATAGATGAGGCGACTACCTTCCTGGCCGAACTACAACGCGCGCCGGCAGATATGGGGTTTAATGACAGTCTGCCCGATATTGTTCAGGCAGCGCTGCCAGCAGCCCGTACCAATCCAGACGTGGCCCGTACTCTGTTCTTGTTGAGCGTAGAAGCCCTACCTGCCGGTGACCTGTACCGCCTGCTGAGCGACGAGGAATACGCACGCCAGCTTCCAAAAGTGACACAGACTACGCTGGAATATCTCAAACCAGAGCCGAAATCGTCTGCTCCACCGAACGTGCTTGTGCAGGGTGCGCGTGTTTTTGGCGATGGTTACCGGATGGTTGTCCTGGCGCGTTTTGTTGAGTGGGCCATCTATTCACAACGTCCAGAACTGATCGATACAACCGCGCTTCAGTCGCTGCTGGTGATGGTACAGTCCGCTGAGGCCAAACGTTACCTGCCCCTCATTGATCACGTGATCGAAGACTTTGGCGACGTGTCTACCCTGCGAAACCTCGAACCACCGGGGCACCGTGTGCTTGTCCAGTTATTGTTACAGATCGGCGAATACGACCAGGCCGTATACCAGCTTGAGTTTTATCAAAACGAGGTTATCGGCCTTGACCGGTTGGACGTGTTCACCGAGTTGGCCGGTGAAGTCTTCCTGCTCACCCCGTTGGAAACCGGACAGATCAACGAAGCGCTTGGTTATCTCGAAGGCAGCCAGATTCGTCCTGAACCACGCGCCATGATCTACGCTGGCGCATTGGAAAACCGCGAGTGGGCCGATGATCTCGATTACGCCGCCAGCCGTTTGACCACGATGTTGTTCAATGACAGCATGTTGATCGATATCATCGGGCATGACAACACGCTCAAACTTCTTGCATTCCATGCGCGGCACGAAAACGCTATCGACGCGCTGCGCGTTGGTTCAGCGTTGGTTGACAACACCCTGCATATGGGTAAAGAGGGCGCCGTGCTGCTGGGGCAGATGTGGCCGCTTATTATCTGGGATTTTGAGATCAAAGTGACATCTCTTGAACTGCTGCGCCGGTACATACGCGGCGTACCGATCGAAGAAGCCCCAATGCTGATCACATTCTTCGAAGAAGAAGTTGGCACAGAAATTGCCGGTTCGCTGCGCGCCACGTATGTCATGCGGTTAGCTATGGAAAGCTCCGGCTTGATGCGGTTTGCAGATGACATCCATACTGCCGCCCGGCTGCTGGTTGACATTGCCACCATTTATCATGGAAACAAAGAACTCCCGCCCAAGCACCGGCTGCGGCGAGACCTTGACACCATGTCCGGTGGGATATCCGATGATGAACGGCAGCAAGTTGCCGATAATATCCTGAACATCACCCAACAGGTGCTAGAGCTCGGCCAAAACCGGACCAGGAAGTCCGGAAGAAAACATATCGAGCCATTCTTTGTAAAAAACCAGGTGGCCCCTCGGACTGGCGTTGATTTGCTGCGTTTTGTCGGTGGTTATCTGGCACAACAACAGATCATACCGCTTGATCTTGAGGTCGAAGCGATGGCTCACATATTTGGAAATCGCTCAGCCGTCATGTTTTTACGCGAAACAGGCGCCATCACCCGCCTGTTCCACGGCTTACAGCGTGCGTTTACAGATAAAGCCATGTCCGAAATCACGGTTGAGGCGTTAACGGGTGAACTGGATAGTTTGTGGAGCACACTTTCGTTGTACAATCAGCGCCAACTTCAAGAGCAGTTCGCCCAGGATTGCCAGCACCTTGCCGAAGCGATCGGGATCATGGCCGATCACAGCAATGAGCGGGTGCTGTCCGAAGGCGGGACGGGTCGCCAGCTCGAAACAGGCCGGCGCCAGCCGCAAACCGCCCTGGAAACGCTGCGATGGATTCACGGTTACTTTGCCAGAAGTCATATTCGCACTCGGAGCTAAACAGGCCAACCATCGGTGAACACTACAACGTATCAATCGCGGTTGATCAGAACGCTCTGGATCATCGGTTTAGCCTGGGTGCTGTCGGGGTGCAGTTCGCTGCCAGACGCCGGAAATGATTCCTCGGCGAATAACTCAGCCGTCCCCACCGCGCCGCCTACACCCAACAGCAACAGCTTGCAACTCAGCGGCATACAGGCTTCCGGGGCGCGGCTGCGGATCACGATCCCATCGCTCAAGCTGCTGAAGCGGCCAGCCGGACAACCTGCCCAGTTATTTTTCATCATGACCGATGCAGACGGCACGTACACGTACCTGTTGTATCCGGCCAACCGGCCCGGTGATACGACCGACGACTTTGATCTTTCCGAATTTCCGCTTGAACTCAGCCTTTCCGATGAGTCGGACACGGTGACACTGTGGGCGCTGGCCGTTCACAATACGCGTTATAGTGCGGCTGAAATGTTTGGGCTGGAAGCGCTGGCTTCAAGCCTGGCGGTTGGTTTTCGTGATTGGCTGGCCAATGGTGACCCGGATGACGATCCGCTGGCCGCTGTTGTGGCCGCATCGGACGGCGCGCTGTACGATTGGTTTGCCGAGGTTGAGGTACTCGGCCAAAACGTCACGACCCTTCATGCTGACAATAACTGGTACGCCGGTTTGCATTCCGAACGATCGCCGGACGGCGGGTTGAGTATCGTGTATACCCTTCATACGATGTCGGCAGAAGAAGCAAGCCAGCTTCCAATACCACCAACCGCAACGCCTATCTTCCCGGCAGCAGACCACCCCGGCTACATTCTGCACATTGACGAAACATTCGCTGATGGAGTAAGCGACCACCGTTGGTACCAGGGATACGACTCGACATTCACGAACCAGATCGTTGATGGCGCCTATGAGATCAAGCTAACAAGCATTCTCACGCGGCCATTTGCGCGTTCATGGGGTTCGATTGAGGATGCCACATTCAGTGACTACATTGTTGAGGCACAAGTCAGTCTTGTCGAAAATATGGTCAGGGACGGACGTTATGGAATCTGGTTCCACTACAAAGACGACTATAACTTTGTGTACTTCGGCATCTCCAATCAAGGCGAATACCGGGTAGCTGTCCAACACCGGGCAACACCCGAAAGCCCTAGCAGCGCGATCACAATCCGTGATTGGACGGCACATTCGGCCATACGCACCGGCGCCGCAACCAACTTACTCACGATTGAAGCCTCTAAAGAGGGCATGATCACACTGGGGATCAACGGTCAGGAAGTGTTGACATTCATCGATCAGACGTTTTTCGAGGGATCGGTGGCTTTCTTTTGTTACGCAGAAAGTGTACCGACTACCTGCCACCTGAATCGTATCCGTGTGTGGGAGCGGTAGCCTGAACAGAAGAACCGGTTACCCGTCAAACTGAATTACTCATAACATCACCAGCACCGGCACCAGCAGCAGCAGCGTCCCCGCGACCATCTGGCAAAAAAAGCTGGCGGCCAAACCATGCCGGAAGTGTACATAACTGTACAAAAAATTCAGAAACACCAGGGCGGTGCCAAACACAACCCCCACTACCGGCGTTTCACTCAAACCCAGGTTCGGAAAAAACATCAACATCGACCACGCGCTGGCCAGCAAGGCCACAACGGGAATCGGGTGAATACGCTGCATGGCACCGCGAAAAAACAGGGATTCGGCCAGCGGCATTACGAACACTGTTGTTTGAAAAACCCATGTCCGCAGCAGCGGGTTGTTTTCCTGGTCGGCGCTAAACAGGCGCTCGGAGGTAGTCGCGAGCGTATCCGCACCCACCAGCGCGAGCGCCCCCCCGGTAAATACGCCTAACCCTACACCCCATATCAAATCGACCGGATCGGACACTTTGAGCCGGATACCGCTCCCCAGCAAAAACGCCATCCCGCCCATCGCCGCCAGAAACGCCCACAGAATCACGTAACGCGTGTTGGCATCAAGCGGCGTCAGACCTACGCTTAATGCCATCGCCAAAATATACCCGAACACCGGATCAAGGTCCTGGCGTGTGCTGCGCGGCGTTCGGTAGTCGGTTTCCTCTGACCAATCGCTGTCATGATCGTCATCATGCAGGGGGATTGCCTGCGGCGGGTGACCAACACGCAGGCGGCGACGATCAAGTGGGGTCATGGGGCGCGGCGAACGTGACTCGGTTTCGTCCGCACCATCCGACTCGGCGAAAGGCGGCTTCACATCAGTTCCTTCCGCATGGCGTTGATCACAATATCGACATGTTCAGGCTGAATCCAGTAGTGGGTCACAAACCGGAAATGCCGTTCATCACCGGCACGCGTCCAGATGTTGTGTTGTTTCAGCCGTTCAGTCAGCTCCGGCGCCGTGATCCCGGCATTTTCGCGCAGCGCAAAAAAGATCATGTTGGTTTGCACACGCTCCGGCTCAATCTCGATCTGTGGAATTTGCGCCAGGCCCTCGGCCAGACGCCGGGCAGTGGCATGATCCTCGCCCAAACGCAGCGTCATTTTTTCCAGGGCGATCAACCCTGCCGCCGCCACGATGCCGACCTGCCGCATGGCACCACCAACCAGCTTACGAACACGACGCGCGTTGTCGATGTATGCCTGTGAACCCACCAGCATTGAACCGATCGGTGCGCATAACCCTTTTGAAAGGCAAAACTGCACACTATCGGCTGCCGCAACCAGATCGGCCACGTCACAGTTCAGGGCGACAGCGGCGTTAAAAATACGTGCGCCGTCGATGTGCAGCGCCACATCATGCTCAGCAGCGATAGCACCTACCGCGTCCGTGTATTCTTTGCTGATCGGGATACCCCCGACGGTGCCCTGTGTGTTTTCCAACGCGATCAAACGTGTCCGGGGGAAATGCAGGTTGTCGGGACGAATGGCGCTGCGAATGGCATCCAGCGGCAGTGTACCATCAGGCTGAACGGGTACTGTGTGGGGATGCACGCTGCCCAACGCCGCGATGCCGCCCGCTTCATACACAAACGTATGCGCGCGATCACCCAAAATGACCTCATCGCCGCGCCCGCAGTGTGCCAGCACACCAACCAGGTTGCCCATCGTACCACTGGCCAGAAATAACCCTGCTTCTTTGCCCAGACGGCGCGCTGATTCTTGCTCAAGCCGGTTTACAGTGGGGTCTTCACCATACACGTCATCGCCAACGACCGCATCCGCCATTGCCTGACGCATTTCCGGTGTTGGCCAACTAACCGTATCGCTTCGTAAGTCGATCCGATCCATTCAGTTTTCTCCCTCGACACCCCGCAACGGGCCGTGACAGGCAAAAAGCCGCCCGGCGTGACCAATCCACCGGGCGGGTCATAGATATACAGGCTATGCGGCCTACACAATCGATGTAAAGAGAACACACGCAACAATACACGCAAATAACACGGCCAGCAGAATCAATTGCAGCCCTGTTAATGCGGCCAGTCCCGCCGGAATAGCAACCAGAGCCTTCACAAGCATTTGCAGCCATTCTGGCGCTTCTTGTGCGTCAGCATACTCGGTAGGCGCGCCAATGTATTCGACTTCATCGTGTTCTGGGCTGCGATCTGTGTTGTTCATCACACGCATTCTCCGGCGGCACGTAACCGCCCCTCACCCACCTAGTAACGGCGAACCAGCGTCCGGTACACCTGGGGCTGGCGTGCTTGAAGCATCTGGTGTTCCTCACGGCATTTGCGCACTTCGTCAAGATCAATACGCGCCACACAGTAACCTTCACGCGGCTGGCCGGTTTCGGGGTCTTTTTCCTCAGACAGCGACGCGTAGACCTTACCCCGCGGGCCAACAATCATACTTTCGCCGCCAAAGCTGAGTGTCACATCTTCCCCCACGCGGTTGGCAGCCGCCACGTACAGCGCGTTTTCAAACGCCCGCGCCCGAACGTAGGTGCGCCATTCCTCAATCCGCGATGTTTCCCAGTTGGTCATCACACACAGCAGTTCAGCACCATCCATTGTCAGCGAACGCGCCACTTCTGGGAAAGCCAGGTCCCAACCGAGCACCAAACCCACCTGGCCGATCTCGGTTTCAATAACGGGCATCCGGAAACCTTCACGAAACGCCATACGTTCTTCACCGTGGAGATGAATTTTATTGTACATACCGAGCATCTCACCATCTGGGCCAACCAGCACGCCAGAGTTGAAAAGAATGCTTTCAACCTTCTCTTTGCTCACCAGGCCGAAGGCAATATACACACCAAACTCAGCCGCACGCTGTGCTAACAGGTTGACAGTTGGGCCCGGAATTCGCTGTGCCAACTCGGTAAAACGTACACCTAGCTCATAACCACTGGTCGCCAATTCTGGGAAAACAATCAGGTCCACTTTCTGCTGGGATGCAATCTTGGATACGAAGTCCGACATCTTCACCAGATTGTCTTCCGGCTCGCCTAGAACCGGTTTCATCTGAACAGTTGCAATCGTGATCTCGCGCATCGAATTTCCTCACTCCGTGGGGATAATGGTTTTCGGTAATCATGGCCGGGGATAAGCCAACAATATTGATATTTTACTGTATCTCCAAACCCGTAAAAAAGCCAATTTGTCTCACACATTCAGAACACATGAGCGGTACCGGCCAAACAGAAAAATCCCCGGCTTGTTCGACCAGTCGGGGAATAGAGTTCTGACGCGTTAAACTGATGTACGAAGCGTACCGGTGTTTAATGTGTCCAGCAGCGCTAAAATACGGTCGTTGGGTGGAATGTCACGCATCGAATTACCATGATGCTGGTAATGCACACGTCCCCGCTTGTCGATCACGACCAGCGCGGGCATGCGCCCCAGCTTGATCAACCGAACCTGCTGCCCGTACAATTTGGCCACACTGTGATCCGGATTGGGTAAACCCACGAACGGAAGTGCGTGCTTTTGCCAATAATCTTGAAACGCGTCCTTGCTGTCCGAACCAACAACCAGAACAACCGCATCACGTGCTACAAACTGATCATAATCCTGGCGCAACTGCGCCATGTGCGCGCGGCAGTAAGGTCAGGTAAATCCCCGGTTAAATACCAGGACAACATTCTTTTCACCCCGAAAATCAGACAGCCGCACGTTTTTTCCGTCAACATCGGCCAGCACAAAATCCGGTGCTTCCAGGCTGGTTGTATCCTGTTTTTCGCTCATATCGTCTCCCAAGGTGAGCCAACGGCAAAATCGTCTTCACGCCTACTCATCTGGCAGCGTGCTCAAAATGTTTTCCAATGCAGCAGGGAGAGGCGATTCAACGGTCAGCGGTGCGTCACTTTCCGGCGAACGAAACGTAATCGAGGCCGCGTGCAAAAACTGGCGCTTGATTTTGATACGCTGCTTGCGCCGCCCATACACTTTGTCACCCACAATCGGATGCCCTAGAAATGCCATGTGAACCCGTATCTGGTGCGTGCGACCGGTTTTAGGAAAAGCTTCTAGCAAGCAAAAATCAGCATACGATTCCAAAACGTGAAATTCGGTGCTCGCTTCGCGCCCGTCACGCGTGACCGCCATCCGTTTCCGCTGCTTGGGATCGCGGCCAATCGGGGCGTCAATGATACCGTCCATCGTATCAGGAACACCCTCGACCAGCGCGATATACCGTTTGTGAATCTGCCTGGCCTTGAACTGCTCCCGTAACGCGGTCAATGCCTCCGCGGTCTTGGCTACCAGGATGACACCGGATGTTTCTTTATCCAGGCGATGCACAATCCCGGCGCGATCCTGCTCGCTGAACGCGGCTACAGCCGGCCAGCGTGCCAACACAGCATTGACCAGCGTGCCCGATGAATGGCCGTATGCCGGATGTACCACCATCCCGGCGGGTTTGTCGATCACGGCTACATGGTCGTCTTCGTACAGGATATCCAGCGCAATCGTTTCGGGTTGCGCCAGTTCCTGATCCGATTCTGGCGGCAGCAACACCCGGATGTGTTCACCACCCTCCAACCGGAAAGACGCTTTGACCGAGCGCCCATCCACCGTGACCTGTCCGTCACGGATCAGGTTTTGTACCTGGGCACGCGACAGATTATTCAGAGTTGCGACCAGCGTTTTGTCCAGCCGTTCATCAGTCACATTGGCAGTAAAATCGAAAAACTCGTTGTTTTGCTCCATACACCAAACCGACTTTCTCATCCAACACAGCGTACTATGACTATACAGCAGTTGCTCAAAAACCCAACATTTGAAGCGATTACTCTGCGAAGTGTGCGCATTACTCTGGACAAAGACTACCCACTTTGGTACAATTCCCACTCAAACGAATTGAGTTTGCGAACAACTGGAGACTTACTGTTGGCTAACCATAAGTCTGCTCTGAAGCGTATCCGTAGCTCTGAATCTAAACGTCAGCGCAATCGTATCATCAGCGCCAGAGCACGCACCGAGATCAAAAAGGCCCATGCTTTTATCGAGGCTGGTGACCTGGAAAACGCCCGTAAGGCAGCCCATCAAGCCGTTATTACGCTTGATAAAGCGGCGGTAAAGGGTATTCTGCACCCTAACAATACGTCGCGCCGCAAGGGGCGTTTGATGAAACAGCTCGCCCAACTAGAGGCGCAGCAATAGCTGTTAGGTTGCCATCAAGCCTGTTGGCGAGCTAACTTGAGGCATCCCAACGATAGCGGTGGGGATGCCTTTTTACGTGTCTCGCAGATGTTTATGCTGGAGAACAAACGGCCAGGTGGCGAATACGTCACTGCGCTGTTTTGTGTGTTAGATGGGGTTATTGCTCGTGTGGATCGTTTCAGGTAGCGGGCAGATCAAACCGGTAACCAATTCCACGCACCGTTTGTAAGTACTGCTTTTTACCAGGCGTTGGCTCCACGATCTGCCGAATCCACCGGATGTGGACATCCAGTGTTCGCGTATCACCCATGTAGTCCGTCTGCCAGACCTTCTGCATCAGGTATTTCCGCTCTAGCGTCTGGTTTGGGTTACGCAAAAAGATATCGAATAACGCAAATAACTTCGGCGTGAGTTTTTTCTCACTCCACGGTGTCGTAATCAGATGCCGTTCCAGGTTCAAACAAAACGGGCCAACCTGTAACACTTCGCCTTCATCAACAGAGACAAGACGTTCGATACGGTTGATCAGTTTGCGCGAGGTAAATGGGGGAATGAGCAGTACATCGGCTGGACTCTCTTCTGTTTTGGCATCTGATGGCCGGATGTGAATGATCGGCATTTCGCCCAGGCAGATCCGTAAGCGGAAACAGATACGGTTGCCCGATGTGCGCAGTGAAGCTGCATCCAGAACAACGATGTCGGGCTGCATAGATTGGGCGATCGACAACCCTTGCTTGCCAGAATGGGCGATCTCCAATTGATATTTGCGCTGTAACGCGGCGGCAAACGATGTGCCATTTAGCCGTGCGTTCTCAATGAGGAGAACTTTCTTCGCCCCCATGTTCTTTCCTCAGCGACCAATCGATCAAATCGGGCGAGTGATTAACACACTGTTTTGATGCTGCCCATCTGCAAACGACGTGTTATTATTCGAGGCAGTATCGCTCACTGACGCGCTTTTAACATGACTTAGCCATTCTCTATTGGATTATAATATGTGGTGCGTAGCTGACAAC
This sequence comes from Anaerolineae bacterium, assembly GCA_016930015.1. Taxonomy (GTDB): domain Bacteria; phylum Chloroflexota; class Anaerolineae; order Aggregatilineales; family Aggregatilineaceae; genus JAFGHR01. The sequence goes on along the minus strand of JAFGHR010000113.1, from coordinate 99,832 downwards.
CTGAGAGCCAGCGCGTTAGTTTTTAGCCAGATCATCGACCGGCCTTATCCGCAGTAATTGGGTCAAAAAAGCCATCACACCCGTACATGTGGGGGGTGATATGATCATGTTTACCCCACCTGTACGGGATAGGCTCGTGTTTAACTTTATTTTAATTTTTTAACATTCCGAGTGTTGTCATCTCAAGACTCGGCAAACTAACTTAACCCACAATAATCCCACCGATCCAGCCCGGCATATCACAAATCGCACCGGATTTACGTGTTTGTCACCCGCACGTGTTGCCAGAACACCAAAATTGGAACCAGAATGGTATTCAGCGTACTATAACTGGGTGAAGAATACCAGGGTTATTTTGTCTGAAGGGTACTAATGGACTACAACGCAGCGCAAGTTATCCAGGCATTGGATAGTGTGACCGATCTTCAAACTGCTTTTTCTGAGAAAAACGTGCAGCAGATCATACACGACGCAATTGCCATTCAACAGATTCCTGCCCCGACTTTTCATGAAGGTCCGCGCGCAGCCTACATCAAAAAGCAATTTTCGCAGTATAAACTGCACAACATCCAGCGTGACAGCTTATTTAACGTCTATGGCCGTTTACCCGGCTCCGATCCATCGGCACCGGCTGTGCTGGTGTCCGCTCACCTGGATACCGTGTTTCCGCATGGCACCAATCTGAGCACACGTCGAGAAGACAAATACCTGTTCGGTCCGGGTCTTGGCGACAACAGCCTGGGTGTGGCCGGGCTGCTGGCCCTTGTTCGCACATTATCGAATCCCAAACTACAAACAAAGTCAGATATCTGGTTTGTGGCAAATAGCTGTGAGGAAGGTCTGGGTAACCTGGCCGGTATTCGCGCCGTGTGGGATATGCTGGGCGAAAAACTAGGCGCAGCCATCGTACTCGAAGGGATGGCCTTAGGCCGCATCTACCACGGCGGTATCGCCGTCCGCCGGTTACACATCACGTGCGAAACGCCAGGAGGGCACAGTTGGACGCATTTCGGCCAACCCAGCGCCATTCACGAACTGATGAAGCTTGGCGCCAAAATTGTATCGATCCAGCCTGTCACTCGCCCGCGTACAACCTATAACATTGGCATGATCGAAGGTGGGCATTCCGTCAACAGCCTGGCTCAAACCGCCAGCCTCTATCTTGATCTACGCTCCGAACAACCGCCGTTTCTTGCCCAGCTTGAAGAACAAATCATGGCCGCGATCGCAGAGCTCCAGCAGCCCTCACTTAAGTTTACCGTTGATATCGTAGGGGATCGTCCCTCAGGATATATCAGGGTTGATCACCCACTCGTACAACTGGCCAGCGCCGCGTTAGAAGCAGTCTCTCTCAAAGCGCGTTACGAAATCGGGAGCACGGACGCCAATATTTTGTTGGCCAACCAACTGCCAACGGTTACTATTGGGATTTCATACGGCGGTCACGCCCACCGGTTAGATGAATTTATCGAAGAAAAACCGGTAGCAAAAGGGTTTCGCCAGGCGGTTTTGCTGGCGCTGGCTACGGCTAATCACGTGGCAGTATGGTAACGCACCAGTTTAACCTGTCAGGTATCACATGATCCCAGTTCCGTGTTATCCATCCAGGCTTGCATAAAGCTCATCAACCCCTCAATTTCCTGGATAGTGCGTTCGGACCCGGACTGCACGTGGACGGCGGTACCGCGCCAGGACTGGCCCGGAATCGACTCGTCCTGGGGTTCATGCCACAGCCGAACGATAAATGTTGCGGCACGATAACGGTCGGTCGTTTGTTTCATATCGGATACTCCCCGTGACAAAACATATGCGAACCATGTGGTCAGTATACCTGCACATACGTGACCAAGTCGTGACCGCACACGCACAGCCGTTAAATCCAGTTTTCAGTTGTATCCTTCAGTCTGAAAACATCCTCAGGCTGCCATGCCGGATTTTTATAGGCCGCCTGGATAAACCGGTGAAGGGGGATACGCTCAAGAAATGATTTACGATACGCGGGGTGGGAAATGTTGCCTGCCTGCTCCATAAGTGTTTCGAACGCCTCGGTGATCCAGTGCGCAGCCGCCGCCTCATCACCAAGTCCGCGCGCCGCAGCCGCTCGCAAAACAAACAGCTCCTGAAGCGATGTATCTTCCAACAACACCATATATTCCAGGGGATAAAGCAGCCGCTTACGCGCATCATCAAAACGCCCGGCTGCGATGTGAGTCAGCGCCCAGGCTACCTGAGAAAGCGGGAACAAAACCGGCAGCTTAACCCGGCTCACCGCCTGAGATGCACGCTTAGCCCACTGTTTAGCGCTGTCGTCATCACCATCCACTACATAACAACGAACCAATGTCAGCGCCGGTGATACAACTTCCACCTCACCCATTAACGGATCGGGGTTTTCGAGCAGGCCAAGCAAAATCGAACGCACGTGATCGGCATTGCCCTGCAATAATTCGAGCTTGGCTAACAACAGGCGCGCACCAAGCCCCAGCACATTCGCATCCCAACTGGCTTCCACAGCCTGCTGAGCGACCTCATAAGCCGTGTCGTGGTCGCCCAGTTTCATGTAGGCCAATCCCAGATTCGCAAGTGATAACCATGCCGTTGAAGGATCGCGGTGCTGTCCTTCCGATGATGACAATTCCTGGGCCAGCCGCAGCACATCGATCCAGTTGCCGCGATACACAGCCAACCGCATTTCGTTGTTGGCCAACAACTGGCGCACACGGGGATGATCGGCAGACACACTCAACGCGCGCATGCCGTCCAAATGGGCCTGCATCGCCACCATATCACCGGAGCGGTAGGCAATATCGATCTGGTGCTGGGCCGCGTCCAACTCGCCCCACACATCACCAAGCCGGTTAAACAATATCCGGCCCCGTTCGGCGGCATCATTGGCGCCCGACAGATCACCCTGGCCTAACAGGTGCGTTGCTTGCTGAAGCGATGCGCGTGCCTGCCGCGATTCGTCCACGTCCGGAAGCAGTTCTTCGATCGCCGCAATCATACCAGGGGGATAGTACAATCCGGCGGTAGCCGCCTGGCGCCTGAACTCGGCCTGGAGCACCAGTAGATCAAAGGTAATCGCCACCAGGGGAACAGGCAGCGCATCCTGGGTGATGTCATCCGGATAATTGTTTAAAATATCCTGCGCCACACCCGCGTATCGATTGGCTTCTGCCATCGCACCGGCTGCCAACGCAGTTTGCGCCGCACGCCAGTTCTCGATGAGCGCCTGAGTCCACTGCCGGGCCTGGCCGTAGTGGTAGGCCAGCTTGGCTATGTCTGCAAGAATCACACCATGGCTGCGTTCGGCTAATGCTTCGGCAATACGCCGATGCAGAAACCGGCGTCGAGGAGCGCTTGTGTCCGCATATATAATTTCGCGCACTTTGATATGTGTAAATTGGAACAGGCCCGGCTCTGTTTCTTCCAGGATATACGCTTTTAACACCTCGTCCAGGGCCAGCTCAAACGAAATCGACGGCTCAACCAGGCGCGATAACAACACCTCATCGATATCATGCTCAACAACTGACGCCGAGGTTAACACTTCCTGGGCCGCACGTGACAACCGCCGGATACGGCCCCGAATATTAGTCAGCACCACGTCAGACATGGGCAAATCGGCAGGCCGTGGCAGGGCGTCAAGCCGAACCTGCCAGCGCCCATCGTGTTCAGCGTACAAAACCTCCTGCTCAACCAGCGCGCGGAGTGTTTCAACGACAAAAAAAGGATTTCCCGCCGTTTCCCGGAATAACAGCGAGCCCAGCTTGGACGCGTCGCGCCCGACAAGCTGTGACAGCAGCTCGTCGAGTTGGTCGGGCAGCAGCGGGCCAAGCCGGATCAACGTGGTAGGGGCGGGCGCATGCACTGAACTTGTCGGCCAGTCCATGAGCGGCGAGTCAAACGATACTTCTTCGTCACGCAGAGTCGCAACAACCATCAGCGGCAGATCGCTGCACCACCGCAGCGCATGATTCAAGCAAGCCAAACTGGCCGGGTCGGCCCAGTGTAAATCTTCCGCGATCACCCACAAACCATTGCCGGATGATGCCAGGTGGCGAATCACCTGGGTGACGGCCTCCTGCAACCGCACGCTCATATCAGGCATAATCCCGCGCTGTTCGGGACCGGCTCCCGGCATCTCAAAAGCCAGCGAGGGTATCAACTGGGCCAGGTCCGACAGCGTTACGGATGGCAGTTTTTCCACACCCTCGACAACAGCCTTACGCATCAAGTCAGATATCAACTGGTAGGGTGTACCGGCTTCCATCGCATAACAGTTTCCGGCTATCACCTTTATGCCCGGCGCAGGCAAACGCCGTACAACCTCCTCAATGAGGCGGGTTTTCCCAACACCGGCTGGCCCGATAATCAGTACCAAACGGCTGTTGTTGTTCTGGCAGACAGACCACTCCGCCGCGATCTCGGCGAGTTCTTGCTCGCGGCCAACTAACGGCACCCACTGAAGATCGGTAGCGGACGGCGCGTCCATGTTAACCAATACGGGCGGCTCAACCATCACAGCGCCGTGCCCGTCTCGGATATCCTCGTACAATTGTGTGGTTTCAGGGAGCGGTTCGGCGCCGATTTCCTGGTCAAGAATCTGGACACACTGCTGGTACAGGCGGATCGCGGCACTCCGATCGCCGGTCGCGCTGTACGCGGTCATCAACGCGCGGTAGGCCGCTTCCTGGAGCGGGTCAACCTCCAGCATGTGATGCGCATACGTGATCACGTCCGGCCAGACAGCATCCTGTTGGCACGCCAGAATCAGGTGACGCAACGCGGTAAAAAAACGCTGCCGGGCGTGTTCGCGTTCCAGCAGCACCCAATCCGCATAAATATCCTTGAGCAAGTCGTCTTTGTACAGCGCGACAGCATCCTGTAACGGCCTGCGCCGGGGCTGCGACCCGCCATAGGCATCCATCAACGCCTGTTCAAATGCCTCATAGTCAACCCACAGCGCCGCATCGGGTGCGATCGCTACTTCGTTTCCTTCTGTCGCGAGCAGATCAGTGTGGGGACGCATGACCTGCCGGAGCAAATAAAGCGCACGCCGCAGCCGTTCTTGCGCTTTGGTAGGCGGCGCATCCGGCCAGAACGCGGTTTGAATTTCCTCACGCGTGATGCGTCGCTGCCGGTTCAGGATCAAAAACGAGCAGACAGCCGCGGGTTGGGGCGGCAGGGTAACAGCCTCTTGCCCCACGGTTAACCTGAAGGGACCAAAAAGAAAAATGCGAAGCGATAGTTCATCGGCCATAAAATGAACGTTACTTTCCTGGATCACAAAGGGGGCTGCGCTCAAACAGGTTATGTTCCACCCCGAATAGTACCATAGCCAACTGTAACACGAACTCATCATTTTGAGAATCGGGCGGCGTGTTGGTATTCGAGCCTTCCGGTGCGTACAATAGATGTGTTGCACCGGTATCGTAAGGCCAGATAAAGCAGGAGTCGCGTAATGTCTGCTCAACCACCTCGGCGCCGCACAGAAAGCCTGTTTGATAATCGCTACTGTTACGATTATATCTATCCGCGTGGTCGTTCGGGTGAAACTCTGCGGGCTTACGATTCTTTTGATAACGACCGCCGAGTCGTGATCAAGCGGCCTGCGCCCCAGGACGCACCGCCGATGCGAGCAGGGCAGGAGCTGAGTATTCGCAACGAGCGGCAGGCATTGGAGCGCCTCTCCGGTCACCCGGTCTTGACCGAACTGCGGGGTCACGGCACATTTCGCGTCGGTGGACACACGCACGACTACATTGTCATGGACCAGGCCGAAGGGTTGATCGTGGAGACTGTGGTCCTCCAATTGGCCGAGCAAAACGACTATTTGCCAGACCTGGAAACAGTGGTCATTTTTGATCGCCTGCTTGATCTGCTGGCCTTTGCACACGACAAACAAGTTATCTACAACGACGTAGACGCGAAACACCTGTTTTGGGATCGCGACAATTACCGGCTCAAAGTCATTGACTGGGGTAATGCGGTTTTTGTCGATGAACCCGGCGCACTGACAACGGTTACCCGTGCCAACGACATCTACCAATGCGGCGAACTGCTTTATTTTATTTTGACCGGCGGCAACCGGTTGGCAACTGAAGTCGCCGAGGGTGGCGACACGTTTTTTGTCAGCTTTGGGCCGGACGCAGAGCACATCCCCGCCAAACTTCAAAGCGTCCTGACACGTGCCGTTCATCCTGATCCCAAGCGGCGTTACAGCACGATAAACGAACTGCGCAATGTGCTGGCCGAATACCGGGTCCCACTCGAAAAAACACGTGACGAAATCATTTCACGTGTCCAAAAACGTGTCCGGGCCACGGCCAGCCAGGAAGAACTGGAAACACTGGCCGAGGAACTCAACGGCGCCCTGGACATGGACCCCGGCTTTCCGAAAGCTAAGGAACTGGCGGCGGAAATCGAGTTTCATCTCAGGCAAATTACCATCCAGGCGGACCTGGATGCAATACGTATTTATCTCGAAAGCAGCAACTGGCCGCGCGCGCTGACTCTGTTGCATGACTTACTGCCCCAAGCAGGCGACTATAACGAGCCGCTCATCCGGTTTCTCATTGCCGCAACAGAGACATTACATAACATGGGCATCAAATCACCTCCCCCCGGTTTTCTTGATGCGCTTGATCCACTGTTCAAAGGAGATCCGGCAGCCGCCGGGCAAACCCTGCTGCGACCAACCGGCGGACGAACGGATACACATCAGGTCACGTGGCTGCTGGCCGAACATCTCGCCAGCCATGTACCCGTCGTTACACTGCTGCGTCCACATCTTGTGCGGCTGCGTTTTGATTTGCAGGATGTGCCACAGGCTGAGGCCGTTTTGAGCCAGTTAGACGAGGTGGAAACCCAGCTCGCAGGCCCACCGATGCCGGGTCTTGCCGGGCTTCAGATTGTGTACCAGCAAGCAGCGGCTGCGCTTAGTCAACTCACCGAGACGATCGAAACATTGTCCGGTGATGGTCCCAATAGTGTGCGTGATTCGTGGGCGGCGTCGGCGTCTCGTGCACATCGTGCCGCCGAGGTGATCGTACAGCGATTGGGCGAGGTAGGAAACCACGTTTTCTCGGACCCACCGCATGCGGGCGAACTGCTGCACCGGGCAACGATGATCGATCCGACCTCGCCTTACTTCGGGGCGCTGCATGATTACTTCGACGAAGTACATCAAGCCATTTCTGCGCTGGGCGGTTTTAAACCCAAACAGGACTGCACCAACCTGAGCACGTGGTTCACCGATGTTCAAGAATTTATACAGCCGTACCTGGATGATCTGCCCGATCAACAGCTTCACGCAGCGGCACATGCGATCCGCGAATCGGCCACACATTGGACGGTGATCGTCAACTATCTGGCATTAGGCCGCCGCCAGCCCACCATTGACGTGTTATACACGATGGCCGATACAATCCGCCCGTTTAACCAGCATATTGCCGCCCGATTAGGTTCCATGGCCAGCCGGTTGCCCGAAGTGGCCTATATCGAACGGCTCAGCCCAAACGAGCAAATGGCCAATTTTCTGATCGAAGGGTGGAAAGCCTGGGACCGGGGCCACAGCGAACAAGCCGCCGAAGCAGGCCGTCAGGCATTCGAATGGGCGCAAACCGACGGCGAGCGCCTGGCGGCTGACCGGCTGCGGCGGTTGGGTGAACTGCTCGACAACTGGCTGGCTGACGACGGCCCTCACGATATCAAACGCACGGATAAAACTGAAACCGAGGCGCTCGCTATTTTGCTGGCGGAAGAAGAACAAGAACGCCGCACCTTCGCCGAACAAATGCCGAACACGGCGCTGTATCTCCGTGCGATGAGCCGCGGCATTGTCGCTTATATGCACCAAAGCAGCAGCGCCGGTTGGCGTGCGTTGTATATGCATTATGTGCTGCGCGGTATGCTGGCGCTGCTGGATGATGAACTGGACGAAGCCGAGTTCTGGCGTAATGTCGCCAGCAAAGCTTATGAAGATGCTCGCATCCATCGCGCCTTCCAGGTTCTGGACCGGGGCCTGACAGGGCGCCGCCTAGTGCAGGAAGCCGAAGCAGCACTTAACAACGTCACAGGACCGGACGACCTGGATGCTGTGCGACAGGCAATAAACGCGCCGCTGGCGGGTGAACTGCTAATCGGCACTGAACAGGCTGTTCAAGCGATTGGCGATGCGCTGCGCGATTGGTCGGATGGTGACTTTAACGCCGCGTCACAACAACTTGAAACCGCACTCGATCACATCAACACGGCAATCGAAGTTGCGGGACTGCGTATTGAGTCGTTTGTGGCATGGTTGTCGAACCTGCAACAACAGGCCGCTGATCTGCGGCAGGCCCGGCTGGTCATCGAACAGGGGGCGACGTCTACCAGTGAAACGCCCGATCCGGCGATAACCGAAGCACACCAGCGGATCGTTTCCGTCACAATGGACGCGCTGGGGTCAGATTTTATTCACCAGGTGCGCCAGTGGGATGAAATGTACCAGGCTGTACTGGAAACCTATACAACGCAGCGCCTGCCGCGCCGCGAAAAACTGGCGGCGTTTGACCGTCACTTCGCCTCACTCTTTATCACCAAACACCCGGCATACCCGCTTTTCCGGCACTGGCAGACCGTGATCGAAAACCTGCCTGAAGACCAGCCCGAAGACGCTGTTATCGATGTTGAAGAACCAGCGGCAGATATGATCGATGACGAAGCGGTCGCGTATCTTGACGATGACCGGGACCAGGCGCCTTACGTGAAACCGATCGCACGCCGCGAGAGTGATTCATTCTGGAACCGTGTCATCATCGGGGCGGTGGTCATTTTGATCGCCGCCGGGGGATACGCGATCTTCCGTTATGTGAGCCGGGATGATTCCCCGGATGGCCAGCAGGAAATCGTACCGACTGAAATCATCGGCGCGGCACCAGACAGCAGCCCTGGCGCCAGTGTTACGCAAGAAGCCGTCGTGCCCGCCCCCACAACAACCGGCACGCCCGTACAACTCACACAGACACCCGCGCCTAGCGATGTTCCAACATCGATCAATACCCAGGTATTGACCGATACACCGGAACCGACTCCGCTGCCAACGACGGTTGTACCGACCGCTGCCCCTACCACGGCGGTTCCCACGCCAAGCGTGACCGAACCGCCTGCCGAAACTCAACCGCCATCACCCATACCGGCAGAAGGTGAAGTGGCGGCAGCGCCACCCGGTGAAACCTCCGAGAGCACGACCACGCATAGTGTACTGGGTGCCCTGGCGAACGTGCTGCCAGAAGACCGCCCTGGCCCAACCGGTGCGCTAACACCGAATGACGACGGCACATGGTCGATCGCTACCGCGGGTACGGACGATACCGCGATCCGGATCGAGTTTACGCCTGACATCCTCAGCGCGTTATTCCAACCAGGGGCAGCTAACTCCCTGATTCACGCCGACGCTGTATTAGAGCTTGTGAGCAGCGATCCGGCAGCGCTGGCCAGCGGTGATGTCGCGTTTGGCCTTGGTGCGGAAAATACCCTGGGCCAACGTACTATTGGTCAGGTACAATTAATAGAGGAAAATCTGGTCAATCTGGGATTGAGTCAAAATGATCAATTTCGATCTCGGACACAAGTCCCCCAGCAGAATCCACAGATCGAACTGGCTATTCGTCGCAGCGATTCAACCACACTGAGCTTTTTCATTGACGACAAGCTGCTTGGCGACTCGGTGGCACTTTTCGCGCAAGGCGATCCGATTACATTGATCCTGTTTGTCTCAGGAAAAGATGTTGTCGTAAAAGTGCACGCGTTTGAGATCGATTATAGTCCGCGCAACGAACTACCTTGAGCGGCGGAAACAGGCTAATTGGAAAGGAAAGCAATGGGCTTATCGGAAATTGCGCTAAGCGATTTATATCACATCGATAACTACATCGACACGTATGCATTGGGTCACTATGCGCGCGTACTGGAAGCTGAAAACTGCCAAACCGGGCAGGCTGTCGCGTTTAAAGTCATGCGCCCGGAACACTTGTCGGATGATGGAACGCCCCAATGGGAAGCGCAAGCATTTATCAATGAGGCCGACCTGCTGGTGCGTTTGGCGCACAACCCGGCCACAGTCCGGCTGTATGATTGCGGGTATATCTCGGCCAGCGGCGAACGTCCCGATGGCGGCCAACTCCTGTCGTTAGGCACCAATATCGCCACCTTCCACGAAAACCTGTACCCGTGTATTGCCCGGCGCTGGCGGCCTTACCTGGCGTTGGAACTGCTGCCCCGTTTTCATAACTTGTTCTACTTGATGAAGCCTAATTCAGCCGACGGTGTGCACCGCCGTCTACCCACCGAAGAGGGTATCGACCTGGCGATGCAGTTTGCCGGTTTTTTACGTGATGCCCACGAACAGCGGATCGTATACCTGGATCATAAGTTGGAACACGTGTATTGGGATGGCATTACGCTGCGGGTGATTGATCTCAACAGCTCAAAGGTGATCGAAACCGGCACCCACACGCTCGATCAATCACTTACGCAGGATATCCACAACCTGTGTGTAGGCATTTTGTACCCGATATTTACCGGCCTATCGCCGCAAAATGGGCGGCTTACACCCCAGCCTGCGTCACAAACCGAGGTAGAACAGCGTTACGCCGACGTGACCGATCTTGATTTCGGTGTTGAGCCATCACTCAGCCCCAGCATACAAGAGGTGTTGCAGCAAGGCGCACGGCGCGAAATTCTTAACGTCCGCGCACTCATAACCGGACTCGAACGAGTCGGGGGGCGGCACGGTTGGGATACCCCCCAATTGCACACCATGCCATCCTTGCGTCAGGCGCGTGACCAGATGCGTGCTGGCCTGACCCAGTTGCGGAGTGGCCAGGAAGCACTGCGTCAGGCACGCGAAACCCTGTTAGAAGCCGTTATCCTGGATGACATAAACGAAGACATGGAAGCTGAACTGCGGCGGCTGCTGAGCAAGATCAACGACGCGCTAAATCAGCGTGTGATTCCATAACCAGTTTGAGCCAATAGGGAGAGTCGGATGGCCGATCTGAAACAACAACTGGATGTTCTGCGCGACGAATTGGAAGCGCTGCCATCCAGCGCCACAGCCAGTGAAATCGCCAATCTAGAAAGCCAGGCGCGAACACTGCTGGCACAGAGCAAAAATACCCCGTTTGAAGACGAGGCCCGCGACCTGTTCGCAGAACTGGCGCGGCGGAGTGCGCCAGCATCGCCCGAAGCGGCCACCGTACGCGGCCTGCTGCGGCGTGCGCGTATCCGGATCGAGATTGCCGGCGATGAAGACGACATTGACGAAGCCGTTGACATTCTGGCCGAAGCGCTGGACCACGACCCGCACAATGCCGAAACGCTCGAACTGCTCCAGCAAGCTGCCGAACGAAGCCCGCAGTTAAACATGAAAGTGCACGGCTTGCTAGAACGATACGGGCTGGAGATGAGACAGGTACCTCCGGCAGCGCCTGCTGTTGAGTCAGACTGGCTGCCGCGAGAACCGGCAGCGCCAGATACGGCGGCACCATCACCACCCATGTCACCCTCTGCCTCTCTGAGTCAGTTGTTTTCCGACATCACCCAGGCGTATTATTCCGGTGATTATCAGCGCACTATCGAACTGGCGAACCGCATCCTTGCCGGAGACCCGGAAAACGTCCAGGCCCAGGAATACCGCCAGAAATCCGAAGACAGCCTGCTGCGCGGCATCGTACCCGACCACCGGATTCCATTCGACGCGCGTGTGGCCTATAACCGGGCGAATTCGCTGGTTCGTGCCGGTAATTACGACGAGGCCGAACGCCTGTACCGCGAAGCGCGTGATCTGGCTGCACGGGCCGGGATTTCGAGCTGGAAAGATGCGGAACAAGCCCTGCTGGACATTCAAGACCTGGCCCTGGCCCGTGAACTTTTGGCAGAAGGCGATCGTTTGCTGGCGGCAGATGATTGGAACAGCGCCCTGCAAAAATACGAGGGGGCGATGCGCGTTGTACCCAATGATCCGCTGTCTCAAGAGCGAATCGACCTGGTACAAAACGTGCGGCAGCAGTTTGACCAGGCGACCGTCCAGTTGAACATGGCTACCGGCTCACTCAATGAACGAGCGAAAAACCTGCAACAGTTGCTCAATATGTTGGCCGGGATGCGCCAGCTCTTACCGGGCAGCGAACGGCTCAAGCAGTTGGTGCGCGAGATCGAAGATCGTGTTGATAACGTCATCGCACAACTTTATAACCAAGCGCAAGGTACCCTGACTCGAACCGACTCGATAACGGTGCTTGAAGAGCGGCTGCGCCTGACCAGCGAAGCCGTCCAGGCGCTCGAAACCGCGGCGGAACTGGTTCCCGCCGACGAAAATATCAACGGCTTGCTCCAACGTGCCCGGCAAAATGAAGCCGACATGGCCGAAGCCCGGCACGTTGTCGAACGCGCCGCGGCCCTGGTCGCGCAGAACTATGAAAACGAGATCGGCCAGGCACGGTCAATGCTCAGCGGCCTGCGAAGTTATGCCCAGGACCCACGCTACCGGATGGTCGTGTCGGACCTGTTGGCGCGTCACCTGGAACGTGTCGAAGCCGCACTCGATCAAAATGATCCCCAGATGGCCCAGCGCTGGCTGGAAACGACCAAAGACGACCCATTCCGAATTTTGGGACGGCGAACCGAAATTTTGCGGCTTGAAGAAAACATCCGCCAGATGCAGCGGCGGCGTTATTTCGTCTGGTTGATCAGCGGGATTGTCATTATCATCGTGCTGGCGGCAGTCGGGTTTGCAACGCAGCCCGCATGGTCGCCGATCATCAATCCACCTACCAAAACAGCAACCCTTACGCCGTCCATCACGGCGCTGCCATCCAGCACACCCACGGCCACATCATCACCTACATTCACACCGACAGCAACCTGGACATTCACACCCAGCTTGACGCCAACCCATACGTGGACGCCTACCCATACGTACACACCGACACCCAGCCAGACGCCCACCTACACCTATACGCCGAGTATCACACCTACGCCCAGTGATACGCCGGAACCTACCATCACACCATCTATCACACCGACGCCTAGCGAGACACCCACACCCAGCCTGACACCCACGCCGCGCATACTGTGTATTGTGTCTATTCCCTCTGGTATTAACATCCGCACACAGCCCAGTTCCACCGCAGAGGTTCTACACAACGTGGCGTATGGCCAGCGGCAGCGTATGAACGTGCTTCAGCAGCGCATCGGTGAAGACAACCAGCTCTGGTTCCGCGGCGAACTCAAGATCGATGATGCGGAGATCACGGGGTGGGTGCGTGCTGATCTGGTTGAGGAACTGACCGACTGCCCAATCTGGCCCGGTTCTGGCCCAACCGAATAACAAACAAATCGCCCGTCATCGCAAAAAACACAGCGGTCACTCACCTATGAGTGACCGCTGTTTGGTGGGTCGTACAAGACTTGAACTTGTGACCTCGTCGATGTCAACGACGCGCTCTAGCCAACTGAGCTAACGACCCAAGTGTTAACGATTATAGTCTAGCCTGTTGACTTGTCAAGGGGCAGACATGCCGTGATTCGTTCGGGTGTTGGGAAAAAGAAGTAAGCTCAGGTATCCGGGGTTTCCACCTCCCTGGCGCTTGTTTTTGGGCCTGGTTTTGTTATGAATCTCGTCTGTCTTCACACATCAACCTGAGTAGTTACTTATCCGGTCCAACAGGTCAATTTTAACATGCGCTAACGGTTTGCCTACCATGTGTCTGACCCGCCTTGTATTTGCCGACAACTTATGGTCAATCTACACAAGAAACTGGTTTGCCAAATAAACCTTGTCGAAAATATAATTGACGTCCAACGTAACACAACTACCGTGCATGTTCTGCACAGTTGCAGGGGGCGCTCGCCTACACAATCTCCAAAGGCCCTTCTGCGCTTCTAGTTGATCTACATATCTGGTTTTTTAAGGAGACAAAACGATGAAAAAGCGTCTGGTAACTCTTTTCTTGACTCTAATCGTCATTGTCGGCGCACTTGGTACCATGCCGACCCTAGCACAGGACGATTGTGATTTCGCGGGCGAGATCTACGTTGGTGTCATCGCTCCTCTAACCGGTGATATTCCAGATGTTGGGAAAAGCACCCAAGAAGCAGCACAAATGGCTGTCGATGAAATCAATGCTGCATGTGGGCTGGAAATTGACGGTGAAGCCTATGAAGTTGTGATCATTATCGAAGACAACGAATCCAAAGCCGAATCATCGGTTGCTGTCGCGACACGCTTGATCGTGGAAGAGGATGTGGTTGCGATCATCGGTCCACAGTCCAGCAAGCAAGCTGTACCTACCGGCCAGGTTGCTAATGATCGTGAAACCCCCATGATCAGCCCCTGGTCCACCAACCCCGATACGACTAAAGATCGCCCCTGGGTCTTCCGTGTAGCGTTCCTTGACCCGTTCCAGGGGCCGGTTGTAGCCGGGTTTATTGTTGAGGAATTTGGCGCGACCACCGCCGCCGTGCTCTACGATATTGCCAGCGACTATCCCAAGGGCCTGGCCGAAAACTTCCGTGATGCAGCCGAAGCATCGGGCGTTGAGATCGTCGGGTTCGAGAGCTTCACCACTGGCGATGCCGATTTTAGCTCGCAGTTGACCAATATCATCGCGGCCAACCCGGATGTGATCTTCACGCCGCAGTACTACAACGAAGTCCCATTGATCGTACAACAAGCGCGCGGGCTGGGCTACGAAGGCGAGATCGTGGGCAGCGACAGTTGGGGCACGGGTGACCTTTACGAATTGTGTGGCGAGGACTGCAACGGGCTGTTCTACAGCACACACTATGCGTCGGACATTGCAACCGAAGTCGGCCAGACCTTCATCGGTGCCTATGAAGAACTCTATGGCGCGAAGCCTGACGATGTGGCAGCGCTGACTTACGATGCGTTCCAACTGCTGTTCACGGCAATTGAAGAAGCCAATTCGGATAACAAAACAGACGTGCGCGACGCGCTCGCCTCGATTGAGCTGTTCGAGGGTGTGACCGGCATCATGAGCTTCGACGAGCAAGGTGATCCCATTAAGTGCGCCGTGATTATCCAGTTTGTTGACGGCGAGAAAACGTACTACGACTCGGCATGCCCTGTCGGGTTCCCGCCCGAAGAGTAAGCCCATAGGTTCACTTGCGGGGACGCTCCGTATTGGAGCGTCCCCTGATTCCACCTGAAAAAACCAGTAATTCACGCTGTTTACAAAGCCAGGAGAGATCACAGCATGGATTTCTTTGCGCAACAATTCTTTAACGCGCTTCAGTTGGGCAGTCTCTACGCCTTGATTGCTTTGGGATACACAATGGTGTACGGTGTGCTGCTGCTAATCAACTTCGCGCACGGTGATATCTTTATGGTTGGGGCGTTTTTAGGCGTCTTTGGCTCGATTACGCTTGATTTGCCGTTTGTGCCTACACTTATTCTGGCCATGATTCTTACAGGGTTGATGGGAGTCGGGATCGAGCGTGTGGCCTACAAACCACTTCGCCAAGCATCGCGCCTTTCTGCTGTGATCACGGCGTTGGGAGTCGGGCTGCTTCTGGAAAATGGCATGTTAGCCCTCACCGGGGCCGATCCACGCAGTTATCCCGACAACATCAAAAACTTAAACCCACCGTTACTTGGTGATCAGATAGACATTCTTGGCGCAAGTATTAGCGCGGAAACCATTGTGATTATCGTGTTGGCACTGCTGTTGTTTGGGGGCCTCTACTTCATTGTGCAGCGTACCAAGTGGGGCATGGCGATGCGCGCTATCTCCTATGACAAATTCGCTGTGCCGTTGATGGGCGTCTCACAGGATCAGATCATCTCAATGACGTTTCTGCTGGGTACCGGCCTGGCAGCGGCAGGCGGCATCTTGTGGGGTGTGGCCTATCCGATCCTCAATCCCTATATGGGAATGCGCATTGGCTGGAAAGCCTTTATCGCGGCAGTAGTAGGCGGCATCGGTGATATTCGTGGCGCAGCCGTTGGCGGTTTGATGTTGGGCTTTATCGAAATCTTCGTACCTGCCTATGGTAAGGATATTGGTGTCTCATCAACGTGGCGCGATCCGATTGCGTTTGGCCTGTTGTTGATCATCCTGGTTGCGCGTCCCACCGGGCTGTTTGGCGTGGCCCGTCGTCAGAAAGTGTAGGTACGCCATGAACGCCACCCGAAAACAATTTTTCATAGGGGATATGCTGGCAATAGGCTGCGCGTTGGTTGTCTTAGCCGCGTTTCTGGTCATGCCCTGGTTTGAACTGGAAGACGGCACGAGCGTCACAGCCTACCGTATTGTGACTAACGATGAACTAGATTTAGCCGCGCACGCTTCACACATGTTTCTGATCGTGCTGCCGTTCGCAGCCGTTGCAGGCGGTATATTAGGGCTGCTCGGCGTAGTGTCAAAACGGTATAACACCCGTTCTCCGGGACTCATGCTGGTGGTGGGGATCATCGCAGCCGGTTATTATTATGGTGCGTTCTTTTTCGAAAATCGAGAAAGTAAGGTCGATGCGTTTGACTTTGTTGGCACCGGCTTCTATGTCGCCCTGATCGCTGCCTTTGGGTTCATCCTGCAATATGTGATTCCCCGCGCTGGCGTAACATTAACCCCTGATTGGGTTTCGTTTTCATTACCGCCAGTCAAAAAAGCAAGCCATTGGTGGCGCTGGCCGTTTGCCCTGTTACGCACACTGTTCTCGTGGATCGGGGCGGTGTTCGGCTGGATCAGCGCGCAAACAGGCCGGTGGATGGTAGGCACATCTACACTCGCTTATTTATCGGGGCTGGTCGTCGCCGTCAAACTCGAACAACGCGCGGCGGAACCGTTAGCCGAACTGCTCGGTTTTCGCCGGGGACGCGCGCCGGGATTATTTGGCGCAACCAAACTGCTTGAGCCGTTTTCCGATCTGGATTTTAGCGGCATTCTGGCTCCGTTTTTTCCTGCGTCAACCGATCCCACCAGCGATCCGGTGGGGCGTTCGTGGGATGCGCTAAGCACCTTGCTCGGTAATTTTGCCGACGCGCTGTTCACACAAGACCCACGCAGTCCGGGCTTCTTTGATGTGTTCTTTGATGTCCTTGTGTACGATCTTTTGATCTACATTATCCCCATCCTGATTGTGGCTTTGCTGCTGCGCAGTCTGAGCAATCGCGTTTCGCTCGCGCTGCCCTTCTGGGGCGGGATCACGCTTCAGTTAGTGATCCTGTATATCGCCGTCGATACCTGGGGGGCACTCAACGACTATCGTGAGTTGGTGTTGATCTACATGGGTGTCAACATCATGCTCTCGGTGAGCCTGAATCTTGTCAACGGCTACATGGGCGAGTTTTCGGTGGGCCATGCCGGGTTTATGGCGGTGGGGGCCTACGTGTCATCCATCCTCACCATGTGGCTGTTTGTTGATGAAGGTGTTTTTGGTGATGCGCTGCTGACAACCTCCGGTTTTGCGCTGACCATCGGCTTTCTTATTGCGTTGATCGCGGGCGGTGTAGCGGCGGCTTTAGCCGGGTTGCTGGTCGCGTTTCCATCTTTCCGCACGCGCGGCGACTATCTCGCGATTGTGACGCTGGCCGTTAACTTCATCGTGACCGGCGTGATCAACAATATCGGGGCCATTGGTGGTGCGCGCGGCTTGAACGGTGTGCCGCTTTGGACCACGCTGCCCTGGATTTTCGTCATGACGGTGTTATCCGTGATCGCGATTTACAACCTGGTGTCGTCCACGTTTGGCAAGGGCATCATCGCCATCCGCGAAGATGAAATCGCCGCCGAATTGATGGGCATCAATACGCAGCGTGTCAAACTGGTGGCGTTTCTGGTTTCATCGTTCATCGCGGGCGCGGCGGGAGGCTTGTTCGCGCATGTCCTGGCTTATGTGAATCCCGGCGTGTTCGGCATTATGAAATCAACCGAAGCGCTGGTGATGGTCTACTTGGGCGGCATGGGCAGCATCAGCGGTTCGATCATTGCCGCCGTGATTTTCACCATTCTGATCGAAGCGTTCCGCCCCTTAGCTGTGCTCAAGTGGGTGGTCATTCCGTTGATTTTGATCTTGCTGATGTTATACCGCCCGCAAGGATTGTATGGTTTCCGCGAGATGAATCTCAATCTCGGCGGCACTAAAAATGATTCGCCGGAGAAAACAAAACAACAAGAGGAGGCCACCAGTGACGCTGCTACAGATTAACCATGTCTCACATTACTTTGGCGGCCTGAAAGCAGTTGATGAGTTCAATCTCGATTTGCACGAAGGCGAACTGGTTGGTTTGATCGGCCCCAACGGCGCAGGCAAAACCACCGTGTTTAATCTTGTAACCGGGGCATATCGCGCCAGCGAAGGGTCGCTGCTGTTTCAAGGTCATGAGTTGGTCGGCAAGCCGCCCCATGTTATTAATGGATTAGGCATTGCGCGTACCTTCCAGACAATCCGGCTGTGGAATCAAATGACCGTGTTAGATAACGTCAAGGTCGCCCATCATGGCCGGATTACATATAACCCGGCTGAGGCGTTTTTGCGGCTGCCGCGTTATCGCCAACAGGAGCGCGAAATCGAAGACCACTCGCTCGAACTGCTGCGGCTGTTTAATCTGGAACAGGACGCACACGAGCGGGTGTCGAATTTGCCGTATGGGGCGCAGCGCCGCGTCGAGATCGTGCGCGCGATGGCGTCGCAGCCTAAACTGCTGCTGCTGGACGAACCCGCCGCCGGGATGAACCCGCAAGAGATCTCGGAATTGATGGACTTCATCCACTGGATTCGAGATGAATTTGACCTGACCATCTGGCTGATTGAACACCAGATGCGGCTGGTAATGAATATCTGCGAACGGATCAAAGTCCTGGATTTCGGCGCGACGATTGCCGAAGGCACGCCCCAGAAAATTCAGAACGATCCACGCGTCGTTGAAGCCTATCTAGGTGAACAGGTGGAGGAACTCTAATGCTGCTCAGTGTGCGCGATTTGCGCGTATCCTACGGCAATATCCAGGCGGTACACGGAGTCTCCTTCGAGGTGGAAGAGGGAGAAATCGTCACGTTAATCGGTGCTAACGGGGCGGGTAAATCCACGATTCTGAATACGATAGCCCGGTTGCACCCGGCTGATTCGGGCGAAGTGTTATACCAGGGGAAAAATATTGCCTCCCTGGAAGCCCACGACGTGGTTAAATTGGGCCTGGCGCTGGTGCCGGAAGGTCGCCGCATCTTTGGTAATTTGACCGTCTACGAAAATTTGCGGCTGGCGGGTTTTCAACTCGATAACAGCAAATTGTCAGAGCGCATCAAGCGCGTTTATGGTTATTTCCCGCGCTTGGAAGAACGTCGCAGCCAGCTTGGTGATACGCTCTCTGGCGGCGAGCAGCAAATGTTAGCTGTCGGGCGGGCGCTCGTCACAGGCGGCAATCTGATGCTGCTGGATGAACCATCAATGGGTCTGGCCCCGATTCTGGTGCAGCAAATTTTCGCCATCCTGCGCGAAATCAACGAGGCGGGCACAACGATTTTGCTGGTCGAACAGAATGCTCACATGGCGCTCAAGCTCGCGAATCGCGGTTATGTGCTGGAAACCGGGAACATCACTCTTTCTGGTTCAAGTGATGAGTTAGCCCACAGCGAAGAAGTCCAAAAAGCCTACCTGGGCAGATAAAAACCAACGCCTCGAACTTCCTATCCCCGCAGCACACCTGCGATGTGTTCCGAAATGTCGCCCTGTGGGACGGATTTTGCCGAACACAAATTGCAGCGAGCTGCGGGGAATGGTTCTCGCTAAGATTCAAACATTTTCCACAATCTGGCCAGCGATCATTAGCTGGCAGGATCAGGTGTTAACGCCTGAGCGATAACACGGACATGATCCGGTGTGCTGCCGCAGCACGCGCCAATAATACGCGCGCCCAACTTGCGCACATGCACGGCATACTCACGCATCACATCCGGAGTCGCGTCGTAGACTGTCCGGCCATCTTCGTTTCGCGGTAGTCCTGCGTTGGCTTTCGCGATCAATGTAACACCGGCATCTGCACGGTGCATTTTCGAGATAACGTCTTCGATTTCAGCCGGGCCATTGCCACAGTTTGCGCCCAGCGCCACCACACCGAGTTCCCGGAGTGTCTCCACAGCCTGTTTAGGCCGGACTCCCATCATGGTGCGCCCGTGGGTATCAAACGTCATCGTGGCCGTAATCGGATGGTCGGGCGCAGCACGGCGACAACCGTCAACTGCCGCGCGGACTTCTTCCAGGTCCGACATGGTTTCGATCCACAGCACGTCAACGCCGCCCTCAACCAAAGCGCGCGCCTGCTGCTCAAAAACAGCGACCGCTGCGTCATATTCCAGATCACCCAGGGGAGCCAACATTGCGCCCGTAGGCCCGATAGACCCGCCAACAACCACAGGATGCCCCGCTGCGCCAGCCTCAATACACGCAAGCTGCGCCGCTGCCGTATTTAACTCGGCTGACCGATCCGCCACATCGTGCAGCCGGATGCGATTCCCGCCAAAGCTGTTGGTCAAAATGATCTGCGCCCCGGCCTCAACATAACCCCTGTGTACCCGCCGCACATCGTCAGGCCGATCCACGTTCCACACTTCCGGCGCTTCACCTCTATCCAACCCCATCGCAAACAGCATCGTTCCCATACCACCGTCAGCAACAATGGGCCCCTTATCGGCCAGCAAAACCTGTAATGTCGTTCGCATATGTGTTTTCCTTTATTCACCGCAACCAGCACACTTCCTATTGTACTGAATACTACTTGTTATGCGACATGAGCCAACATTCGGGATTCACCCGCCAGATAACCACGACTTCAAACGCTGCTGCTAAAGCTGAAGCTGGTGTGTGCCCGGTTCAAGCTGCCAGGTCGATGTTTGTTCGCGCCAGCGCACGGTGAGCGAAAAGTCAATGTTGGTCGTCACCGTCAGCGATGGCGGAGAATCGTCGTGCGGGCGTGGGGCGCAGATCAGATCGAGCGTACCATTCGCCCCAAAGGGGTAACGCTGGACGCCGTGCTGTTCGGTGAGACGGATCGTCCAGGTGAGCGTATTATGCGCCAGATCAGGGCGCAGGCCGATCACGTATTCGATCGGGATCATGATCGCGGATACGCCGGTCCAGCCCACAAAATCCGGTTTGGCGGGGTTGCCGCGTCCCGCGTATTCTGGCGCGTAGTCCTCCCACAGTGTGCCAGTATCCTCGAAGACCTGCGCGACATTTTTTAGGTGATTGCGCCCAATCGCGTAAGCCAGCGCATCCTGTCCATGCCGCGCCAGCCCGCGCAAAATCATGTAGTTGGTTGGGGGCCAGACACCCCCGCGCCAGTAGGCGCCATCCGGCTGGTAACCGTCGCTGTCGGCGGCCTGGGAGGGCACACGGTGCGGGCGATTAAAAAACGCGGGATCGTCCAGGTGGGCAATCAGGTGGGCGGCGCGTTCCGGCGGGACCACGTCCGACAGCAAACCCCAATATGCCCCGATGCTTTTTACGGTGCTGTGCGAACCATCCGGGGCAAGGTCCATATAAAACCGCTCGCGTTCGTTCCACAGGCGCGTGTTAATAATGTGTTCCAGGTGTTCGAACTCGGCTTGCAGTTCGGCGTTAAATTCGTCGCGCCCGATCACGTTGCCTATTTGCTGCAACATGCGGCAGTTGAGCGCCTGCTGGAAATTCGCATCCGTCCAGGTGTAATGGCGGTGGTGTAATATCGAGTCGGGAACGCGTGTCTGGTTATCCATGCCGGACCCCCAGCCCGTCGTAAAATAACTGCCATCCGGCCAGGTATGCCAGTCACGCAGCCAACGATGGTACGCGACCAGCGGCGGGAAAATCACGCGCAGGCGCTCAACATCCTGACTGCGTTCAAAATTGAGCCACTCAGTCCAGGCCATAATATTCGGTCCGGTGCTGTTGGGGTTGTGCGGTGCGAATATATCGCGCCCGTCATAGGTGTTGATCTCGCGGCAGATAAACCCGTCGGCGTGCTGCCTGGCGTAGAAGTTATCCAGTGTTTGGATGAACGGGAATACACGCCGCCCATAATACCCGAACAGGGCCATGAAGCAGCTATCCCACATAAACGAATTATCGTTAAACGCCGTGTCGATGAAATTGGCGACAAAGCCGGATTCCGGTTCCGGCTGGCGCAGGTTGCCAAACGCGAGCGCCCACGCCTTGTCATACACGGCGACCCATTCGGGGTGATCATCGACCACCAGCGCGGGCAGCGCGCCGGGATCGTAACCGGGTAGAGGCGTAGGCGTATAACACCGTGTGCGGAACGTGTTCTCGCCGGACGGGTAGCGGAGTGGGAATGGGATCACGCCTTTGGGATCGAACAGTTTGATATCCAGGTCAACGCCCAGCGCACCAACCAGCAGCTTGACAACTTTCAGCCGAAAACCTGCCGGTACAACCGTGATCTGTTCCAGCACGTGCTGCACGCGCTGTACGTTGTCGATGGGGGGAGGTGTGCCTTCCAGCATCGATACGAGTTCGCGCAAGTGCTCTGTATCCGCATACAGCATCAAATAAGCATTGTGCAGCCCTTCCACAACGGTATAGTGCCCCGGTCGGCCCTGGATCGTGGCCATTTCTGGCGGCGTGGCGGTATTCATCACGCCAATGGCGATGGGTTGTATCCCATTATGATCCCCAGCATGATCCAGAACATTCAACACATTCGCTAAGTCTGTCAGCACTTGATACAGTGTTTTTGTCATCTGGTTGAACCTTTGTGCGTGTTTTAATGGCGTTTGATCGGCTGTTGTGGCAGGCGCATCTCGCAGCCTCGGATTAACGTTCCGGCGGTGTGTCGAGCGCCAATGCCAGCGTTGAATACAAATTTAGCCCTTCGTAATCCAGGCTGGGGCCGTTGCGCGCGCCCGCCGCAATACGATTCAACGGTTCCAGCGTAGTCTGTACGCGATCGCTGGACACATTATAGACTTTCATGGCGGAGCCGCCATCCATAAAAAGCGCCTGCTGCACGGTTTCGCCTCCCAGACATCCCCCCATTTCGAGCTTTTTGAGCAGCATCGCGGCATCGATCACGCTGGCCCCGATGCTGAGTTCATGCCGCCCATCGAACAGCACCCAGCCGATATGGTGGGCCGTTTGAATCAGCAGTCCGGCGGGTTCGCGCTGGTAGGGATCAAAATTGCGCGTTTCGCGGCCCATTTGCGCGATGGGTGATGTCGCATTCCCGAATTGGTTCAGGTTGCGCAGCACATCGGTAACCGTATCTGCGAGATACAGGGAACACGCATCCATCACCGCCGGGATCAGCCCACCCATGATGTGCTGGTAGCGGTCGAAATCGAACGTTCCCACTGGGACGATCTGTACAGGTTGGTTGAGATGGGTGATTTTGAAAGCTGGCACCGAACCAAACAACACCTCAAAGTATGCGCGTTTGAACGATACCACCGCGCCAAACGAGGGTAACGGCGCCGCCCCGTCCCACACCGCGATCACGCGTTCTTGCGGGATGTGCTGCTCGCTCGTATTGGCGACGAAGACGTGAATCCGGTCGGCGGCATCGGCAAGCGGGATCGTTGGGGCATAGGTGTGCCATAAATTATCGACGGCCCTGGTGCGTTCCTGCGCAGTGATGTAATGCTCGACTTCCGCTGTGCGCAGCGCGGGCGTGAATACGACCACATCTTCGCCGGCGGCGTCCGGCGTGTTGATAGCGTTGATCGTGAGCTCGCGTGCGCCAAAACGCACGTTATACGAGTCAATGTCGATCCGGTGCAGAATGTCGATTGTACCGTTCGCGCGGATCGCAACGGCGGACGGGTGCGCGCTCTCAAATGCGCCATAAACCGCGCCCGTGTCCGGTTCGGCGCGCCAATGAAATCCGATATACGACGGAATCTCCGGCAGCGGATAGGCCGGGTAGCGCGTGTTGTGCGACCAGCGAAACTTATCGCGGATCAGGTCGGCGGTCATGTAGTATCCCAGGTTGCCCACCAATCCCTGAAAATCAACACGCTGCATCCGTTCACGTAAGGGCGGCAGCGTCGCGCCCTGGAAGTGAAAACCCAATGTCGCGCTGTTGATCGCGGCTTGCGGAACCAGAATCACGGTGATCGCTGTCGTGGTGAGCGCCTGGGGCGCACCAACCAGCCGGTAATCTGCCGGGGTGGGAGTGTGTTCTCCATGCCAGAAAGGCATGCGTGCGTGATATCGCGCCACCGTGATCGCCGGGTAACACGCGCGCAGCACAGCATACGCGGCGTTCAACCGCGTTTCGACATCATCATGTCCGGTTGTTTTAAGCAGAGCGTTGCCCCTCTGTCCATCAGCGCGAACGAAGCCCTGAGAGAACTTTCCGGCGGCGTTTACCAAATCGGTGACCACCGGAACCCAATCCGCGCGTTGCATCGGGCGAAAACGAGATTTAGCCATGAAACTACACAATCGTGTGGTGCGGAACGAGACTTACGGCGCGATCAACTCATTGAGCAATCGCTCCAGAACGGCATAAGAAAAGTGGTGCAAAGCCAGATCGTAGTTATGTTCGACGGCGGACTGCCATTTTTGCGGGTGATCGAGCCAGTCGCGCAGTTGGGCGACCACTTCATCCGTCACTGCGCCGTCAAGCTCAATGAACTCAAAGCCCAATGGCCCGATATCCGCCGCGTATACGATGTAGTTGTTCACCAGCATCGGGCGCTTGAAATACACGGTTTCAAGCAGCGCATTTCCGAAACCTTCGTACAGGCTGGGATACATCACAAAATCGGCGTGAACGTAAGCATCCCACAGGCTATAGGTTTTTTGGCCATCTACGATTTTGCGGCTGCTGCTGATCCGGTCTGTCACAAGGTGCATATCGACGTTGGCGGCTTCGGCCTGCGCTTGCAACTGGTAAAGATAACCCTGATCCAGGTCGTCACCGTGCGTCAGAATGAACTTGCAGCGCGGATCGTTAAGCCTGCTGATCGCCTCGATGGCGAGTTCAATACCCTTGCGGTGAATGATACGCACCGGTTCCAGGATCAAACGATCATCATCGCTCAGCCCGACAGCTTCGCGGAAATCGGCGTTAAAGTCGTCCAGCCCAGGCGCGGGAGTCTCGAAGTCGAACACGTTGGGCACAATGGTTGCATCAATGCCGCGCTGCTGCTTGAGACTCTTTTGTGCGATGCTGCTGATCACTGCATGGCGAATCGACGGCAGATCGGGCGGAAAAACCGTGTCGAGAATATCGCTTACGCAGTTGGGTTCGTATACCGTACGCTCCCAGTAATAATCGTGCTCGTGCGATACCGTTGGGATGCCGGTTGCCTTGATGATCTCGGCCAGCGCCAGCGCCAGCGAGAGTTGAATCGGCACGGCAAAAATGTTCTGCGGGATAATCAGGTCGATCCGGTAATCGTTGATGAACGCTTCGATCTGCGGTTTGATCGTGTTTTTCAGCGCGTCGATGCGATCGCGAAGTTCCGGGTGAGGTGTTTCTGTGCCGTAGGAATGCGCACGAATCCAGGTATTTTCCGGGTAATCGAAGTGCATTTCGGGGATCAGCGCCCCTGGCGATCCGCCTTCTTCCAGTTCGCCCGCACAATAAAAGATGGTATGTCCCATACGTTCGAGAACTTTGGCCCATTTCACCGTTTCCAGTGACACCCCGTCATTACCCGCGAGGCGTGTTGAGATAAAGCCAACATTCATGGTTTAAGCCGATCCTTTCGGAGAAGCTGAATTAAACGGTTCGATTTCTAATTCCGGGTCTTTGCCTTGCTCGATCTGAACCAAGTAATATACGGCCCGGTTGTAAAAAAATGCCAGCAGCGCCGGGGTGATCAACGCCCACAGGTACGGCACGATCACGCTGAGGAAGACAAAGAATCCGGCGATCAACGCATACGTGAGCGTAAACAAGGGGTAGCGCAGGCTCAGCACGACCGCATTACGTAACGCAGTGCGCACGGATGGCCGGGCCTGTTCCAGCAGCACCGGAAAGCAGTACATCTGCACGACAACCCACACAAACGTTAACCCCAGCCACAACCCGATCAACGGCAGCCCGATGGATTTATCCATGTAGCTGTAAAATATCAGGTTGGCGAAAATGATGCCGCCTGCCGCCGCATTGAGCAGCGCCCATCGCCAGCCCACGAAAAAATACGTTTTCAGCGCGCGCATAAAGTCGCGCCAGCCGACCGGGCGACGATAGCCGATCTCGCGTGTGAGCACATACAGCGCGGCGGTTGCGGGCGGGGCTGTGACGATCAATACGCTGCTGAGCACGCACAACACGTTGATGTAGGCCAGAGTGACGCCGACATAACGAACGTCGATCACCGCTTGCGCGATCGCTTCCCAGGCGGCGATCATCCCGGCATGCCGTGGTGACGGGTTCATAAGCTGAGCACGCGCTTTCCGGTCGTGTGCAGCAAGATCGCTACACCGAAATACATCACCGCGCCCAACAGCAGCGCGATCTGAAAACCGGCGGCGATGGCGATAACCGATGCCATCACGCTGCCAAAGGTTGATGCAACTGCGTTCATACCCCAGAAAATTGGAATTCCGCCGGTGTCGCGGTGGTGCGCAATGCGCAGCCCGTTCGGGAAAAGCATACCCAACAGTGTGCCAAGTGGCAGCGTCAGCGCAGCGGTTACCATAATCCGTGCCAGCATGGGCAGCGGCAGCGCCGCATCGACAAGCGCAGGATACGCAAACGCCGCGATTACCAACCAGATCGTGATGCCAACTGCCGCGATTCGCAGCGCCAGGGATACATGGTCAAGCGTAATCCGCTGGCTGTACAGGCTGCCGATCCCGCCGCCCAACAGCAGCGCGCCGAGTGTCGCAGAAAACGCGATCGTGGGGCTGCCAAGCAGTAAACGAAAGTGCTGCAACAGCGTAATTTCCGCCAGCATAAAACCGATCCCCAGCAGCGTGAAATAGGCCAGCAGATCAACGCGCGCCCATTCGTGAGTGGGCTTTTTGGCTTGCAGCGCCGCGCCAACGATAAAATAGCCCGTCATCAGCAGCCCACTGATGATCGCCAGCGTGTCCAGGGGGTCCGGCAAACGGTGATCCAGGTGGTAAAAAAACGGCTGGTTGTCGGTGGTGATCGAAATGTCGTGATCCTTGTACGCGTCGATGTAACCCGCCAGGCTGAGCGTACCCTCTGCCAACGGCGCGAGATAGTCTTCCCACAGGTACGGGAGATACTGCGGTTCCATGCCGCACATACTGGGCACTTTGAGCAGCGCGTTAACGTCGTCCTCGGCCCATTCGGCGCGGCTGACGATCAACACGGAAGGTGTAACGGTCGGATCGGTCGGATTGGGCCGGTTGACCAGCAGCATGTGATGCAGCGCGTCAGGTGTCGATAATCCTTCGTCATTAAGCATCTGCACGGCGGTCAGCATCAACCGCAGCCCGTGCACGCTGGTATGCATGACAAACGCCATGCGCCCGTTATCTGCGAGCCGGTCCCAGTACGCACGCAGCGCCTCGGTGGTGAAGGCGTAGTTTTCGGACAGCGCCGATACCCCAGGCCGCGCAGCCTGGCTGTACACAAAATTGAGGTAGATCAGGTCAAATTGTTCGTCGCTGCGATCGACGAAATTGCGCCCATCCGTGACAACGGTTTTGACGCCGGGCAGGTCGAGCACATCGCCGTTATAACCGGCGTAGTCGCGCGTGATATCAACAATCGCCGGGTTGATCTCAACGGCGGTGATCGATTCTGCGCCTGCTGCGCGCGCCATCACGATATCGTATCCCGCGCCGGAGCCGATGACCAGCGTGTTGGCGATGGGCGTGGTTTCGAACGGCAAATACGCAACTTCGTTTTGCATCCAGTCGAAGTCTTGCGCCTCAGAATCCGGATCGTAGCGCAGCATAATGCTGCCCGCCCCGGCATCGGTGAAGACGAATTTCGCGCTGTCGTCGTTGGTTTCCACGACATCGACCTGTGCAAAGGGACTCCACGCCGTTTGGATAACTGTTGCATCCTGGGCCGGATCGTTCAGCATGTGGACCATGGTTTTGTCCGGCGGCGCGTTTTTCAGATCATGCAGATCATACGCGAGCCACTCCTGCCGCCCGTTGATCCCCGCGAAGACCAGCAGCATAACCACGAGCACGGCGCTCGCCGGGCGCTGCCAACTTCCCGCCGCCAGCAGCAGCGCCGCGAATGCGGCAGCCACGCCGAGCGCGGCAGTCGTGCCGAATGGCCCCAGATAGGTGATCAGGACCGGCCCGACGACAAGCCCGGCGGCGGCACCGGTCAGGTCTGCGCCGTAGATTGTGCCGCTGTATTCGGCGTAACGTGTGTAGATCAGCGCGTTGATCCAGCCCGTGAGCGCAAATGGAACCAGCGCGATCACAATTGTGCCTACGTTAACGTCCGATGACGTGATCTGCGTCAATGCCCACGCCGTGAACGGAAACATCAACGCCAGCAGCGCCAGTGAATACGCAATTGCCTGTGACGCGGTGCGCTGCGCCAGGCGTTTTGACAGCGCATAACCGCCCGCCGCGCCCATACCTAAACCCAGCGTTGCCAGCGATACGACCAAAAACACGTAGTGATACTGAAACATCAGGGAAAAAGCCCGCGTCAGCGCGACCTGGAACGCGAGACCTGTCCCGGCAAGACACATGATCACCAGGGACAAGCCGCGTAACCCAGGCAAGACCGCGTTGGCGGGATCGAAGGATTGTGCTCGTTTCCGCGTGATCGTTGCCTGCGACATTTAACCCTTTAACCCTGTCATTGAAATACCTTCGATGAAAAAGCGCTGCGCAAAGAAGAACAGCAGCACGGTGGGCAGCATGGCAACCGTCGCCGCCGCCATCAGCAAGTTGAACTCGGCTTCATACGCGCCAACAAACTGGCTCAGGCCAATCGCAACCGTGTAGTTCTTCGGGCTGTTGAGAAAGATTTTTGCGTGGAACAGGTCATTCCAACGCCACAGAAACGTAAAGATCGTCACCGTCGCTAGCGCAGGCGTGATCAACGGCAGCATGATCCGCGTGAACACCTGCCAGCGATTCGCGCCGTCGATGCGTGCCGCTTCGTCAAGTTCAATCGGGATCGTGGAAAAGAACTGCCGCAGCAAGAAGATCAGCAGCGCATTCCCGAACCAGTCACGAATAAACAAGGGTGTCAGCGTGTCGATCATGTCCAGATCGCGGAAAATAAGATAGGTCGGGATCAGTGTCACGGCTTCGGGCAGCATCATGGTAGACAGCACCAGCGCAAACAGAATATTGCGTCCTGGGGCGCGTATTCGGGCAAACGCGTAAGCGACTAACGTACATGACAGCAGGTGTCCGATAATACCCAGTGTCGTTACGATCACCGAATTTCTGATGAAGTGCAGAAAATCTGCGCCACCCAATTCGCGCGACAGCGCATCAGCAAAATTGCTCCACCGCAGATAAATGTGTGTTTTGCGCGAAACGTGGTTTTCGTCAATATCAAACGCGGTGGTGATCGCGGATGCCGGGATGGTCAACATCATATCCTGGCGGTCGCCCAAAATACCGACTTTTTCACCTAACAGATCAAAGTCTATGCTTTCTTCGCGCACGGTAGGCCGTGTAAAGTCCTTGACGCGCACGGTTGAATGGCTGATTGTCTCAGGGAAGGGCCGCAGCAGCGACGATGACGGCGCGAGTTCGACCGCGTCCATGTGTTCGATTGGCATGACCAGAATGGTCTCATCTTCGCTCACTTCGCGGCTGAGGACCACGGCAATTTCCTGCGCGTTGCCGTCGGCATCCGTATACGTGCCAACGGGGAACACGCCCAGGTTGAAGATTTGTGGCTCATCTTCCAACACGATATCCGTTTCATCCACCGTAAAGGCGTGTTGGGCCAGATAATCGATCTGCATCGTGGGCCGCCAACTGGCTTCCGAGATCACGACATAACGTTCGCCGTCTTCCGCGCCGTTGAGCGTAACCTGTTTCGTTTTGGTCTGGTCGAGCGGCATCACCTCGAATTCACCGATCTCACTGGCAGGTACGAGCCGCGCCTGTTTAGCGGCATCGGAGTCAAGCAGGGTAGTCAGCTTAAAATTCGGGAACAGAATCAGCATTTCGGTTATGCTGCCATCTTCTGTTTCGACCAGGCGCGTGGAAACCCGCATGTTGTCGATTTGCAGATTACCACGTTCGCCCGTATCAAGCGGCATGATAGCCACCGTTTCTTTTAAGTCTTCGACCAGCACCACCACCAAATTGCCGCGCTTGTCGTCATAAACCGGCGCGACCTCTTGATCGTTCCATTTGCGCACGTTGATTTTTGTATCGTTGATCGTTTTAGTGTACGACGAACTAGAGATTTCGCTTTCCGGCACGACATACAGATCGGATAACTCGCCAATCGGCACCATGGGCGCATAACCGCGCGTGCCTAGCTCGATCACGATTTCCGTGTTGCCGGTTGCGGGATTTTCCGCTTCCCACAGATTCAGCAATGCGACATGATCACCTGCGGGAGTCTTTTCCCAATACTGTGGAATCCAGATCGGCGGGCGAATAAAGATTTGCCACTCTGGTTTAAGCGCAGATGTCACCATCCAGAACACGGGGAACAACATAAACAGGGCCCCGAAAGTTAGCACCCCGTAGCTGAAAAGTAACCGCACAAAGTTGCGCACGGGCTTGGTGATGACAAAACGGGCAGGCATAACGTGTGCGGTGGTCGATGGTTTGGGCGCAGATGTTTGAGTCGCCATTACGCTATACCTCGGTTTCGTAATACACGCTGCGCTTGGAGATTTCAAGCGTCAGCATGGTCAGAATCATGACAATGATGAACAAAATCCAGGCCAGCAGGGACGCATACCCCATTTTGCTGAACTCAAACGCCGTCTCATACAGGTTAAACACATACAGCCGCGTAGCGTTGTTGGGGCCGCCATCGGTCAGCACCAGCGGCGGATCAACGATCTGGAACGCGGCGATAAGTTCGATAATAACGTTAAACAAAATCGTCGGGCTGAGCATGGGAACCGTTACGTTGCGAAATTTGGCCCACGCGCCCGCGCCATCAATTTCTGCTGCTTCGTAAAGTACTTTTGGAATGCCTTTGATACCAGCAAGATAAATCACCATTTGCGTGCCGATGCGTGTCCACCATCCCATGATGATGAGCGCGGGTAGTGCCCACGTTTCGCTGGCGAGCCACGCCGGACCCTTGATGCCCAACCACTCCAGGACCACATTTAACAGCCCGAATTTAGGGTTAAAGATAAAGCTCCACATGACGGCGACGGTTACACCGGCAACCACTGACGGCATAAAGTAGATCGTACGCCAGAAGTTCACACCTTTGAGCTTTTGCGCCAGCAGCATCGCCGCGCCCATGGCGATAGTTGTGCCAATAGGAACCGTCCCGACAACATACATCAGGGTTACGCGCAGGCTTTTCCAAAACTGCTCATCATCGAGCAGGGTTCGAATGTTGTCCAGGCCGGTGAAGTTAGGAGAATTGAGCAGGCGATAATCCGTAAACGCCAGATAGAGCGAGTCTACCATCGGCCATGCCCGCCACAGCAAAAAACCGAACAGCCAGGGCGATATCCAGATGTAAAACACGATCGCCTCTTGCCTCATTGCCGGATTCAGGCGTTTCCAGGTCACTACAGGGTTGCTAATTTTTAACATAGTCTCCGTTCCTCTGGCCCCTATAAGGTCTATCCCTCCCCGAAACGAGGAGGGATAGAGTCAGGCATCAGTATGTATCTAGGAAAAGTTACTGTGCCAGGCAGTCATCGGCGGTCGCCGCGATATCGTCCAACTCGGCCTGAATGTCCATGTCTGCACCGGCTTCGCCCACGGCAGAGACCAGGAGGTTCTTTAACGGTGCTTCGACACATTCGGCAAAATCGACAGTCTTCATATCGTCTAACGGGTGCAGGTTGTCGATTTCGGTCACGAACTGACCCCACAGCGGGTCATCGGCGTAACCAGCCGACTCATTCGCGGCGATGTTAGCTGACAGCGCGTGCTCAACAAAGGTGTTCTGGCCGACGGTGGCGAGATACTTCACCAGCTCGTAGGATTCCTGCGGGTATTCGGTGTTGCGGTTGACGCCAAAACCCGACCAGCAGATCACGCTGTAGCGGCCCGCTTCGCCTGCCGGCATCGGCACGGTGGCGAAGTTGATGTCGGGATTCTCGCTGTAGCTGGTCAGGTGCCAGGGGCCACGCGGGCCGCGAATGGCGGCTTGACCACTGCCAAACAGGTCCACGCCGGGCTGCGCGTCGAGCGCGGCAACGGTAGGGATGATGTGGTAGACGTGCGCGGCATCACGGTAGAATTCAACGGCCTTCACAACTTCAGGGCTGTTGATGAAACCGGACGCGGTCATGCCGTCATCGCTCAACAGTTGACCACCCATCGAGTAAACAACTGGCTCCCAGCCGCGTACCCAGTCGTGCGGGACGAACCAGCCGTACTGGACGATATTTTCCGCGTCGAAATCAGGGCTTTTGGCGTTGTTGCCGCTGGCGTCGATGGTCAGTTCCATACCGATGTCGATCAAATCATCGTAGGTCCAGCCTTCTTCGGGGATCGGGATACCGGCTTCTTCGAACTTGTCGGTATTGACGTAGTAGGCGACGGTGGCGAAGTCCTTATTGAAGGCATATACTCCGCCATCCAGCGCGCCCACATTCCACACGGTATCAAAAAACATTTCCGGGCCGAAGTCTTCATCCGCTTCGATGTACGGAGTCAGGTCGAGGAAACCACCCTCTTCTGCCAGCGCACGACGACGCAGCACCAGTTCACCGGTCTGGATCACGTCAGGGGCGGTTCCGGCAGCCATCTGCACCAGGATCGCGGGATCGGCTGCATTTTCGGCAAGTTCGACTTCGACGTTAATGCCGGTTTCTTCCGTGAATGCGGCTATCACATTCTCGTTACGTTCGAGACCATCGCCCGTATCGAAGGTAGAGAAACGCAGCGTGACTGAATCCTGTGCGGAAACCTCATTACCGCCCGTCACGACCACCGCCGCGACGACGATCCAGACTACCGCCATTGTAAACAGCATCAGTTTACGAACAGACATTGCGTTGTTATCCTTTCAATTTTACGAAACTGCTTAAGCATAACGCGATAGAACAAAAAACAATCGTTTTTTCTGCACCCCTTTCTCTATGATGCATTCACAGTTTTATACAAATGGGCGAGAACCAACTCATAAACAAAAAGTTAGTCGGTACATGGATTCTGCTTGTGGAGCGGCAACGTGTTGGTTTGCCGCCCACTACATGAATTACGAATGACAAGCGCGGGTTCCAGGCTGATTTGCGGTTTGTCTACGGGTCTGCCATGTATCAAGTCTACCAGCATTTGGCCCGCTAATACGCCGTGTTCGATATCGTTTTTGTTGATGGTTGTAAGAGTGGGGGTGCTGTATTGTGCGGGAAGAATGTCATCGTACCCAACAACCGCTATATCGTCCGGTATGCGCAGCCCATGCTCACGAATAGCCGCCATCGCGCCCAATGCCATGATATCATTCATGGCAAACAGGGCCGTCGGCAAGGGATCAAGTTCGAGCAGTGATTGCATGGCAGCATAGCCACTTTCAGGATCGCGGTTACCGTAGCGTATCAGGGTGTCGTCGGGAGTGATGTTGAATGATTCGAGTGTGTCGTAATAAACTTGCAACCGGTCCGCCACTTGATTATTGGCGTCAATCGGCGCATACGGGATACAGGCAATACGCCGGTGTCCGAGATGGGCGAGATGTGTTACCGCTTTTTGAACCCCGCCCAGGTCATCGGTACTGACGGAATAAACCAACTCGTTCAGGTAATCCAGTGACACAATCGGGAAGTCGCTGGCTGCCAGCGCGGTAATCTCGGCATCATCGGCTTTGGGGTTGGAAAGGATCATGCCGGCGATTTCGTTGCCCCACATCAGGTTCATGTAGGTGTTGGGCTGGGTCACATCTTTTATGATCTCGATCAAGATGCGGAAGCCATGCTGCTGTGTGACCTGGCTCAGCCCTGCGATAATGCTGGGAATGTAGGCATCAATGAAAATGCGGTGATGTGGTTGGATTAGGATCAGGCCGATGTTGTTGCTGCGCCCACTCGCCAATGATCGCGCGGCAACGTCCGGCACATAATTTAATTCTCTGGTGGTGCGCAGTACAAGCTGGCGTGTTTCTTCGCTGATGTTGGCCGTGGTAACGTTATTCAGTACGAGCGATACCGTTGTGCGTGAAACACCTGCCCGGTCGGCAACTTGTTGGCTGGTAA
Source organism: Anaerolineae bacterium (assembly GCA_016930015.1). Taxonomy (GTDB): domain Bacteria; phylum Chloroflexota; class Anaerolineae; order Aggregatilineales; family Aggregatilineaceae; genus JAFGHR01. The sequence continues at coordinate 65,552 of JAFGHR010000113.1, read as the reverse complement.
CACGTTTTTTGACCATCGTATTATCTAATTAATCTTATGTTGTGTTTAAGTAACGCGCGTTACTAGATTATCATGAAAACGTTTTGGAGTCCAGCCTGTCCCGGTGATCGTGCAGTTGCATATGGCATTTTTTCGTCGGATTTTGACCTTTTGGGACCTGTAAAGAGTTGTTCTGACCCCTTCGATCAGGCTGAATTGGTCAATAACCAATCGCCCTAACTACTCGTCCGACCTTGTGTTCGATCGTCCCCGAACCGCCTTGCGGTTGTTTGTGTGTATTATCATCGTGCCACAAAACACAGCCTCGGCGATTCGGGGACAATTCAGGTGCATGAAACATAGGCAGTGATTAGCGTTTAGGGCGTATATCCAACCAGTTCAACCGCGTCGATTTCGTTCCAGCCGGTGTGATTGCTCTGATCGACCAGGATCGCCACACCCTCAATAAGCTGCCCCTGAAGCTCGACCGGGATATTGACGGTAAACACGCCAGGACAACTTGTGCCAGGGTCAGCGCTGAAGGGCACCGGCGGCCCGTCACTACCTCCGGCAAGCAGCAGCGTGATGCTAGAGATTGCGCCGGGATTATAGTTCTGGTAGATGTTGACCTGCGTCGGAAAAACGGGTGTGTCGAAGTAGACGACCAGCTCATCGATCCCGTTCACCGTGCTGGACGCCCACGCCGCCCCGTAATCACCACAGTTCGGCGCATCCGGCGCGCCGGTAGCCTGCATCGCGCTCCAATTCGTATCCGTGTACTGGCTGGTTGCAATCGCGCTTGATGCCCACTGGCGGATTTCCTGCCCGGAGACGAATACCGGCGTTAGCGAACTGTCGGCGGCGCAGATCATGATATCGGCTGCTTCGAAGTAGCCCCCGCCATACGTGCTCAGGAACATGAATTGCAGATGATCGGTCTCAACCGGTTCGAAGACATAACTCTGGTAACCCTGTTGGAAAGCGGCCTGTCCCGTATACACGATCTTTTGCTCACCGTCGGCGGTCGTGATCCTGATCTCGAAGTCTTGGATCGAGTCCTTATCGTAACCCACCGAAGGCGAGTAGCTGTTCAACAACACGCCGTACACGGTCTGCACGCCTCTCAGCCCAACCGTGACATACTCGGTCGAATCGTAACCTGAGGACGACCAGCCGGTTTCAGCGTTGTTGTCCAGGAGATTGAGCGGCCCGTAGAGATCATTGTATTCGGACGAGTAGTCCTGGATGGAAACCGCGACGTTGCGGCACTCCTCCGGACCGGCGATCGTGGTGGGCAAGGTGATAGCCTCGGCAACCTCCCCGGCGTTTTCGACAGCCGTATCCGCACCGGCAGCCTCGCCGGATGTAAACGCCTGCAACTGCAAGTTTTCAAAATACAACCCGTCGTCGTTGTACTGCCGCGAGAAAGACATCACCTGATACGCCTGGCCGAGCGGCGTGGTGAAAGTGTCACCTTCATAGGTAATCCATTCACCATCGGGCGACCCGTCATAAGTGCGCATTTCAAACGCCTGCCAGATCGTGCCATCGGATTCGAAATACATATAGAGGCGCATGGGCACGCCGTATTCCTGCCAGGTCACTTCCAGCGTGGTATAGGCTTCATCGCCTGGATCACCGCTCACATCAACACCATCCACAGCCGCGGTGAAGATTTGCCCGCCAGCGGTGATATAGAAGTTGTCGGCGGTTAACGACACGGTTTCGGTTTGCCAGTTCACCGCGTTACCCACTGGCACACCTGCGGTGGTTTCGGCGGATTCTTCCACCGCCGCGCCGCCGCCATCCACGAACTGGATGCTTTTCGCAATGGCGAGGATCGTTTCTTCGTACTGAACCATCTCACCCTGGGGCGCCCCGGCCAGCAGCATCGCCGTATGCTGGTCATCCGCGATGATGATGATCGCCAGGACGTCTACAGTCCCCTGGGTGGCCGTTAACTTAGCCGCGTCGTACTGGAAGCCCTCAAGCGCATCGGGGCCTGTTGTGCTGACGACGCCGGGATCGGTGGCAGCTTCCGCCAGCAGCATCTCTGCCGCTTCGAGCGCTGTGCCGGACTCGGGTAATCCGACTTCGTAGGACGCACCGGCCATCAGGTTAATCTGAAGCTCACCGGGTTCTACGGTATCCAGTTCGCCTTCCAGCGCCGCCTGGGAATTGGCGATGAAGATGATACCGAAGTACTTATCGGCAATCCAGCCTTCAGGGTAGTTGAGCGTGATGACCCCACCTGGATCATCGTATGTCTGGGACAATGTATCGTCTTGTGCCGCTGTATCCGGCGCAAAACCGTGCAGCGCGACGGCTGCGATACCAACGAGCACCCACAAAACCAAGCTTTTTCTTGTCATGATACTTTCCTCCATAAAAATGATTGGCGCGTAGGATTCGCTATATCCTCCATAGTAATTATCGTCCGATCCAAAATCGTGTCCAAGACGTTGCACTGTATTGCGCAAAGATTTTCCTAATGCCAGAATTAAGGTCATCATTGGCGGGGATAGCGGGAGAGTGATATCCAGATGGAAGACGATACGCCGAGCTTGAAGCTGTTTTTTGGGCGTTCCCCGGTTAGAAATTAATGGTGAGTGTATTGAACTGGCCCGGTGTAAGGCGCTTGCCCTATTAACTGCTGTCGCGGATTACCAGTTCCGGCGAGAGCCAGATCGTTTCGGGTGTAAGTCCCTGTTCGATTTTGCGAGCCTCTAACATACGATCGAGCAGCCCTACGGCCTGGGCTCCGACGCCTTTCAGATCGTGCCGGACAGTTGTCAGCGATGGGATAAAGTAGGCGGCTTCAGGAATATCATCAAAACCCACAACCGCCAGGTCTTCAGGTACACGCAGCCCCAACTGATGAGCCGCTTTTAACACACCCAGGGCAGTTTGATCATTACAAGCCGATACAGCTTCAAGATCAGGCTGGCGCTCGAGCAGTTCGTGCAGCGCCCGTATGCCACCGGCAGCGGTCCAATCGCCGCGTGCCACCAGGCGATCAACACCGGTTATGTGTGCCTCGGTGAGTGCGTCGCGCCACCCGCGCACGCGCTGTTGAGCCTCCCACCAGATATCCGGTCCCGAAATACAACCGATCCGCCGGTATCCCTGGTTCAGCAGATGTTCAGTGGCCATGCGTGCACCGGCATAGTTATCAACGGCGACCACAAACAGATCGTGGTGGTGGTCCATATGCAGAAATACGATCGGGATAGATAACTCACGACAGTGTTGGCAGATCCACGCGCGGTTTTCACCCACTTCGGGTACCGCCCAGATGATCCCGTCTACCTGGCGGTTAAGCAGGTGTCGCAGCGCTTTTTCGCCCCGGTCGAATGCCGGATCATGCAGCAGCCCGGACATAACCCAGTAGCCAAGCGCGTTTGCCTGCTGTTCTATACCGGCCATGGTTTGAGAAGGGCCATAGAACGCAATACCCGTACTGACCACACCCAGAATACGACTGCGGCCCTGTATCAAGCTGCGGGCGACGGCATTGGGTTCATACCCTAACTCGTTGATCACGGCCAGGATGTGCTGGCGTGTCATGTCGGATACATCGGGATGGTTGTTAATCACCCGTGAAACCGTGGCGATGGACATGCCCGTTTTTTTGGCGACCTGCTTGATCGTGACTCTGGCCATACGTCTGTTGTCTTTTGAACCTGGCATCATTTACCACTGCGCTTTCGATATAGCGCGGCGTATAGTGTAACAGGTTGTGATGAGTATCGAACTTACAACGGCCTGGCGGCGAATTCGCGCAGATAGTTTTCCATCAGCGGCCAGAGTTGTTGGTAGTGTTCGTACCGGGCGGCGTAGTGATCATGCTGAGTTGGGTCCGGCTCAAACAGCCGCTCTAATGTGACCATGGCCGAAACGCCTTCGCCATACGACTCAAACACGCCGCTGCCCACGCCTGCCATAATAGCAGCGCCAAGCGCGCCTGCTTCGGTAATGGCCGGGCGTTGGAACGGCTGCCCCATGATGTCGGCGCATGTCTGAACCCAACCATCCGACTTGCTGCCGCCGCCAACCGCGCGATAGTCGGTGATCGTGATGCCGGTAGCAGGCAGCGCGTCAACACATGCTTTCAGATAATAACTGACGCCTTCTACGATACCTTTCAGAATATCCCCCCGGCTGGTATCGAGCTGCAAGCCCACGATCACACCGGACGAATCGGTTATAAAGTCGGGTGGGCCGGTGGTCGCAAAATGGGGCAGGACGATAACGCTGCTCGGCGCTGCCGGGATTTCAGCGAACAAAGCCGGGTAAATGTCCTGACCGGCGGCCACTGCATTATGATGTTCTGCCCTGGCGAATGTGTCCCGAAACCACTTGACCAGTGAGCCACCTTGATTGTAAATAAAACACACAAACCGGTCGGGGACGGCATGATGTTCGGTGTTCAGGCCACGTTCGATCATCGCGTTGCTTGTGCCGCGTGCTGTAAACACCGGCGTGATGCAGTGGTATGTTCCCATACCATACACGGCGCTGCCGGGATCGATCACACCACAGCCGACCGCGTTAGCGCACTGGTCATGAGCGCCGGTCACGATCACGGCAGTGGTTGGCAGACCAAGCTCCTGTGCAATTTCAGCCGATACCGTGCCGACCGCCGTTCCGGACGGCATGGCGGGTGGTAATTTTTCGCCATCCAGCCCGAATGTATCCAGCAGGTCGGTGGACCACGTTTCACGCTCGATGTCAAACAGCAGCGTGCGGTTTGCCAGCGAATAGTCTACAACCGGATCGGCGCCCAACATGAAGGATACAAAACTGCTCCAGTGCAGGAACCTGGCTGTTTTGCCATACAGATCGGGTTGATGATCTTTGATCCATTTCAGCTTGGTCAGGCTGTAATGGTTGCCGAGCGTGTTACCATTGATCTGGTACAGGCGCTCGGCGGTGATCGTTTGGTGCAAGCTGTCCAGGTAACTTTCGCCGCGGACATCAAAGTTGAGCAGCGATGAACTGAGGATGTGCCGGTCGGTTGTCACCGGCACGACTGCTTCGCCTAATGATGATACCGCCAGGGCCTGGATCGGATCGGTGGTGGCATGTGGGGTTACGGCGCGAATAGCGTGTTTGACACCTGCCCACACGGCTCGCGCGTCGAGTTCGGCCCAACCCGGCTGCGGCCTTTGGATATCGTATTCCTGGTAGGCTGACGCGAGTGGTTTGCCCTCAAGTGAAAATAAAACGACTTTACACCCGGTGGTTCCTAAATCTATTCCTAACAGGCTCATAACATTTTCTCACGACTGTGACGCGTCCTGGTTTATGATCGTTTGTCTGGTCCCGGCCAATCCGTAGTAGTCGCGGATTAACCAGCAGGTCCGGTCGTATACGGCTTGTCGAGCCTCTCCGATACGGCCAGAATCACGCAAAGCTGTTTCGTATGCCTGGCGGATATCGGACCCAACATTAACTTTAGCGATACCGTGTTTGAATGCGGCCCGTACATAGTCTTGATTGATACCAGAACCGCCATGCAGCACCAGCGGGATGCCGGTTGCTTGCCGCAGCGCAGCCAGGTGTTCCAGGTCCAGGCGTGCTTCGGGTTTTTTCTGGTCTTTGTAAATGCCGGATACAGCCCCGTGAATGTTGCCTATGGCTACTGACAGCCAATCGCAGCCCGTTTCGTGCACAAACCGCGTGGCTTCCTCAACGCGGGTGAAGCCCCGGCCTGATGCGAACAACTCGTCATATGGCGGCGGCGGGCCTGCTTCGTGTCCCAGTACGGCGCCCAGTTCCGCTTCGATCGCAACCCCGGCTTGATGCGCCAATTCGACCGCTTCACATGTCGCCTTGATATTGTGATCGAGGTCTAACCGCGAGCCGTCGATCATCACCGAATCGTATCCCAGTTCGATCGCATGCTGGATGATGGTCATGTAGTCCACCTGCTGGCCATCTTCATCGATCGCCGGTACGTGATCCAGGTGCAGCCGTACATAACCGGGCTGGCACCATTTTTTATACTCATCCATGACGGCATCGGGGCTCTTGGCTTCAAACTTGTACCATTCCAGGCGAGCTGTTTCGATGAATGCAAAAATATCCTGGTCCACGATGGCGCGGATGACCGGTTCGACCATTGGCAGGTAGGGTACATTAAAGGCGGGGATGACGATTCCGACCCGGTAGGCGTTGTAAATGATTGTATGTGCGTCTAACATGGCTTATTCCCACTGCGGAAGTGATACGTTTTGTCCCAGGTAATTTTGCAGCGCTTCGCGTAGCGGCGCAGTGTAACATCCTGGGGTCAGGTTGACATGGTGACGGTGTCCGGAGCGCATGATATGCAGCAGCACATCTTGAAGGTTTTCGACTTCGGCTACCCCGGCGCATCCGAAGAAGTCTGCCGGAATCGGGTCGCCGGTGAACATGCCGTTACCCAAATACCAGTTAACCTGCCCTTCGTGGGTAAGCACGTTCCCAAACGTGAAATCAAACTGGGCGATGCGCCCAACATTACAACCGAAACTTTTGCCTTCTCCGATAGAGTTGATCAAAATGTCGTGATCGGTGATCTGCCCCTTGCCCGCCATCAAGCTGTCAGGAACCGGTCCACAGTGGAACAGAATACACTTGTTATCCGCGTCCTCGTAGTTGTTGTTCCAATCCAGGCAGGCCGCGGCTTCGCCTGAAGCCAGATGCAGCGCACGCAGCGCAACTGCACTGCCGATATCAACCTCACATGCTGCGCCGATACCCTGGTCATTGAGTGTGCCCAGCACAACGCAGGGTGAAATACCAAGCTGCTGTTGGAGTTCCAGCCAGCAGCGGATGGCGACGGCGTCCATCTGGTATTCGTCGATAATCTCGTCGAGCACAACGCTTAGTTTGGCGATATTTTCTACTGCCGGGTCCGGGACAGCGGTCCAGTTCGCGTAACCGCGCAGCATGGCGAGTTTATCGTCATAGGCGGCGCTGCCGTTTAACGCTTTGACACGCCCGATGACATCGGCCATATCCAGTGTTTCAACTGTGATCCCGTTGTGTTGCAGCGCCAATTCGTCAATACGTACCGTTTTGAATGGGGTTGTGCGTGCGCCAATGGCCCCCACCACCATGTCGCGCATGCCCTTGACTACGCGGCACACACGGTCAAAATGGTCAACGTTGGCCTTAAACATGTTGTGAGTTGGTTTTACGACGTGTGGCTTGAGCGTGGTAAACGTCACGCCGTACTGCCGGAACACATCGGCAATTGACAGCTTGCCACAAAAAGCATCCCGCCGTTGGGCAGGCCCCATTTTGTCCAGATCATCCGGGTAAGCATGAAGCAGGATCGGGACATGGGCATGTTTTAATGCAGCGACAGCGCCGGTTTCGTCGCCAAAATTGGGCAAACTCAGGATCACACCATCGAACTTGCCCCGGTTTTGCTCTAAAAAATTGGCATAGATTTCGCCTTCACGCGCAGTTTCTACAGCGCCATAACGGGTTGCCGCTTCGTCAAGTATCAGCACATCGTGCCCAAGTTCTTCTAATACACGCGGCAGTTCGGTACGCGCTTCAGCAATGAGTGATGCCGGGAAAAAACCACGATTGCCGAAAAAGAGCGCAAACGTTGATTTTTTAGTGTCCACCTGAAACCTCCTGAGAAATTCAAATGTATTTTGATCGCGAGGTTGTGTACAGCCTGTGTACTGTAAACGTTTCCGGAAACGTTTACAATTACTATGCCATAAAATACAAACTGCTGTCAATCAGGTGGCGCGACAAATTGGTTTGGCCTGTTTGGGGACAATTTCCAGTTGCGGAAAAACCACAATAACAGGAGCAATATCAGCGGTTTTGATGATCAAAACGGCTTGCCGCTGTCTGGCGAACCTGTTAATGTGCGAATAGGTTAGTTGATTCATCTTGCGATCGTGTTTCTCGAACTGTAACTATATCGTGGTCACAGGAGGATTCGATGCCGTATCCCATCCACCAGCGTGTGCTAACGGTTCACTTGCACAATGGGCATTGGTATCTGCGTCCGGTGGAAGCCCCTGACGTGCTTGGCCCCGTTGATTATGGTTGGCTGCGTTACCATCTTTATCCTGATAGTTTCACGTTTGGCGAAGGGTTGCTGGCTGGCAGCCGGATTCCCGGCTCTCGGCGCCTGGTATTCTGTGCCTGGAGTCCTCAATGGGAGAGTTTTTACGTTTCCAGCATGGGCGGCGCCGCCTATACATTTCACGGCATCGGCGTAAACTACATTGCGCTGCGTGGACGAGCCCCTGAACCCAGCGTGCTGCTGCTAAATCACACGGACGGTGAAATTCACGTGCGGCTCGAACCCGTGAATATTGACCCGATCTGGAACGGGTACGCTGACCCGGATGGCCGCCCGCTGCTTGGTTTTTTTGCGCTTCAACAGGCATTGTATGATCGTTATGCGAGCGAGTACCAACCCGACGGCGTGCGCATTTTTGCCGTTGGCCCGGCGGCACGTTATACCAGGGAAGGCGCTATCGGTTCCAGCCCGATTCGTAAGGAGCGCTTCGCGCCGGTCGAAGATTGGGCCGGGCGCGGCGGCCTGGGAAGCCGTTTGCTGCAATACCACAACATTGTGGGCTGTGTGTTTGGCGGTGAGTGGGAAGACCCTGATCTCCGTGATTCGAAGGAGATCGACTCGTACTTCCTCGAACATTTCGGCAAGCGAACGATCCAGGCCGATCTGGCGCTGACGACAAAATATCGCTACGCGCCGGAGTTCGAAACAGGCGGCACGTTTGGCGTGAACATGCGAACGCTCGATATGCGCATTATGAGCTTCAACTACCAGAGCATCTACGCTGCCAACGACGAGCGCTTGCGCCAGCACCAGGATTTTATCCTCAAGCACTACCTGCACCAGTTCAATGAGGAGACGATCAAACCCAAACAGCAGCAGCACTGCGGTGAACCCTGCGCGGTAGCCTGCAAAAAGATCAAAGATCACTACAAAAAAGACTACGAGCCCTATCATGCCCTCGGCCCACAGATCGGCGTGTTTGACCAGCGTGCTGCCGAAACGATCAATCACTATGCTGATGCCATGGGTTTTGATGCGATCCAGTTGGGGGGCACAGTAGCCTGGATCATGGAATTGATCGCGGAGGGATTGATCCCACCGGAGGATTTCGGTTTGCCGCCCGCCTCCGATCTGCGCTTCGGTTTTACGGCGGATGTAGCCTCGTTTGATCTTGTGACGGACAGCCGCCGCAACGCGGACTATGCGGCCAGTATTGTAAACATGATCCTGTTTGCGCCAGAAGGAGCCGCGTTTCGTGAAGGAATTCGCGGCGCCGCGCACATCCTGGATCAACGTTACGACATTGACAGCCTGAATCGCGCCGTTTACCTGGCTAACGGTGACCAGGGCTGCATGGTCCCTAACCAGTACTGGACGCCGGGCATGTTCAGCCCGATGCCGTTAATGGGCAAGTACTACGTATTCTACGATATCGATTTTATGCCGCCGCGCGAGCTGGGCCGTAAAAATGTCGAGCGCATGACGTATGAATTGTTCAACGACAATACCGGTATCTGCCGGTTTCATCGCAAATGGGCGGAATCGATCACTGACGAAATCCTTGAAGCTCACTACGGGCTGGATACGGATTACAAAACGCACCAGTTCCGGTTGTGCAAGGCGATCTTTGATCACGAATCGCCAAAATCGGAACCGTGGGAAAGCGAACGTGTCGCTGATTTAATTCTGGGGTTCCTCGAATATTGGGAACACAACGGGTTGAAAGACCCGGAGCTTGAGCAATGGCTCAACCGTTTCCGCGAGGACAAAAAACAAGCCGCGCGCGACTTCTGGGATGAAATCCGCCTGGGTATTGCTGACGGGTTTGCCGCCGGGGCGGATGCCATTCCCGACATGCTCACGCCGGGCCAGGCCGGGACTCTGGATAACACCCGTGCACAGTAGGGTTTATCGCCGGGAGCAATGCCTGTAATCTGCGAATAGAAATAGGATGCCACACCCGCGTGTCGTATTAGGAAACGCGGGTATGTTTTCTGTTGTTATGTGTCATCGGGTGATTGAAGCAGATCAGGTGTTACTGCGTAAACGCTCAGTTTCTTGTGCTTGAGCACCAGTTCCGGTTTTTTGCCCGGTGTGATCTGTGCGCCTGTTACCCTGCTGAGCACTTCGTCCCACTGCTGCGGAACTTCGACAATGATCAGAATCCGTCCGCTTGAATCAAAGCCACCGGCATAAAAATGGTCTGCGCGAATGTCTTTTAGCAGGAAGTAATACACCAGAGTCTCGTAAACCGGGTTGTACGACACGACAGTATCACCTGTGCGCATCTCATGTTTGAGTTGTGTGACGAACGTGTCATAAGGTTTATCGGCTATCAAAGGCGCGTGTGGTTGCAGGGTGGATGCGTTGACAATCAGCATAAGACACACGCTTACGATTGGTGCGCTGTGTTTCCAGCGGCTCTGTACGGGCTCCAGAAGTGCTGTAAGGCCAGCCGCCGCCAGCATAAGGGTGATTGGTAGGTAATAGGTCCACACGCGACCGTAAGGGATGACCTGTTGTATGGAGACGATAACAAGCGCTGTCCCCGCCAGCGGCACGGCAAGCGGAAAACGCTGCCGCGCGGCGATGCGCGTATGCAGCAGGATGCTCGACGCGCAGCCCACCAACAACAATGTGGGCAGCCACGCCGGGGCAGTGATCTGCCACCCGTTCCAGATCGATTCGAGGGAATCCGGAAGGCCATCAACAAATTTTTCCCATGTGAGGGATTGCACATACTGGTTGTCGGTGATCGGCCTCAGTCCGTGTCGCGCCAGGGTTGGGCTGTAAAGCGCAAAAGTTAACCATAGGGTCAGCCCGCTGAACAAAATAAGGTTCAGCATCCGGCGCCGGGAGTTTTGGCGTGTGATTAAAAATGACAGAAACAGCCAGACAACGATCCCTGCAAAACCATACAGCATAGTCGGCAGTGCGAAAAAGCCGAGTGCGCTACTTACGGCGAACACGGTCCACGCGATGACGTTTTCACCACGCAAAACGTATAGTGCGGCGGCAAGTGCAATCAAAAACAGCAGCGTCTGGATCGAATAACCGCGTGCGTTGACGGACATAAACACCAGGAACCAGTGCGGCGCAACCAACGCTGCGGCTATCAGGGCTGTATGCCGGTTATAGGCCATGCGTGCGACACCGTATAGCGCCGGGATCGTGAGTATGCCCGTGATCAGGGCTGGCAGGCGCAATATTTCCGGCTCAGCACCAAACAACTTATAGCTGATATGCATCAACAAGGTGTTCAACAGGTGATTGTTGGGATCGTTGTAACTGGATATGCCGCCGTATAGCGATTGTGAAACATAGTGGTTGAACGTTTCGACTTCGTCAATCCACATCTCGTGTGAGAGGAAGATCAGGCGGGCGATCACCCCGGCCAGCACGATCACCAGCAGTACCATCCAATGCACGCCGTCCCCGGTTGACACGACGTGGTTTTTGATGTCGTGAACCAGCGCGGACCCGTCTGCACGGATGCGCTCTATACCGGGCAGCCATCCCCACACACCGAGTCCCACAACTGCCAGGCCGGAAGCAAGCCAGATCAAGGCCCGGTTGCCTGCGGACGCAAACCATGCGTCTATCGTTAACGTGTAGACATGGATTGATTCATCTGGCAGGTGAACGTTAAAAACGGCTTCCGTGCCACAAAATGATTCTTGACCGGTCCCTGGTCGCCCTTGTTCATTCAGGTAAACGGCCTGAATATGCTCCAGATTCCACGAAAGGGTGATGCAGTCATTGGGAAACAGGGTCTGATCCCGGTTCGCCGACAGGTGAACGGTGGTTTCGTTCACGGTTTGATTGATTGTTAACGGTTTGCTGCTCGTTATGGCGAACACGCTCGCAACCAGTAATACAACGGCAGCACCGATCAACAATTCCCCTAACCACCATCGTTGTGTGTTATATCGCATGCGCGCCTGTTAAGTTTCCCTTCCACAGCGATTTGCTGCCAAAACATAATCCGGCAGCAAATCGCGTACCGCCAGTTTCCAGCCGGTGACCGTGCCCGGCGGTGAATATAACCTGCCCGATGAAACCTTCAAAAAAACGGAGTTAGCACACCCGGTCTGCGATGGATGCGCGAAAAACACACCTCATCTGCGTTTCTGGTGATCACATTACGGAACTGTAATGTAGGTGTAAGATCGGTGTAACCATCGTGCGCAATCCTTCTCACGACTATCATAATAACACTATCGAGGAGGACGTCTGTGATTCGTTGGCGACTTGCTTCAAAAAGCCTCGCACTTCTGACCGTGGTTGTGTTGGCCGTTACCACGTTGGCGCCTGCAACTGTCACGCACACTCATGCCCAGGAGTCGATTTCACTCACGGTTAGCGTGCCATCACTGTGGGAAGATGTGCTCAGCGCTGATGTGATGGCCGAATTCGAGGCTCAACATCCTGGCGTCACGGTGCAGCTTACGTTTACCGACACCGCCTTTTTTGGCTTTGGTGGCCCCAGCGATTCTACTTTGGAAGACCGGCTGGATGAGACTGAGGAATTCGTAACGACTGCCGATGTGCTGTATATCGATTCGGGTTCGGTTGAAGCGGAAGACACGCAAGCCGGGTATTTTCTGGACCTCAAACCGCTGGTGATGAACGATCCCGACCTGAACGTTGCGGATTTTTACACGGCGGTGTGGAATTCGTACCAGTGGGATAACGGAATGTGGGCGCTGCCCGTGTCAACAGATGTCATTCTGATGACGTATGACCCGGTTACATTCGATGAGGCCGGGTTGGCTTATCCGAATGAGCGGTGGACAATCGATGATTTTGCTAACGCCGCGCGCCAGCTAACCGAATATGACGCTGATGGTGCCGTGACAACGCCGGGTATGACGGTTAGCATGGGCGGCAATAACCTCACAGTGTTTCTCCGGGCCCTGTTGGGAACAGGTTTGTACGATGCAACGGTTGTGCCGAACACGCCAGCGCTGACCGATCCCGCGCTGGAAGCGCTGCTGACCACGTGGTATGAACTGGAACAGGAAGGTGTGGTGATTGGCCAGGGCGGCGGTTTTGGCAACGATATCCCGCTGCGAGTGGAAGGTATCTCAGGCTACAGCAGACGCCCCAATGACGACGAGACATCAACGCGGTACGCGTCACTGCTGCCGGGCGGAGTGGCCGGGCTGGACGTTCAGGGGTTCGCCGTCAGCGCCGGGACTCAATACCCGGAAATGGCCTATCAGCTTGCGAAGTTCCTGACCACGCGTTCCGAGCTATCGAGCAACAACTTCAGCGCATTACCGGCGCGCGTCAGCCTGGCAAACACGACTCAACAGGCGAACTCCAATAACGAGGGCGGCCAACCCGGCCAACCTGGCGCTGGTGGCCCTGGTGGTGGGCAGTTTGGCGGCAGTGCAAACATTCCTGATGAAATCAAACCACTTGTGGATCAGGGTGTGATGACAGGGCTGCCCATGTCGGAACTGCGATACACATCATATCTGAATGACGCGCTGTTTGAGATGCGTATGAACGGGACAGATGCCGTTGCAGCGCTGCAAACGGTTGAAGCGCAGGCTTACGCGGATACGCAGGCCGCCATTGCATTAAATGGTACGTTGTCGCTGTATGTCGTACCACCTGCAACCGGGCCCGTACTTGCTCCAGGCGAAATCGCGCTGACGTGCGCCGTCAACCTGGGATTTGGTGGGCGTATGCGTGGTGATCAGTTTCCTAACCAGGAACAATGGGATCAGATCATTCAGGACTATGTCGCCAGCGAACCATCGGTTGGTGCTGTGATCCTTGAGACCGTGCAAGACACCGATCTTGCCACGCTGGCCGAGCAGTATGACTGCTTCGTGCTGCCGACGAACGCGGTGCCCGGCAGCGATCTAAGCAGCGTGTTGAATCTTGATCCCCTCATTGACACCGACCCAACGTTTGATCGCAACGATATCATCGGCAACACGCTGGCGCAGCTTCAGCAGGATAACAAAACCTGGGCGCTTCCGATAGCGATTCAGCCGCAAATGCTGGAATATGATCAGGAGCAGTTCGCGTGGGCCGGTATTCCAGAACCGATCAATGGGTGGACGGTGGACGCTTTCACCGATGCGCTGCGGACGCTCAAACCCTACGATACCGATCCCGTTCCATTTTCAGCCAACGATCCGAGCGGCTCATATATCATGATGTTGATCGGTGCCTTTGGCGGTCTGCCATTCGATTATCGTACCGACCCGCCAACGGTGAATTTTACCGACCCGGCTACGGTGGACGCTATCCGGCAGGTGCTTGACCTGGTTGTCGAAGGTTATATCGAGTATTCCTCGCTGACCAATGTGGTAGACAGTGGGATTGCCGCCATGGCTAATACCGATACCCCGGCTATCACCACCAATATGCTGAGCCAATATAACCTCGGCGGCCCTGGTGGTCGTCCTCCCGGTTCAGGCGAAGAACGGGTGACGATCACAACGACCTACCCTCAAGGCAATGACTATGGTGTCATTGCGTATGAGATCACGACCGGGTATATCAGCACCACGACTCAGAATCCCGATGCAACCTATCGTTTCTTGAGCATGGTCGCCCGTAATCCCCAGTTGTTCTCCGGGATGCCAGCCCGGCAGTCGTTGGTGAGTGATCCGGCGGTTGTGGCCGCGCAGGGTGAAAATGTTGCCGCCGTTTACCAGCAGTTGGACACGCTGTTATCTTCACCGAATACCATCGTTTTCCCAACCTACTCAGCAGGCCGTGGTATGTCAGCCACCAGTTTTGTTCAGGAATACTGGCTCAAACAGGCATTTGACGAGTACGTGATGTCCGGTGCCGATCTTGAACTCGAACTGGCAGACGCCGAGACGCTAACGCTCGCTTACCTGGACTGTGTGCAGGGTATCGTCGTTGACGAAACTGCTGCCGAGGGACCGGGATTCGGGTACTTCCAACAGATAAACCAGTGTGCGACGGGTGTTGATCCTGAGTTTAGCTTGATGGACTAGGACAGCGCTCCTCCTCTGAGTGAACTCCGAGCGGGTGTCTAACCCGCACCCGCCCGGAGACTCAGGAGCAGAAAAATGCATCGATTGTTTGATCCGATATTGTTTGCGATTGAGCGGCTGTGGCAGCACCGTGTCCTGGTGTTCTGGACCCTGTTGGGGCTATCGGCAGCCACCACGCTCGCGTTGAGCCTGACGCTGTACGTTGACGCGGTGAATACCCATTTGTTGACGGATAACCTGAGCGAGCCGCCGTATGCGTTCCGTTTCCGGTATCTTGGCAGTTGGGAAGGCACGATTGGCTCAGCCGACGTTGAGCTTGCCAGCAACATCATTCAGCATGAATTCGTTGAGACGATTGGCATGCCAACGCTTCATGATGCGCGTTTTGTCGGCGGCGGAAGCTGGAACATGACACGCCAGGGTGACGTGCCCGCGTCGCTGGGCGCCTATATGCTCGGCACGCTGGAAGGTGCCGATTCACAAATCCGCATCACAGCCGGACAGTGGCCGCCAGCAGAAAATGACGTTGCAAGCGAAAGTGACACGATCCCGGTGTTGATAGCTGAAACGCTGCTCTACCAAACCGGCCTCCAAGTTGGGGACGTGTTGACCGCAACAAAAGCAGGTGCGCTCGAACCGGTTACGCTGCAAATCGCGGCGTTGTGGGCACCCCTTGACGTTGATGATCCGACCTGGATTCTCACACCAAAATTCTTTGACCAGGTCTTTCTTGTAACAACGGGTGATCTGTGGGACGCCCTGGAAGGAATCGAGACACCAGTAGAAGAGGTAGATTGGCAGCTTATTTTTGATGGCAGCGATCTGCGTACATCCGATGTGGACAGCCTGATAGACAACATCGTGGACGGTGAGCGATTGGTTACGTCGGTGCTGCCAGGCATTCGCCTGGACCTCTCGCCGGAGGACGGGCTGCGAGCATTTAGTGAAGATGTCGATCGCCTGACGCAGCAGTTGGTGATCGTGATTATGCCAGTTGCGGGCTTGATTTTGTACTTTGTGACGACGCTCGCGGGAATGCTGGTCGGACGCCAGCTTCAAGAAGACGTGACGCTCAGCAGCCGGGGCATGAGCCGCCGTAAATTGATCGGGCTGCATGCGCTCATGTGGTTGATTCTTGCCGGGGCTGCGTTCGGGATCGGTATTGTCGTGTCGCCGTCCGTCGTGCAGTTGATCGGGCGCACGTCGTCGTTTTTACGCTTTGACGCTGATACGCCGCCGCTGGACGTGGTATTCACTCAACAATCACTCATGGCCGGGGCATTGACCGGTTTGTTAGCGGCAAGCAGTGGATTGATCATGGCGTGGCGCACAACCCGCCAATCGATCAACGAGTATAAGCGGGCACAGGCACGATCCGGCAAAGCATGGTGGCAGCGTATTTACCTGGACATGATGCTGCTTGTCCCGGCGGGATATGTGTTTTATACGCTCCGGGCACAGGGAGGGCTGGCAACAGGGGCAGAAGACCCGTTCAGCGATCCGCTTGTGTTCGTCGCGCCGACCCTGTTTTCGCTGGGTTTTACGCTGCTGTTCTTGCGCTTGTTCCCGTTTGCGCTCAGCCAGATGGCGCGGCTTGTCACTCTCAGCAGCAATATCGCCTTGTTGATGGCGCTGCGCGAACTGACACGTTCCATCGGGCGTTATCGCGGCACGCTGCTGATGATGTGTTTTACGCTCAGCCTGATCGGGTTCACCGCGTCGATGGCCAGCACGCTTGATCGCAGCCTGGAAGACGTGATCGCGTATGATGTCGGCGCCGAACGTGTGTTAGTCGTGGCGACTGAGGCTCAAACCGAGGAAGGCTCATCGTCGGATGAAGGCACGACTCTGACGGTTGTTGGTTATAACACCCTGCCCGCCAGCAACCTGCTGGCGATTGAAGACGTGTACACGGTTTCGCGCGTGGGACGCTACCAGGCTCAGATCGTGCTGCCCTCACAACGCATCGAAGGCACGCTGCTGGGTGTGGATCGCGGCTCGATGGCGGCAATCGCTTATTTCCGCGAAGACTACGCATCTGAGCCGCTGGCCGATCTGCTCAACCGGCTGGCCGGAAACCGGACCGGCGTCCTGATCAATACCGCGACGGCGGACACCTACGCGCTGCAAGTCGGCCAGGAAATCACCGTGCAGGTTTCGGCGCTTAACGCGTGGTACAACACGACGGTTCCCATTGTTGGGTTTGTCGATTATTTCCCCACCCTCGATCCGCGCGACGGCTTTTTTGCCATCACTAACATTGATCCCATTTTTGAGCTGGTGGGCACCGAACTGCCCCACAACATCTGGGTGAGCCTTCAGCCGCAGGCCGACGGTGATGCCGTGTTGGAACAGGTCAAGGACATGGGTTTTCCCGTTTTGGACTGGCTGGACCCGGACGAACAGATCGAAGAAGCCCGTTCCCAACCGACTCGCCGGGGTGTACTGGGATTCCTGTCGGTCGGGTTCGTTTCGGCCATCCTGCTGACGCTGGTAGGCAGTGTGATCCAGAGTACCGCGTCCTTCCGAACACAGGCCGTTCAGCTTGGCTCACTGCGCGCAATGGGTTTGAGCGGCGGTGCAGTGGGTGCTTACCTGATGTCGTCACAGGGCATCGCGGCGTTGGGCGGAGTCGCAGGCGGGACTCTGATCGGCATGGCCTCCACGCTGCTGTTCTTGCCGCTGCTGGACTTTAGCGGCGGGCTTCCGCCGTACCTGGTGCGCGTGGCGTGGGATGATATCACGCTGGTCTATACCTTGTTTGCGGCCATTTTATTTACCGTAACGATCCTGACTACAATTTTATTGAGCCGTCAGCATATCTCGACGCTTGTCAAGCTAGGCGACGTGTAGCCGGGCCGTTTGTTTAGATTACGTGCCCGAAACAGGCAAAGAGAACCTATGAACGACAAGGAAAGCAACATGAAATCACGTTTCTGCTGGTTTGCCCTGATCATGCTTGGCGTAACGATGATCACCACCGGGTGCTCATCCGGTGATGATGTCATCGGTGATGAAACAGCGCGTGCCCAGGATGTCGCGACATCAACCCCGGTGCCGACGGCGGAAATCGCCGCACGCCCGACTTATGTCGTGCAGCGCGGCACCGTCGAGGACGTGTTCACGTTCACCGGGCGGTGGCAGCCGCGTGACCAGATGACACTGTCGTTTCCCGTTGCGGGTACCGTGCGGCAGGTTAATGTACAGCGCGGTGACGCCGTGAGCACCGGCGATCTGCTGGCCGACTACGATATCGCCGATCTTGAAAACCAGTTAGACAATGCACTCATCAACCTGGAGACGGCGCAGGGCAACATCAGTACCAGCGCGGAAGGTGGCATCCAGAGCGTCGAAAATGCGGAGATATCACTCGCCAACGCCCGTATTTCACTGCAATCAACCCTTGATAACAGCCCGTGGACATCGGTCGCGTCGGCGCGTTTGCAGCTTGATTCGGCAGAAGAATCCCTGCGTTTTGCCGAACGCAGTTATTATGAAGCGCTCAGCCATCCCGAACAGGATTCGTCGGTTGCTGACAATGCGTACCAACAACTGCTTAATGCACAGCAGCAGGTTGAATCGGCAGAGATCAGCTACTTCTCCGCCGCACAGAACTACAATAATTACCAGTACCAGGTGGAACAGGCCGAAAACCAGATTGTTCAGGCTGAACTGAACTTGCAGCGGGCCAAGGATGAGGCGGCGGGCGGGGTCAGCGATGAAGCCGTGCGTTCGGCCCAGCTTTCGATCGACCAGATCGAAACGAAAATCGCGGATTCGTCGCTCTATGCCCCCATAGACGGTGTAATCCTTGAGGTGTATATCGCGCCCGGTGATGCTGCGCAAGCCTACGATACGGTGATCGTCATCGGCCTGCCGGAGCCTAAAGAAGTGATCGCCAGTCTCGCGATCACGGATGCCAACCGGCTCAGCGTGGGTATGACGGGGGTATGCCAGGTAATGAATTTTCCGGATACGGCAGTGGGATGTATCGTGCGCAGTATCCCCCTCAGCAGCCAGGATGCCGATCAAACAACGCGCGTGGCAGCCTCGCTTGAGAACATCACGGATAACCAGTTGATCGAAGTCGAAATGCCGCTGGAAGTGCGTGAAAACGTGCTCTGGCTGCCGCCAAGCGTGATACGCACGTTCCAAAACCGGACATTCGTCGTGTTAGACACGGCTGACGGTCCGCGGACGGTAGACGTGCAGCTTGGGTTACAAACGGATGAACGGGTTGAAATCGTCAGCGGCGTAAACGAAGACGATGTTGTTATCGCACCGTAGACGCTTTTTCTGTTTGACAGCCGCTGCCAGCAGCATTTTTCGACCGGAATCAGGCGTGGGGATACTCGCCCAGACGGGGCCCAGACGGGACCCATCTGGGTTCCAGATGGGACATAGTGTCATGGTCAAAGCAGCATCACACAACGGAAACGAACAGCCGTACATCAACTGTAAAAATATTGTAAAAGCTTACACCGTCAGCGATCATGAGATCGTGGCGCTGCGCGGGATCGATTTTACGATGGCGCGCGGTGAAATGGTGGCGATTGTAGGCCCCAGCGGCGCGGGTAAAAGCTCGCTGTTGAACTTGCTGGGCGGGTTGGATACGCCCACCGCCGGGCGGCTGGTTGTCGATGACCTGAATTTACTTGATCTGAAGGGCCGGAGCCTGGCCGATTACCGGTTGTGGCATGTTGGCTTTGTATGGCAGGCGGTCGGGCGCAACCTGTTGTCGCACCGCTCGGCGCTGCACAATGTCACGCTGCCTATGACACTCGCCGGTGTAGGCTGGCGACAGCGTAGACGCCGTGCAAAAGAACTGCTTGATGCAGTTGGTATAACCGATCATGCGCACAAACGCCCGCCGCAGCTTTCCGGCGGCCAGCAGCAGCGCGTCGCGATTGCCGTCGCCCTGGCTAATCATCCCGCGCTCCTGCTGGCGGATGAGCCGACCGGCGCATTGGATCACGAAAGTGCAAAACACGTGATGCTGTTGATCGCAGAACTACGCGAACGCTATGGGCTGACGATTTTGATGGTTACACACGATATGGAGATGGCGGCTTATGCCGATCGCACATTGACTTTGCGTGATGGTGCATTAGGCCAGGACCTGTCACAGAACACCCAGGAGGCGCCGCCTGTGCTTGACGATGAAGGACGTATTCAACTGCCGGTGGCTGTTCGTTCCCGTCTTGACGAAGCAGCGCGTATCACTGTTGAGATTCGGCCCGAAGGCGTGCTGCTGCGCCCGGAACAGGGTGACGAGGATAACACTCAGACTGTGTTACAGGATATGCTGCCGGGTGCTAATCACAACGGAAAAGGCAGGCGCCGCCTGAGGTTTTGGCGCGATGGGCGGAAAGAGGAGGTGCGCTCGTGAAAACCGACCTGAGCGTCTCAGTGCGTGCGGTTGAGCGCCGTTTTGGCGATCTGCAGGTGCTGCGCGGCGTTGACCTCGATGTGCACGTTGGCGAACTGGTCGCGCTTTACGGCCCGTCCGGCAGTGGCAAGACCACGCTGATTAACCTGATCGGTGCGCTGGACCGGCCTAATGCCGGAAATGTCAACGTGCTGGGCAACGACATTGTGCGTATGAATGATGGCCGCCGCACACGCCTGCGCCGCAAGGAGATCGGTTTTGTTTTCCAGGGAGCCACGCTGCTGCCGACGTATTCCGCGCAAGAAAACATCGATCTGGCCCTGCGCCTTTTAAACCTGGGTTACTTCGAACGCAGGCGGCGGACGCGCGCCGCCCTACGAGCGGTCGGACTCAGTGCGTGGGCCGATCACAGGCCGGAGGAACTGAGCGGCGGGCAGCAGCAGCGGATCGCGATTGCGCGGGCGCTCGCGCTGCAGCCGCGCCTGGTTCTGGCTGATGAGCCAGGCAGCGGGCTGGATACCACCACGATACGCCAGATTCTGGCCCTGTTCCGTGGCATTGCCACCGCCGAGGATACAACGTTTGTGATCGTGTCACATGATCCCCTCGTGACTGAATTTGTTGACAGCGTCTACGACCTGGTAGATGGCCGGGTTGCCAGGCGCATCACTGAACCAAAACTGGATATGTCCCAGCAAAGGAATGAGATATGTTTAGAACAGCCGGAAAACTAACGCTTGCAGTGGTGCTTGTCTTCGGCTCGATGGGGGTGGGCGCGTTATTTTCCTATCGCGCGACGCCCGGCGGGGATGATACAACGTTGGCCGATTATCAACAGGCGCAGTCGTCGGCTACGCCTGCGGCGACATCCGTGGCGACAGCTACCGAAACGATTCCGCCGTATACACCGCTTGCGTCGCTGACACCATCACAAACGCTTAAGCCGCCGCCAACTTTCGAACCGCCGACGACTACACCAACCGCCTCGGTGATTCCCAGCCTGACACTCGCGCCGACGACTGAAATCAGCGTCTCGATTCCCGGTTTGAAGGGTGCCGAAACACCCACGCCAACCACCACGCCCGGTTGTGAGCCGCGCGAGGACTGGCAACTAACGTACACTGTTCAACGCGACGATGCGCTGGCGTCGATTGCTGACAAATACGGCACGTGGGTCAATGAGTTGGCCGAGGCCAACTGCATCACGGATAAAAACCTGATCACAGTGGGGCAGGTGCTGCGCGTGCCGGGTGAGAATCATCCCTATGAACCGGAAGTTGAGTGTTTGCCGTGGCAGGTCCTGACGCCTATAGACGGCGCGGTGACAATAGAAGCTAACGGAACACTCACATTTAACTGGCTGGGACCACTGGCACCTATCAACCTGATCCGCGTTCACCTGCCAGATGGCAGCGTCTACGAACAAATGGTAGAACTGCGGCAGAATGATACCTTTAACTTGAACGAGAATCTGCCGCTTGAAGGCACGTATACATGGTACGTGTACCCCCTGGGGCGTGATTTTATGCAAATCGATTGTATCGAGGGTGGTCCCTGGACATTTTACAAACCCGCGTCCGACGAACCGACGCCGACAGCCGGTGCTAACACGACCACCAACACGACCATGGGGGGTGTTCAATAACGGGGCATGATTTGCGCACAACACACACTACAATGAACTAAAGGCAGTTACCTGGAGCACGATCTATGAATACCTCAAAGCTGTCGCATGGCTGGCATGTCAATCGATACTCAATTCGCTGGCAGCTTCCGCTGAGTTATGCCGGGATTGCACTGCTCGCCGCGGTGGCGCTGGGTGGTTTGCTGCTGTTCACGCTGCGCAATTATTATGAGCAGCGTGAACAGGCATACCTGGAAGAAAGCGCCATATCCCTGGCCGGGCAGGTGGTGAAGATGTATTCCGACGACTTGCCCGAAGACATGGTGCAGGCAGCGATCAATCTGTACTCGTTTCTGGTACAGGCTCGCATCCGTGTGTTGGATGAGGAACGCACAGCCATTGTTGACTCTGGCAGTTCTCCCAGTGAGGAACTGGTGACTGTTAACTTTTGGAATAAACCGGATTCCGGCGAGCCTCCTCCCCCCGGCGCTGAAAGTATGGAACCGTACTTTATTGTCCAGCGTGAGGAACCTCCTGAACATGACCCCCTGCTATCCCCTGAGCAGTTTCCTGGTTATCTGCTGCGGACAGGGCGCGGACCCTTCGGGCGGCTGCTTGATGCATCGACCAAACCCGGTGAGCACTCCAACCAGACGGTGATGGTTCATTTAAGAACGCGGACCGGTGAAGAATACGGTTACCTGGAGCTGTCTGAAGGACCGGCGTTTGGGCGTGAAATCGTGGCGGACGTGGCCGAAAAAGCGGCAGTCGCCGGTGCCATCGCCATTTTGCTGGCGGCGGTGGCGGGTTGGGTAGTCAGCCACAGCATCAGCACCCCGGTTTTGGCCCTGGCCGACGTTACGGCACAAATGGCCGAAGGCGATCTCACGGTGCGTGCGGACCTGGTCCGCCGTGACGAGTTTGGCTTGCTGGCCCATACGTTTAATACCATGGCGGCCCGTGTCGAGCATACGGTTACGACACTCAAACGGTTTGCAGCGGATGCAGCCCATGAGATCAACACGCCCATTACCGCGCTGCAAATGAACCTTCAGCTTGCCGCCAAAGCAGAAAATACTGCGGATTTTCGGTCCGACCTGGAACATGCTCAAGCGGAGCTAAAACGACTTGAAACGTTAACTCACAGCTTGTTGACGCTGGCACGATTAGAGGCAGATGGTGTTGAATCAGAACATAACCTGTTTGATCTGGCGGTGCTGATACGGCAAATTTATGAGCAGTACGCATCGCGTGCAGAACAAGCAGGGATTACGCTTGATCTGGATACATCGCTGGAGAGTGTGATGATCATTGGGGATGAAAGCCAGCTTACGCGCATGCTCGAAAACTTATTGGACAATGCGTTAAAATTCACGCCTGCCGACGGAAACGTGACATTGTCACTGGATATGGACCCCGACCAGGTGTATTTACGCGTAGCTGATACTGGCATTGGCATCCCACCCGATGACCTGCCCAAACTGTTCAGCCGGTTTCATCGCGGGCGTAATGCCTCTGCCTATCTGGGTAACGGATTGGGGTTGGTCATCACCAAAGCGATCGTGGCCGATCATAATGGCTCGATAGCGGTTGAAAGCAACGGCAAAGGGACTTGTTTTGTGGTCAACCTGCCGCGGTGTGTGACTGGAAAGATTGGTTAACAATGACAACCTACCAGATTCTATTGATCGAGGATGATCCCGGCATTGCTACCAGTCTGCAAACTGCCCTGACACGTGAAGGATACGCGGCTATCTGGAAAGCAGACGGCACCAGCGGTGTAACCTACGCGTGCGCGCACGCACCGCATCTGATCATTCTGGATGTCAGGCTGCCGGATGGGTCTGGGTTCGACTTCTGCCGTCAAATGCGCCAGGCCGGAGTGCGCCAGCCGGTGATTATTCTGACCGTGCGGTCGGATAATACGGATAAGGTCATTGGCCTGGAAATGGGCGCAGATGACTACATGACCAAACCGTTCAATTTGCATGAGTTATTCTCACGTATCCGGGCGCAGTTACGACGCGCATACGGTGATTATGCGATCAGCGAAGGTGATATTCTCTACGCTGGGGATCTGGTTATCGATCGTTTGCGCGGGCGGGTGCTGCGTGGCGACCGTGACCTCAACCTGACCCCCACCGAATTGCGACTACTGACGTTTTTGGCGCAGCACCCGAACCAGATACTTAGCCGCAGCCAGATTCTTGACGCTGTGTGGGGTTACGATGGTACGCCTGATACTGAGCAGGTTGTAACCGTCAATGTACGTCGCCTGCGAGAGAAGATCGAGATTGATCCCAGCGTTCCAAACCTGCTGCTCACAGTGCCCGGTATCGGGTACAAACTTGTCAACTGATCAAGGCGCAGAGAACAAATACGCTTCTAGACCCGTGGTGAACGGTAGTTCATATAAACCGTAAAAATTCCTTACAATTCAGGTATGGGCGCACACCTGAGTGTGGGCACACACAATCACCAGCTTCAACCAGGCCGGTGATTGTTTTCATGTGGAGGATTGTTAGAGATAATAATAACCGTATAATCCATATCTGGTGCGCCAGGCGGTTAAATGTAACTTTCGAAACATAGATCGCCGATATCAGTTACAATAGTGAATGGATTTGACTTGCATTCTGGTCATTAATGCACGGTTCCGAATAACAGACACCGGTCGAAAGGATATGTCGAACTAACCCAATTGATTTCACCGCGATTGATTTTTTGAGGCGGCTGCGCGAGCGATATCTTTGATCGATGAAAGGACGTTAGAATGACAAACCAGGCATACCAGCTTGGCTTGGCAGGGGTTGGACAAGATGTATTCATATGGTCTCTTGCCAAAATTACCTCGCCTGAGGTGATAACAATTGGCGATTCGGTGATCGTTGACGACTTTGTCTTCCTGATGGGTGGGATGAAGACCGTTATTGGCAGTTTTATTCATATCGCCTCGTTCACCTCAATCACGGGCGGCGGCGAGCTGATCATGGAAGATTTTTCAGGCTTTTCAAGCGGCGTGCGGGTATTTACGGGGAATGAAGATTATTCCGGGAACAGCTTCACCAATCCAGCGGTCCCGGCACGATTTCGCCATGCGATTCGCTCGTTTGTGCACTTGAAGAAATTCGCGGTTGTCGGTGCCAACAGCGTCATCATGCCCGGTGTAACTATCGGGGAAGGGGTCGTCATTGGGGCGAACAGCTTTGTGACACGCGACTGTAAACCCTGGACAGTATATGTGGGATCACCGGCGCGACCTGTCCGCGAACGCCCCAAAGAACACCTGTTTGCACTCGAAGCCGATCTCCGCCAGCAGCTTTTTGACGCAAGTGGTGCCTACGTCCCCGTGGACCAACGCCCAGACTGAAAGTGCAAAAACACACCTCATCTACGGCACCGCATTAAGCGGTTATACTCACGCTGTGCGGCAGATGAGGTGTGTTTGTTGTCGAGTATAGTGAAGTTGGACACCGGTACCTGTGACTAGTGGCGACGGGCAACTTCAATTTAACATGCTTAACCTTTTACAGAGCCTGCCAGCAGCCCACGGATGAAGTAACGACCCAAAATAATGTAGACCAACAGGGTCGGCAGTGCCGCCAACACAGCCCCGGCCATAGGCAGATTCCATTTTACAGCTTCACCACCTGCCAGCAGGGCTAAGGCAACGGTGATTGGTTGTGAATTTTCGTTGGTGAGCGTCACCGCAAACAGGAATTCGTTCCATATCTGGGTGAACTGCCAGATGATAACCACCACGAATCCCGGCAGCGACAGCGGAAACAGAATCCACCGGTATACGCCAAAAAACCCCGCGCCGTCGATCAATCCCGCCTCGATCATCTCGGTGGGGACTTCTGTGTAATAGTTGCGGAAAATGAGCGTTGTGATCGGCAGTCCATACACCACGTGGGCGATAACCAACCCCGTCAGGCTGCCCCCCAGATCGATATCCTGGATAAATTGGAACAGCGGGATCAAGATGCTCTGGTAAGGAATGAACATGCCGAACAACATCAGTGGAAAGACAATATTAGCGCCAGGGAATCGCCACTTAGCCAGCACATAACCGTTCATCGAACCCATCAACGCCGACAGCACGGTAGCGTTAATAGTCAGCAAAAAGCTGTTGCGCAGCTTGGGGCCCAATTCGTCAAAGGCTGTTTTATAACTCTTCCAATGCAGTTCCGACGGTAGGTCCCAGACTTGTTTGAGCTGGCCAGCTTCTTGTGGTGTTTTTAAACTGGTGGTGACAACGGTATAAACAGGCAGTAAATAAACTATGGCCAGTATGATCAGGAAGGCGTAAAGGGCAAATCGCCCGCTATGTTTTAACAACCGGGACCGCTGCCGTGCCCTGGCGTATTGTGTGGGTTCTACGGGTATGGCTGATACGGTAACCGGAACCAATTTCGTCGCGGGTTGGCCGAACGGAACCCCTTTGAGCAGAATGTAACCCCAGAGCGGAATGAGTACAATCAGATTACCCACGGCCCCCACAAGCCCGCCGATCAGCGCGCCCCGATCCGGTTCGTATCCCCGATGCTCGTACAGCAGATAGGTGCCAAGGCTGCCGATCAGTGCCCCAAAAATGATCCAGGTAGCTACTGTCATTGTTGCTTTTCCCCTAGACTTCGTGCTCAGACTGTAACGAGGTGGCCAGGTAAGGAATAATCACAGAAGCAACCATAATCAGCAGCATCATCGCAATCGCACTCCCCACAGCGAACTTGTTGCTTCGGAACATGGTGACATAGACCTGGACCCCTGGGACACTAACGGGTAGATAGTCGGTTCCTACCATGGCAAAGATCAAATCAAAGATTTTGAGCGAGATGTGACCCAACACAATGGCCGCACTGAGCGTAATCGGGCGCAGCATGGGCAGGATAATTCGAGTGTAGACCTGCCACTCTGTGCAGCCGTCAACGCGCGCTGCTTCGCGCAATTCTTCTGGGATGCCCCGGATACCGGCCAGATAGATGGCCATTGTATAACCGGACAATTGCCAAACCGCGGGCACCAGAACACCGATCAGCGCCAGGTTAAAGCCGTAGGGCTCATCATACGCAACATTTGGAAAACCACCTGGGCCACCGGTGGCGTACCAGCCCAGGAATAATACCATTGGAATACCGACCAGCAGCGCGGTGCGGCGCCGTCCCCCCCGTAGTAAGTGGATCACGTATATCAAAAAGCCGACCAAAAATATGGCGGACACATATTGAGGAACATTTTGCCAGTCAAAAAGGCCGTGTTCTTTGTGGTTGATATCCCAGGTCAGCCAATCCGACAACATCCACATCAACACCAGGGTGATGGGAATGCTGGCATAAATGGCAGCCAGGTATTTGCGGCGCCTGATGTATCGTATCAATACAAACAACAAGATGACGATGGCGGCAATGACAACCAGTGGTGGTAGTTCATGCCAGTTAAATGTGTAGGCACTACGGTCATTTAGCCATTTATAGTGCCATGCTTTGAGCCCAAAGACTTCTGGCAGCACATTAACTCCGCCTTTGGGATTTAACAGCCACCGCCAGGTTGTGCCCGTCACGGCAAAGGACAGCGCAAATGGAAATAGAAAGATTGTCCGGAAAAGTCCTTCACCTTTGACATTTTGATCGAGGGCCACGGCCAGCAAAAAACCGACTACCAGGCAGCCAGTCAAAAAGAACAACGTGAAGAAAAATGTATTGACAAGTTCTTGCCGAAAGCGAAAGCCACCAAAATCACTGAACAACATTTTATAGTTGTCAAGGCCAATGTAGTTTTTCTCGGCGTGTGCTTCAAGGCCGGACCAATCTGTCAGCGACCACCAAAACGTCTGGCCGATAAACCCGTAGACAAAAATGGCCAGCAATATAATCGACGGCAAAATCACCAGAAATGCATAAAGACGATCGCGACTGGCAACGATGCGCGAACCGAATTGCACGACCCTGCTTTCGGAACGACTAGCTGACATTCCCATAAAAGCCTTCCAGGTTTTTGAAAGGGTGAGTTATTCAACAGAGTTTTGTTGAGGTCTCTACTGTTTTTATAGAGACCTCAACATTTACTGATTTACGTATCTAAGCGTGAGAGAGCTTACCCGCTGTTACTTACCAATGCCAGCCTGGTTGGCGATCGCCTGGGAAGCGTTGGCGGCAGCAATACCGCTGCGGCTGCCGAGGAAGATCTCCATCACAGTGCCGAACTCGCTGCTGAAGCTCTCAGGAGCAACTGCGCCGTGAGCCAGGCTGCCGACAACCACGTTGCTCTGCCAGTCAGCGGCTGCCGACTGCAGATAGGCATTGTACAGGCTGAGGTCACTGTCCAGGCGGCCAGCGATTGAACCCTTGAGCGGGTTGAAGATGTCCTGGCCCTCTTGCGAGCCCAGCAGTTTGAGCCAGGCCAGGGAGTTGTCACGGTTCTTGATGTCCTTGGGCAAACCAAAGGAGTCGGACAGCATCATGAACACGCCCGCAGTACCAGGCGCGGCGGCCCAACCGAAGCCAACACCGGGCTCCAGGCCGAGTGTGGTGGCCATGTAACCGGCAGCCCAGTCGCCCATGACGTTAAAGACGGCATCACCGTTGATGACCATGTCGGTCGCCTGCTGCCACGACAGGGTGGCGGCGTCGACATCGATGTTCGAGCAGTCCAGAATCTGTCCAAATTTATCCCACATGGCGACAACATCGTCGTCAGTCCAGGCTTTTTCACCAGTCCACAGGCTGTTCCAGCCATCGACACCCAGTTCAGCCAGTGCTACGCTTTCCCACAGGTGGTTGACGGTCCAGTTTTCAGCAACGGCCAGCGGTACAAGACCGGCTTCCTGAATAGTCGGGCACACAGCCAGGAAGTCATCCCAGGTCGCAGGAGCTTCGATACCCAACTCTTCGAGTTTTGCGGGCACGTACCACATCACGTTCGAACGGTGGATGTTAACCGGTACCGACCAGATGCCACCATCAGCGCTCAGCAGGTCCAGCAGACCCTGGGGGAACTTGTCCATCCAGCCTTCTTCTTCGTACAAGAAGGTCAGGTCTTCCATCCGCTCAGCGACAACCCATGTACCGATCAATTCCTGGCCAGCGTGAACCTGGAACGCGTCGGGCGGATCACCACCCAGCATGCGAGTCTTGAGTACGGCGCGAGCGTTTACACCAGAACCGCCCGTGACGGTCGCGTTCTCAACCGTGACGTCCGGATACATCTCGTTGTACTTGGCGATCAATGCTTCCAGGGCAGGACCTTCGTCACCGGCCCACCAC
Organism: Anaerolineae bacterium; assembly: GCA_016930015.1. GTDB lineage: Bacteria > Chloroflexota > Anaerolineae > Aggregatilineales > Aggregatilineaceae > JAFGHR01. Next base: position 36,268 of record JAFGHR010000113.1, on the reverse strand, counting down.
GAGAAGATCTCGAGTTCGCCCGACAGACCGTCCTGTGCGAAGGTTGGGGCAACCGTCACCAGAACCAATACTGCCGCAATGGCGAGGGTCACTAAACGTTTAGACATTTATGTCCTCCTAAAAACTAAATGCAATACGGTAGGTGATAAAATAGGGAAGTCGTGTACATACACACGAACTTTCACCAAAGCCACACACGGTGACTCAAAAAACAAGGCTGATTACTGATCGGAGAATCCATGCGGAATGGTTTGCGCGATAATAAAAACATACGCACCTTTTCTAAATTTTATTTCAAATATTAGTTTAAGCAAATCATGGGGTTATAATCAATGCACTATGTGCCATTTCTGTGCCAGAGTGTGCCATGCTGCGTTTTTTCACCTGATATGAAGGCTCAAGTGTTAGTATCTACCGGTTGTATGCGTTCAGGGAGATGCGTCCAGGATGGTTTCAAAGTCGGAATTCTGCGATCAAATTGGCAATGCTTATCAACATTTATATGACCTTGTCCGGTTACGTAATCATCCTCTTGCCCAACTGCTGGTTACCGACCCGGCTGTTGATCAAAAGGAACGGGGCTGGCAGGTGCATCGCCGCCTGTTGGCCGCCATTGAGGAGTTGTATCCCGGTACCGAGGCCCCACCGTATTCAAAGGAGTGGCGCCGCCACCGGTTGATGGTGCTGCGTTATGTCGAAGCGATGGATGCCCAGGCGGTAGCCGATCAACTGGCGATCAGCCGCCGCCAATATTACCGGGAACACGCCTCTGCCATCGAAGCGGTGGCGGGGTTGTTGTGGGAGCGCAGCGATAACACGGCGTTTGAGTTGACGCACCAGCCAGCGATTAGCAATGACACCAATGCGATGCAGCGGGAGTTGGCTCGTATTAGCCAGACTGATGCGTTTGCCAGCCTGCCGGAGGTGCTTCAGGGTGTTGTCGCCGTGCTTAATCGTGTGCTCGAACAAGCCGGAATTTCGGTTGAGATAACCCTGCCTGAAGAAATGCCGGTGGTGTCAATTGGCCACAATTTGCTTCGTCAAGTACTGCTGGGAGCGACAGGGTATTTGTCCGAGAACGTGGCACAATCACGCATTTCAATCACGGCGCAGCCCACAGATACAACCATGCGACTTGTGCTAGAAGCTGATACGTATGATATATCGACAGGGGATGAGTTCGAGTCGCGGCTGGTTAATTTGCAGGAAATGCTGCAAATGGCTAATGCTTCGATCGCTCTTTTGTATGAACGAGAAGCTCCCACAGGGTTTGTGCTCGAACTGCCACTCGAATATCAATGGATAGCGCTTGTTGTTGATGATAATGAAGACACTCTTACCCTCTTTAAGCGTTATCTGACCCCGAATCGTTATCGCGTAATTACAGTGCCTTCGGCAGACCTTGTATTAAACCTGGCGCGTGAAATTCGGCCCGATGTGATCATTTTAGACTTGATGATGCCCGAACATGATGGGTGGGATTTGCTGCAACTGTTGTCTAATCAGCCCGATACGGCCCATTTACCAATTGTGATTTGTAGTGTGCTAAAGCAAAAAGAACTGGCGCTTTCATTAGGCGCATCAGCCTATCTACCCAAGCCATTTACCGAGCAAGCGCTGCTTGCCGTATTAGATTCACTTCAAGATATGGATTAACTGAGATCAGATGAGTTTGTCTATGATGTTACCTGAAATCGAATCTCAAAAACACAGAAATGCGTTACAAATCAACCTGACACAACTCAGGTTGGAGTCTTTTAAAGTCATTTTGTTACTCACGGTTGCTTTTGGCTGGCTGTGGTTCTCGTGGTCGATGTGGCCGCAAAATCTCCGGGAAATTGTCGTATATCCCAAGGCATGGACGGTTAGCAGTTTACTGTTGGCCGTAGCTTTGTTGTGTTATATCGTCCAGCAGTGGCATTTTTATGGGGCGACAGTGCTCTTTGTTATCGGCCTGGTTATGGTAGTAACCGGTGCACTGCACATATTCGCGTCAATCGAATTCGCTTATCTCTACATTCTGCCGGTGATTTTCGCCAGTGTCTTGCTGGGCCAGGTGATGCTTTTTTCAGTCACGGTATCCGTCAGTGTCATTATGGTACTGTTCGGTTGGCTCGACCAGGATTTTGGGTTGGTGATGTTTTTTATGCCGGTGATGATCGTCGTGCTGACCGCGTTGGCGCTGTTTATCTCAACCAGCAACCTTCAAACCGCGCTGGTATGGGCACTAAATGGATACCGGCAGGCGCACAGCAACGAACTGCTGGCACGAGAGCATAAAGCCCGTCTTGAACAGGCACTGCAAAACCTTGACAAAGCTATGGCCAAGTTACAGCGGACAAATCAGCGTCTTACTGAAGTCAGCAAGCAGGCCGAAGAAGCGCGTAAGCTCAAGCAGCAGTTTGCCCAAACGATCAGTCATGAACTGCGCACACCCTTGAATTTGATCGTAGGGTTCACCGATACGATGCTTAAGTCGCCGGAATATTATGGCGGGCAGCTTTCGCCGGGTTACTTGCGCGATCTGAGCGTGGTGTATCGTAATGCCTGCCACCTTCAGAATCTGGTCAACGATGTGCTTGATCTGGCACGCCTCGAATCGGCGTACATCAGCCTGGAGGCTGAACAACTGGATATCGTGGTGATGATCGAGGATGCTGTTAACACAGCGCGTGCCCTGGTAGAACGGCGCGGCCTGGTGCTAAAAACACATATTGCGCCCGATTTACCGCTGGTATGGGGCGACACCGTTCGTCTCAAACAAGTGCTGCTCAATCTATTAAACAATGCGGCACGTTTTACTGAGAGTGGCAGCGTATTGGTCAGCGCGTTTTCCAGGGATGATGAAGTCATTGTTGCCGTACAAGATACAGGCATCGGTATTCCTGACGACAACCTGATGCAGGTTTTTGAGTCGTTTCGCCAGTTGGAAAACCCGATGCAGCGTCGTAACGAAGGCGCAGGGCTGGGCCTGGCCATTTGCAAGGAGTTGATTGACCTGCATAGCGGGCGCATTTGGGTTGAGAGTGCGCTTGGTGTCGGCAGCACATTCTTTTTCAGTCTGCCGATTCGACCGGGCGAACCGGTCAGCGAGGATCGTCCCCTGGACCTGGTCGAGGCCGAGGCGTCAATGTTGGCCACACAGGAAAAACGCGTGGTCTTGATCGTAACGCGCAGCCCGTCATCGGCGGCATTTCTGTCGCGATTCCTGGCCGAGTTTCGGACGATGATCGTGGCCAACCTGGAGCAGGCACAAGTTGCTGTGCGGCAGGTGTTACCCGCGGCGGTGATCATTGACACCAGCACGGAGAACCTGAAATCTATCCAGCCCGACGAGCTTGCAGCCGTTTTTAACGTCCCCAATATGACCATCATCACCTGCCCGCTGCCGGGTGAAGAACCGCTGCGTAAACGTCTTGCGGCGGATGGCTACATGATCAGGCCGATCACGCGCGACGATCTTTGGGACATGCTGCGCCAGTTCAACACAGACAATAACACGGTGCTGGTGGTTGATAACGATCAGGATTTTATGCGGCTGATTGGCCGGATGCTGTCGGAACCGATGAAGCGGTATTCCGTTACCTACGCCTACAGTGGTCGTGAGGCGCTGGAGATGATCAAGCACAATCCGCCGGGTATTCTGTTGTTGGATTTGAACCTGTCGGATATCGATGGCGCGTATGTGATCAGCCAGATTCGCTCAAATCCGCGGTTCGATTCGATGTGTATCATCGTGATCACGGCCTACGAGGAAATCGACATGGTGACGATACTGCGCGGAACGGCTACGGTGACCAAAGGAGCAGGCCTGCGACCGAATGAGATCGCGCAGTGGATACAGTCAGGGCTGGAAATCGCTTAGAAGTCCTGATTGTATCAACCATACTGTTTCAACACAGTCCTTTTGAATTATAATTAGGGCAAAGTTTGATGGATCGTGCTGCAACGTACACAAGCACTCAGTGTGAGATAGTGCCTGTATTGACCCATAACACCATCTCAAGTCGGATTCTGAGAGCCGGCATCGGAAAATGAGCATGCGACAGAACTATATTTTACTTGATCCAAACAATTTAAACGTCACTATCCAGCGCCTGGTAGAAGCTTATGTTTTGTCGCCCGACACACTAGACGGCTTGCGGCGTATCATTGCACTCTACCCCCATCCAGTGCCCATGTACGTAGACGAGGCAAATGCCATGCTCTACGACGGGTTGTCGCTGGCTGACAAATTCACATTTGACATCAAAACAGATGAACTGGTGTTGTTCTCTAAAGATGAGGAAACATTCATCGACGCGTTTATCGAGATGGCCATGTATCTGTCCGGCTTTTCGACGATGATTGGCAATGAAGAAGAATGGGTGATTGAGTTTACGGTTGGTACATGGAAACCGATCAAAAACCGGATCAAACGCCAGTTGGGCATCACGGTGTCCGATCAACCACGCGGTGTTGTTGGCCTGCCCCCCTCAACTGAAAAGAACACCGGCATTGATCCCTACCCATTTCGCACCCTGGTATCACACTATGATCTCGGATCGTTTTACCAGATGGTCATGCTCGCGGCCCGTGATGACGTGGCCGTTTATTTCCCGCCAGAAACACATGCGAAAGTCCTGGCCGTGTATGTATACATGCGCCGGGAAATCCAAGAAGTAGCGCAGAGTTTGAGCATTGAAGACTACCAGGTGTTCAACAGCAGGCTTATCGAAGCTGTACAACGCCTGCAAGAGTTATTTGAACCAGCAAACCTGCCCCCACCAGGATGGCTGCGCAGCCCTGCCAGTCGTCCCTTTGACCAGCCCGATTCAGACGAACGCATGACCCATTCGGACACGCTGCGAGCCAAGCGGGATGATCCATTTGAGGCATTCATAAACCAACTGCTGGCCGATGAAGATACCGATGACAATGGCCCGCGAGTGTAAAGCGGTTGAATCCTTTTCACGCTGCCGGTTGAGGCTATCGGCAGCGGAAATACAGGCATTCCGGCAGTAACCCCATAAGCGCAAAACCCAAAACAGCGCGTATGTTGTTCCGAGTTTATCCCGCAATCCAATACGCAAAATCCTCGTTGACAAAATTAGTTCTACGGCGTATTATTCTACGTGGAATAAATTTAGGATACTGAGACATGCTGAAGACTCCATGTAATCCAGATAACGACCCGCCGCCAGAAGCGCATGATTTTATGGTTGAAATCACTGGCGCGGAACATGCGTTTGCGTTAAACCTTTTCCGCAAACTCAAAGTAGTGAGCCATCTTCTCGGCTACATAGCCTATGAGAATCACCGTGATATTTCCCTGTCACCCGAACGTATGCGGATTTTGACGATACTCGCCGTTCACACACGCCTGGGCCATACGTCGGGAATATCTCCCAGCCGGCTCAGCCGTTCATTAGGAGTCAGCCGGAACACGACCAGTTCACTGCTAAAGGGGTTGGAAGAACAGAGGTTGGTCGAACGTCACCTGAACCCTGATGATCGCCGCCGGTTTAACATCCAGATCACACCCATAGGTTACGAGTTGATTCTCACCCATGCGCCCGAATTTGGCGCGTTTACTATGGAGCTGTTCGCGGTACTAACGCCTGATGAACAGCAAACGCTGCTGGCACTTCTTGAAAAAATGCACGCACATCTGGCGGTTAAGGCCACGGAAATGGGCTTGCATGCTCACTACCCCGATAGTGACTAAACGGTATGGCTGGTTGCTTCGGCATCATCCGTAAAGAGAGGACAAACACATTGGAAGCTAATCCAAATACCAGAAAAAGCCGTCGATCGCGCTCACAAGGTCGTGGTGCAGGCCGTGAAGGGTTCAAGAGCCTGGGGCGCGCTCTGAGGTTTTTAGGCCACTATCGCCGCGTGGCCATGGTAGCTTATGGCGCGTTATTTGTTTCATCCGGGGCACAGTTGGCGGTCCCCCGGTTGGTTCGCAATATCATCGACGCCATCACCAACGGCACCACTGCTGACATGATTCTGGGACTGCCCGATAATGTTCAGTCAACAGTTGCCGCTCAACGCGGCACAAGCATCGAACAACTGCGCCTGGATGCATCTGGCGCTGAAGACGCGATCATTGCAGCCGGAACTGCGATTGTGGTCTTCGCCATCGCGCGCGGGTTGTTTGCGTTCATTCAGGGTTACATGGCCGAACGGCTGTCACAAAGCATAGCTTTTGACTTTCGTAATGAGTTATTCGCCAAAATTCAACGGCTATCGTTCAGCTACCATGACCGCAATCAAACCGGGCAACTGATGATCCGCGCCACCGATGATGTCGAAAAAGTGCGCCTGTTCATCGGGCAAGGGCTGCTTCTGGCCTTACAAGCGGTCGTGCTGCTAACCGGCACGTTGATTATTTTGCTGACCACCAACTTCAAACTCACGCTGGTAGCGCTGCCCATTCTGCCGCTGGCGCTGGTCGTGTTTGTGGTATTTGGTGCCATCGCCCAACCCCTGTTCACCAGGTTGCAGATCAAACTATCAAACCTGAACACCGTTTTGCAGGAAAACCTGGCCGGTATTCAGGTTATCAAAGCGTTTGTGCACGAAAAAGAAGAGCAAACCCGCTTTAAGAACGCCGTCGATGAACATCTATCCCAGGGCCTGAAAATCAGCCGGGCGTTCTCGTTCATTTTCCCGTTGGTATTCCTGATCGCCAACCTGGGCCAGGCAGCGGTGCTCTATGCGGGTAGTTTTCAGATAGTTGATAACACGCTCACACTGGGGGAATGGCAGGAATTCAGCCTGTACCTGATCTACATATTCTTTCCCCTGGGCCAGCTCGGTTTTATCATCTCGCTGATGTCACAGGCCGCCGCGTCATCCACACGCATCTATGAAATTCTGGATGCGCCAAACGATGTTGAAGACAAGCCCGGCGCAATCGTACTCAGCGAGGCCAGGGGAAACGTGGCGTTCGAGTCGGTATCGTTTCGTTACTTCAGAAGTGGCGACTATGTGTTAAAAGATGTATCGCTAAAAGCGCAAGCCGGGGAAACGATCGCACTGTTAGGCGCTACCGGCAGTGGCAAAACCACGATCATCAACTTACTGCCGCGTTTCTACGACGCGACCGAAGGCCATGTGCTTATCGATGGCCACGATGTGCGCGATATCGCGCTCAACAGCTTACGATCACAGATCGGGATCGTGCTTCAGGAAACGAACCTGTTCACCGGTACCATTCGCGACAACATCGCCTTTGGACGACCTGAAGCGACGATGGAAGAAGTGATTGCAGTCGCCAGGGTCGCTGCCGCCCACGACTTTATTATGTCCTTCCCGGAGGGATACGATACGCCAGTTGGCGAGCGCGGCACGACACTCAGCGGTGGCCAAAAACAGCGTATTGCTATCGCCCGCGCCCTGCTGCTGAATCCCAAAATCCTGATCCTGGACGACTCGACCAGCAGCGTTGACGTGGCGACTGAATACGAGATTCAACAGGCGCTAGATATACTGATGAAAGGGCGCACAAGTTTTGTGATCGCCCAGCGCATCAGCACGGTGTTAAATGCCGATCAAATCCTGGTGTTGGAGCGTGGGCAGATCGTCGCGCAGGGCACACATGAAAGCCTGCTGGAGACAAGCCCACTCTACGCCCAGATATATCACTCGCAGTTAATAGAGGACGTTGAACTTGAAGACGGAGACACAGCACCTATCGGCCAGGAGGTGTCATCATGATTGGTGGCCATAGACGACTATTTGAGACTGAAACGCGCAAACCCAAAAGTGTACTGGCAACACTGGCTCGTTTCTGGAAGTACTTCAGAGGTTATCGTTTGATCCTGGTCCTGGTATTGGTGATGGCGGTCTTTAGCGCATGGTCACAAGTGGTCGGTCCTGATCTGATCGGGCAGGTTGTAGACTGCTACCTGACCCCGTACAGCCAGCAGGCCATCGCCGGGCTGGAAGGTATGGGACAGGCGGCTGAAAGTAACTGCTGGTACAGCGATAATGTCGCTAACCTGTCGCGGTCGGATACGCTGTCAGGGATCGGTACGATCGTGCTGCTGTTGGTGGTGCTCTATGTTAGCAGTGCGACAGCGTCCGGCTTTCAGTTCTATCTCATCCGGTGGGCAGGACTTCATGTTCTGCGCACGGTCCGAATCGAGATTTTCGAACACATTCACCGCCTGTCGTTAAGTTACTACACGCAGCACGAAGCAGGCGATATCATGAGCCGCCTCACCAACGATATCGACACCTTGCAACAAGCGGTGAGTTTTGTGTTGGTGCAGGTTCTGCGTGGTGCGCTGTTGATTCTGTGGCTGATATACGCGATGTTTAACCGCAGCATACCATTCGGCCTGATCGCCATGTCCACCGTACCGTTTATGCTGCTGGCAACAGTCTGGTTCTCACAACAAGCGCGGAAAGCGTTCCGGCTCGCACGGCGTGAGATCGGCGGTGTGAATGCCGATCTTCAGGAAAATATTGCCGGTGTCCGTGAAACACAGGCTTTCACGCGGGAAGAAGAAAATATCGCCCGCTTCCGTGAGTCAAATGCCGCCAACCGGGACGCGAATATTCGCGCCGTGGCATTCACAAGCGCCCTGGCGCCTGCCCTTGAAGCGTTGGGTTACATCTCGATCGTGATTGTGGCCGGTGTGGGCGGCATTTTGATGCTGCGCGATCAAGACCTGGGCGGAACCGTGATCTCATTGGGTTTGATCGTGACATTTGTGTCCTATACCCAGCAGTTCAACCAGCCGATTCAGATGATCGCGACCCAGTGGACCAACTTACAAAGCGCGATTGCCGGAGCTGAACGCATCTTTGAATTCCTCGACACGCCGCCGGACATCACCGACAAACCCGGCGCACAAGACATGCCAGTCATCAACGGACAGGTTGAACTGCGCAATGTCGATATGAGTTATGCTGATGGCGAACCGGTCCTGAAAAACGTGAGTTTGACCGCGCAACCCGGTGATACGATTGCCCTGGTGGGTCCAACCGGTGCCGGTAAAACGTCGATCATCAACCTGCTGGCGCGATTCTATGACGTTGATGCGGGCGCGGTCCTGATTGACGGGTATGATGTACGGGACGTGACCCGCGACAGCTTGCGCCGCCAGATCGGGATCGTGCTGCAAGACACGTTCCTGTTCAGCGACACGGTCATGAATAACATCCGTTATGGCCGCCCTGATGCCAGCGACGAGGATGTCATCGCCGCGGCAAAACTGGCCCACGCCGACGGTTTTATCAGTACCTTGCCCGATGGTTACCATACACTGCTTGGCGAGCGCGGTAGCGGCCTCAGCCAGGGACAGCGCCAACTGCTGGCCATTGCGCGGGCGGCGCTGGCCGATCCTCGCCTGCTGATTCTGGATGAAGCCACCAGCAGCGTTGACACGCGCACGGAACGCATGATCCAACAGGCGCTGGAAAAACTGCTCACCGGTCGCACCAGTTTTGTGATCGCGCACCGACTCAGCACCATCCGCAGCGCCGACCAGGTGTACGTGATTCACAACGGGGAGATGGTCGAACAAGGCACCCATACCGAACTGCTCGAAGCCAGGTCGTTCTACTACGACCTGTATATGAGCCAGTTCCGGCGGGATGTACCTGCGTCGACGTCATCAAACGGGCGGAATCAGGAAGAAACAGAAGTTATTCAGACGTCAAAACCGCTATAATAGGGGGCATTGACACCGTCCAACAACTTCAGGAGAAAGCGCTTCATGATGCCCGTCACAAGACGATCATTTTTAGGTGTTGCCCTCGCTGTCGTGTTGGTCTTCAGCGGCGTTGTGCCCGGTGCGCGACCTGCTGACCCGGTCCGCGCGCAGGACGACGACGGCTACACGGTTACCGTTGTCGGCGGCGAGGATGCCCCGCAAACCTATGCGGATCAGACCGTCGAGGGATTCGCGTTTACCAACTTCACCTACCGCTCACGGTATCCCGGCGGCATGGAGTTCAAGGTCACCATCACCCCGCCTGACGGCGTGAGTGTCCGGCAGGTCGTTTTGTTTTACACGTTCTCAACCGGCAAGCGTGGCCGTGTAAATGCTGAGTTAGGTGACAACCCCGGCGAGTGGATCGCTGTTCCGTATGACGCGCGGGGACTGCCCCCCTGGCACGAAGTTGATGCTTACTGGGGCGTCCGCACGACGGACGATCAGGGCGTTGACAGCCAGCCCGAACACGCCATTTATTACGATGCAACGCGTGAATGGTATCGCGCCGAAAATGAGGATGTGCTCGTTTACTGGTACGGTATGCCGGAGGAACTGGGCCAATACGTTCTCGACGCGATGGCGGGCAACCGCCAGAAATACCAGGACGGGTTTGGTATGGTGCTGCCCTATCGCCCACTATCCGTCATTTTTCCGCCGGGCGGAGACTGGAACGAGTACAAAGGCGACGAAACGGTCGATGACACCGAATTCGGCCATACCGGCACGATCATCGCTCAAGCGGGCAGCACCATTCAGCGCGTACGCACGCTTGAACCCGCATCCATACGCGCGGACTGCATCTGGAATCCGACCGATCCCACTGTTGAATTCCAGATGAATCAGGCCGCCTCAACAACCACGCATGAAGTCGCCCACCTGTACCAACAGGAAATCGGTGTAGCGGGTCCGGGCTGGTGGCTTGAAGGCCAGGCGACTTTCTTCGAAACATTCGAGGAATACCCGGTTCATGACCGGCTGCGCACGCTGGCCAAAATGCGCGATGGTGATTTGCCCAGCTTTCAGGGTGATGGCCCCGGCGGCGGACCGTTCACCGTAGCCGAAGACGGCTGTACACACCTGATGTATGATATGGGTGCGTCGTTTATGCGCTGGCTCGTAGCCGAACATGGCGGTATGGACACCTATCTGGGCATTGTCAACGAAATGGCGCGGGCTATTCCACTGGAACAGGCGCTTGAAACCGTGACCGGCATGACGTTTTTGGAGCTTGAAAACGAATGGCGGGCGTTCCTGGGCGTGGGCGAAGTGCCGCTCGACGTGCTGGACCCGGCGGCAGCCCTGGACGACCCGATCGAGCCATTTTTTGCCGAGGGCGAATCGGTCACGCTGCCAGCCGCACCATTCCAAAGCCCGATCTACAATTATCCAACTACCACGTCGATCGCCGACGCGATGTGTTTCGGCAACATGCCGGTAACTATTCTCAACGCAGGCAGCGACGGCGTGATGAATTGGTATGAAGTGGATTGTATGGGCATGATCGGGTGGATGAATCAGGGGCAGTTAGTCGCCCAGTAGCGCAAACGGGAAATCTGATGCTAGGCAGACAGGCATTTGCCTGATACAATGACCGCATGATTTACTATAGCGTATTCTCGGTTCTATCACTTTGCCTGATTTCGTCTGGTGCGGGCGCTCCTTAGTTAAGTGCGCCTACCGGACGTGTAATACGCTCAATAACATTCCGTAACCGAAACGGCCCCAGGCGCACCACCTGGAGTCGTTTTTTGATTCACAATACAAGTCAGGGGACAACCATGCACGTTTTACAACTCGACCATGTTACCGTTAATTTTGCCGGGCGCGTGATCTTTCGTGACTTAAGCTGGGCCATCGGTCATCGTGACCGGATTGGGCTTGTTGGACCCAATGGCTCAGGCAAATCGAGCCTGCTCAAACTGATCACCGGCGACGTCCAGACCGAAACCGGGTATATCGTCCGGGCGCGTGATATCAGCATTGGCTATTTGCCACAGGATATCCAGCTTGTACCCAATCGCACCGTGATCGAGGAAGCAATGGTACTGCCGCCAGCGCTCGAACAGGTCGAGGCCGAGCTTAACCGTATCGAAAACCATCTCGCCGATCCCGCCGTATACAACAACCCAGGCAAGCTTACGCGTATGCTCGAACGCCAGGAACGCGCCCTGGAAACATACGAACAACTGGGAGGACCCGGCCACGCTAATACTGTGCGCGAAACCTTGATCCAGCTCGGATTCGCACCGGATGATTTCGACCTGCCGACAGAATCGCTGAGCGGCGGCCAGAAAAAGCTGATCGTGCTTGCACACCTGGTGGTCGAAAACTCGGATGTGCTGTTGTTGGATGAGCCTGACAACCATCTTGACCTGGCCGGAAAACGCCGCCTGGAACGTTTGCTGCGGGACTATCAAGGTGCGGTGGTCATCGTATCACACGATCGTTATCTGCTTGATGATGTGGCCACACAGATCGCTGAACTGGAAAACGGCACGCTGACCGTGTACCAGGGCAATTTCAGCGCCTACGCCACCGAGCGCGAACTCCGGCGGCTGCGCCAGCAGCAGCAGTATAACGCCCAGCAAAAAGAGATCGCCCACATCGAAGCCGCTATCAAACGGTTTGAGCAGTGGGCGAGCATCGTTGTCAACGAGCGGCATATCCGCCAGGCGCGCAGCCGCCGCAAAATGCTCGACCGGATGGAAACCAACGGTGAGATCATCGAACGGGTAACCGAACGCCGCCAAATGGACCTACAGCTCAACGGGTGGCGCGGCAGCACCAAAGCGCTGGAGATCAATAACCTGTCGATGGCATTTGAAAACGACTGGCTGTTTATCGATCTCAATCTCTTGATCCGGCATGGCGAACGCGTGGGGTTGATCGGCCCTAACGGCGCGGGTAAATCCGTGCTGTTCCGCCTGATCCTGAACGAATTGGAGCCATTGGACGGTGAAATCATCGTGGGGCCGAGCAGCCGTATCGGCTACTATGCGCAGGAGCATCAAACCCTGGATGAGTGGGCCGACCGCTCGCCATTGCAGTTGATTCGCGGCGTCGCGCCTAAAAGCGAAAGTGATGCCGTAGCGTTTTTGCTTAAGATGTTGTTCACATATGACCAGACGCGCCAGCCCATTCACACGCTAAGCGGTGGTGAACGCAGCCGCCTTCAACTCGCCTGCCTGATGCTGCAACAGCCTAATCTGCTGCTGCTCGACGAGCCGACCAATAACCTGGATATCCCGTCGATGGAAGTGCTGGAACATGCCCTGGAAGACTTCGAAGGTGCGCTGCTTGTCATCTCGCATGATCGTTACTTTTTGGATCAGGTGGTCGATCGGGTTGTGGAGTTACAAGACGGCACGTTCACCAGTTTTACGGGAGGTTATACGGATTATCTGATTGCCATGAAACCAACCGTCTGATTGTTCTCGATCCAGTATCACGAGGCGAGCAGACCGGATACCCGGCACCCAAACACACCAGGGTCACAAATCTGTCTGCTCGTCCAACCAATCATGCGCATAATCCAGCGCTTTCTGGGTCGAGGTAAGTAACACCTTACCAGCGGGAAAGATATTTTCCTCGCCGATGTCGTGAATCGAGTTCGTCCGCACGAGTGTATCCATGACCTGGGCACCGACTCCACACAAGATCAACTTGCCGTCCTGGGCACGAAGCTGCTCAGCATAGGACACCAGGAGCTTGGTTCCTGTACCGGCCAGCATTTCATCGCCTCGCAAACGCAGGATAACCACGGGGTGATTACTATCGTCAGGCTTGGGCAACTTTTCGAGCAAGTCATGCATCGCGGCAAAATACAGATGGCCATGAATGGATAAAATGACGGGGCCGTTATCCGGCAGCGTATCGCCCATGGCTATTTCACGGAACGTATTGTCGCCAAGCGGTTCTAGCTGCATAAGCTGGATACGACTGGACTGGTATAAATAGAGGGCCAGCGACAATACCACACCAATATATACGCTGTACTCTAGCGGCAAGACCCATGTTGAAATAAACGTAGCCATCATCGCCGCCCGTCCGGTCCAGCTTGCGGCCCAAACCAGCCGGATTTGATCGAGGTCGATCAACATGGCGGCGGCCACAATAAGATGACCGGCCAGTGAGGCCAATACGACATGTTCGGCCAAACCGCTAAACAGCAGCATGATCAACGCCACAAAAACACCGGCCCACACGTTAGCCAACCGCGTGTGTGCCCCGGCGATGATGTTGATCGCTGTCCGCGACAATGATCCGCCCGCTGGCATAGACTGGAAAAATGCCCCCGCGATATTGCCCAACCCCTGTCCAATAAATTCACGCGATGCATTGTTTGTAGTGGACGCATGTGCAACCTGCTCGTTGGGTTCTTCTATTTCCTGAGACAAGGCCGCGGTTTGCACCAACCCCAACACCGCGATCGCCAGCGCGGCAGTGAGCATATCATCAATGTACGATACCTCAGGTAAAGTAAACGCAGGCAGGTGATCAGGGATTTCGGAGAGTGTGCTTACAATACCGACGCCCTGTGTATCCCAACCCAGGACCGCCACAGCCGCGCCGGTTACTACAATCGCCGCCAGCGTCGCAAAGGTCGTGTACCGCGTCTGGTGCAGCCACACAATGATCCCGATGGTTGCTGCCCCAATTAAAAACGTGCGCCAATGAAATTGATCGAAGTGAGAAATGAGATTCGCCACCCGCAAAACGGCGCGGCTGTAACTGCCGGTGCTCACGCCGGTCAGGCTTCCGATCTGGCCCAAGATCACCAATGAGGCAGCGCCCGTCACAAACCCGGTCATCACGGCAACCGACACATAACGTGTCAATTCACCCAGGCGCAGCAGCCCCATCAGCAGTTGTATCACACCCACAAGCACAGTCAGGGTAACCAGGCGCGCCAGCAGGTCATCGGAACCCGTAAACGGTGCAAGCGTGCTGCCAACCACAACCGCCAACGCATTAGTGGGGCCGGTGGTAAGAAGCGATGCACGCCCACACAAACCTGAAACAATGGTTGACACAATGGCGGTATACAGCCCGTAAAATGGGTCGATTCCAGCCAGTATGGCGAATGCCATCGCTTGCGGCACCCCGGCTGTGGCGCCCGTTAAGCCGGCAATGAGATCAGCGGTAAAACTGCGTTGAACGTAGTGACTCAGTCGCTCGGTCATAAACAGTGAACAAGCTCTCTCCTCAACTCGTTGAGAATATACCATCGACAGTACGAACTTTTCACGATTATAACTCGTAATCCGGCTTAACCGGGCTGGACAATACTCACATTTTCCAAAATCGTGTACACTTCGCTTGAGGCGAGTCGACACCAGCCATCACGTGTTTAGAGGCTGCAAACCTGCTGTAATTTACATGGCGTTCATTCGCACCAATCACGCTACTCTCAGCAACCGGACCGGCTCAACGCAAGCCAGCCTGATGCCTACCTGTGAGGACCAAAGACGTACATGAACAAGACTGTCCTTGACGAGCTGCTTTCTCATCATCCCATCCGCTGCCATCCCAAACCCGTGATTGTGGCACCGGAGGATATCGTGCACGTAGTAGGGGCACAGGAACCTGTTCGCGAACAACCGGATGACCGGGCACGCATGCTCCTCAACGCAGGGTGGCTCAAGGTAAGCAGTATCCGGTTTGAACTAACTGAGACCGAACGCGCCGAATTGGTTGTCGCACTGCAACATGAAGCACGCACCTGGCTAAAAACTACCGGCGCAACAGCCAGTCCCGCCACTCGCGAGCAAATACGCTGGGTCATCGAAAAAACACGATCGCACGAAAGTAAACAACAAATCGTCCAACGAATTTGGATGGCGGCAACCCTGCACGGTCTTGGTAATACAGGATTAGCCTTTGACCAGGAAGGGCAGATTTTCTGGGATGGCGGTCTTGCCAGTCGGATTGGCTTATCCCCGGATGATGTTCTTGATGTTGCCTGGTCACAACCCGACCGCCAGACGTATACGGCCAGTTTCAGGCAAGCCAACGGGATGATCACCCGTGGCAAAGGCCGTCACCGCTGGAACATCTACCAGCTAACCATCGATCCGGCGGCAAAATTCCTGTTCGACCGGCGTGTCCAACAAGTCGAAGAAAGTGTCGCGCTGATCGTGGCCAGTGAAGTATTTGCGACACAACCCCAGCTCCCACGTGATTTTTACGGTGATAATGCCTTCCAACAAGCCTGTATTGATGCCCAGGATCAGCCATTTTCTCATATCCTGGTGTTGTCACCAGAACATGGTATTGTGTCGCTTGATGACACGGTTTCCTCCGACAAGCCCTGGGACGAAGTACTCAAACAGGGTGTCTGGCCCTGGCAGGTGAACACCGTTCAACGCCTTGGAGCCTATTTGTTCGGAAACAAGCCCGCGCCAAAACTCGAAAGGCGAGAGGCAAGCTGGTGGGCCTGGCTTAACCCGGATTCACAGTATTTGCTAACAGTTTTTGGGAGCGGTTTCGCGGTGCGTATTCTGATTGATCACCTGGTGCGTTCCAAGATTCGATCACCACAGAACTGGCCCAAAATCACACTCAGTGAACAGCGTCCAGGGTATGACGCAGGCGATATAGATGATGCGTTTGAGCTTGACCTTGGTTCAGACCTTGATGAAGAATTCGAGAGCGATCTCGACTATGACGACGACACACATATTGACATTGAGAAAATGCTCGACTTGGCTGCCGAATTTGCCAGCCTCGTTAATGTGTTCGTTCCACCGACAGGTGAAATGTGGGAGATCGCGTCTGACGAAGCCCTGATCCCGATACGTTTGCTCACCGAAACAGGCATAAACATCGAAGATCTGCTGGACCTTGTCACCGACATGGTTGTACTGCTTGGGCAGTCGCTGCCCATCAGCATGTTGATCAATGCGCCCATGCTGGTATCGGTTTTACTCCAGATCACGCACAGCCTGGTACACGACGAAAACGAAGCCATCATGGAACTGGTAGACACTTTCCCCGAAGGTGTATTACGCCAGTACATCGAAAAAGCGCTGCAAGAACCATCTCAGGAAGACCGATTATGTGCCTGTCTCACCCTGGCAGAACAAGCACAGCTCCTGTCTATTTCCATTACGCCAGCCATCCGTGAACAGATACTGGTCTGGCTGCAAACCTACCTGTCAACCCGGCTGCGACAGCGCATTTTGGGCGAACTCGATCAATAACGTGTCAGAACCGGCTAACCTGTACGGTAGCAGGCGAGCATAACGATACCTGCCTGGTATGTTAGCTATTGTATGATGGCTTGGATTATTCATGATTGGGTAAGGAAAGAAAATGCTTACATCTCCTGAAAAAGTTTTCTTTTTTATGCTTGCCGCGACATCGTTGGTGCTTGCACAGCGCTATTTTCGCTTAGCTGCCGGTGTGATCCAACGCGGTGATGATCGACTTTACATGGAAAACCTGCCGCAGCGTCTCTGGCGTGCGGTGGTGATCACCATCACACAGCGCCCCGTGTTCCGCTCACGACTCAGCACCAGTATAATGCACGCTTTCGTCGTGTGGGGTTTTTTGTTCTACGTCCTGGTTAACGCGGCTGATCTGGTAGAAGGTTATTTTGATATTGAGTTTTTGGGAACAGGCATCGTTGCCGGTGTGTATCGCCTGATCGGTGATGTTTTGAGCGTTTTAATCCTGGTCGGCATGAGTTACCTTTTGGTGCGGCGTTTTTTCGTAAAAACACCTGAATTGACATTTCATCCTGGCGTCAAACTACATCCAAAAGCGCTCAAGGGGATACGGCGCGACTCGCTTATTGTCGGCGTGTTCATCCTCGTACACGTTGGGGCGCGTTTTCTGGGTGAAACGTTCTGGATCGCGCTGCAAGACGGTGATACGTGGCAGCCTTTTGCCGGTTTGGTCGCCCAGCTTTGGGACGGCATAAAAGTCGAAGCGCTGGAAGTCGGCGAGCATATCGCCTGGTGGATTGCGCTGGGATCGATCACGCTGTTCATTCCCTACTTTCCATATACCAAGCATATGCACCTGTTTATGGGGCCGCTCAACTATTTTTCGCGCCCGGAACGTTCATCATTGGGGACACTGCATCCACTCGATTTTGAGGACGAGGAACGCGAGCAGTTCGGCGCCGCCCGCCTGGAACACCTTCACCAGACTCATCTATTTGACGCCTTCGCCTGCATCATGTGCAACCGCTGCCAGGATGCATGCCCGGCCTACCTCACCGGCAAAGACCTGTCACCCTCCGCCCTGGAGATCAACAAGCGGTACGAGATCAAAGACCATATGGCGACGCTGGCATCTGGCAGCGAGTCGCCGAACACACTCCTGGATTTTGCGATTACCCCGTCGGCAGTATGGGCCTGTACAACCTGCGGCGCCTGTGTGGATATCTGCCCGGTGGGCAATGAGCCGATGTTTGATATCATCGACATCCGGCGCGATCAGGTGCTCACCCAGGGTGAGTTTCCGACTGAGCTTCAAGGCGCCTTTCGTGGCATGGAGAACACGGGCAACCCCTGGCAGGTGGGCCAGAGCCGGATGGCCTGGGCAGAAGGGTTAAACGTTCCCACGGTCGATGATCTCGACAGTTTCGAAGTGCTCTTGTGGGTGGGCTGCGCTGGCAGCTTCGAACCGCGTGCCCAACAAACCACGCGCGCCCTGGTCCAGATTCTCCGGACGGCGGGTGTTACGTTCGCGGTGCTGGGCGATCGGGAAAGCTGTACCGGTGATACGGCTCGCCGGGCGGGAAACGAATACCTGTTTTATGAAATGGCCCAGGTCAACATCGACATGCTGAATGATATTGCCCCGCCGCGTATTCTTGTCGCGTGTCCGCACTGTTTCCATACCCTGGCCAAAGAATATCCTCAGTTTGGCGGCCATTTTGAGGTCGTACACCACACCACATTTATCGCTGAACTGCTGCAATCCGGGCGGCTGGACGTGCACCACAAGGGCAAGCGCACCGGCATCACGTACCATGATCCGTGTTACCTGGGGCGGCACAATAACGAATATGATGCCGCGCGTTTTGTCATTGAGCAGGTTGTCGGCGCGCCGGTAGTCGAGATGGAACGCCACCATCACACGTCGTTCTGCTGCGGCGCAGGGGGGGCGCAGTTTTGGAAAGAAGAGGAACACGGCACCTCACGCGTCAACCTGACACGTTTCGCTGAGGCCCAGGCCACACAAGCCGACACGCTGGCCGTCGGGTGCCCCTTCTGCATGCGTATGTTTGAAGACGCCCGCCAGGATGAAACCATCACGGGCGGCCCGACCGTTAAAGATGTGGCCGAGATCATTGCTGAGCACCTTGATCTCAGCATGTGACCGGCATCCCCTGGTTTGCCCGGCATTTTTGGCACTATATCAAGGGCAGTCGGCAGCGGCTGCCCTTTTTCGCTGAGCGCGACGGCTGGTTCAGCCACACTGTTTCAGGCGTTGGTATCTATGCTCCACCTGGACTGTAATCGGTTCCGTCTTTATACTTGCCCGTGTGACAGTGAACACCATAACCAGGTACCTGTGCCATCCGACTCAATGAGGAGCAACTGGTGGATCAAAAACAAACCCGGCTGCAATTACTGCTCCGGTATATCACACGGCTTGAACGCAATCTGGCTGCACTGCATTACCTGAGTAATCGTTACTCATGGGCCCGGCTGGGTGTGTTTGTCGCCGCCGTGATCGCTGCCATCGGCGGACATCTCGCCGCTGGCACCTGGTTGGCGGCAGGCAGTGGTATTGTGGGCATGGCTGCGTTTGTCGGGGTAGCCTATGGCCACCGGCGGATCAAAAACAGCATAACCCGGCACCAGATTTGGCTGAAAATCAAAAAAACACATGTTGCTCGTATGCAATTGGACTGGGACAACCTCCCGCCAGCGTTTATCACCACGCCGCGCCGCGAGCATCCCATCGAGACGGACCTGGACCTGGTGGGCGAGATGTCAATGCACCGCCTGGTCGATAACAGCGTGTCGCGTGACAGCAGTATTCGGCTCCGCGATTGGCTCACTTCTACCGAACCTGACCTGGTTAACACACAAAAACGCCAAGCTGCCGTTAGTGAACTGATCCCGTTGACGGCATTCCGCGACAAACTACGTTTATATGCCACGGTGGACCGCAAGCGCCAGGTGCAGCGCTGGGACAGCCGCACCGTGTTTGACTGGCTGTCACAAACAACCCCGACTATGGCGCTCAGCACGGTGAGCCGCTGGCTTACCCTGTTAGCGGTGACGAACATCGTTTTGTTTGGACTCACGGCGCTGGTATCACTCCCGCCCCTATGGTATGGCACATTTATTGTGTACCTCGGGTTATACCTGTGGACTGTGCAGGAAATGGGCGATCCGTTCAAAAAGGCTCTGGCGCTCACCGACCCGCTAAACGATCTCCAATCCGTTTTCCGCCATCTCGAGTCATTCCAGCAGACCCAGAATCCACAGCTTGCCCGTTTGTGCGCGCCATTTCACGACAGCCAGCAGCGCCCATCAGCTCACCTGGCCCAAATCACACGGCTGCTCTCGGCGGCGAGCCTGCGCGGCAACCCGATTTTCTGGCTTCTCATCAGCGCGGTAATGCCCTGGGACGTTTACGTCATGCACGCGCTAAACAAAAAGCGAGCGGCTGTTGGTGAGCTTTTGCCTCAATGGCTCGACATCTGGTTTGAGCTTGAAGCGCTCAGTTCGTTGGCGAATCTGGGTTATCTTAATCCACACTATGTTTTCCCGGTTTTCCACGATGACGCACAGCAGCCGCTGCTGCAAGCATCCCGGCTTGGGCATCCTTTGATTCCTGATAGCAAACGCGTGTGTAATGACTTTACACTGCCACACAGCGGTGATCTGGCCATGATCACGGGGTCGAACATGTCGGGGAAAAGCACGTTCCTGCGCACCATCGGGGTTAACCTGTGCCTGGCTTATGCCGGTGGCCCCGTCAACGCGGCCAGCTTGATCACGGCGCCGGTCCGGTTGTTCACGTGTATTCGTGTCACCGATTCAGTAACCGACGGCATTTCGTACTTTTACGCCGAGGTCAAACGGCTCAAAGCGCTGCTGTCTGCGTTGGAAGCCGAAAATGCGCTGCCGGTGTTGTTTCTGATCGACGAGATTTTCCGGGGAACCAACAATCGTGAACGCCTGATAGGCAGCCGTTCGTATGTGCGCACCGTTGTAGGACGTAATGGCGCAGGGGTGTTATCCACTCACGACCTGGAGCTTATTCAACTGGCGGACGGCATCTCACACATTACCAACTATCATTTCGCAGAAACCATTGTCGATGATCGTATGTCATTTGATTACCGGCTTCGTCCTGGTCCGTGTCCATCGACCAACGCGTTACAGATCATGCGCATGGAGGGGTTGCCTGTCGAATTAGCGTGACAGGTCTACATCAATCCCGGTACACAAACAATACGTGATTCTTTGAGAGTAAGATGCCTGTTGGCCGTTTCGTATTGGCAATCAACGCCAATTATCCGAAAACATTCAGTAGGAAAATTCCTGTATTGTGCGTGGGTCCCAGCGACTGGCTCAAGTGGTTGGGAATGGAAATGCGGAGTTGCCGAAAACCGATCCCCTTGGTTGCCTGCACATGTGGGTGAGAGTGCCATGACAACACACAAGAATCCTGGTTTTTTTTCCCGGTTTCCTGATGAAAACCCGAATCCCGTATTTCAGATTGCATCTGATGGGAATGTGTTGTACAGCAATCCGGCAGGCACACGTTTTTTAGACTCGCTTGACCCGGATGAAAGCACCGTGCTGAAGGAGAAATGGCATTCCCTGGTAAATACGGTGCTGCAAAGCAGCCAGCATGCGCAATATGAATGCCAGACCAAACAGCATGTGCTCGCCTGCACGTTTGTGCCAGTTCCGGGCGCGGGATATGCCAACGTGTATGGCACGGACATCACCCAACGAAAGCATACTGAGGAAGCGCTGAAGGCCAGTGAGGAACGTTTACGCGTGGTCATCGCCAACACACCGGTTATTCTGTTCGTCCTGGATAATGCGGGAATCGTCCAACTCTCAGTTGGCAAAGGGCTGGAAGCCGTCGGGTTTTCACCAAATGAACTTGTCGGGCAGTCAGTATTTCAACTGTATCAGGACAAACCCCCGATCATCAGCAGCATTTGGAAAGCACTCGGCGGTGAAGAAGCCCACGTCATCGAGGAGATTCACGGTAAAACGCTTGAGATATGGTTGACGCCGCTGCGTGATAACAACGACATAATCATGGGTGTTATCGGCGTGGCGGTCGATGTCACAGACCGCGAACAGGCAAACACCGCCCTGCGAGTCAGTGAAGAAAAAATGCGTTCCCTGATCGCTTCGATGCAAAACCTTATCTTTTCTGTCGATCTTAGCGGTCGAATTTTAGTGTATCACAATGCGGCATTAACCACGCATGACACACCGCTCACCCCGCCTGATTTGCTGGTCGGCAAGCCGTACTCTAACGTACTCCCACCCTCGCTCACCCACCCGCTCAGCCGGGCTATGAACGATGTCTCGTCAACGCTGCGTACTCAGCAGTTCGAGTACAAAGTATTTGTCGATCACGAAGAACACTACTTCAGGGCGCGTGTATCCCCCTTGATCGATCCCCGGATTGAGCTTATCGGCTTCACCATTGTAGCAAACGATATCACAGACATGGTTCACGCCCGAAATCGCCAACAACGTTTACTTGAATTAGAACATCTATACCGGCAAATTGAAGCCAAACTTCTACAGGCTGAAAACGTGAATGACGCGATCAACAATGTCTTCGCCATGATCGGTCCATTTCTTGACGTGTCGCGTGCTCATGTGTTCCGTTTTCGGGAAAACGAGCGGTTAGTTGACAACACTCATGAATGGTGCGCGCCAGGAATCCTGCCCCAGATGATCAATTTGCAGGGTCTGGCGTTTGAAACCTTGTTCCCATCCTGGATTACATTACTGACCTCACAAAACATCATAACATGCGAAGATATCAGCGCATTGCCGGAAGATGTCCAGAATTTTCTTGAACCACAGGGAATCAAAGCCATTCTCGTACTCCCATTTTACGTGGGTGAGCGCCTGGAAGGGTTTATCAGCCTGGATGAAAACCGCCGGTTTCGCAAATGGCTTCCGGAAACCATTACTATTCTGCGCGCGGTATGTGAGGCATACGCTCGTACACTGGAGCGCCAACGTGCCCGCGAAGAACTGATTCAGGCACGCGATGCCGCCCTTCTATCGGCCAAACTCAAGAGCGAGTTTGTGTCCAATATGAGTCATGAAATTCGGACACCGATGACGGGGGTGTTGGGTATGTTGGAGCTGTTATTGGAAACTGAGTTAGGTGAGGTGCAGCACAGCTTTGCCGAGGATGCGTATCACAGCGCCCGGAGTCTACTGCGTGTTATTGATGATATTTTGGACTTTTCCAAGCTAGAAGCCGGGCGTGTTTCACTCGAAGCCGAACTGCTCGATTTGCGTGGGATTATGACCGAAGTCAAAACAACCCTGGCGCCGCAGGCTGATAGAAAGAATCTGGCGCTCAAAATCGCAGTGGATAACTCTGTTCCCGAACGTGTACTCGGCGATTCAACGCGGCTGCGCCAGGTGCTGCTCAATCTGGCCAGCAACGCCGTTAAATTCACGACCGCAGGACATGTGCTGCTCAGCATTCGACAGGTGAGTACAGCACATGACCAGACTCACCTGCGGTTTGCGGTCAGTGATACGGGTATTGGCATTCCAGCGGACAGGCTCGACTACATTTTTGAGAGTTTTGTGCAGGCTGATGGTTCCACTACCAGAAAATTCGGCGGAACGGGCCTCGGCCTGGCTATTTCGAAGCAGTTAGTCGAGTTAATGGGCGGGACAATCAGCGTTCAAAGCACAGAGAACAAAGGCACTACATTTGAGTTTACGCTGATAATGCCGGCTGTCACGCCATCCATATCCAGCGATTCCATGTCCCTGTTGTCATGCCTTTACGTCGTGATTGTGGACAACAACAGCACAGCACGCTACCTGTTGGCACAACAACTACGCCTGTGGAAAACGCATGTAGTAGAAGCTATGCAGCTTGCAGATATTCCTGAAATTCTTAAAAACGCCGTACAGGATAAACGGCCAATTGATGCTATTTTTGTGCGGGATATCGACCCAAAAACCATCCGGGACAGTCTAGAAGCGAGCCTGCCTTCACACGTAGACCCTATGCCACTGCTGATCCGCATGGATAATGAGTCTACATCATCCGAGGCAGAGCAGCCGTGTTCTTTTGATACGTGTCTCAAATGGCCCATCCGCCAATCGGAATTACTCGATCTGCTGATGAACACACAGGCTGTCCAGACTCGTCTGACCCCTCCTGATACACCCCCCGTACTACCGGATGAAACATTTGCCCGTATCCTGGTAGTGGAAGACAAGCCAGCAAATCAGCGCGTGCTCAAACGGATATTCCAAAACACCCGCGTCCATATTGATATCGCTGAAAACGGGCAGGAAGCGCTCGAGATGCTAAAAAACAGTGACAGTGACTACAGCTTGATTTTGATGGATATCCAGATGCCGGTGATGGATGGTATCGAGGCTACCCGGCGCATCCGCAGCCTGCCTGAACCTGTTTGTAATATCCCAATTGTGGCCTTAACAGCCAGTGTTTTACCGAACGAACAGCGGCACTATGTCGATTCTGGCATGAATGGTGTCATCACAAAACCGTTCGTACTGGAAGAACTACGCGCGACGGTGAGACAGTGGTTAAAATTTGACGAGTCGTGAGTGATTGATCAGCTAAGCAGCCGGGTCACCAGATCGCGAAGTTCTTGTGTATGGAACGGCTTGTAGAGAAAGCCGGATGCGCCTAGCTCTAAAGCATGGCGTTCATCACCCGGTTCACTGCGTGCGGTGAACGTGATAAGTGGAACACCTTGCATGTGAGGGATCGTTTGCAGTTCTTCAATGATACTGAAGCCGTCGATATCAGGCAGGTTAATGTCGATGAGGACGAGATCGACAGCGGTTGTTTGGAGCAGCTCAAAGCCAGTTGTCGCATTCTCAGCTTCTATCACGTCGATCTCAAGCGACTTTAACGCGTGTTTGACCAGGCGACGAACAATGCTTTCGTCATCAATTACCAGTACGGTCGTCATCATTCGCCCCCAATGCCATATAGCGTTTCCTGCACAGTTGGATAGAACATCATAAAAACCATGTAAGCTCAAACATATCACTTTCGCTGTTTTGTTTATTGGCTAACTCGCGGATTCATCGATTCAACTCCTCACCGATTTCTTTCACCAAAATCCACTGGTTGCCCGACGGCAGCCGTTGATAATGAACCTGATCCATCACCTGGTGCAAAATGTAGATGCCCCACCCACTTTCGGGCAGCATCATCGGATCAGGCGGCACGATCTCATCTGGCGGAGAATACGCATTCGGCGCACCGTCGGTAATGGATACGGTCAGGGTTCGCCCTTGACGTTCGGCTTCCAATGCAATCAACCCTTCGACACCGGCATACCCATGCTGAACGACATTGACGCACAATTCATGTACAGCCAATACGACTTGATCACGCACCTGAGAAAGCTCGGCTGTGATCATAGATTCGATTACAGGGGTGATCTTTGCCAGCTCCTCAAAACGTGCAGCAATTGTCAGTGTTTTACGCATCACTACCGCCGGGTTTATCGGTAAAACGAACTGTCAGCATGGTTTGATCATCATGAATCGGCGCACCATCACGCAGCTCTTCGGCAGCGGACAAAATGGTATTGACCAACTGCCTGGCATTAGAAATCCCCTGAGGAATGGCCTGCAATATGCCCTGAGTATTCCACAAACCAGACGCGGTTTCGATTTCACTAAGGCCGTCGCTGTAGCACACGATCAGATCATCCGGGTGAAAAACCGAATATTGTGGCTCCGGCACCGTCTCTAGCAGTACACCAATCGGGGGAGCTGTTGCCGTCCACTGGTGCCAGACCCCCGACCGGCAAAACAGTGTGGGCGTGTGTCCTGAATTTGCCTGTTCGATCTCGCCGGTCATTGGATCAATAGCGATCAGCGTAGCCGTAGCCAGAATACCAGCTTCAGTATAGGCATCATAAAACATATCATTCACCAATCCGAGTGTCTCGGCAGGTGTGCGATCTAACCGTAACGTCATCATGATCGCCGTATGTAGGGATACTGCCGCCAGCGCGGCAGGCAGTCCTTTGCCTGCAACATCAAGTACAAAACACGCCATGCGTCCAGACGGTTGCATGACCCATCCCCACGCATCCCCCCCCACCGTAGCAGCCGGCTGCCAGTCAGCGGCCACGTCTAACCCCGCTATCGACGGTCCAACAGCCGGTTGAATGGAGCGCTGGATCAATCCGGCGATTTGCATTTCATGGGCCAATTGCGCTTCGCGGGCCCGGCTTTCGGCCAACGACGTTACCACGATCTGGCTGGCGGCACGTTCGGTCATACGCATCAGAGTACGTACATCATACGCGTTGAATTCGCGCCGCCCTTCCGTCAATCCGACACCAATCGCACCTGCGATCTGATCGCCTGCGACAATAGACGTTAATAACCAGTGTGTAGGAGTGCCGTTCCAGGACGGGATATGATGGCCCCGGTGGAGTCTGGATTCGTGTGCCAACTCGTCCAGATGCGGTTGCATCACGCCCAAATTCACGGCCATGGACGGGATCGTATACCATTCGGCAGGCCGAGCATTATGCGGATATAAATACACCGCCCCGATTTCGGCATCTACAGCCGTCATAATCGACTCCAGGACGGGGATAATGTCCTGAGTTGATTCGGCCTGCTGTGGCGTTTCCTGCAAAAACGGCACAAGCTGATCCCAGGCCTGAGCCAGCGATTCGGTCATGTCGTCTAATTCGGCTTCAAGCTCCCGAATACGGGCCTGGCATTCGGCAAGTGAGTCAGACCGGGTCATACATCAGTCACCTGAGACAGAGCTTCTTCGACAGTGGGAACTATGGTCAACGCACGATCCATCGCGGTCAGCCCCAAAATCACCTGGACCATTTCGGCGGGGTTTGCGACAAGCAAGATACCCCCACGGCGGCGTGCTTCTTTTAAACCACTGATCAGCGTCGCCAATCCCATCGAGTCAATGAATGTAGTTTCCGATAAGTCAACCACGATATTTTTGATATCTGGGCGCGACTGCCAGCTTGACTTCACCTTGTCGACCATGTAGGCATCAAAACGTCCCCGAATGTTTAACACCAACGTGGAATCAGAAGGATGCGAAATATCCATTTCCATAACGTTTTTTACCCTTCGAATTACCCATTTTTAGACATCACAATACAAACCAGATCGATAGGGGCAATCCTATATTTAGCATTAGCCTATTATATTTTAATGCACATAGCGCTGTAACCGCCAGCTTTTCGTCAATTCCTCATCAAATAAACAATATCCTCCGTCGAAAACACGGGTTCGGATGTGTTTTGATGTAATCACCCTGCAAAACTATCGACATAAAAATTGACACCGCGCTGTTTTTATGCTACTCTGCACTCAGCTTTTTACCAATCACATATTTCCATTGCAGTATAGGTGCTCAGTTATGTTATGTGAGCACAATGGCGAAGCTGGTGAAAATCCGGCACTGTCCCGCAACTGTGACCTGCCAAATTATGCAGCACTACGTGCATAATCCTGGGCAGGAAGTCAGGTCGCCCGCCTATACTCGCTTTCATCATCTCGCGGAAGAGGGTGGGAGTATGGCTTGTTTTTTCTGGTAAACAAATTTACCACAGCCGTACCCGACTTCTACGAAGTCGGTTTTTTGTTGTATACGGCAGTCGATCCAGGCCATACTGTAAGTTGGGACGCCAACACCGGCCCACCTTTTCCTGAGGTGGGCCTTTTTTGTTGAGGGCATTTGAGGATACGCGCGCAAAATCCAAACGCTTTATTAGCCGATACATGTATATCTGATCGAGAGGAAACATTTTGATGAAACGGCGTGCTCTAGCCCTGATGTTGTGTTTTGTGTTGGCCTTGAACCTGGTTCCAGCAGCGGTTACTCAGGCACAGCAGCCTGAAACCAATGTAACAAACGGTTGTGTTGACACCTACGATCCTGATATCGACTATTTCCCTCAAAAAGCCACCATCACGACGGCAGAAGGCTTCACGATTGAGTATTTCAATAATTACAAAGTAGTCAGCGTTCCCCAGGCGTGGGAAGGCGGCGAACCCGTCAGTTATGTGCTTGTGCAGTGCGGCACACCGGCCCCGGAAAATATCGAGGATGCCACTGTGATCGACGTGCCCGCCGGTACGCTGGTGACGACCTCAACTTCATACCTGCCGCCTATCGTTGAACTCGGCTTGCTGGATAAACTTGTGGGGCATGATGAATTCGACTACGTGACCACCGACGCGGTGCGCGAAAAGATCGACGCGGGGGAGCTGGTTGAAATCGGCACCGGGGCGGCAGTCAGCGTTGAAGTTGTGCTGGACCTGGACCCTGGTCTGATCATGTCATACGGTACGGGTTTCCCTGAATATGATACGTATCCTGCCCTGGCTGAGGCGAATTTGCCGGTCGTGCTCAACGCTGATTTTATCGATACCACGCCGTTAGGCCGCGCGGAATGGATCAAGTACATTGCACTGTTTTATAACCTTGAAGCAGACGCCGAAGCGCTGTTTGACGTGACCGTGGAAAAGTACCAGGACCTGGTGACTATCGCCGCCGGTGTCGAAGAAAAACCTACTGTTTTTGCTAATTCGCCGTGGGATGGCACCTGGTATATGCCCGGCGGAAACAGCTTTATGGCCCGGTTACTCGCGGACGCTGGCGCTGATTACCTGTGGGCCGACGACGACTCGACCGGGAGTCTGTTCCTCGACTTCGAAAGTGTGTTCGAGCGCGCGGCTGACGCCGAGATATGGATCAATCCCAACGGGTCCTGGTTCAGCCTGAATGATGCGTTAACCGCCGATGAGCGTTTTGCCGGGTTTGCCGCGTTCGAAAACGGTGCTCTATGGAATAACACACTGCGCATGAATGACTACGGCGGCAACGATTTTTATGAAGGTGGCGCGGCGAACCCGCACCTGATCCTGGGTGACCTGATCGCGATCTTTCACCCGGAGCTGCTGCCGGATCATGAGTTCGTGTATTTTCAGCAGCTTCAGTAATGTAAAGTAAGCACCATGAGCGGGTGGCAAAAGATACCACCCGCTCAGCAGCACGCATACAAGCTGTCAAACCAGTCCATAGTGTAGAAAAAAAACAATATCATGGCCGAAACCACACTACCATCTCGCCCTTACCCATCTACTACCGAACCAGCACAGGCGGCTGCCGATTGGCCGCGCACCGGGATGCGTCGTTTTGTGTTTGTTGGTTTGTGCGCGGCGTTGGCGGTTACCTTTTTCCTCAGCCTGTCACTTGGCTCGGTCGATATTCCGGTAAAAGACATCATCAAAATCCTGATTGGTGATGAACCGCAGCGCCGCACATGGACGACGATCATCATCCAGTTTCGGCTGCCAAAAGCGGTTACCGCTGCGCTGGCCGGTGCCGCGCTGGCCGTGGCCGGGCTGGAAATGCAAACGCTTTTCCGTAATCCCCTGGCCGACCCCTTCATCCTGGGGATCAATTCCGGGGCCAGCCTTGGCGTTGCGCTGGTTGTATTATCGGTGGGCGTTGCCGGTGCATCAGCAACATCCCTGTTGGCCGGGCTGGGACTGGTTGGTAACTTTGGACTGGTAGCCGCCGCCAGCATCGGATCGGGCGCGATATTGGGGATTATGTTGATCTTCTCACAGCGCATCCATAACACCATGACCTTGCTTATTTTGGGCTTGATGGTTGGTTATGCCACCAGCGCACTGGTGAGCTTAATGCTCTATTTCAGCATCGCTGAGCGCGTGCATGCTTATATCAACTGGACGTTTGGCAGTTTTGGCGGCGTGAGTTGGTCCCAGATGAACGTATTAGCCCCGGTCATTCTGGCGGCGCTCATCACCGCCTATGCCCTGGTCAAGCCGCTCAATGCGCTGTTATTAGGCGAAACGTATGCCCGTACTATGGGGTTGAACGTCCAACGAGCACGCATCGGCATCATCATCAGCGCGGCAGTCCTGGCCGGATCGATCACGGCGTTTTGTGGCCCCATCGGCTTTTTGGGCATTGCCGTACCCCACCTGGCGCGGAGCCTGTTCAATACCTCCGATCACCGTGTGCTGCTCCCGGCCTGCACGATGTTGGGCGCTGTGCTGGCGCTGGGCGCCGACATCATCGCCCAACTGCCGGGCAGCCAGACGGTTTTGCCCCTGAACGCGATCACAGCGTTGATCGGCGCGCCGGTCGTGGTATGGGTGATCCTCCGGCAGAACAACCTGAAAAGTGCGTTTGCCGGTTAAAGCTTCGCCAGGAAAATAATGACCCCACAGGATGATGGATGGATAACGTAGTTCTCAGCGCACAAGAAATAAGCATCGGGTACAACCCGCCGCGACGTCCGGCGGTTGTGGTGGCTGAGAACCTGTCGGTGTCGTTGGTTGCTGGTGAACTGGTGTGTCTGATTGGCCCCAACGGCGCAGGTAAATCAACACTTATGCGCACGCTGGCCGGTATGCAGCCCACGCTGCGCGGATGTGTGTATCTTGGCCATGACAACATCAGCACACTCAAACCGGATGAACTGGCACGCCGTGTGAGTGTTGTACTCACCGAGCGCGTTAATGTCGGGCACCTATCCGCCTATGAGTTGGTAGGATTGGGACGTTATCCTTACTCCAATTGGACCGGCCAACTGAGCGACCACGATCAATCCGTGATCCGGTGGGCTATCGAAGCTGTCGGCGCCCGCCACCTGGCAGGCCGTGTATTTAACGAACTCAGTGATGGTGAGCGTCAAAAAATCATGATTGCCCGTGCGCTGGCTCAGGAACCGGGCGTGATGCTGCTTGACGAACCTACCGCCTTTCTGGACCTGCCGAATCGTGTAGAAACCATGCGTGTGCTGCGCCAGCTCACACGGCAGACAGAACGCGCGATCCTGTTATCAACACATGACCTCGACCTGGCATTACGCACAGCGGACCGCATCTGGATCATGCCGCACAAAGCGCCGCTGCACGTTGGCGCACCGGAAGATTTGATCCTCAGCGGCGCGTTTGAAGCGGCGTTCCGCAGCGAAGGCGCAATATTCGACAGCGAGCGCGGTGCCTTTAAAATCATCGCTAAACACACCAAACCGATCAACCTGTCCGGTGAGGGGCTTGACGCACTGTGGACGCAGCGTGCGCTTGAACGCGCGGGTTTCACCGTCAGCCAGGATCACGCCAATGGCGATGTGCGAGTCGAGGTGATATCGGAAAACGATCACCGCCGCTGGCGTTCCACGATCCATAACCAGGGCCGCGAACACAATTCGATCTATGACCTGATCACCCATTTGCGGCAGGAAAACCAGCCCTCATCACCCAACAGCTAAACGCGCGGCTCGTTCTCGTTGGCCGGTCAGCATTGCAACGGAACGCAACCGGTGGTAAGAATGAACCAGTAGCTGGTTTTCTACCCGGACCCTCAACCCGCAGCCGGAAGCAGTCAATTCTATGAAACAGACCATTCAGACATATCTCAAGCCCCTCGTGACACTCTCAGGAATTGTTTTGCTGGCGTTGGGAATCGTGCGGCTGCAAGTCGAACACTGGCTGCACACAACACCCGCTTTCCTGGAACAGTTGATGCCGACCGACTGCCATGTCCTGTCGATCTGTGGCATGGCCTATGTTCATTACTTCGGTAATGCTGTCCGTTTTATGGCTGCCGGGATGGTTTTGTTGATCGTCGGGTTGGCCGGATCAGCTTCTCCCGTCCGGCGCCTGAATCCGGCCTCCTGGTTCAGACTCAAACTGTCCGACTCACAGTGGAAAGTCGCCTTTCTTGTTAACCTGTTCGTTGCCGTGATCCTGGCCGCCGTGCAAATGGTTCGCGCCGCCGACACCGGGAGTCCGCCAACCGTTCGAGCCTGGCTGCTGCCGCTGGTGTTGGCTGGCGTGGCGTGTGCCTGTTACGACCGTGCACCGGGGCATCAGGCCGTTTTGACATGGCAGGAAACGCTAACGTGGGGCGGGCACACACTTTTTCTGCTGCTTTTGGGCTTCGTATTCATGATCATGTCGCCTGACAGCCTGATCGGGCGTGTGATTGTGGTTGATAGCGGCCTGTTGATCCTGTTCGAGCTGTGGCGACATGGCCGGATTTCTAAACAAGTGGCGCTGCTGTTCGGCATCACACTGATAGGCATGGCGCTGTACACATTCAGAATGCTCGCGTGGCAGTATGCATTTATTGGCGACGAGTACGCGTTTTTTGACCTGGCTAAAAGCCTGCTGAATCGTCCCGATTTACCGAGCCCGCTCGAAGCGGCGGGCGTGTATGGTGTTCACCCGGTTTTTTCGTCGTACCTGCACGCGTTTTCCATGAAGTTATTCGGCGCTGACGTCTACGGCTGGCGGATCAGTGAGATATTCATGGTTTTTCTGGCTGTTCCCCCGCTGTACACCCTGGTACGCACGATCAGTACCGGGCGTGCTGCGCTGGTAGCCGTTGTCGTTTACACCAGCTCACATCACCTGTTAGGCTTGAGCAAAGTGGGTTACAACAACCTGCAAGCGCTGCCGGTGGTCGTGGCGGCGCTGGCCTTTATGATACGCGGCATAACGCGCCAAAGTTTGCTGGGGATTTTTTTATCCGGTGTGGCAGCCGCCGCCGCGTTTTATGTCTTTTACGCGGCCCTGCCGCTGATCATTCTGCCCGTGCTGCTGCTTGGGTTGGTCTATGCGTTTTCCGCGCTGCGATCAAAACCAGCGCCGCTGAACTGGCTCCGGTTGGGAATACTGGGCCTGTTCCCGTTTGCGATTTTTATGTTAGCCGTGCTCCTGATGTGTTATCCCCGGCTGGTCAACCTGGAGTGGGTAGACCTGCTGTCAAATGAGAGTGTCGTAAACTCGCGGGTTGAGCATGTCACCGATCCCTGGACCGAACAAATACGCCCGAACATCTGGTACACGCTGATGGCCAACGTTTATTTAACCCGAAAAAGTCACTATGTGCTGGGACCCCATCTCGACCCGGTCAGCGCGCTGTTGATGATGGCAGGCATGGGTTACTTGATCAGCCGGAGCTGGCGCGATTCGGTCGCGCTGTTCCTGGTGTTGGGCTATGCCGTGAGTTGTTTTTTTATCGGCGGGCTGGCACCCTACGGTTACCCGGTCAATACGCGCACATTTTTGCTTGTGCCGTTCTATGCCGTGATCGCCGCGATCGGCACGGAATGGCTGATCGCCCGGCTGGATCACATCCGGTTAACCCTTGTCCGGCGCACAATATCCGTAAGTACATTGTGCTTGCCGGTGATCGCGGCTGCCATTTTGGGCTTGAACCTGTACCAGTTTTTTGAGATATCGGAGACTGAATCCGAGCGAACCGAAATGGCGCTGCTGGTCAAAGAATTCCAGCAGGCCGACCCGGATACCGTGTTTTATTACGTTCCCCAACACCCGTTTAACGAAACCGTTCTGATGGTCCTGTCGGCGTATGAGTATGACACAAACCGCCTGCGCGTGGTTGACAACTATACGGCGAAGACGGCGGTTACACACATTTTGAGCGAGGCACAGCCGCCGTATCACGTTCTTGTATCCTCAAAACGATCACTGCTCCAGGCATGGCTGACCGTGTTCCATTCGGCATGGCCGGATTACCCGGTTGATGCGCTGCGTGATCCTGAAGGTCCGCGCCTTTACCGGATCAGCGTGGATACCGAAGACGCCCCGACTCCCTCGCCGGGCGCGCTTGGCGATTATTAACCGGGCGGCAGTGCTCGCCTAACAGGCAGTGATAATAACCTTCTCGGCGACTGCGATGGCAGCCAGGTTTTTGTCAGCGTATGCCCCGTGTGACACCGCATCCTTAAACGCGCTCAACGGGTAGATTTCTGTGTGCTGCAACACGGCGGCGAGTCCCATTAACGTCCAAACCAGCTTACGCTGCCCGGTCTGGCTGAAGTCGAGCGCCACAGTCCGAGCACGCGTTTCCACCGGGAGCAAATCGGCGTTGATATAGACGGTTGCAGCGTCGCTCAACTGCGCCAGACGCGCTGTTTCGTGGTGCAGTCCCTCTTCAAACAGAATCACCATCACGTCCGGCTCATCTATGCCTATGTGGCGAATCGGTTCCGGGCTGACAATCACTTCGGCCACCGAATGCCCGGATTTGACCGTCACGGGGTAATCGTTGTGCTGGGTCGTCCACAGCCCAGACATAATCGCGCCCCGGCAAAAAGCCGATGCCGCCGATCCTGTTTTTTGCCCGGCTGCGCCCGCGATAATCCAGTGCTGCCGTGCAGCCAATGAACTCGCATAGCGTGTTTCGAGCGGGCGCGGAGCCACAGCGCTTGTATTTTCCTGGCTGGCCGGGTGCTGTATGTCGGTGCGGTATGACCGGCTGTATTCCGGCTGATCACGCTGCTGGATAATACCGGTGGCGAAGTCGAGGTGCGCTAACGTATCTTCGATTGACTTCCGGCGAAACTGGTTGTTGGCTGCAAAATAGGCCGTGCACAGTTCCCAGATATCCACCAGGGCAAACCCGTCGTATTGGATCGCGCCCGCGATCACGTCAGGCAGTGTACTGTCAAACACGGTGGTCCGCGCGACGAGATTAGCGCCGTTAACCGCCACCGTCGAGCAAATATCTAACGGGCGTTCCAGGTTACCGTGCCGGGTCGTAGACGTAATAGCCCCGGAGGGCGTGGTTACCGAGTGCTCGCCGCCGGTCATGCCGAAGTTCAGATTATTAAAGACCAGCACGGTGATACCGATATTGCGGCGGGCCGCGTTGATCAGGTGGTGTCCACCGATCCCGCACCCGCCATCACCGATCAGCACGATCACGTCAAGGTCAGGATTCGCCAGCTTGATACCTGTCGCGTAGGTCACAGAACGACCGTGCAGCCCGTGAAATGCATTCGTAACAAAAAACTTGTCGGAAAGCCCCTGGCACCCAATATCGGATACAAGCACAACCCGCTGCGGATCAGGCTGTAGTTGAGTTAGGGCGCTGTCAAGCGCCTGGAGCACAGCCGAATGTCCACAGCCGGGACAGAATGGAAACGGCAGCGTGGTTTCATCCAGGTAAGTTGTCCGCGTTATGGCGGTCATCGTAAACCCCCTTGTTCGAGGATGGCGCGGGGAGAGATCAACTCGCCGTTGATGGCGTGCACCCCGATTACCGTGTGCCGGTCACCGGCCAACCGCTCGATTTCTCGCTGATATTGCCCCAGGTTGAGTTCGACGACCACCACGCGGCTGACATCCGCCAACGCCTGGCGAATGGCGCACTCTGGCACCGGCCACAATGAATAGACCGTCAACGCCGAAACCTTAATCCCGTCACGGCGCGCTGTTTGGACGGCCTCGGCTACAGCTAAAGCCGTGATGCCGTAGCTGATAATGAGCGTGTCCGTGCCGTCCTGTTGATCAAGCTGCACGTGTGTAATCTCATCGACATGCTGCTCGATTTTGGCGGCAAGATGCGCATTCAGCCGCCCCACGTCCTGCGGCTGTTTCGACAAATACCCGCGCTCATCATGTGATGACCCGGTTACCCGGACAACATGCGGGCCGCCAAACGGTGACATCGGCGGGACCGCATCAAGCGGCTCAAAACGGTAGGGCGCAAAATCCTCGTTTTCCGCAGCAACCGGTCGCTCACGCACGGGTACCTGTTCGTACGTGTCCAACGCCACGGTGACATATGACGACACCGTCTCTTTATCCGTCGCCAGGAACACGGGCACGCGAAACCGCTCGGCCAGATCAAACGCGCGGCGCGTCAGGTTATAGCAGTCCGCAGCACAGGTAGGAGAAAGCACGATCACCGGGTAGCCGCCTGACATCCCCCACCGCATGAACTGGATATCACCTTGCGCCACCGTTGTCGCGCCACCCGTAGCGGGTCCCATGCGCTGGACATTGATGATAACCAGGGGAACCTCGGCCATGAGCGCCAACCCGATCGTTTCGCTGTACAGGCTGATTCCCGGCCCACTGGTCGCCGTCATCGCCCGTGCCCCGGTCATGGCTGCCCCCACGCAAAAGCCAATAGAAGCGATTTCGTCCTCACCTTGAATGGCAACACCACCTATCCTGGGCAGTTCTTCAATCATATGCAGCAAAATCGGCGTAGCCGGCGTGATCGGATATCCCGCAAAAAACGTGCAACCAGCATCCAATGCCCCTCTGACTATGGCTGTTGCCCCATTCACAAACTCTCGCATCGAGTGACCTTTCTGGTCGTATCACAAACACCTGTTCACCTGTTGCGCGCTTACTATAACGCGGTAGAAATTCGCGATGATATGCTTTTTTACCTTGTTTGAAGGTGCTTTGTCGCCGGGTCTTATGGACAAATCAAAAGAAACTCGCATAATTAGAGGGTATGGCAAAACGAACCTTTACCCTCACCGAACAAGAAATCAAAGC
>JAFGHR010000112.1 GCA_016930015.1 Anaerolineae bacterium | reverse complement strand
GGCATGAGTCCCCAGGAACGGGCGTTTATGCGTTTTACGGCGCTTGACGACGACGATGAAGACGACACTTAACCATCGACCGGCAGGCAATCGGCGATAGGCAGCGCCAGTTCACCATAGTTCACAAACTGCCCGTTTGTGTCTTGCTCGTACAGGCCCGTGCGTACGGTGGCAGCGCCCGGCAGGCGCGGCAGTGTGAAGTCATCGTGCACCAGTTCCCCCGGCGACCACTGCGTAAAAGGATAAAACCCGTATACGGGGTGGCGCTTGTCGTCATCTGCCAATACGGGCGCGGGGTTGTCACCGGTGAGATGCACAAAAATGCTCGGATCACCCGCCGGGCGCTGGTCGGCCTGCCAGATCACGTGTAGATAAACGTGATCGTCGTCGCATGTCAGCCACGCGTTGCGGCGCGCGATGCCGTATACGAGTGGCCGGGCGGGCGGATCAGCGGGATCGGCCAGCCAGGGAATCGTGCGTAATTCCACGATTTGCGGCGCGGCGGATGTCAGGTAAAGCTGGCCCAATCGTTTGCGCCACGTGTCAGTCGTGATGTAATAAAACGTGTCCGACTCGGTATACAGCCGGTAACCATCGGCCAGCAGCCCCTTATGATCCCCTTTGTGATCGACCATCAGGAGATCGGCGTTGGTTTTGGTGACCAGCCGCGAATAAGAAGCCGCCGAATAACGCGGTCCCCAGGGCAGGGTAAACGCGGCGCGTCCATCACGCGGGACCCGGTCCACGCGTGCGATTGTTTCCAGGCCGGTCGGGTCGGTGACCTGCTGGTGAATCCAGTCATAGTTGAATCCGGCCAGAACAGCCGCCCACACGACGATCCCCAGCATGGTGGCAGCGGCGGCACGTGATCGGTGTAACGCCAGCCAATCCACGACCAGCGCCACGCCGAAGACCAGCGCCAACACGGTGATCATCAGGATCGCGCCGGGCAGCACCGCCGTGTGATAGGCCAGACTAAACACGGTCGGACCGGCGGCGCACAGTCCCACGACCCAGGCGGCGCGTCGGTGCGGCGACACGATCACGGCCAGCGCCAGGCACGCCAGCCCGACCAGCAGGCCGGGCAATGTCAGTTCATGCGCCAGGATATCCCACACGTCTTGTATATTGTCCCACCAGCCCGCCGCGTTAGCTGGCAGTTTCACCAGGCGATCGGCTTCCTTGCCCGAAAACTCGATCCAGAAGCCGCGCCAGGTGCCCGGTTCACCATACACCCATTCGGCATCCTGCCACGCGCGGACCGGTAGATACACATAGGGCACAAAACCCGCCAGGACCAGCCCGCCAGCCGTGATCATGGTACGCCGCCAGTGTGCGCGATCGGCCAGCAAATGCGGCCACAGCGCCAGCAGCAGCCCCGGCGCGGCAAACGCAACCGCCCGGTGATGCGCCACACCGATCCCGCCTAGCAGCGCGACCCACGCGATCCGCCGCCTGACGTGCCAGGCCCCGGTCCACGGGGCAGGCCACAGCACAACGATCAACATCAGCACGATGATCGCCAGGCTCATGCTGTAGACTTCGGCGATCACGTTGTGAATCCAGATCGACCGCGCCAGCCCCAACAGCAGCACGCACAGCGCCGCCAGCACAGGCCGCCCCGTCAGCCGCCCGATCAGCAGCCCGAAACCACCCAGCGCCACCAGCCCCCACGCCGTCGCGTACAGGCTGGACGCCAGCGCCGGTTCGACGCCTAACAATTGCAGCGGCGGCGTAAACAGGTTGCCCAGAATCGCAAACAGGG
Source organism: Anaerolineae bacterium (assembly GCA_016930015.1). GTDB lineage: Bacteria > Chloroflexota > Anaerolineae > Aggregatilineales > Aggregatilineaceae > JAFGHR01. The sequence continues at coordinate 4,743 of JAFGHR010000112.1, read as the reverse complement.
GATAACCCGTGTGATGGATCGTGCCCCAGACGTTGAGCGCGACTTGAATTTCGCCCACGTCGATCATGTATTCGTCGGAACTGCCGTTGATGTGCGTTTGAAGCGTAACAGCGTAGGCGATCACCAGCGCGGCAGCAGCCAGCGCCATGATGATCACCTGGGAGCGGGATATTCGCTTCAGAAAAAGCAGGTTTGGCATATGTTTTGTGATCATCGGATATCTTGATAATCCGGCGGATTATGACAATCCGCCGGATTATAACGGATATCCGGGGTTCGACCAGCCGCCCGCGCCGTGTCAGAAAAAAACTTCCTGCCGATCATGCTGATCGCGGCAGGGAGCGCAGGTCTGCAAGATTTACAGGCCGGACTTATTCGGCTGTGTCGTCAAATGTCAGCCGGTCGCCGACTGTAACATGTTCCAGCAGCGCGGGGCGCGCTTCGACCAGGTAGCGGGCGGGCTGCGATGGGCCATAATAGGGTCGCCAGGGACGCGCCAATTTGGCATCAACCACGCGCCCATCCCCATCCAACCAGACGGCGGCAATGCTGAAAAACACAAAGAACATGTGAATCGACGTTTCGGCAATGCTCTCGCGGCCATAAACAAACAACAAACCTTCATCGTCTGGCAAATGGCGGCGCAGCATCAAGCCCCTGAAGTGACACCAAAAGCTGTCACACCACCGGGCGCGTGGCAGCACCACCCGCCCGGACTCTGCATGTCGGATAACGCGCCAGTCAGCCATCAGGGTATCGCCAATACCTGGCCTGGGAAGATCAGGTTTGTGTTGTAGATGTTGTTGGCGCGCGCGAGCGCATCAACCGTTACATTATAACGTAAGCTGATGCGGAACAGGTTTTCGCCAGCCTGGACCACGTGTGTATTGGGCTGCGGCGCCGGGGCCGAGGGTTCCGGTGTTGCCGCTGGGGCGGGCGCGGGCTGCGCTGCACCGGGCACTGAGATCACCTGGCCGGGATAGATCAGGTTCGGGTTGACGATGTTATTGAGTTGGGCCAGCGTGGCCGCCGTGGTATTAAACCGGGCCGCAATGCCGTACAGCGTATCGCCGCTCACAATCGTATAGCTGCCGACACCGGGCTGCGGCGGGTTTTCAGTCCCCGCATCCGTTGGCACAGGGGTGAATGTTGGCGGTGTAGTCTGGCCGCCGCTGCTCACCGGGATCAACAACGTTTGGCCGACATAGATCAGGCCCACGTTGGTCAGGCCGTTGACTTTGCCGATCGCATCGATGGTTGTGTTGTAGCGCCGCGCAATCGCTGACACGGTATCGCCCGCCTGCACGGTATATACAACGGTAGACGTATTGTCAGGCGTGGCCGTTGCCGGAAGGGGCGTCGGCGTGAGTGTTGCCTGCACGGGTGTAACCGTGCCTTCCTGGGTCGGAACAAAAATATCAGGCGTATTCGTCGGGCCGGGCAGTGTGGCCGTCGGTGGGGCCTCGCCAAGCGGCAGCAGCGCGGCATCATCCAGGTAAATGTTACTCGTGCCGACAAACCCTTCGGGCGCGCTGCGTACAAATACCGTCACCGCCGTATTTTGAGCGGTCGCCACAACGGACAACTCCCGCCACTGGTCGTAGAACTCGGAATCCGACGACCAGACGATATTTGGACTGGTGCCGTCAGTGCCGCCTTTGGGATCAATACCCACGCGTACCTTGACATCGTTCGGATCTTCGCTGACATCCTGCTGTTGAAGGAACGCAGCAGACGACCAGACGTAGACAAAAACGCTGAAACGCAATTCGGTGTTGAGCGTCACGGGCACGCGTTGGTACACGCCGCCGGTGTGCGTGGCATAAAATGTATTGTATTCCTGTGCGGCATTGCCAGAATAAATGCGGTTTGATGGCGCGGGTTTGTATTCGGGGCGCGCATTGATCGCAGATGATGCACCTTCCGGCAAACTCCACGGCTGCCAACTGGCCGCAACCCGCAGCGTGGTATCACCGTTGATGGCGACAAACGGTTCCTCAAAACCAGGGTTTTGCAGCAGGTTCCCGGTCTGGAACGCGCCAACCGTTCGACCAGACGCATTTAAATATAACCCGACTGACGCGCAGACCAGCAGCGCCGTCATGATATAGCGGACCGTAACAAATCGCTGTTTTCGCATGAGGCCCCCTTGCTTAAAAACATGCGGGACGTATTTTATTTATATGCCCTGTAGGCCGCGTTGACATTTTTGTTTGTAATCAGTGGTGGTGTCTGTGCCATGTCAACTCTACCTAGTTTAGCACGAGTGCCCATTTCTAGCGCAAGTTGGGTTACCAGGGTACCGAGGTGGATTTTAACCGGCGCACAGGCATATACCACCCCGATTTGGGCACAAAACAAAAAAGGGACGCTCAGCGTCCCCCAAAACACCCATCTCTAAAGACGTTAACCGGCCTCTTTGGCCTCGATACCTGCTTCTTGCAGCACGCGGATAACACTCGACAGCAGCTCGGAAGGGCCAAACGGCTTGGTGATGTAGTCGTTCACTTTGGCAATGTGCAGGCCAAGCACTTTATCAATACTTTGTGCTTTGGCGGTCACGACGATGACGGGAATGTCCTTCATGCCATCGTTATTTTTCATCTGCTGGTAGACTTCCCACCCATCCATATCGGGCATCATCAGGTCCAGCAAGACCAGATCGGGCTGTACCTCTTGGATAAGCTCTAATCCCTCGCGCCCTCCCATAGCCCCAGAAACGTTGTAGCCCCGGCGAGTCAGGATCAGTTTGACCAACTCGATCATCTCGGAGTCGTCTTCAATACACACCACTTTGATGGCGCTTGTGGTTTCAGTCATGCGGCCATACGCCTCCATCTGGTCAGAAATCAAGTGCCTTACTGTTACTATCAATATTGGGCGGGTGTCATGACAGTAAAATGTGTGATTATTAATCGTAGTCTACCACAGGTGTCAAATTTCTGTCTACACCCTCCCGGTGTATTTACTGGTATTCAGGTTTTAACAGTACAATAGCCCATGTGAAAAGATTGATTAACAAAATATTCCCACATACGACCAGCTTCGCTATAATAAATTTACGGTAATAAGGCATTATGGACGACTTTTATACAGGAGCAAGACCCTATGGACCATCCGTCCGGTGTTCCGTCGCAGGATTTCGATCCTATTTTTGAAAGCACTCGCCAGGGGCAGGAGTTCATTGCCCAGGTCCACCAGAAAATGAGTAAGCTGGTGCAAGAGTTCGCGAATGGTGAGATCAACCGCACGCAGTTTCACCGCCTTTACGACCGTTATCAGCGCCAGATCATGACCGTTGCCCAGTTGATCGCTGAATCCGACCCGTCAACATGGCGGAATGCGATCACCGAAACCGAAGACACCATGCATCTGAAAAAACGGCTAACGGCCAAAGCCGTAGGCATGAGTGTGTACGACAACAACAGCGGTATGCCAATCGAAACGCTGGGTGAGTTTGCCGTTGATCCCGAACTGATTGTGCCGATGTTGAGCAGCTACCGTTCCGCCGCTGCCGAGATTTTCCGGGCCGGGATGCGCAGTACGGAAATGGAAAATGGCCAATGGTTGTGTTTTGTGCCGGGGGAATTCACCACGCTGATCGCGTTGTTTTCGTTGGAGCCATCTGATAACCAGCTTGAGATGGTCGAGCGTATGCACCAGGATTTTGAGAAAGCCAACCGGCACGCGTTGGAAGGCGGGCATGCTGATGCCAGCCAACTGGCCTACCCGTTTTACTCGTTTGTTCAGCAGCGTGCCAAGCCGGAGTCCGATCAAGAAGACGCCTGATCACGATCATTGTACCGGTTTGGTCGGTTTTATGGGCTGATATGCGCGGGTAGCTTTGGAGACTGCGTTAATCCAACGCCATCGCCTTGAGTTCTGCCAGGTCATAGATCGTCATATGCCGACCGTGCAGGTCGATGATTCCTTTTTGGCGCAGTGTTTCCAGCGCAGACTCGGCATCTGAGCGCGGGCATCCTATGACACCGGCGAGTTCGCCCCGTGTCAGCCGGATAGCGAGTTGTAGATTGTTGTCAATTTGTTCACCGTAACGTTCAGCAAGGCGTACCAGCAATTCGGCTATCTTCGCCAGTGTTGAGCCGCCGTGTTCTTCATCTTCGGTGCGCTGAAGCGTAAACCGCAACCGGCGGCTGATGAGAACCAGCAAGTTAATGGCAACTGCCGGGTGCTGCTCAAGATACATAAAAAACTCAGGCCGTGTCAGAATTAGCAGTTCGCTGCGTTCCTGCGCGATTGCATCTGCCGAACGCGGTAAGCCGTCCAACAGCGCAAATTCGCCAAAGACCTGCCCCGGACCGAAGGTAGCCAGCGTTTTAACCTCACCATCGGCGGCGGTGACCCTGATATCCACACTGCCCGATTTGACAATGTACATGCTGCTGCTGATATCACCCTGGCGAAGAATAATATCACCGGTGCGATACGTGCGTGATATCAAACGCTGTGCCAGCGGTTCCAACTCGGTTGTTGACAAATTGGCGAGTAACGATACATTCCGCAAAAAATGAACTCCGGTCACAGCCATCTCCCTCATGAATAGTGGCCTGATAGTCTGGTTAAGCACAGCATAGCATATTTTTGCGCTGCTGGTTCGGCCATATGATCAAAGAAACGTTTGAGTATGTTTATTACTCCTGATAAGGCGGCTTATCATCGAGAGGAGCGAGGCGGAGGGCAATCGAAGCCGAGCGCAGCGGTGTAATGCGCAGCATTACGGGT
>JAFGHR010000111.1 GCA_016930015.1 Anaerolineae bacterium | reverse complement strand
TGCTCAGCCAGTTCACACAGGGGATCGCGGATGCCATGCGGCGGCTGTCGGCAGCGGTGGCCGGTCTGCACGAATTCGACGTGCTGGACTATGACGATCTGTTGACCAGTGTCCAGGCATCGGCGCGCAGCCTGGGCGCGGTTCACCAGCATCTTGAGGAGTTTTCGTCCAACCCGCAGGATAACACGATCTACTGGGCACAGGTCGGCCAGGAACGCGAGCGCGTGTCGATCCATGCCGCGCCGCTTAATGTCGGCCCGCTGCTGGAAGAATTCCTGTGGGAACCCAAAGAAAGCGTGATCCTGACCAGCGCCACCCTGCGTACCGGCGGCACATTTGATTATGTGCGCAACCGGCTGAACGCGTTTGAAGTGCAAGAAGTGGTTGTCGGGTCGCCGTTTGATTACAAAAGTACGACCCTGGTCTATCTCCCGTCGGACATACCCACGCCCGACCGCCGCGAGGAATACCAGCGTTATGTCGAGCGCGGCCTGATCGAACTGACGGCAGCTACCGAAGGGCGTTTGTTAGGACTGTTCACCAGTTATTCACAGCTTCGCCAGACCGCGCAGGCGATCGCGCCCCGGCTGGCATTGGGCGATATCAGCGTGTTTGATCAAAGCGACGGCACCAGCCGCCAGAGTTTGCTGGATGGATTCAAACAGGCGGACAGAGGTGTCTTGCTGGGCACGCGCTCGTTTTGGGAAGGTGTCGATATCCCCGGCGATGATCTGAGCGTGGTAGTGATCGTGCGCCTGCCGTTTTCGGTGCCCACCGACCCGATTTTTGCGGCCCGGTCGGAATTGTTTGACAACAGCTTTATGCAATACGCCGTGCCGGATGCGATTCTGCGTTTCCGGCAGGGGTTTGGCCGGTTGATCCGGACCAAAAATGATCATGGCGTGGTCGTGATCTTCGATAGCCGCGTGATCCACAAGCGTTATGGCCAGATGTTTTTAGACAGCCTGCCGGAATGTACCGTGCAGCGCGGCCCGCTGGCTAATTTGCCGCGTGCGGCGGCGGCGTGGCTGGCCAGAGATCGCGAGGAGCATTAGTCTTGCGGGCCGGGTAATTGTTTTAGAATCGAGAAACGCCCCTCCCCTCCTTGGCTTTTGCCGGGGAGGGGAAAACAGCCGAACGTGCGTGTTCAGAAAGTCCCCCGTCCAGCTTGGCTGGAAGGCGCCCCGTCCAAACAGCGGGACGGGGGATTAGGGGGAAGTCGTCGCACAAAACGCCCAACCAGTCATTTGAAGCGATAGCTCTGGCGGTTGGGCCGGTTGAGCATACACCCTGCGGCGGATTCCTGGTATAATTCTGTCCGTATAAAAGCGGACCCAGCGGTTTGACAAAAAACGCATAACACGAAGGACGGTTGTCTTTATGATTGATGTGAACCAGCTACGCAATAACACAAATTTCACCGTGGATGGTGAAATCTACAAGGTCTTGAAGTATCACCACAACAAGACCGGGCGCGGTGGCGCGACGATTCGCGTGCAAGTACGGAATCTGCGGACCGGCGCCACGCGTGAAATGACGTTTAACTCCGGTGACCGCGTGGAAGACATTCGCGTTGAAACCGCGGTGGTGGAATACCTGTTCTCCGACGGTGAATTCCTGACGTTTATGGATCTCACGTCGTATGAACAGCCGCAGCTCCGCCAGGACTTGTTTGGTGATGATTTTCTGTACCTGAAGGAAAACACACAGCTCAAGCTGTTTTCGTACGGAAGTGAGATCATCGACTACGAACTGCCGACATCGATTGAGCACGAAGTTACCGATGCCGAAATGGCGGTTGCCGGTGATACGGCTACCGGCGCAACCAAAAAGGTGACGACCGAAACCGGGTTGCGGGTGACCGTGCCGCTGTTTGTGAGTGTTGGTGATGTTATCCGCGTGGATACCCGTGACGGTTCGTATGTGACGCGGGTTTAGGTGATGTCGAGTCACCAGCATAGTAAACCAGCAAAAAGCCGGGCAGTGTTCCGGCTTTGTTGTCTTTGCGGCTCATGGCAAGGCACACACCCAGCCCGACTCATTTTCCCCGATATTCTGCTACACTCTATACGATCAAATTGTGTTGTGGCAGCGTGGAATGGATACGAAAGGGTGACCCATGTTAACACCTGCGGGCAAGGAATGTCCCCACTATTACGAGGACTTTAATCGTGGGCGCACGGTGCAGGAATGCCGGTTGGCAAAAGCGAATCCGGATTCGATGCGCTGGCGGCCCCAGGATTGTGCTCGCTGCCCGGTTCCCGATATCTTACGAGCCAACGCCAGCCCCGATATGCAGCTCACGTTGACGATTCGCCCGGTGCTGTTGGGGTTTATGCGCCGCATCACGGTAAAGGCGTGGTCGCAGAAATATGACGAGCCGATTGAGAATCCGTATGTTGGGCACCCGCGCGATGTCGAAGAGAACCCGGCGCTGAAGCTGTTCCGGGATGCGTTGGAAGAGTCTGATGATTAAAGCGGTTCTGCTTGATCTTGATGATACCCTGATAGGCAATCCAACCGGGCAGTTCACCCGCCATTACCTGGAAGCGCTGGACGGGTTTCTGGCCCGGTCGTTGGGTGTAGGCGGCCTGTCTCAGCCGATCATGCAGTCCGTGGAAACCGTCATTCACAGCCAGGACCCGTTGTTTACTAACCGGGACACGTTTTTTGAAACACTTGAGCCGCTGCTGCCGGTCAGCCGTGAGCGGTTCGACGCGGTGATTGGCGAGTATTATGCCATTGAGTTTCCCAGGTTGCAGGCAGGCACGACATTTCGCCCGGCGGCGCGAACCCTGGTGGACTGGCTGCTGGCAGAGGGTTACAAAGTGGTGGTGGCGACCGCGCCATTTTTCCCGCGCGTGGCGATTGAGCAGCGTTTGGCGTGGGCCGGGCTGCCGGTGGCGGATGTGCCGTTTTGTTTGGTGACGACCATGGAGATCATGCACTACACCAAGCCGCACGCCGCCTATTATGAGGAAATCCTGGCGCGCATCGGTGTGCACGCGGATGAAGCCGTCATGGTGGGCGATGACTGGGCGATGGATATTGTCCCGGCATGGTGTGCCGGGCTGAATACGTTCTGGATCACAAACAACGGGACGCAGTCTTTCCCGGAGCAGACACCCGCGCAGCCGGACGGGGTTGGATCGCTGGACGTGTTTGTCCGGCTTGTGCAAGATGAGGGGTGGCTGCAAACCCTCGAACCGCAGCCGCTTGTACCGCACCAGATCATACCGCGCCTCACCGGTAACCTGGCCGGGGTGGTCGGTGTGGCGCACGAGGTGCCTCCGCACGTTTGGCATAAGCACCCGGACGAGGCGGAATGGTCGCCGATTGAAGTGATCTGTCACATGCACGAGAGCGAACGCAGCGTTCAGCGTCCGCGCCTGGAAACGATCGCGCGCGAGGATAACCCGTTCCTGTCACAGCCCGGCCCGCCGCCGGGACCATCAACGCGCCAATGCCCGCCCGATGGTGTTCGAGTCGCGTTTATGTTCGCCGACGAGCGGCAGCGGACACTGGACTTTTTAGCCCGGCTGTATGGTGACGCCTGGCATCGCCCGGCGCGTCACTATATTTTTGGCCCGACAACCCTGCTGGAAATGGCGAATTTCACCGCCCAACATGACCGCTTGCACCTGGCACAGTTGTGTCAGACGGCTGGGAAGTGTGGATAAGGCTTCGTTCTTTTTTTTCCATACGTGAACTTATTTAAAGTGCCCTCCCGGCGCGTTACGGCTGGCGCTGAGTGTTTTTTGCAGACTGGCCAGGCTCACCGGCATTTGTGAGTTTGTGTAAGCTTTCGTATTATTGGCAATGTGGCGTATAGTTAGGGCTATCACGGTAGAACAACCAGGGGGTATGTATGAAACGGCGGTGGTTACTTTTCCCGGTTGTCGTTTTAGTGGTTGTGTTGGCAGCCTGCGGCGGGAAAAACGAGGAAGGTGTTGATCTGCAAGCGGCGCAAAGTCGCCCCACCGATACACCCGTACCTACCGCCGAACCGACGCCAGGGACAGATACAGGATCGTATGAAGGGCGGTTGTTGTATCTGAAGGGCCTGACGTTTGAAGTGCTCGATCTGGCAACCGGCGAAACGACCACATTTGAGGGCGTTGACGCGTACAGCGGCGCCGCGCTTAATGCGGATCGAACGCGCGGTGTTTTTATCGCGTTCCCCAATTTTGGCATTCTCGATCTGGCCGAAAACACAGTCATCGAAGTGCCGAACCGGAGTTCGAACCCGGTTAATGTGACCATCTCGCCGGATGGCGAATGGCTTGGCCTGCAAACCGGCACATATCGTGTTCAGTTAGCCTTGATGCCGTTCGGCGGCGCGGACGTGGTGAACGTATCCGCCAGCACCAGCGGCTTTTTTACGTGGAGTTGGACGGCTGATTCCAGGCTGGTGTGGGCTGTTCCTGCGAGCGAAGATGGCCCGATGGTGTTTGATCCCGGCGCGGGTAAGTCAGCCCCCCTTAGTGACGAACCGCTGGCGCTGGCCACACATCCGATCGGTGCGGTGTCGCCGGATGGTGCTCGACTGGTCGTAGTGGCGTCACCTACCACCCCGCAAGCCGGGATTTCATTTAACGCGCTGTCGATCAGCGACATCCCGCCGGATGAATGTTATGACGCCTATGCGGAACTGTCGCCGCTGCCGCTCGATCCGAACGCGGAAGCTGAGCGGCTCTGGTCGGAAACCGGGCTGGTGGCCTCGTCACCCCAGTGGGTGGACAATGATCGCGTGTTGTTTGTACGGCTGGGTTACGGTACGTGCGGCGAGATCGATGGTGAACCGCTGCGCGAAGTGGTGTTGATAGATACCGGCGAAACGAATGCCGCGCCGCGTGTGATTGCTGCCCCGCTGGGTAATGCGGATGATCTAAACGACGAAACTCAGCAGCTTGGCGGCCAACATGGGCACCTGTTTTCGCCGTCACCTGATGGTCAATACCTGGCCTGGGTTGGTGGCGGTCGTGTGGCAGGAGAAAGTGTGATCAACATCACCCATATCGCCACCGGAGATACCGAGACGGTTGTACGCTTCACGGAAAATGATGCGCAGGGGGTTGCACAGTTTTTTGAGCGTTATTTGATCCGCCAGGTGGTCTGGTTGGACTAGGTGTCGTTTCGTTTAGGGCTTAATTAAGCGCAATCCGAATTATTTTCAAACGCATATCGGACGTAATGCACTTTCGCCCGACAAAGGCTTAAGGTAAAATTCTTATAGTTTTAGTTGTTCGAAAAAGGGTTGAGGGTGTCTTTACTACGCGGTAAGCCTACACGTCGGTCATCAACACCTAATACGTTACCTATCAAAGTGATGGTAGCGGCTGCTGATCGGCGTCTTGAAAAAACACTACGCCGTGTGTTGGATGAGATCGGGTACGTGGTGCTGCTGGCGAAAGATGGGCGGAAGGTGCTCGATCTGACCTATGCCAAGCACCCGCATTTGCTGATCCTGGATGACCAACTGCCGCACCTGGACATAAACGCCGTGTGTGAGAAAATCAAATCGGACGACGAGATCGGGTTTGTGCCGATTATTGTCCTTTCCGATGCGGCGGTGGACGACTACGACGACCAATACAACGCCGAGGTCGTGCTTGATAAACCGGTTAACATGGATGAACTGCTGGCGGTGATGCGCCTGCTGCTGCAAATTAAAACCCGGATCGACCGCTTGATCCGCGAAAATCAATCGCTGGCGTCGACTGTAAAAGCGCTGGACCTGCTAAAGTCCGATATCATCAGCAGTGTATCGCATGAACTCGGCACCCCGTTGGTACAGGTCAAAGCGGCGGTGGCGCTGCTGGCGGAAGATGTCGCTCAGAACAACAATCGTGAACAACTCAGCATGGCCAACATGGCCGCCCAGGCGATTGCTCGCCTGGAGAACGCTGTCAATAACATCCGGCAGCTTGCCCAAACGCATAACATCAAGCCCGTGCCCATGATGGTCAGCGACGCGGTTGACCTGGCCGTTCGTTACCTGGAGCGAAGCTGGTCGTCACGCGGGGCCCACGAACGGATCGTGGTGGATATCAGCCCGGACCTGCCGCTTGTGCTGGCAGACAAACGCGCGATGGCCCGGTTGTTACAACTGCTGCTGGATAATGCGCTCAAATTCAGTCCGAAACAGTCGCCGGTCAACATCATGGCTTATCCTGATGGCGAGGATTGTGTCTGGGTGGGCGTGCAGGATTTTGGAATCGGTATTGCCAAAGAAGACCACGAACGTATTTTTGACGCGTTTTTCCAGGTTGACGGGTCGTCAACGCGGCGTTATGGGGGAACGGGGACCGGGTTGGCGCTGGCTATGCTGCTGGCCGTAGGCATAAACACGTTCATCGAGGTCGAAAGCCAGCCCCATCGCGGCAGTATGTTTTCGTTCCTGCTGCCGGTGGCGAGTCTGGATGATGTGGACGGCTGATCGGTGGCAGATGGCCGGGCCTGGGGTTTCCACACGGTTTACCCTTTTCCAAATGGCGGTTGCCTTTTATAATACGATGCTACCTATGGGGGAGTGGCGGAACTGGCAGACGCGCATGACTTAGGATCATGTGGAGAAATCCGTATGGGTTCGAGTCCCATCTTCCCCACAGCGCGGGGCGCACGCGAACCACAGGTTCCGAACTGGCGCCCCGTTTTCGTGCATAAAACCTGTATAAGAAACGTGGTTGTTATATGGTCGCTTACCTAACGAAATGTTATAATCGCCACGTGTAAGATGATGAAGGACTGCGAGTTGAACGTTCAAACAGAACACCTGGAAAATCATACGGCTCGTTTAACGGTAAACGTTGATCCTGCCCGTGTGGACAAAGCGTTGAACATGGCGGCGCGCCGCATCAGCAAAAAGGCACGCATTCCCGGTTTTCGTCCCGGTAAAGCACCCACCAGCGTAGTGATTAACCTGTTCGGGCGCGAATACGTGTTGGACGAAGCGCTCGACCGGCTTGGCCAGGAAGTGTATAAAGAAGCGCTCGACGCGGCGGAACTCAAACCTTATGCGCCGGGTTCGTTGGAAGATGTGAACGAAGACGACGGGTTTGTGCTGGCGTTTATTGTGCCCAAGCGGCCCGAAGTTGATCTTGGCGATTACCGGTCTGTCCGGGGGGATTATGAAGTCGAGGAAGTCACCGACGACATGGTCAACCAGGCGATGGAAAACATGCGTGAAAACCAGGCGGTCGTCGAAAAAGTCGATCGTCCCGCCAAGATGGGCGATCAACTGCATCTGGCGTTTGTTGAAGTGGTTGCCGTGCCGGTGGACGAGATGCCATCAGACGATGACGACACGGACACAGACGAGGAATCCGCGGTTGAAAAATCCGGCGACGAAGCCGAGAGCAGCGACGCCGTGGATGCGGACGGTGACGTTGACGACGAAGACGAAGATGATGACATCGATGACGACGAATACGACGAAGATGATGACGACGATGACGACGATGACGAAGTGCTCATCCACCAGCACAACTATGATTACGTGCTGCGTGACGATGACCGCGACCTGTTTCCAGGGTTTTCGGCACAACTGGTCGGGCTGAGCGCCGAAGACGAAAAGACCTTTGTGCTGACGGTGCCCGATGACTACGACATGGAAGATATCGCCGGGCGCACGCTGGACTGTGAAGTACACGTCGAAACCGTGAACGCGCGCACTGTGCCCGAATGGTCCGATACCCTGGCCGAAAACGTCAGCGACGGTGAGTTTGAAACCCAGTTGGAACTGCGAATCAACGTGCGCAAACAACTGGAAGAAAACGCGAAGCGGGTTGCCGATCAAAACGTGGCCTCGTCTGCGCTTGAGCAGATCGTTGAGATGGCCGACATTCGTTATCCTGACGAACTGGTCCAGAATTACATTGATGACATCCTCGGTGAACTGGACGCGAATATGCGCCGGCAGAACCTGACGCTGGATGATTTTTTGAAGATCACCGGGCGCAAACTCGAGGAAGTACGCAACGAGTACCGCGACCCGGCTGTTCATCGCGCTGAACGAGCGCTGGTGATGGGCGAGTTGGTCCAGCAGGAAAAACTGGAAATCAGCCATGACGATTTGATCGCCGAAGTCGACCGTATGATTGAGACGATGGCAGGATCGGATCAGGCTGATCTGTTTAAGCAGTTTTTGATGGCACCTGAAAGCCAGCTAAATATCGCGAATCGTATGGTGACGGATCGTGCCCTGGAACGGTTGGCGGCGATTGCCAAGGGCGAAGCTCCGGAACTTGAACCTGAGGACGAAGCCGCCGCAGGTGTGGATGCCGCCGTCGCAGACGATGCCGCCGCCGATGCGGTCGCCGATGCGGAAGACGAAACAGCGAACGCTGCCGATGCAGCCGCCGATGCAGCCGCCGGTGCAGCCGTAGATACGGACGCAAACGCGGAAGACGAAATAACTGAGCAGGATTGAGCGGGATCGAAGAAGGAGCCAGAATTTATGGACCCGACGAATCTGTATAATGGCCTGATTCCGATGGTTATCGAAACCACCGGGCGTGGGGAACGTGCATACGACATTTATTCGCTGTTGCTCAAGGAGCGGATTGTCTTTTTGGGGACCGGGATCAACGATCAGATCGCAAACCTGATCATCGCCCAGTTGTTGTTCCTGAGCCGTGAAGACCCGGATAAAGAAATCCAGTTGTACATCAACTCGCCGGGCGGCATGATTTACGCCGGTCTGGCGATTTATGATACGATGCGCCAGATCAGCGCCCCGGTGATGACGGTTGCCGTCGGCCTGACGGCCAGTTTCGGCACGGTGTTGTTGGCTGCCGGAACCAAGGGGCGTCGTTTTGCCCTGCCGAGCGCGACGATCCACATGCACCAGCCGTGGTCATCGGGCGGTGGTGGCCAGGCGACCGACATTGAAATTCAGGCGCGCGAGATTCTGCGCCAACGTGATTTGCTGAATAAAATCCTGTCCGAACGGACCGGCCAGCCGCTGGAACGGATCGAAGAAGACACCGATCGTGACTTCTATATGACTGCCAAGACGGCTGTTGAATACGGATTGATCGATGGGGTGTTGGATCCGCCCGAAAAGGCGTCCAAAGAGTAGACATAGGTACGGGGGCAAACCCAAGTGACTCATCTGATGGGACCACAACGCTGCTCGTTTTGCCGGCGGCCCGCCGAGGACGTTTCCCGGCTGATATCCGGCCCGGATGGCGTGTTTATCTGTGACGAGTGTGTGCATCTTTGCGTCGAAATTCTCAACGACGAGATGCGCAGCCAGCAGCTTTCGCCCGAAGAATTCCATATTGACAGCATACCATCTCCACGTGAGATTCTGAGTGATCTCGATCAGTACGTGATCGGCCAGGATATCGCCAAGCGGGTGTTGTCGGTGGCGGTGTATAACCACTATAAGCGCATCAACGCGGGTGGGGCGATCGAAGACGTGGAGCTTGATAAGAGCAACGTCTTGTTGATCGGCCCGACCGGCAGTGGAAAAACATTGCTGGCGCAGACGTTGGCCCGGCTGCTGGACGTACCGTTCTGCATTGCCGATGCCACATCATTAACCGAAGCCGGGTATGTGGGTGAGGATGTTGAAAATATCCTGCTGCGCCTGATCCAGGCCGCGGACTTCGACATCAAGCGTGCCGAAAAAGGCATCATTTACATTGACGAAATCGACAAGACAACCCGCAAGTCGGGTGATAATCCGTCGATCACGCGGGATGTGAGCGGCGAGGGCGTGCAGCAGGCGCTGCTCAAGATCATTGAGGGCACGCTGGCTAATGTGCCCCCAACGGGCGGGCGCAAACACCCGCACCAGGAATTTATCCAGATCGATACGCGCAACATTCTGTTCATCTGCGGCGGTACGTTTGATCAGCTTGATACGATCGTTGCCGAACGGGTGGGCGTTAAGGGTGCGCTGGGATTTGGCGGCACGGGAGCGAAGATTGACTCGTCTCAGAGCGGCTTGCTGCACCGTGTATCACCGGAAGACCTGGTCAAGTTCGGCCTGATCCCGGAGATGGTGGGCCGCCTGCCGGTGCTGACCGTGGTCGATCCCCTGGATCGTGACTCGTTGGTGCGCATTCTGACCGAGCCGAAGAACGCCGTGGTTCGCCAGTTCCAGCAGATGTTTGCCATTGACGGTGTCGATTTGGTGTTTACCGAGGAGGCGCTTGAGGCGGCAGCCGATCTGGCCTCGGCGCGGGAGACGGGCGCGCGCGGCCTGCGCAGCATCATTGAGGGGGCGCTGCTCGACGTGATGTTTGAGATTCCGTCACACGACGATATCAAACAAGTGATCGTGGATGCTGACGCGATCAACGGTCACGCCCGGCCCACGATCATGCTTGAAAACAACAAAACGCTCCAGTGGTCAGAGGATGGCACGTTGGGTAGCGCGGCTGCCTGATCGCCCACGTGCAGCCAGACCGCCCTGGACACGTATGGTGCCAGGGCGGTTTTTTGATTCTCGAACCACCAGAAAAACTACGAAGCGACCTCGCTGACTAGGAGGTCGCTTCGCAAAATTTAGTATAACAAAGGGTGAATTAAGTATTGTAAATATATTTCCAGTCCACTGAGGTGATCAAAGCATACTTTTGAGCGAAAAACTAAATTGTAAAAGCTAAATGTTTAGTATGCTAATGGTGTAATTTGTTAAGTCTTTTGCGCCAAACACATAAATTCTTATCTAAACACATCTTAAAAATCTTTAACACCACAAAGTCTAACGCACTTTTTCAAATTGTACAACTTTCGCCTGACCTGTGAGTGCGCGGCTAAGCGCCTGTACGTCTACATGTGTTCCGTCAAGGGTGCCCCAGTGACTTGGAATAACGCACGAGGCTTTTATATTTTGAACAAAATCTACGGTACGCTCCAGATTCATAGTACCATGAGCGCCGCCAACAGGCAAGATGGCTATATCGGCTTCGACGTGTGAAAGTTCGGGCACAACGTCGGTGCTGCCAGCATAATAGATGTCGAAATAGTCTATTGAAACAATAAACCCGAGGCCATCTTTTGACACCGGGTAATCGTTGGAAAATGTGTAAGCTGGGATCGCGGTGATGCGCGTAGTGCCAATGTTCAGGCTTTGCCAGGGACGCAGCACCATCGTTTTGCCGCCTAACTGCGCAGCCGTAATCGCATTGGTCACAACCAACGTGTCGGGGCCGCGTAGTTTGTCGATGTCAGCCGGGGAAAAATGGTCATATTGGTCGCTGGAAACTAAAACGACGTCCGCATGAAACGCATTTCGTGCGAGCCGCCAGGGGTTAATATAAATTAAGGGAGGTCCTTCGATTCGAAAGCTGCCGTGTCCGAGCCACTGGATGCGTTCTATCATCGACTCTCCCAAATTCCGCAACTTGTTTGGAAATGTAAAGAGATTGTAAACACAATTCCTAGTATAACACTCGATTTCCCACCTGACAACCACCGCACGCCCCACAAACATTAGAGGATCATTAAAATCCTTCTTTTTCGCCCTGGCGTCAGTAAACCTCATGCGAGCTTTTCAATCGGCATCCTAACCATGTTGCCCCATTCCTGCCATCCGCCGTCGTAATTCCGTACATTCGGGTATCCAAGCAGAAATGTCAAGACGAACCAGGTGATGCTGCTGCGTTCGCCAATCTGGCAGTATGTAATCACGTCCTGATCCGGTACGACACCGTGACTCATGTACAAATCGCGGAGTTCGTCGTAACTGCGGAATGTGCTGTCTCGGTTGAAGACAGAAGACCAGACGATATTGACAGCAGACGGAATATGTCCCGCACGTACCGCACCCTCATTGGGGTACATGGGCATTTGCACGGACTCGCCACTGTACTCCTGAGCAGTGCGAACATCTATCAGGGCAGTAGTACCGCTTGTGTTGTGATCCAGTACGTCGGTATGAAATGCTCGCCAGTTTGCGTCGCAGCGTGCTGGTGCATTGTACTCACCCGGCGGAACCTGTGGCATGTCGCGCGACATCGGAAGACCGGCAGCAACCCACTTTTCTCGCCCGCCATCCATCAGGCGGACATCCTGGTGGCCGAACAATTTGAATGTCCAAAACGCATAACATGCCCACCAGTTTGCGCTTCTTCCGTAAAATACGACGGTGGTATCATTGCTGATCCCACTGGCCACACAAAACGCTTCGAACGCCTGTCGTCCTACCAGATCGCGGGTCAGGGAGTCATTCAAGTCCCGTGTCCACTCCAGTTCAATCGCCCCTGGAATGTGTCCGCGTTGGTAGAAACTATCATGTTCATTGACTTCTGCGATGCGCACGTTCGGATCATCCAGGTGCTGATGCACCCAGTCAGTGCTTACGAGAACCTCTGAATGTGTATAATCTGTCACGTGGTGGTTTCCTCTCTTTGGTTCTATATAATCAGTGTATACAGGAGATAGGAGTAGGGCGGGGTTGAAACCGGCGAATAGAACGGTTTGAAAATGCCATTCAGCGCCGCTATTGTTTTACTTCTAAAGACCAAACAGAGATACAAGCTGATATCTGTCGCAATCTATCGATAATTATAGCTATGAAAAAAGATTTATCAAAATATTATCATATTTATTTCTTAATTTCTTGCCTTTGAGAGACGACAGTCCACCGGAATGTGGGATTTATCCGTGGCGCCAAATGTAATCTCAGACACCAGGCGCTATAATAAAGGAGCCTGGGCGTTATGGCTTTGCAAAAAACGAAAGGATTCAGTGTGACCACACAGCCTGATTATGATCTAGAAACACTGCGCCGTGAATTTCCGATTTCGCAGCAGTTTACCTACCTTGACCACGCCAGTATTGCGCCGATTCCGCTCCCATCACAGCAAGTTATGCAGGCTGTGGCGCAGCGATTGGCTGCCGATCCGGGATCGCTGTTTGGCGCCGCGCCCGATGATGTGCTGGGTAACCTGTTCGTGACGTTCCCGGCGGCGGTTGCCGGGTTGATCAATGCGGCTGATCCACGCGAGATCGTCGGTGTCGCCAGCACGTCAACGGCGCTGAACCTGGTTGCGCAATCGATCGATTGGCAGCCGGGTGATAACATCGTGTTTTCGGCGGTTGAGTTTCCGTCGAATGTGTATCCCTGGATGGTGTTGGAGCGGCGCGGCGTTGAATGCCGGCAGGTGCCCGGTATCGGCCTGACACCGGACGCGCTCGCTGATTTTGCAGATGAAAGCACCCGGCTGGTAGCCGTCAGCGCGCTGCAATTCTGGTCCGGGCACCGCGCCGATCTGGCGGCGCTGGGCGCGTTTTGCCGGGAGCGCGGCATTCTGTTTGTCGTAGACGCGATCCAGGCGGCGGGACACATGCCGGTTGACGTGCAGGCCATGCAGATCGATATCCTGGCGTGCGGCGGGCAAAAATCGCTCATGAGCCTGCCGGGGCAGGGCTTTTTGTACGTGCGGGATGCCGTGTGCCAGACCTTGCAGCCCGGCCTGGTCGGACCCAACGCCGTCAAGGAGTGGTTGCACTGGCTCAAGTATGACCTGACGCCGGAAGACGGCGCGCAGCGTTTTATGATGGGAACGACGAACATCACCGGGATGGCCGTGCTTGTCGAAAGCCTCCGGTTTTTGCGTGCGCTCGGCCTGGAAAACATCGACGCCTGGACGCGGCACCTGTCCCAGGTGGTCATACACGACCTGTCCGACCGGGGTTATACCATCGTGACGCCGACCGATCCGGCCCATCACGGGTCAATTGTCACGTTCCGAGTTGGTGATCCGGATGACCGTGAAAAAGCGAACACCGAAGCCGATACGCTCGTTGAGCGGCTGCGTGCTGAGCAGGTCCGCCTGCGTAAACACGTGGACGCGGCAGGCGCACCGTACTTGCGTATCTCGACACACTGCTATAATACGGAAGACGATGTTCACCGTGTGGGTATGATATTGGGGGAGTATGAGTATGAATAGGCAAGCTCCGGCACCACAGCAACGTGTACAACAAACGCGGCAGGCATGGATGCCGCCGCCGATCCGGTCGATTCCAGATACCGGGCTTAATATCGGTATTTTGCAGGACCTGGCGATCAAAATTCTGTATTTTGGCGGCTATTTGTCCGGCAACGACATCGCGGCACAGATGTGCCTGCCGTTTACCGGCGTTGTCGATCAGGTGTTAGAAGGCCTCAAGCGTGAAAAGTTTCTTGAGGTGCGCGGCGGCGGCGGACTCGGTTCAGGCGCTTTTGAGTACGTGATCACGCTCAAGGGGACCGAAAAAGCGCACGAGTCGCTGGCGCGTACACAGTATGCGGGGCCGTGCCCGGTCACGCTGAATCAATATGTGAATGCGATGAACGCCCAGGCACGCGGACGCCTGAAGGTGCATCGAGAAACGCTGCTTAAGGCGCTGCGGGGACTGACGATAAACGACGATATGCTGTCGCGTATCGGCCCGGCGGTCAATTCCGGCAAGGCGATATTCATGTACGGCCCGCCCGGCAACGGTAAAACGACGATTGCGAAGTCGGTCGGTAACATGATCCTGGGCAGCCCGATGTGGATTCCCTACGCGGTGGACGTGGACGGGCAGGTGATCCGGGTGTTTGATAACGTCAATCACCAGGTGATCGAGGACCAGGAAGGCGAGCGCCGCACCACGTCAACCGGCGTGCGGCGTGATCCGCGCTGGCTGCGTATTCGCCGCCCGGTGATCATGGTCGGCGGCGAGTTGATGATGGAAGGGTTGGACCTGGTGTACGACCCGATCAACAAGTATTATGAAGCGCCGTACCAGATGAAATCCAACGGGGGCATGTTCCTGATCGATGACTTCGGACGGCAGATGGTGCGCCCGCGTGACCTGCTCAACCGCTGGATCGTGCCGCTCGAAAGCCGCGTGGACTTCCTGACGCTGTCCACCGGGCGTAAGATCGAGATTCCCTTTAACGTGTTGATCGTGTTCAGCACCAACATGCCGCCTGCCGACCTGGTGGACGAGGCGTTTTTGCGGCGTATTCCGCACAAGATCGAGGTGGGCGATCCCACTTATGAGCAGTTCAAGGAGATATTCCAAAACGTGTGTGAGGCCAAGCGCGTACCGTATGATGAAAAAGGACTCGCGTACCTGCTGCAAGAGTGGTATCTCAAGTCCGAACGGAATCTGCGCGCCGTTCACCCGCGTGATATCGTGGATCAACTGCTGGACATTGCCCGCTACATGAACCAGCCGCCCCAACTGACCAAGGAACTGCTGGATCAGGCGGCCTCGGCGTATTTTGTGGACCTGGAATATTAATGCTCTCAAAGACAGGCGGCAGGGTGTGAAACTTTTCCTGCCGCCTGCCGGTTTCAGGACGGTTGTATGCCCGATACGATTCCCGATCACGAATATGACGTTTTTATCAGCTACGCTCGCGCCGATGGCCGGGCCGTGGCTGATCTGTTGTATACCGAGCTAACTCAGCGCGGTTATGAGGTGTGGCACGACAAACGTGATGTCGCGCCGGGGCAGGATTTCAGCGGTGATATCGAACATGCCCTGGAGCGCGCCGAGCACATGATCGTGTGCCTGACACCGGCTGTCGCCGAACACGAAGACAGCTTTGTGCTGCGCGAGATCATGTATGCTCAGGGGCGCAAAAAACCGATCTCGGTGCTGGTGTTCCCCTCGTTCCCGCGTGATCACACGCCGCCCGCGATCAGCCACCTGGAATGGGTGGATTTCACCGATTTTGACGGCGGTTTGGCGCAGTTGTTAGCGCGGCTGGATTCAGAAACCTACGTCGCGTCGGCGATCTATGACCCGTTCCGTGACTACCTGAACGACTTATACAAGCAGCTTGTGGCGTTTCTCGAAAACGACCTGTACCGCCAGCTTGTCGAGTTTCTGGACACGACCGTGTTTTCGTTTGTCGAGATGCACGTTAACTCGACCGTGACCGAAGTGGACGACACCACCACGTTTGATACCTTCGCGGATGCGGTGTCACACTTCGGCGGGCGAATGCTGCTGTTTGGGCAGGCGGGTTCCGGCAAAACGATCACGCTGACGGCCTATGCCCGCGAAGCCGTCACGCGCCGCCTGGCGGACCCGTCGCAGCCGCTGCCGATCATGGTTCCGGTCCACACCTGGGACCCCCTCGAACAGCCGCGTATTGCCGACTGGCTGGAAGACGTGATCGGCCACGAGGGTATCGCGGCGGCGATCGCCAGTGGTAAGGCGCTGTTGATGCTGGATGCGCTCGACGAACTGGGCAGCGACCGCGAGGACCCGAACACCGAGGAACACTTTGACCCGCGGGTGCGTTTCATCGACGCGCTGCGCAGGTGCGCGCCCCAAAACCAGATGTTGATCGCGTCCCGTATCGAAACCAACCCGCGCATTGTAGACGCGATCCCCGTGAACGGCATCATCACGCTTCGGGCGTTGGACGAAAACAAGCTGCAAGCGTATCTGCGCGACTTCCCGGCTATGTGGTCGGTGCTGCAAGAGGATAAGACGCTGCGCAGCCTGGTGCGTACCCCGGTATTCCTGGCGCTGTTTACGTTCACGTATGCCGGGATGGACGACAAGGTGCGTTACCTGCGCAGCCTGCGTGATGATCCGCAAAAGCTGCGGATGGCGATCTTCGAAGATTACATCCAGCGGACCTACGAGTCGCGGGCAGTGCCGGGGAGTGACATGCCCTATGCGCTGCGCGACCTGCGCGAAGAACTTAAGATCGCGGCGGCGTACATGTACATGCAGACATGGCGCATTTACGCACCGATGCCCGCCAGCGGTTTGCAGGATAACCAGATCACCCAGACGATTTTGCATCCCAACCTGATCGCGTTTGCCGAAGACCTCGACCTGCTGGAGCGCGACAGCCAGAACGGGGTAACGTTCATCTCATCGATTTTGCGCGATACGTTCGCGCATGAAAAACTGCTGTTATACTTGCAGTCCGACGAGCCGGAACTCCGGTTTGGGGCGGCGCGCGGGTTGGGGCTGCTGGGGCAGCGTGGCGCGGTCGAGCCGCTGCTGGCGGCGTTATCCAGGGAGCAGAATCAGCAAATCCTGTACGCGATCCGGGCATCGCTGGAAGCGCTCAAACCCGATTACAGCCTGTTTATCAGCTACCGCCGCCGCGATTGGCCGGTCACATTTTTGATCGAGGAAACTCTGCGCGAGAAGATCGACGCGTCGATCTTCCTGGATCGTGAAATCGATGAGGCCGACTTTGAAACGAGCATTCAAAAACACCTGCGGGCGTCCAGCGTTTTTTTACTCGTGATCACCGAACGTACCTTTGAGCCGGGACGGATTCACTTAGAACGTGACTGGGTCCGGCGCGAAATTCGCGAGGCGATGGCGCACGACAAGCCGATCATCCTGGTGTTTGTGGACGGCATCACGATGCCCGATGATGAATACCTGCCGCGTGATATCCGCAGCATTGTGACCCGGCAGGGGTTCCCGATTTATCCCAACAGTTTCGAACAGGATATTGTCAAGCTGGCGGATTTTATTACGACGATTTCACCCATCAACCGCAAGAAACGGCGGTCGATGTGAGACAAGCGTATGATATTGTATTGAGCCTAAGGACAGGTAATGGCAGCTATCGTTACGATTGAACAGATGCAGGCAATTGAACAAGCGGCGGATGCCAACGGGCATACATATGCTGTTATGATGGCGCTGGCCGGGCGTGCCGTCGCCGACCGGGTGATCCAGTTGGTGGCCGGAATCGCGGATCCGCAGATCACGGTCCTGGTGGGGTCGGGTAACAACGGCGGCGATGGACTGGTCGCCGGGCGGCTGCTGAAAGAGGAACTCGGCGATACGACGGTGACCGCATTTTTGCTCAGGCCGCGCCCCGAAAGCGACGATGTATTCACCCAGGCAAACGGCGCGGGCGTGGTGATGGTCGAAGGCGCGGATGACAAGGCGGCGGGTTATAAAACGCTGCAAAACCTGGTCGCCAGCGCCGACGTGGTGATCGATGCGCTGTTCGGAACCAGCCTCCGCCTGCCTATTCGCGGCGATGCGTCAAAAGTGCTCCAGACGGTTAACGAGGCGCTGGCCAAAAACCGGGCCGACCGATCACGGGCGAGTGTAGTGCCGGTTGCCGGGTCTGACCTGTATGAAGACGATGATCCGCACCCGGTGGTCGTGGCCGTGGACTGCCCCAGCGGGCTGCACTGCGACAGCGGCGAACTGGACAAACACACGATCCGGGCCGACGAGACGATTACATTTGCCGCCGCCAAGCCGGGATTGTTGACATTCCCCGGCGCGGAAAAAGTGGGACGGCTGTTTATCGGCGATATCGGCCTGCCGGATGACCTGCCACCGTTAGCCGATATCACGCTGTCGCTGGTCGTGCCGTCAGACGTTGGCGCACGCCTGCCGGAGCGCCCGCTGAACAGCCACAAGGGCACGTTCGGCAAAACGATGGTTGTGGCCGGGAGCCTGAACTACATCGGCGCGGCTTACCTGGCGGCACACGCGGCGTATCGCGTTGGCACGGGGCTGGTTACCGTGGGCGCCCCGCAGATCATTGTTCCCGCGCTGGCCGCCATGCTGCCGGAGGCGACATGGCTGCTGCTGC
>JAFGHR010000110.1 GCA_016930015.1 Anaerolineae bacterium | reverse complement strand
CGCATGATCATCTGTCGCTTCCTTTGGCTTACCCTTCTAGCGCTGCCAGTTTACCTCTTTGTCCGCCTATTGTGAAGGTTAACTACTCTTTTACAGCGGCATTGGCGGGCATCGCGAAGCGGGTGAGGACTGGCTCACCTGCGCTCATCGCGAAGCCCAAGAAGAGATAAATGCTGACATCACCGTCCGATCGGCGCCTGTTACCTGGTATCTTCCACAGGGCAAACCGGCCCTGCAAGTGGACATCATTGACCAGCCCCGCCCGCTGGCATTGTACGAGATGATCCATCCGCCACAGACGCCTCGCGAAGGGGAACTTTATCGTATTGTGATCTACCGCGCTGATCTGTTACATCCCCCGACAAATCCCCCACCGGAAGAGGCGCGAGCCATCATCGCCTTGACTACGGAGCAGGTAATACAGGGGCTGGAACACCAACCCACCATAGCGGAATTACTTGATGACGGAGCGGAGATCGTGGCACAAAGTGAACCAGTTGATCGCCAGGTCCGGGTTTACCCGCTGGGCAGCGCCTGGGTATTAGCGCATGTGCTGCGTTATGCCAAATAAGAGCTATTATGGAATGTGAGGACGAATATCGAACATCATCAAATCGTCGGTTGCCATTTCCCCTTGACATAAGTAGCTTCTGAGTTCCCTGGCCAAGGTGGCATGGAAACGCAAATGAACTTCAAGTCAACGTCTGATGCGTTTCGGTATTGAAAGGCTGTTCCTACCGGAATATCGATTGAGGTGCCTGGAACAAGAACAGTGATGCAGCTCTCTACGCCATTATCTCTCCAGATCTCACCATGTCCCTCCAACACATACCAGAATTCGCTGACGGTTGCGTGAACAGTCGCTTTATTTACTTGATGCGGAGGGACTGTACTATGGATCATGTTGCCCGTTTCGCCATCCATAAGGAAACGGATGTCTGCCCCCGCTGGCGATTTCGCATCGGGGTGCTCTGGAAGCATTGTTGTCTTCATATGCCCTCCTCAAAAACAACAAGCCGAAGTTATCGCGCGTATTGGCGCAACTATCTTCGGCAGCTTCGATGCTCTTTGGATATCGTTCGCCGCGACGGTGTTGTCAGCAGTGGCTCTATAGCTTCATTGTATACCGATTTGGAGGTTGGCGCGTAATGGTCTAAGTTAATTCAAAAATGCCTTTTGGGGTGCGTAGTGATTGTAGTTGAAATCGCAGAAGTAGACCCACATTCCACACCACGGGAAATCAAAACCGGAATATCGTTTTTGGGTTCGAACAGGTGTGGAATGTGGGTTGCCGTCGCCGTTTATTAGCCCGTTGGTACAATGAAGTGCAGCAGTAGACTAAGAGCGGTGAGCGTACACCATCGAGACTCCCACGGGTGAAGATAAGCCAAGATCGGAATATACTTCGAAACCGTGTTGAACCAGGATTTCGCAGACTTGCTCCTGCAACTGTGTATTGTGCGTTTCGACAGCCACCTGTTTGAAGATGGGCCAGTGTATTTCCTCAATCCCCTCGAGCACCGAAATTTCGTCACCCTCTACATCGATCTTGAGATAATCAACACTGGTGATCCCTTGTTCTCGAATGACGGACGAAAGCGTTCTGAACTGAACAATGCACGTTTCAGATTGGCTTAAGAAATCCGACATTTCCTTCCCAAAGATGCGATCCATCACCGATTTTTGTTCATCTTTTAGAGCCGGTGTGGCAGTGGAGTTGCCCGGCATATTGGGAAAATAGGTGAATGTTTTCTCGACGTGATCCTGTGATCCGATAGCCACGTTGTATAAATGTATATCTGAGCAGTCGAGTGAACGAACATTCTGTTCCAGAGTCTGGAAAGTGTCTGGAATCGGCTCAAAGGCATATATGGTCGCATTTGGGGCCTTCTGTTTCACGGCCATCGTAAAAATGCCAACGTTCGCGCCAATGTCCATGACACAGCTTGCTTCGGTGACGGACAGCCCATTCTGGAAATACTCTTGTTTGACTATGATCTCGTTGTAGATCAATGCCACTTCACCTGGGCCGGAGTGGGTATAGCACGAGAATCCGTCAGGGAACGTGATTTTCTGAAGATGATTCGCTATATCTTCAACCGTCTCCGGTTGGACGAAACCGGGTGGATATGCAAAGTCTTCTGCCGGACTGTCACTCATTGGTCTCTCCTAAAAAACGATAAGCCGAAGACACCACGCATATTTGCACAGTTGCCTTCGACAGTCTCTCGGTTGTTTGAATGTGATCCGCCACGATGGGGGAGTCAGCAGTGACTGTGTAGCTCCATTTTATACCGGTTTTTCCATCGCCGCACAGCAACTCTTAATTCAGGAAATCCGTTTCACCGGTGCGGGACGTGTCCTATAAGCGTCTTGCCCCAAATTCGGACGCCTGTCGGGTAGGGGAGTAGCCCCACACGTGAACGCACTCCTACACTGACCGGTGGCTAGGCGTTGGGTGAACGTTCGAATCCGGTTAGTTGTGCGAATTGCGAAATTCACTATGATGGTATAAATGATGAAGGTTTGATAACTCTGATCTAGGAGCTTACGATATGCGTTTTAGATTAGTGATGATCGGTCTTATGCTGACCGCTGTACTCAGCATGGCGCTGGTGGGGGCGGTGCCAGCCCGTGCGCAGGATGGCGGTACGACTCATGTCGTTCAACAAGGGGAAAACCTGTTCCGCATCGCGCTGAAATATGGTACGACGTTTACGGCGTTGGCGGCAGCGAATAATATTCCTAACGCGAACCTGATCTATGTCGGTCAGGTGCTCACTATTCCCGGCGGCAGCGGTACGACGACCACACAGCCGCAGACCACGACACAACCTACGGGCGGTACGTATACCGTGCAGGCGGGCGACTACCTGACCAAGATCGCGCTGCAATTCGGTACGACGGTTGCGGCGCTGGTACAGGCAAACAATATCGTCAATCCGAACCTGATCTACGTGGGCCAGGTATTAACCATTCCGGGCGGCAGCACGGCGGCAGAGACTCAGGAACAGCCGCAGGCGCAGCCCCAGGAACAACCACAGGAGCAGCCTCAGGAACAATCACAGCCTGTGCCCACGGCAACCGGTGCGTTTGAGTTGGGCGGCCACGTGGACAGTTTCGCCTATCCCGACAGTATGCGCCAGGCGGGCATGACCTGGGCCAAGCGCCAGATTCGTTATAACCTGGGCGATGATCCAGGTATCGCGGCGGGCGCGATCAACCAGGCGCACAGCCAGGGCTTCCGTATTCTGCTGGGCATCGTGGGTGATCCCGGCCAGCTCGGATCGGGCGGCGATGGGTATATGGACCAGTTCGCGGGCTTTCTGGGCGGCGTGGCCGCGCTGGGACCGGATGCGATCGAGGTCTGGAACGAGCCGAACATCGACCGCGAGTGGCCCAACGGCCAGATCGATCCGGGCATGTACACGCGGATGCTGTCCAAAGCCTACAGCGCGATCAAGGGGGCCAATCCCAGCGTGATGGTTATCAGCGGCGCACCCGCTCCGACCGGGGCCGAAGGCGCGTTTGGTACGGCGGCAGTCTGGAACGATGACCGCTACATGCAGGGACTCGCGGCGGCGGGGGCGGCTAATTACATGGACTGCATCGGCCTGCACTACAATGAGGGGATCGTATCGCCTGACCAGACCAGCGGTGATCCGCGCGGCGATAACTACTACACCCGTTACTTCTGGGGCATGGTCAACACCTACTACAACGCGTTTGGTGGCGCGCGCCCGTTGTGCTTCACCGAGTTGGGTTATGTTTCGCCGGAAGGACTTGGCGGACTGCCCAGCGGCTTTGAGTGGGGCGCGAATACGACGGTCGCCCAACAAGCCCAGTGGCTCGGACGGGCGGCGCAGCTTGCGCGCGGCAGTGGTAAAGTACGGCTGATGATCGTCTGGAACGTGGACTTCACCACCTACGATAGTGACCCGGCGGCGGGTTATGCCATCATCCGGCCCGGTGGAAGCTGTCCGGCATGCTCAAACCTGGGCACGGCCATGCAGTAATCACACACGCCGTGATCACAAAGCCCGTTCCCAAGTCGGGGGCGGGCTTTTTTGGGAATCCGTACCGCGCGGCGCGTGTTCACGCGTGATCACGACATCCGGTCCACCCGCATCCGGCGCAGCACAAACACGCTGATCAGGATCAGCACCGCGCACACAATCTGACCGAGGATATAAGCCTGTTGATCGGGGTCTATCGAGGCCAGCACACTGAACGCCACCACCCCGACCAGGGCCAGCCCATCGATTACCAACCACAGCAGCGCCGTGTGGTTTTTCATGGTCTTCACCCCTCCTTTCGTCGCGAACCCGCCTTAACTTTATTATATGCCAGATGGACGGGCGCAGCGCTCCTCGATCACACAGATCGCGTGCAGCAGCGTTTCATTCACCGGGGTCGGAATCCCGTATTCCTGGCCGAGCCTGACGACCTTCCCGGCGAAGATTTCCACCTCGGTTTTGCGGCCCGCTTCGACATCTTGCAGCATCGACGTTTTGCCGTCCGGGTGCAGTGTATTCAGCACACCGTACCACTCCTCGATATCGCTGGCGCTGAGATTGACGCGTGTCGCCTGGGCGAGCGCGATTACTTCACGCATGGCCGCTTCCATGATCGCCTGGGCATGGGGCGAGGTCTGGAATACGCGGTAGGGCGCGCCCAGCACGGCGGACGTCTGGTTGATGCCCACGTTGACCATAAATTTCCACCACATGGCCCGGATCATGTCGGCGGGCGTTTCATAACCGATGTCCGCACGCGCCAGCAGGGCTTGAATCCACCGGACGCGCTCGCTGAGGGTGGTGTTGTCGGCTTCGCCAAACGTGATACGACCGAGTTTGCTGTAGCTGATCGTGCTGCCGGTGCGCTGCGCGTCGATGCCGACCGCGATGGCGTATAACACACGCTCCGCGCCATAGACCGCGCCTAACATGTCCTCGCTGTCCAACCCGTTCATCACCGACAGGATCACGGTGTGATCACCTACCCGGTGCTTGAGATCATACACGGCGTCGATCAAGTGATGGTGCTTGAGCGCGACGATAACCAGGTCAGCGGGGGGTGCCGTATCCTCCGGCGTGATGACGGGCATCACGTAATGCTGGCCGTTGACCACCAGGCCATCCGTTTTGAGGCGTTGGTAACGTTCGCCTGCCGCGACAAGCGTGATACAGGCGGGGTTCATGTCGTAAAACTTGCTGGCATAGGCGGCGCCGATCGCTCCGGCGCCCAAAATAACAACTGTTGGTGTGGGGTTGGCGGACATGATTTGGTCTTTTCCTTTGCGTGGACACAACGACTGCTGCTGAACAAGTGCCGGGTTGCCAGTTTACCCGTTTGTGCCGGATTTTGACATCGTGTTTTTTAACAGGTGGAGCAGGGTGCGCCATCTTATGTTACATATATTGAGCGGTAGTGCGAACAGGCTCGCCTGTGCGGGTCCCGAAGCGCCGCTGTTTGACAGAAATTATCTATTAAGAATATAAAATTATAAAAAATATGCGGGTAGTATTACAGTTCCATAGCCGCTGGCTGCTTTATGATGTTATACTGACAGTGGAGATGATTGTGTTATTCGTTGCAGTTTGTAAATGATTTAGGCTATGGGAGCAGCGTGTGATGTCCCAAAAAGGTCTTGTCCAACGCCTGATAGCCTTTCTGAAAAAGCCGGACGCGCTCAGTTATGATCATGAGCAGCCCGTTTATAACCCCTATGATGATTACGTGCCGCGCGGCGTGCCGCACCATGTGGCCCCTGAACACTTACCCAAACCGGATGTAAGCGGGCCGTATAACCAGACGTTAACCGGCAGCCTGGAAGACCCCTACGCAATCTCGACGACCACGGTGCCGGATATGCCGATTGTCAACATGAACAGCCGCTCACCCAATCACGCCTCGCGCCTGGATGCGTTGGTGTGGCGTGCGGTCCAGCAGTTCAACGGTGAACAGGGTTACGTGATTCGCTCCGATCCGAGAGGGGAGCGGATGTATTATTGCACCGGGCGTGACTCGCACGGCGGTTATGTGGCGTATGATAAAGTGAACCCGGACCGGCGGGCGGTCAACCGGGCGCTCGATTCAGGCGAATCACAGCTCTTTTCGCTGCCGGACCAGGACGAAAACCTCGTCATTTTGTGTGGGCCGCTGCGCGTTGATGATGAAGTGGTGGGTGTGCTCTACCTGTGTAATCCGTCCCACAGCCGGCTGCACCGGGGCATGTTTGACCTGTTCTGTGACCAGGTGGCGCGTATGCTCCACGACGGTATTGTGTAATCCTGAGAGAAAAACGATCCTGTTTCGACCGGAAAAACAAACAATGAGCCGGGAGTTTGCGTCTCCCGGCTTTTATATTTAGCGTATGTCACAGCGTGCAGGTTTTAGAACGCGTCGCCGCCGTGCCGCCGGGCGTGGCGGCTTTCTTTGGACGTGGCTTCGCGCCACCATTTTTCTTCAACATCGTCCTCGTCGTCATCACCGCGAGCGAGCAGCGCACTGAAAAAACCGCGTTTTTCCTCGTCCTGTGGGCTGGTGTAGATCATGGCTACCTGTTCTTTTTGCCGCGCGAATTTGCCGCTGACGACGTCCTTTTTGCGGATTTCGTCTTTACGTTCGATGAAATAAGTATCGGCGGCGGCACGCACGTCGCGGCGATCATACCCCTTGTCGGTGTAACGGCGCTCGAATGACCAGTGCCACGACCCGTCCGAATAGGCCAGTTCCTCAATGTCCACCTGGCGAACGGGCCGCCCACCAACGATCGGGTATTCCGGCCCCAAAAACTTCCACTGTTCGACCGTGCGCTGGCCTTTGTTTTTGGACAGCGGTTCTTCCACGCGCTGGTAGCGCATACGGGCGCCGGGTTGGTCTTCGGGCGCGGGTGAACTGATGCCTGCCGCCGTGACGGGCAGCGTGCGCACCTGGGCGGCGTTGGTCAGGCGGATCGCGTCGGCAGGCGGTGGCGGCGTCGGCAGGCTTTCAACGGCAGGAGCGGGCGCTGCCGGCGGGACCGCTTCCGGGGCAGGAGCGGGCGGCGCGGCTGCCGGGGTGGCGTTCAGAATGGAGGCCAGTTCCGGCGAGATTTCATCGTCTTCCCAGGTCCTGACCGTGCTCGGTTCGACGGCGGGCGCGGGGGCTGTTCCTTCCGCCGCCGTTACAATCGCCACGTTCAGCGCCTCAACGTCGTGCATATCTTCTTCCGGAACGATATCAGCCAGCTCAGGTTCAGGCATTTCAGCGCTTATTTCTGTTTCTGGCGAAACCGGTGACTCGGACCGGACGAGCGCGGGGGTCGTTTCGCCAGCGGGAGTCGTTACGGCTGCCGCTTCTTGTGTTTCTTTGGTTGCCGATACAACATCGGCGTCGATTTCCGGCGCTTCGGTTTCTGCCGGTTGGACTGGCGTGTCCGGCTGTTCAAATGCGAGGTCGGGAGCCGTGCCAGCCAGCCTGGCGACGGGCGCACCGACCGGCGTTTCGGCCACAATACGCGGCGGTGCCGCTGAAAACATGTCCGGCTCGGTCGGCTCGTCCGCTGGTGTTTCGGGTTCGTCGCCCGCGTCGAGATCGAAGCCCGCATCGAGTTCGTCGCTCGCGTCGAGATCGAAGTCGTCGTCGGGTTCGTCGCCCGTGTCGAGATCGAAGTCGTCGTCGGATTCGTCACTCGTGTCGAGATCGAAGTCGGTGTCGGGTTCGTCGCCCACGTCGAGATCGACGCTGATTTCGGCTTCTTCAACAGGCTCGGCAGTGATGTCCAGGCTCACGGTATCCTGGCCGGTCAGGGTGTCATTGTCAGATAGACTCACTTCTTCGGTGGGCTGTTCAATGATATCGAGTGGTTCCTCGTTGGTGTCTTTGGGATCGTCAGTACTCATGCGGTTTATCCTTTCGCATGTGTTGGGCGGCGGCTGATCATGAAGTGTCCTTGGGTGTGGGCGCGCCGTTCACGTGTGGCGTGTCCACGCGTGGTACCTCCACGTGTTCGAAAAGGGCGTCCAGCCGGACGCGCTGAACGCCCCTGAGTGTGTGGTCATGATATCGCAGTTTGTAAACGCTGGCGTTAGTTTTCCTTCGTCAGCGTGAGTGTATACATACCGGCGTTATTCACGCTTTGCACCTCGACCGTGTATACGCCGTCGGCGGGCAGTGTGACATTCTCGATCAGTGCGTTCAGGCCGGGGCCGTCATCATCATCGTCTGCGAGTTGTGTGCCGTCAGGCCCAAACAACGTAAGGTACGTGTCTAGCTGCGAGTCGGGCGCAGCGTCGGCGGCAATGGTCACCACGTCACCCGCGCTGCCCAAAAAGGAGTCGGCGTGAGTGTCGCCGGGTTCCGTCAGCTCACCCGTGATACTCGCGCCGTAGCTCAGCGTGACATCCGTGTCAGCCGCTGGCTGCTCCGCGTCACTGCCAACCTTGATCGGCCACGCATCGACCGGCGCGCCGGGCACGCTGCTCTCTAAGGCCAGCAGGACCCCGATGCCTACCGGGCTGCCCACGTGAGTCAGATCAACCTGTGAGGCATCGATCCAGCCGGAATAACCCGACGTGTACCCGTAGATAGATGCGCTGTCGGCGCTGCGAGCGAAGACAACCATCCGCTGATCCTTCGAGAGTGTGATCAGAGAGTTGGCGGCGGCGTCAGGCGCGACCCGCATATCAGCCGTGTCAGATGTGATCGTGCCGATAATGGCTTTGGCTTCGGCGTTCACCAGCGCCGGATTCTGGAACAGGATCGGCATGTACACAAACTTATCAAACGCGACGGCAACCGTGCCATCCGAGTCGGCAAAGGTGTAAGCCGTCAGGCGCACGTTGCCGCTGCTGTGTGTCGGATCTGCGACCGAGGTTACGGCCTGCCCGTTGATGAACAACTCAATGTAATCACCGATCACGAGCACGCCCAGCGTGTTGGGCGCGCTGCCGTCCAGGTTGATCAACGCATTCGGGGTCACACCGATGACCTCAGTAAATGAACCATCGGATACGTTGAACAGGGCATATTCCCCCGCGTGGTTGATCGTGTAGTAGTAAAAATCACGCTCGGTGCTGAGCCGGAACGCCAGGCCGTATTCCCAGAAATTAGGATGGCGCACGAGGTCGGCGCTGACCTGGACGTAAAACGCATTCTCAGCTTCCTCGATGGTGTTGGGGAAGGTCCAGCCCAGGTAATCCAGGGTGGGGGTGTCAACCACCAGCTTACCGTCGCTGATCTCGCCCAGTTCCCATCCGTTCTGGTTACCGTCAAAATCGTCGCTGATCAATGTGCCGAGCGTGACCGGAATGGATGTCAAAACCTCGGTTGGCAGTTCCGGCTCGACAGTGTCGCTGCTTTCGCCGGTTAGCAGGGCACGCTGGTCAACGGTGATGCTGCTGATCATGTAGTCGAGCGACTGCACGGCGAACTGGCCGTCATAGTTGCCGGTAGGCGCGACACTGAGGATATACAGCCAATCGGTGTCACTGATCACCGCCAACCACACCCAGACATGCTGGTTATCTTCATACACATCGAGGGTATACGTTGGGAAGATAAACGTGTCCACAAGCGTGTGCATACCGCTAAACGTGGTGGCGCCCAGCACACTTTCGGCGGCGGCTGCCGGGCTGCTGATATCATTGGTTACACCGGTCCCTAAGACCTGTTCCGGGGTGCCGCGCGCGATCACCAGTATCGGGTACCGGTCCGCGTCCGCCGACTCACTATCGACCGGCAGCAGCGAGAACAGCACGCCAAATTGGGTTGGAGCCAGCCAGTTAACGGGGTATTCAAGCGACACGTTGATCGTGTCCAACGTGATTCTCTTAAATCCGGTGGGCACAAACAGCGTCAGATCAACCGGCAGACCGGCGACCTGGGTGGCTCCGGGTGTCGCATCGGATGCGGTTATGCCGCCTGCCGGTGACAGGGCGCGCTGGTCCACCTCAATACTGTTGACCATCGGCACCAGGATGTTGTCATTAAATTGATTGTCATACTGGCCGGCAGGTGAGAACGCGATCACGTACAGCCAATCGTCGTCGGCCAGCTCGAACAACCATGCCCACGCGCGGATCGAAATGCCGCCGCTGTCCAGCTTGTACGCGGGGAAGTTGAACGTATCGTCGGGCTCAGCCTTGCCGGAAAAACTTGAGCCGTACATGGTTTCGATCGCGCTTTTCAGGCTGGTGATGTCGGATGTCAGCCCTTCTTCGAGCAGGGTTTCCGGTGAGCCGCGCGCGATGGTCATCGATGGGTAGAGGTTGTTGGTGTCGTCCAGAATGTCTACCACGTTCACGTAGTACACAATGCCGCTGCCGTAATTGGTGGGCCGCTCCCATTGGGTGGGATAGTCGATCGTGAGGCCGATATCACTGAACGACTCGCGGGCATACGACGTAGGCAGGAACAGCGAGGCATCCGCGACCGGCGTACCCTCACCGACGTAAGGCGTTTCGCTGGGTTCGGGCGGTGTGTTGGTGGCTGTATTGATCGGCTCCGGTGTATCAGTAGGTTCGAGTGTATCCGTGGGCGTATTGGTCGGCGACGGCGTATTTGTGGGTTCGAGTGTATCGGTGGCCGTACTGGTCGGCGACGGCGTATCGGTCGGTGTATCGGTCGGCGACGGCGTATCGGTGGGCGTGTCGGTTGGCGACGGTGTGTAGCTTGGCGTTGGGGTGCGAGTCGGCCACGGCGCGATGGCGATATTCATATTGCCCGAAATGCGCACAAATTCCGCCGACACCCAGCCTAACTGGGTGCCAAATACAACCTGGTACCACGCGCCATCTTCGCTGATGCCGTTGACCAGCACGTCGTCATCGCGGTCCAGCGTCCCGACCGGATCGTAATCCTGGCCGGGGCCGCTGCGCACGTTCAACCGCTGGCTGAGGACAGTCGCGGTCGTGGTGCGCTCGGTCGGTGACGGGGTGATCGTAAAGGTTTCGGTCGGCTCCGGCGTATCCGTCGGGGTATTGGTAGGTTCCGGTGAGGGTGTATCGCTCGGCGCCGGGGTGTTGGTTGGTTCGACAACTGCTTCGACGGGGGTCGGGGTCGTATCCTCCTCGCCGCCGCCGGACAGCGCAAAAATACCGCCAATGATGGCCGCCAGCACCACGACCACCGCCGCACCGATCATGATCGGGTTGATACCGCGCCTGGCGGGGGCGGGGACCGGTTCGTGAGCCTGGGTGGCGGGCTGCGGTGGCGCGGGCGCGCGTACAGCGGCGCGGGCCGGTGCTTCGCCGCGCACTGTGGGCTGGTGCAGGTCGCCGGGTATCTCCTCGCCGACAAGGGTTTCGTCCAGCACGATATCGGCTGCCTGCGGCGCGATGGTCGGCAAACCACGCACCGCGTTGTCGAAGTCCTGCGCCATTGCTTCCGCAGACTGGTAGCGCCCGTCCGGTTCTTTCGCCAGGGCATACAGAATGACCGCTTCAACGCCGGGTTCGATGTCGGGATTCACCTCGCGTGGGATGGGCGGCGGGTCGTTAAAGTGTTTGTACATCAAGGTGTAGGGCGTTTCGCCAGAAAACGGCAGGCTGCCCAGCACCATTTCATAACTCATCACGCCCAGCGAATAAATATCGGTGCGGGCATCAACCGGGTCGCCGCGCCACTGTTCCGGGGCCATATACGACGGCGTGCCCAGAATGTTGCCCGTCGCCGTGAGTTTGGTCGTCCCGGCCAGCATTTTGGCAATGCCGAAGTCGGTCAGGTAGGCATTCATGCGTTCATCGAGCAGCACGTTGTTGGGCTTCAAATCACGGTGAATGATGCCTTGTTCGTGGGCAAATGTCAGCGCACTGGCGATCTGGTCGAGCATCCGGCTGGCGAGCGGCAGGTCTAACGGGCCTTTTTGCAGGCGGTCGTCCAGGCTGCCTCCGCGTACCAGGCGCATGACGATAAACACGTGTTTTCCCTCACGTCCAAAATCGATCACAGGCAGGATGTGGGGATGTTGCAGGCTGGCGATCACCTGGGCCTCGTGCTCGAAGCGGGTGACAAATTGTTCGTCGTCGGCCAGCTCCGGCGCCATGACCTTGATCGCCACATCACGATCCATCGAGGTCTGGCGGGCCAGGTACACCGTTGCCATACCTCCCCGGCCTAACAGTGACTTAATCTGGTATTGACCACCAAGTGTTTGGTTAAAAAGTTCATCGCTTGACATAAGGTTTTTTGCCCGTAACGAATTGAGTGCGGTTGTGAGGGAAGCGTACATAAAAACGGCGAAATCGGCAAGTAAAAACCCGGTAATGTGTGTTTTTGCTGCCTGGGATCGTGTGGTGTCTCACGATGCGCGCGCTGCACACCCAGGGGAAAGCGGCATACAAACCGCGAGATTTCACGGTTTTTCCCCTGGACTCGGTGTGTTAGTCGCGTGCCTTGTCACCTGTTTTTTGCTCCGCATCAAAAACGATTTCCTGTCAATGCCCCGGTGGGCGTGTTTGTCAACTTGACCAACTCCGCATGCATCGCTGGCGGTGTTCGGTCAGGCGGCTTTGTGTGCCACAAACAACAGCCGGGCGCCGGGAGTTTTCCCCAGGTTTAGATCGTGCGCGTCATGGTAGGCGGTGTTGATAAACCCGGCCTGGGCCAGTGCGCCGTCGATCTCGCCGGTTGTGTAACACGTTTGAACCAGTGTCAGGTCGGTGCGTTCCCAGGTAGCGTTTTCGGTCCAATAATACAGGACCAGGTCAAGTTGTGACCGGTTGGTTGCGGCATCAAACGAAAACTGGCCGATAAATGCGTGATCGTCTTCGGCCCGGCCAAAGGTGCCGTCGCCGCGCTGTTCGAATCCGGCCCGCGTGTTGAGATCAAATACAAACGTGCCGCCGGGTTTGAGCGCGGCCTGTGTTCGGGAAAAAACCTGGTTCAGTTCGTCCAGCGTCATGATGTGATTGAGGCTGTCGAACGTAGACAGGGCGATATCATACTCAGGCGGCAGCGAAAATGTGCGTACATCCTCGGCGATGAAGCGGCAGCCGGGCGCGTTTTGGCGGGCGAAACGCAGCATATCACGCGAGCCGTCGATGCCGGTCACGTCATAGCCGCGCGCGTGGAGCAGTGCCGAAAGCTGGCCGGTGCCGCAGCACAGGTCAAGGATAGAAGCCGGGGGCGGGCAGCCATCCAACGCCAGGTCATCCAGGGCGGGCAGCATGGCGCTGACAAAACTGCTCCAGTGCTGGTCATAGATCGGTGCAAAACCGTCGTAATTAGAATACGCCACTGCGCCCCTCCCAGGGCTATCGCCTCAAACAGTTGGCGGGGTTGTTTGTGCCACGCCTTCCCCCTAATCCCCCTTCCAGCCAGGCTGGGCGGGGGACTTTCCAGACGCGCGGCCTCTGCATTTTCCCCTCCATAGCTTCGCTGGGGAGGGGACACCGGGCGTTAGCCCGGAGAGGAGGGGCGTTTTGGATTTTGAAGCGATTGCCCTGGCGCCCCTCCTGCCTTCAGATCGAGAGCGCGATCAATGTTTGGGCAGCAAAATAGCTGCTCAGCACCCAGAACCGCGCGCTGCGAAACGGATGCTTGAAGCGTTCGACCGCCAGCACCGAGTCGGACGCGACGAACAGATATGCGCCCGCCAGCGCCAGCAAGCTGCCGTTTTGTTCGGTTTCCAGCCAGCGGTTAGCCGCCTGCCACGCCATGATCAGGATCGCGGTTATGTAGACCATGACCGGGATTTTGAGTGATCCGATATCCGGCCACAGCCGCCACAGGATGATCACGCCGTACACGACAAAGGGAATGATCGTCCAAAACGGGGCGGTGCCGTCGCCCTCGACCGTAAACGCGATGATGTAAAAAATGTGCGCGAACAAAAAGCTGATCAATCCCCGCACAAAATAATCTGGCGGCAGCATCAAAAATACGTCACCGGCCAGCGAGGCCACGAGTCCGGCCACGATCAACACGTGGTAGGTGGTGGAAATCGGATCGGTATCACTGAGCGCGATCAGGATAATAAGTGTAGTGGTGAGCGGCTTAAAAATATATTCCTGGCGCTGGCTGTCGCGATAGCTGGCGGCGATGGTGAGCGCCGCGCACAAAATGACCAAAACGACCAGACTAATCGTTAACATAACGTGTCTTCCAGAAAGCGGTTTTGAGATCAGGCGATAGTCATTCCCCGGCAAGAATCCATCGCTGGGACGGTCGCGCCGGGCGATGCTGGCGCTTACACCGCGCCGGTTACCCTGTTCAGTATAATTGCCTTGAGTATTCGCTGCCAAATTTCCGGGCGAACCGATCAGGGTGATTGCATCAAATTGAACGCAGGTTTGTGAGCAACGCCTTCCCCCTAAATCCCCCTTCCAGCCAAGCTAGACGGGGGACTTTCCAGACACGCGCGACTCCTCGTGTTTTCCCCTCCATAGCTCGGCTGGGGAGGGGATACCGGGCGTAGCCCGGAGGGGAGGGGCATGCAATTTCCGGGCGAACCGATCAACACAATCGCGCCTGCACAACTTAGCTCTCCTGGTGTTAGGGGTTATTCCGGCCAGGTGCCGGAGTCGATCCGCCATTGGCGGAACCATTCCCAGGTGCGGGCCAGGCCCTCGTGCACCGTGATCGACGGCGCAAAACCGAGCATCTCTCTGGCGCGGGTATTGTCGCAGTACGTGATCGGCGGATCGCTGGGTGGAGTCGGCACGCTGCGCGTGTTGAGCGTGCGCCCGGACAGTTCCTCGATCACGTCGATGAATTCGCGGAGTGAGATCGGCGCCCCTACGCCCAGGTTGATGACCGCGTAGCCCAGCGGTTTGTCGAGGGCCGCGATCACGCCGCGCACCGTGTCATCGATGTAGGTCCAGTCGCGGTAGATATCCCCGTTGTTAAAGATCGGGATTTCGGTGCCGTCGAGTACGGCGTTCATGATGCGGAAGGGCATCATATCCGGGCGCCCTGCCGGGCCGTACACATTAAAGAAACGCAGTACGGTCACGTTCAGGCCGTGCAGGTGATAACACGTGTGGCCCATCAGTTCGGCGGCGCGTTTGCTGGCAGGGTAGGCGGCTAAGGGATGGTCGGCGGGGTCGGTTTCGACAAACGGTAGCTGCTGCGTTTGGCCATATACCGACGAGGTTGACGCCTGGACGAATACCGCCGCGTGGTGACGCGCTGCCGCGTCCAGCAGGTTCAGCGAGCCGGTGAGATTCACTTCTGTATACAAAAACGGCTGCTGCACGCTGGCGCGGACGCCTGCCATCGCCGCCAGGTGAGCGACACGCCGGACCGCGTGATCGGTAAACAGGGCGTTGACGGTGTCCCGGTCGCGGATATCACCTTCGATCATGGTGAAGTTCGGGTGCTGCGACAGCCGCGCGGCGTTGGCGCGTTTGATGGCAGGATCGTAGTAGTCGTTAAAATTATCGAGGGCAACCACACGGTCGCCCCGGTCCAGCAGGGCTTGTGACAGGTGACTGCCGATGAAGCCTGCACCGCCGGTTACGAGAATCGTCACAGGAATCGGTCCTTTCAGTGAGCGGGTGAACGTTAGCGGATGTTGCCTTGCACGGCGAACAGGCCGGAGGTGTCTTTTCCGACAGACAGCGTTTGACTATACATGAAGTAGTTGCCGGGCAGGTTGTTGAGTGATTCGAGAAGACGTTCTTCAAGCTGGTCGGTGACGTTTTCCAGCACAAAATGCGGTACACCGACGGCGCCGACCCGTGCCTCGATGATTTCCATTTCCAGCTTGCCGTCATTGTTTACTGCCGGTTCGATGATGACTTCCAGGGGCAGGTTCAGCCGGAACCGGTTCAGCTTGGCGTAAAACGTCAATTGGCCGCCATCGATCCCCACCTGGACATCCTTGAACGGGAAGGCATGATTGTGTTCGTCGGCGAATGTTTCACCTTCCAGCGCCATCCACGACGAAAGCTGGCGTTCGTCGAACGTCAGGACAAAATACCCCTCGCGTGACGCCTGGATGGTTGCCCGGTTGATGGCATCTTCGAAGGCTTGAGCTTCGGCGGTGCTGGCTTTGAATCGATCGGATATCGGGGCGTCGGGCGTATCGCTGTAAATGTACACGAGTGCGCCCCCGATCAATATACACAGCACCAGCGGGATCAGCAGTAAGGTGATACAACATCCTGCGCAACCTTCAAACATCTCGCTGCCCTCCTCGGCATCCTGCGGTTGGCGCCAACATACCCATCCTCATCCACTTGTGTAATTGTACACCTATACGCGCGTTTGCTCTACAGAGTCGCGATTCTCCGGCGTGCTGTGCGCATCCTGCGGATCATTGGTTCAGCTCCAAAACCGGTATAATAAACACGGAATGATCATATCCGCACGGCGTAAGGTGGGTGGTGGATAGGAGCGCGTGTGATCTCTCAGTCTGGACAACCGGTGATGTTCCGCTGGCTGGCGTTTATGTGTGTGGTGATCGCCAGCGGCGTTGTGTTAATAGTCCTGCCGCCGGTCTGGTCGCTGCTGGCGCTGGCGATCCTGGCGGCGGGGGCGGCCTTGATCGCTGCGTGGATGTTGGCCAAGACGCATTTGATCGGCTGGGGGGGGCAATTACGCCCGCGGCATATACTGCACGGGCTGCTGGCGCTGCGCCAACAGCGTGACACGTTCGCTGTGCTGCTGGCGCTGCTGGCCGTGGTGCTGATGGCGCTCAGCGCCCACGAGTTCCAGCCCACGATGCAAAGTATGATCACGTACCGTCCCACCAAAGCCCCGGAAGCCTATTATGGCCGCGCGGCGCCCTGGTTATTCGCCGCCGGGACGCTGGTTATGCTCGCGGCGCTGGCGTTGAGCCGGTGGGGGGAACACCGCGCCGCATCGTCGAAACCCGCGCCGCCGGTATCACGCCGCGCAGCCCGCCACGACGTGTGTGACGCCGCGCTGGCGCTGGCCGGAATCCTGGCGCTGTGGGCGCTGGCCGAAGCGAACGGCGGCATTCTGGGTATCAAGCGGCTGCATGGGCTGTCACCCGACCGGCAGTTTTTTCTGCTCGTGCTCGGGATCGTGTTCGTGGTGTGGGGCCTGGGTGGGATCGGCTGGCCGGGCCGGGACGCGTGGAGGCGGATTCCGTGGCGCGAGGTGGCGCTGGTTACGGCGCTGACGCTGGCCGGGTTGGGTCTGCGCGTGTGGCACGTGGGCAGCGCGGTGCGTACCCTGGTTGACGAGGGCCATTTTGCGTTTGGAATCACGTATTTCTGGAAATTTCAGGACACGCGCCTGCTGGAACCGATGCACACGTCGGCGTCGTTTCCGTTTTTATTTTCGTATCTTGGCGCCAAAGCGGTAGACGTGTTTGGGCGCAACCTGGTCGGGCTGCGCTTGGCGAGCGCCGTGATCGGTGCGCTCACGATCCCGGCGGTGTATGTGTTGGGGCGGGCGCTGTACGACCGTGTAACCGGCCTGCTGGCGGCGGTGCTGCTGATCAGTTTTCCGCCGCACGTGCATTACAGCCGCCTCGCGCTGAACAACATCGCCGATCCGCTGTTCGGTGCGCTGGGGCTGGGACTGATCGCGCGCGGCGTGCGGTCCCGCCGCCGGTTCGATTACGCAGCGGGTGGCGCCATGTTGGGCCTGACACAGTATTTTTACGAAGGCGGGCGGCTGTTGTTTCCGGTGCTGGCCGTTGGCTGGCTGGCGGTCGGGCTGGTGATCTGGCGTCCGCGCCCGTCATGGCGCGGGCTGCTGCTGGCGCTGGCCGCATTTTTGATCGTCGCCGCGCCGGTCTATTACACGCTGCAAGGGTTGAACTTCCCGTTCGTGAACCGTCTGGATAACACGCGCCTGGATGACGATTATTGGGCGCGCGACCGGGAGCCGGACACCTTCGACACGCGGCTGCGGCACCTGCGGCATGCGCTGCTGATGGTCGTCAACCACCCGGAAAACACGTTTGTATACTATTACCTGTATTATGGCGGCAAACACCCGCTGGTGATCACCTATTTTGTGCCGCTGTTTATGCTGGGCATGGCCGTCGCTTTGTGGCACTGGCGCGCGCCGGGATTTCTGCCTGTACCCTGGCTGCTGGCGACGGCGTTAGGTAACATGATGCTGGTCGAAAGCGCGGTATCGGCGCGATACGTGGTCGTATTTCCGGCGCTGGTCGTGTTGATCGCCGCCGGGATGCGTTACACGCTGACGCTGCTGTGGCCGCCGCGCTGGCCGGTGTCTGTGCGCCGCGAGCTGCTGGTATTTGCGTCAGCCGGCATCATGGCCTGGCAGGGATTGTATTACTTCGGCCCGTTTATGGACCGCTTTAACGAGCAGGTGCGGCAGCACGTCGAGGCCGATACGGATGATGCGCTGCTGCGTGCGGTTGATCTGCCGCCCGGCACCGAAATATACATCGTCGGGGACAAGGTGCTGCCCGAAGGTGATAGCCGTAATTTCCTCAACTTCCTGGCTGATGATCTGGTGCTGCACGTGGTCAAGCCGGAGCTTGTGACGCACGAATTCCTGGCACAACTTCCACGGGACGTAGACTACGCCTTTTTCGTCAACGATGGCCCGACGCTCAGCCGCCTGTACGACATCTTCGGGATCGAAACCCTGGTCGCCAGCCCTTATGAGGCCGAACTCCCGCCCGGCAAAATGCTGTATCTGTACTTTGTGCCGCTGGTAGCGGTCGGCTAAAGCCGGTCGGTTGAAAAAAAACGTCAACCGGTCGGCTGATGAAAAACGTATCAGCCGGTCGCTAAATCCGTGAATCCAGCACCCGGTCCACGATGGCCACGGCGCGTGCGGCACCATCTTCGGCCCGGATGCGTGCGCCCAATTCAGCGGCACGAGCGCGCATAGGTCCGTGTGTGGTCGCGATCCGCAGTGCATACGCGAGCCGGTCCGCTGTCAGGCCGCGCCGGGGAATCGGGGCCGGTCCCACGCCCAACGCCCGGATGCGGTCGCCCCAGAAGGGTTGATCGCCAAAAAACGGCACGATCACGGCGGGTACACCCGATCGCAGCCCGGCGCCGGTTGTCCCTGCGCCGCCGTGATGGACCAATGCGGCCATCTGTGGAAACAGCCAGTCATGCGGCGCACCCGCCAGCGCGTACACGCCAGGACCGAACACATCCGGCGCTGTATGACCGGTGCCTGTCGCCAGTACCAGCCGCTGACCGGCCCGGCGCGCGGCCTCGATCACGATCTGGCGGGTTTCTTCCGGTTTGCGGCTGGACATGCTGCCGAAGCCCGCGTACACAGGCGGTGGTCCGGCCTGCAAAAATGCCACGAGATCGGCGGGCGGCTGCCAGCCGGGGGCGTGTTCCAAAAACCAGTAGCCGGTGATGTGGACGTGATCAGGCCAGTCGGCGGGTTTGGGGACTACCGCCGGGCTGAAGCCGTACAGCACCGGGATGCGCCGCCGGTGCAGGTCACGCAGCGGCAGATTCAAGAAGCGTTTGAAGAACGGTTCGAGCACCATGTGCGTCAGCAGGTTGGCCGTGCCGCCCCATCGTTCCGAAATCGGCAGGAGCGCACTGGGTAGGGTGCGCGTGCGCGTCAGGGCGGGCTGCTGTACACTCAGGAACAGGGGCAGGTCGCGCGCGTGGGCCATCTCGTAGGCGAAGACCATGCCGACCATGTTAGCGATGATCGCATCGGTGCCCGCGCAGGCGCGATCAACGGCGTCGCGCATCACCTCGATGTGCGCGAGTCCTTCGCGGTAGATGTTATGCAGCGCGCGCAGTGTATTACGCCCCGACGCGAGCGCGGTTTGCATGTGATGCTCGACAAAGTAGTCAAAACTGATCCCGGCGGAGGCGTGCGCCAGTCCATAGCCGTTAACCAATGTTTCGAAGTCGTCCCCGGCGCACAGCGTGACGGTGTGCCCATGCTGCTGCAAGTGCCGTCCGAGCGCGATATACGGCTGGGTGTCGCCGCGTGAACCCAGGCCGAGCAAGGTAATGTGCATGGTGCCGCCTTGTTGTGTGCAAACTGGCTGCTATCGTTCTGTATCCATGCGTGTTATACACTGTGTGGGGTGTTTGTGATAGAAACCCCTGGTTTTTGGCCGTACTCTGGTGTAGACTGGGGCGAGTTGGCGCCATAGGAGACAGGATCGCGTGGAACAAAACGAACGCGAACGGCTGAACGAGCAGTTCGAAACGGCTGAACCGCAAACCATCATCGACTGGGCGGCAGAACATTACCTGCCGCGCCTGGCAGTGACGTCATCATTCCAGACCCAGAGCGTAGCGCTGCTGCACATGATCAGCCGTGCAGCCCTCGAAATTCCCGTGATCTTCCTCGACACCGGTTATCACTTCCCTGAAACGCTGGCGTATCGTGATCAACTGGTGGCGCAGTTCGGGCTGACGCTGCGCGTGGTGCGGCCTGCCGTCAGCCGCACGGATTTTGTGCAGCGTTATGGTGATGCGCTGTACCGCCGCGATCCGGATTTATGCTGTTACATTAATAAAGTCGAACCGATGCAGCGGGCGCTGGGCGATCTTGACGCGTGGATCAGCGGGATTCGCCGCGATCAGACGCCTGACCGCGCCCACGCCCAACCGCTCGAAGCGCTGCCCGATGGACGGTTTAAAATTAACCCGCTGGTGACATGGACACGCCGTGACCTGTGGACCTACATCGATCACCATGACCTCCCGGCACACCCGCTGTTCAGCCAGGGTTATCTCAGCGTAGGCTGCGCCCCGTGCACGAATCCCGTGCATGATGGCGGCGATGAGCGTGCCGGGCGCTGGTCCGGGACGGCCAAGCGTGAATGCGGCCTGCACACCGACGCCCTGCTGAACGCGCCGCGTGATGACACACACAGGGCTTGAGCCATGTCACGCGTGACGCGCACCACACCAGTACAAACGGAGTCTGAATGATGTCACGCGTAATTTTGGTTACAGGTGGGGCAGGGTATATCGGCTCGCGCTTGATTCGTGACCTGGCTGCCGATCCGGACTTTGCCGGGGACACGATTCGCCTGTACGACAATCTCCAGCGTGAAACGTATACCTCGCTGCTCGATCTGCCGCCCGAAGGCCGCTACCAGTTCATCGAAGGTGATATCCTGGACCATGCCGGGGTGCGGCGTGCGCTCCAGGATGTATGGGCCGTGGTGCATATGGCGGCCATTGTGCGAACTCCGCTGTCATTTGGCCCGACCGGCTGGATCGAACAGGTGAATCACTGGGGCACGGCCAACCTGATCGATGCGGCAGCCGCGGCAGGTGTGGACTTTTTTGTATACACCAGCAGCGCCGCCGTGTATGGCCCGGTCGATGCGGTGATCGGCGGTCCCCTGCGCCAGCCGCGCCCGTTCAAAGAGGATGATATCTGCCGCCCGGTTGGGCTGTACGCCGAAAGTAAGCTGCGGGCCGAAAACCACCTGCGTACCGCGGCGGAACAGGGACGCATCCGGACCGCGATCCTGC
Organism: Anaerolineae bacterium; assembly: GCA_016930015.1. GTDB lineage: Bacteria > Chloroflexota > Anaerolineae > Aggregatilineales > Aggregatilineaceae > JAFGHR01. The sequence continues at coordinate 8,431 of JAFGHR010000110.1, read as the reverse complement.
GGTTAGCGCCCGTATACGGGCTGGCGCCCTCGCTGCGTTTTGACGCCGTCGCTAACCGGTTTGTGTACCTGACGAGCGTTCACCGCCCGCTGACCGTGTACGGCGACGGCAACCAGATTCGCCCTCAACTGCATGTGAGCGACGCCAGCGGCGTGATCCGGTTTGCGCTCACGCACCCGGCGGAAATGGCCGGACAGACGTTTAACGCGGCTGCCGAAAACATCTCCGTGCTCGAACTGGCGCAGGCCGTGCAGGCGCAGCGCCCCGATGTGAAAATCCGCTATACCGAGCAGGACGTGCTGACACACCTGTCGTATGCCATCGACAGCAGCCGCCTCAACGCGATGGGCTGGTATCCGCGTATCAGCCTGGAAGCCGGGCTGGCCGAACTGCTCGATCACATGCACAGCTTCGAACCGTTCCACGCGGGCGATTTTTCGGCATTCTCGGATTTATGAATAAAGGGCAACCCGTTTCCGAGTTGCCCCCACTCGCAGAGCTTTACCCCTCTTTTTCGGGAAGCTGCTCCACGTATTCCTTGCCTTTGTGCGTTAGTGCGAACTGTCCCCGTATTGGGGTGAACAACAGATTAGAACGATCAACCACGTTGCGAATGCTGCTCTTTAGATTTCGGGGAGTCTCGACCGGCACGCGTCGCAGGATGTCATAGGCTTCACTGAAATCATCCAGCGAAACGTACTCATGACCCTCCAACATTTGGTAGAAGTAGGTTATGACGAGAATTTGCTCACGTTGATTACTGGGAACCATTTTATGGTATAATCCCAGTAAATCTTGTGGCTTTATTTGAGCGTTGCCACTAGTATTTTTTGACATGCCACTGTTGACAGACAGCGGCATGTTGTTTTCTTCGATGTCTGGCATGTCAGTGTTTGATGAAGACTCGCTACGAACCTGTGAGAAAAACAGCAGTGTGTGCTGGTTCACGTATTCCTCTGAGCCTTCAGCTTCCATTTCGGAGTCGCCAAAGCGATACCGAACGTGAACGGTCTCATCATCCAATTTCTTACCTTCGTAGTTGGGGATCGGGTCGTCACTCATGCTGTTACCCTTCCGAGATACGAAGTGTATCCAGATATTTGAAGCCGGTTTTTGTGAGCTGCCACTTTTTCAGGCCGTTTTCTGTGGAACTGACCTCAAAAAAGCGGGAGTTCGCTGCTTTTGCTATGATATCAGCTGGATTTGTTGGTTTTTCCCAGCGGGCTTTGTTATACATTTCGATCATATTATGCGTGTCGAAATGAACCTGGCCTGAGGTACGGTAGCAGTATACCGCTATCGCGACAAAACGCTTCCGGTGGGATGTGAGCGCATATTGCTCTGCCCACTCAGAGAACGTTTCGGGAATGTCTTCTATGCCATAGGCATATCGGGTTTGTGTTCGTGATACCATTTTGTTCAGTCCTTTTCGGCTATTTCATTATAGATGCGGTCGATAACGTGATTAGGGACCAGATATTTCCTTTCTCCTTTGTCGGAGGCTTTTGAACGCACTAGCCGTTCGTCCAGCAGGCGTGATAGCGTTGGTCGGACGGAGTTTCCTTTAATGCCGGTATCCGCTTCGATTTGTGATGGTGTTGCCTGTTCCTGGTCTGCTGGTAGCTTTCCGCTTTCCTTCAATGCCTTACGTCCAAGCAGGTAGATGAGTATTTTTTTCCTTTGTGTTAGTTTATCCCATTTTTCGGTGAGTTCGATTTCACTTGTGTCCGCATAAAGTTGAACATAATCCTCAATTAGGTTCGCCAAGATCGCTAAATCTAATGGCTTATTATCGACGAATAGCTTATCCAGTGGATTCTCATTTCTTTGGTTTGTCATAGGCTGCTCCAAAAAACTCACGTTGATATTGGCATGTACTGTGTATATCTAGATTGGTATATCTTGCTGTAATAGCTATATTTTACATTGTATTTAGCGAGTTGTAAAGGCGTGTTTTCTCCCGTGAATTCACCTGATAAAACGATAATACCCTTTTCTGAGACGATTTGTTGTTATGAATTAAAAATATACGGTTGATTTTAGGTTTGTGACAATATGATTCCGAGATGAGTTTTTATGTTGATTCTGTTGAAATTTCCCCCTTAAAAAGAGCTAATAAGAAAAACTCAATTAAAATTTAAACTGTAACGATGTCGATGTAGAGCGGTACAGCCTGATCATTTCGATACTGTATATTTCTCTTGATGTGGCATGATTTAGCACGAAGACTTATGGCTGACTCATATGTTTGAACTGCCGATATTCTTGTGCTGGCGCAGGCCCGCCAGCGGCGGCGGGAGCGGAACCGGCTCGGCGCTCACCAGTGTCAGGGTATCCGGCGTGTAGTAACCCGCGTAGGCTTCGCCGTTGCGGAACCCCAAAAACTGGTCTGGAGTTACCTCAAACCGTTTGTCGGCGATCCGCACAATGTGGCTGGTCATCTCGTTTTTGGTATCGGTATGCAGCCGCGCGATACCTTCGACGTGTGTTACATGCCCGGCGTCGATCTCCGCCTGGAAGCGCCGCATGACCCTGGTGATGAGCACGACTCCAACGCCGATGACGACCACCCCCAAGATGAGCAGAATCACAAACAAAACGGATATACCCTGGCTGATCATCGTAAACAGGCCCGCCAGCGCCATCGCACTGCCTACGATGGGCACTGCGATCAGTTCCAGGGTTTTATTTCCCTGCTGGTCTTTGAGAATCGTGTGCTGTTTGGGGCTGAGGCGGCCTTGGCGATTGAGAACCAGGTCTTCCGGCTTGTTCCGAAACCCCTTCAGGCACTGGTCTGCCGCCGACAGAACATCATTTGGAGAAATGGGATGATTGTGGGTATTATTCATGCGTGTGTAACCTCCTCTGTTACGAGATTACAACGCGGGTGCGTGATTATAAGCCCAATTCTTGGGGGCTTGACGCCACAACACTGTGATATGATAAGATGAAAATGGGAGTTTTCTCTAGAAAATTATTTTCCAGGAGAAACCATCACATACACCATAGTAAGCGATGGGTACATATCGGGTGGCTGTTTGGTGCATCCGTAACGTTATTTAGCAGAGAAAAGCAGGCGGTGTGACGGTTTTAACTCCTGGATGATGATGTTTTTATCTTTTCTTAACTTGACAAAAAGAACAAATGTTCTTATAGTGGTGATTAGGGTTCACTCTCCACTGTCGACATAATCCCACCCCCCTCAGTGTTTTTCCACACTGTGCGATGTGTCGACAAATAATGGGCAACCTCCTAAAAGGTTGCCCGCATTTATTATTGTGTGCGTTGGTTGTTTTTGACTACTCTAAATAATCATTCTTGAGTAGCAGCGGGTGGTTCTGTGTCGATTCGTAAGTCGGCCCCTTTGTAGGATTTGCCAAAAAACGGGGCGAACAGGCACAGGTCGAACGTTCCAGCAACGATTGGGAAGACTCCGACCACGGTGACAATCCAGCCGACCAGGCTGTCGGTTGAAAACCCGATAGCCAGCCCAATGATGACCAGAATCGCACCAATTACGATCCGTGTGATCCGACCGGCCCGGCTGGCGAGGAACTGAAAGAGTCCATCCATTGTATCCCTCCTTGGATCCAATTAATCGATAGCTTCAGTGTACATCAACTTTATGGGTCGGGATACGCAAGTTTGGCCGCTGTCCCCTGGTTCGACTATTCCCAGGAGATATAGTTGATGGTTGGTTCCTGTTTGAGGGGGGAATGTGGGCAAATGCCTTCACTGACTCCATATTCCCCTCTATGTGTTTCTTAACACTCCTGCTTATCAAGCCATTCCATTGCTTTGTCCACGCTACTGAAAACCATCATGCGTAAGCCAAGTTCAAAGAGATTCTCTATTGTAGGGATCAGGGTTCCGGCGGCGACCAATTCTTCCGGTACCACCACGGCCCAGTATTTCCAACCAGCCTTGATTGTGCGACGGTTCCAATCGTTGAACCCCCAGTTCGCATCTTCGGGTGAAAGCGGCCCATTTTTACGATCATCCGACAGCCACTTGCAGACACCATATTTCCCCAGGGCTTCGGTGCCGAGGTTCAAAGCGTCACGAAATGGCTGGCCGCCGAAAGGTTGGTGAATGATGTGGTGTATGGTCTTATGATCGGGTAGATATTCGATAGTTATGTACTCGTTATCGACAATTACGACTTGGGACATAAAAACCTCCTCCGGTTTTGTGCATGATCGGTTTGGAATCCTCTGAAAGAGCATGGATGTCCGTTTTTTGAACCTCTGAGCCGGGACATATAGTTAACGCCCGCATGATAACCTTCCATCAATATAAGTTAAGTTTTCGCTGTTTTTGAGCGTAAACTTAACACAACGGAGGGAAAACTATACAGATAATTATAATTTTAGCAAAGCCGGATAACAGTGAATAATATTTCATAAAACATATCTGTGCAACTGCCCACTCCAATATAATAAACCCTCTGCGATTGTGTGATCGGCGAAATTAATTTGCCGTAAAATGCCTGCCAGCCGGTTGACCTGCGCGGGTGTTCATGAGTATCATGGAATCTGGGAATGTTGAGCACGACAGTCAACGGAGGGCAGTGTGACCAAACGCATTCTGTACATTGATGATAACCCGAATGACCAACGCCTCGTGAAAAAGGTGCTGGGTCCGCGCGGGTACGATATTCAGATCGCGCCGGACGGTCAAAGCGGGTTGGACATCGCCCGGCAGCAGCTCCTTGACCTGATCCTGGTCGATGTGCAGATGCCCGGTTTTGACGGTATGGAAACTGCGCGGCGGCTGCGCGCTATTGACTCCTGCGCTCAGGTTCCGATTGTGGCGCTGACGGCTTACCTCGATAAACATAAACGCCAGCATTATCTGGAAGCCGGTTTTACCGATTACCAGCAGAAACAAGCAGGCATTCAACCCCTGATCGCCCTGGTCAAGCGCTTCCTGGACTGACCGGCACTGTTAACTGGTCACATAATCTCTGGTTTTTTGATCGGGTGGATAGGCGTGTCACAGGCTCAACGTGATGTCGCGCCGCACGGTGATCTGTTCCTGATCGCCAAAGCGGGCTGCGATAACGGATAAGGAGTCGCCGGTCAGCGGGTGGGGGTAATCGGGCGCCAGATCGGCCAGGGGCCGCGCGACATGGGCGCGTGTCAGGATATCGGGATCGGGCAGCGTGAGCCGGGGATCATCGTGCTGCATGACGACACTTGAACCCGGATCACCGTACAGCGCCAGGTCGAGATCAATCGTGCGCGGCGCGAACTTATCAGCCGTGCGCACGCGGCCCAAAGCGGCTTCGATGGCGCGCAGCACGTCGAATTTCAGGGAAACGGGCGCGAGGTCCGTTTGCACCAGCACGGCAGCGTTTAGAAACGAATCCTGCTCAGCGGCGATCTGCCCGTCAGCCCGCAGTGGTGCCGTTTCGTATACGCGTGACAGGCGCACAACGTCCAGCCGCGTCGCGATGTGTTCCACGGCGCGGATTAAATGTGTCTCCGGCTGGATGTTCGACCCCAGGGTGATGAATGCCAGCACGGAAGCCGGGCTTTTGGTGTGTGTATTAGCTGGCAAAATCGGCCCGTTCCCGTTCGATCTCGACGCCGACGGATCGCGCAAACCGCAGCGCGCCGGGTTTTTCGACACGCACGATCACGTTTGCCGCGTCGTGATCCACCACGCAGATACGCGCGATCTCGGCTGCCAGCGATTCGACGAGTAGATGGGATGCGGTTTCCACGTGGTTGATGATCGCTTTGGTGATGGTGCGGTAGTTGAGCGCGTCGTCTGGATTATCCGATTGGCCGGGTATGCGCATGTCGGTGAACAGCGTCACGTTGATCAGAATATCCTGCCTTTTTTCGCGCTCCCAGTCGTTAAAACCGATGATCCCGCGTAGCAGCAGGTCGCGAATGAGAATTTTGTCCTGGGCAGGCATGGCGCTGTTTCCCTTTTTGGACTGGCAAAAGTCTACTTGAGCGAACCCAACAGGTGTTCGCCGCCGTCAACCGGGATCACGACACCTGTAATGAAGTCGTTGGCGGCCAAAAAAATAACCGTCTGTCCGATAAAATCCGGGCTGCCGGTGCGCCGCAGCGGCACCTGCTGGCCTATCGCCTGCCATTGATCGCTGTCGGCGGACATGCCCGGCGGCGGCAGGATCGCGCCCGGCGCGATGGCGTTCACGCGGATATCGGGCGCCAGTTCGCGCGCGCTGATGCGTGTAAGCTGGATCAAGCCGCCCTTGCTCACACCGTGCTGCACGTATCCCGGCCAGGGGAATAGCCCGCTCAGATCGGTGATGTTGATGATCAGGGCCGGTTGGCCTGCCGGGCGTGGGACGGCACGCATCAGGCGGGCGGCGCGCTGGCTGCATAAAAACGGGGCGCTCAGGTTGGATTGCAGCACGTCTTTCCAGCTATCCAGGTCGATGTCGTCAAACGGCTGTTTGACAAAACTGGCCGCGCTGTTGACCAGGATATCCAGGTGCCCGAAGCGGTCTTCGACCGCCTGAAATAAGGCGTCGATCTGGGCCGGATCGCGTAAATCGGCCTGGACGGGGAACGCGTCCACGCCCAGCGCGCTGATCTCGGCTGCCGTCTCGCGGGCAGCGTCAGCGGATCGCCCGTAATGCACGATCACGCTGGCGCCGGAATGGGCCAGGGCCAGCGCGATCGTTTTGCCGACGCGGTGCGCGGCCCCGGTGACCAGTGCGATTCGGGATGTTAACTCCATGAGAATATGCCCGCTTCCCCGGTTATTTTTCGATCAGGCGGTAGAACTCATCGCGCAGGCTGGCATCGGTGCGGAACGCACCGCGCCTGGCCGTGGTGACCATGTTCACGCCGTGTTTTTTGACACCGCGCAGCGCCGCGCAGCTATGCTGGCCCTCGACGACGACCATCACGCCCGCCGGGTCCAGCGCGTCTTCGAGCGCGTTAGCGATCTCGTTGGTCAGCCGTTCCTGCACTTGCAAGCGGCGCGCGAACATATCCACGATGCGCGGAATTTTGCTCAGCCCGACGACTTTGTCACGCGGGATATAGGCTACGTGCGCTTTGCCGACGAACGGCAGCATGTGATGCTCGCACAACGACGTATACTCGATGTTGGCGACGATCACCATTTCGCCCTCGCCGTATTCGACATCGAACATGGCACCGTTGATGATCGTGTTTACATCCTGCGTATACCCTTCGAGCAGTTCGCCATACATCTTGGCGACACGGTGCGGTGTGCGCAGCAATCCGTCGCGTTCGGGGTCTTCGCCTATGTTGAGCAGAATCAGGCTTACAGCGTCCTCGATCGCGACCTTGCGCTCGTCGGCGAGCTTGGCCGCGCTGTCCAGGCGCAGCTCGTCGGACAGGCTCATATCATGGTTGTGATCGAAATCAACCGGCACGTGCAGTTCAACTTCCTGCGTGCTGCGGACAGCGTACCCGTAGGGTTTTTCCACGATGATGTAGTCGTGACTGTTGCCGTTCTTTTTCAATGGGGCGTTGCTTTGCATGTTCGCCTTCCTTATCGTTGGTAACCTTCGCTGCGCCGGCACAATGTGGCAGCAGCCCATACTTCATTAGATGCTCTAACCGCGTAAAAGGTTACCTGAAATACATTAGAGCACCTTTAGAAATATAAAAGATTTTGATGAAAGATACTAGTTTATTTCTTCTGGCTGGTTACGCGCCGAAGCCGGGCAGATTGTCGATCTGCGTGATCAGCTTAAAATCGCGCTCGGTGATGCCCTGTCTGTCGTGTGACATCACGCTAACGCGCACGTGTTTGTAGCCATGGATCACCATGTCGGGGTGATGGTCGGCGGTTTCGGCCAGAAACGCGACCGCGTTGGCAAACTGCATGGCCTGCGTAAAGTTCTTGAACATGTAGTCGGCGTGCAGCATGCCGTCATCCCCCAGCGACCAATTGGGATGATCGGTCAGCCAGGCCGTGATCGCGTCCGGTGTAAAGGTTGTCATGGTGCCTCCCGGTGCTGCTCCGTTATTCGTACCCATGTTGCCAGATTATAGCAGTGTGCGCCGTCCATCGGACAGCAGCGCCCTCCCGCGCGTGTTTTGAATTGATGATCCCGAATCCGGGCACAATCATCCTTGACGGCCCCTCAGTCAGCATGGTACAATGCGCAGCGCGTTACGGAACAACACATTACAACGCAGCGCATCACGCCCCCATCGTCTAGGGGACCAGGACGTGGCCCTTTCAAGGCCAAGACTGGGGTTCGAATCCCCATGGGGGCACCAAGATTGACCTGAAGTGAACCAGCCGTTAACGGGCTGGTTCCTTTGTTTTTGGGCCGGGGATGTTTGCCACGTGGATCAGTTTCTCTGTTGTGATGCAAGCCGTCCAGATAGTTGAAGGGCGGCAGCAGTTCCAGTCGAATGATCCTACCCGCCGGGTCGATCACGACCCGACTGACCATCTGCTT
>JAFGHR010000109.1 GCA_016930015.1 Anaerolineae bacterium | reverse complement strand
TTTGCTTGGTTTGAGTCACTTGTTTTGGTCAACAATAACTCTACCTCAAAAGCCCTACAGACCCTCATTTTTTGGCGAAGGTATTGAGCAAAACGACCAAATTGTTATGAAAATACTTTAAGGTTCGTTATTAGTTCGAGCGCGCTGCCAAAGACTAGACTGCAACACATTGTGTGCTGCTGCTGGGCGGAAAACCTGCGGCTTGTTGGCGATTACTTACCGCTGCCATCCGGAGCGCGGTCTATTTTTCCCACGAGGATAGGTTGAGCAAACCGGGCTGATGGGGGCTGGCCTGGTCGCCGGGTGGCTGAGCCGTGGGGCTGGCAAACAATTTATCGATCACCGCACCGGGTTGATCCGGTATTGGCTTTGGCGTGTAAGAGCGGCGGCATTGTTTGCAGCGATAGCGCTGTGTGCCGGAGCGATTACGACCCACCTTGTTCTGAAGATTCGGTGATGCGCCGCAGTGCGGGCACGGGGACCGCTGCTGCTCATCGGCGTTACGAGAACCGGCGCTTGCTGATACTGTTGATGCTGCTGCAAGCTGTTGGAGCTGGGTTAGCTTGGTCTGCAAGCTCTCGTCATGAGGGAAAATATCGAGCGCATGGGACACCAGCTCGATGGCGCGAGTTATGTGTTGACTCTGTTCGGCCTGGTTGGCCGCTTCAAAAATCAACTCGGAGGCGCGGGTTGGCATACCACCTTTGACCAGGTGATCCGCGACAGTCAGCACGTGTTGGTCTGCATCGGGCTGTTTTTGCCAGTAATCGGCACTCTGGCGATGTAATTTGAGGCGCTGCATCCGGTTGAGGCTTTCGTACACGGCGGTTTGCACCACGCCATAGTTAAACCGGTACGATTGGTCGGGCTGCATGTTGATGAGCCGCGAATGGATCAGATCACCCAGCCGTGTTTCCAGGCGAATTTCCAGGCCGATTTCGCCGATAGCCAGCAGGGCTTCGAGTGTGAAGGATGTTCCGATGACTGAGGCCACTTCGAGCACGGTACGCGCTTCATGCGAGAGCCGGTCGGTATGGCTGACGATCAACTGGCGCACATGATCCGGCAGGTTGGCAGGCTGGGCACCCTCGGCCAGTTCGATTTGCGGCCCCGTTTGTTTGATGTGGGCGTTGTCTTGCAGCAGTTTGATCAACGTCTCAACAAACAGGGGACGCCCGCCGGTGCGCTGCCACAGAAAGTCACGCAGGTGCGGCCCAACGTCGTCGGCACCAAGCACGCGCGCGGCCATCAAGTAAGCCTCGTCCTGGTCCAGGTCATCGATACTTAACTTGCGGCGCACGCGCACGTCCAGGTTTTCATCCGGTTCGTGTGTGGCCAGCACCATCAGCCGGGATTGTGTAATTGCCTCTAAAGCCTGGTTGAGGATCGCCAGTGTTTCCGCGTCGGCCTGGTGGATGTCATCGAATATAAGCAATGTGGGTGTTTCGTCGGCAAACGCCTGGAGCAGCCGGACAACGCTGTCGGGAAAACTGGTCTGTTTCTGGAGGTTTTTCCACAAGGGCAGCCCGGTTTTTTCACCAGGCGCCGGGCTGGACTCGACCTCACGGCGAACCGCACCAAATATCCCCGATTTTTCCAGGTCAGAAGGTCCCTGTATCAGATCAAAAACACCCGTGCTGGTCTTGGGCATATCACGAACAGCGGTTTTAGGTTTAGGCGATGGTGACTTGTCCGGTGTTCTGTCCGACACAAAGAGTTGTGACGCAAAAACGCTTTCCAGTTCACCAAGCTCCATTTCGCCCAGACGCACGTTGAGCAGGCGCTGCTGTGCTTTTTTGCTTTTGGCCTGCTCAAGCTGGAGCAGTTGGAAAATGATCGCACCCCATACCGACTGGCCTTGTGTGCTGCGAAGCTGGCAGCTTGCCCACGCCACGCTAAAACCGGTCGCCTCAGCCGCTTCGACCACTTGTTTAGCGATCCGTGTTTTACCAACACCCGCATCACCAATTAAGGCAAATGCTTGCCGGCGGCGCGGTCCTCTTGCCTGTTGCAGCGCATACGTAAGCGTCAGCAGTTGCAGGTCGTGGCCGACAAACGGCGTGTCCGATGTCTCAGCGATATTCAAGGCGGATATGGCGCTGGCCTTGACCAGGTACGCCTGGGTTAGTTTACTTTTGCCTTTGAGTTGGAGCGGCGGCAGGACCTCGGTTTCAAAGTGTGGATTAACGCGTTCCCACACGCGCGCGCTGATCATGATCTGGCCGGACTCACCCTTACTCATCAGGCGGGCGGCCAGGTTAACGTCATCCCCCATGACCGTGTATTCGCGCCGGGCACGCCAGCCCGCCTCACCGGCAAACACCGGGCCATATGTGATCCCCAAACACTGCGTGATGAACGGCCATCGTTGCAGGTGGTCGGGTAGTTCATCGCGCAGGCGGTTGTTCAGCAGCGCAAGCTGGCGGTTCATTTCCAGGGCTGTTGTAACGGCGCGTTCCTGGTCGTCAGGGTGCGCGATCGGTGCGCCGAACGTGATCAGGAGTTTGGCCCCGTGCCGGTAGGGATCGCTGCGGTTTAACGATCCGCCATTTGCCACAATGGTACGCTGCATGATGCCGTAGTAGCGGTTGATGATCGTCGTCAGGCGGGACAGTTCGTTTTCGCCCCACTGCTCCAATATCTCGGCGAAACCGGTCACGTGGCAAAAGATCACCGTGGCCGGGCGATTTTCCGGTTCGATGTGATCACCCCGGAACGCCAGTTTGTTGACCACATCCGGAGCCACAAAACGGGCCACGCTGTCCAGCCGCTCAACCTGTCGCTGCAAGTCTTGAAGTAAGTTTGCTTCGGCGAAGTCAAATAACGCGGCGGACTGGCCGCGGCGGCGGCGCGGTATGACAAACTCGTAATCATCCAGGCGGTCGCCGAACGTGTCTTCCACACGATAAAACCCCTCGCCAAGCGCCGTCATGTCAAATTGATCATGGTAACTGTCATACAACTCGGCATCGACGATGACGTCGTCACGGGTACCGGCTTCTTCGGCACGCATGGCCATGCCCGGCAGTGTGCCCTGGATCATGTGATCGCGCTGCTGGGTATTGCCGATCACGGCTTCGAGCAGCTTGCCGCGTGCGATCCCGATCGACATCGACAGTTCCAGGGAATGGGGGCCGATCAGGCTTTCAAGGTCGGCATGGCGGATTGGCTGGAAACCGGTCACCATGGCGCGCTGCATGCGCAGCCCGGTTCGAATAGCAAGCGGCGCTTCGTCTTCGCCGGGCCGGGCCGGGAAAAAGGTCAGCAGCGCGTCGCCCGCAAACTTGAGTAACTGCCCGTTCGACTTCGCTAAAATTTCCAGCATAGTGGCGAAATAACTGTTGATAATCGCCGTCAGTATTTCCGCGCCTTCACGCCCACTCGCCGCCTGGAGTTTTTCTGACAGCGCCGTGAAGCCGGATACGTCGGCAAACATAAATGTGCCAGGACGCAGCCCGCCATACACCTCGTGATGGAGGCGTTCGTTTTCGGCAACATACTGCGGCAAAAACGACAAAACAGCCTGGTGCAGGCTGTTCAAACGCCGGAGCGCTTTGGTGAGCGCCTGTGTGTCAGGAAACTGGTTCAACAGGTCGTTCGGAAGGTACCGGCTCAAGCGTTGTTGGAAGGTCGGATCAAACGACATGGCAGATTATGCCTCGGCTACCAATCGGGGCGCGGGGCAATGCTGCCCGATGTGTTTTGTGTTCCTTGTGAACGCTCGTCGTCGTCTATTTCCATCAAGTGGTCGGTCAGGGCGGACCAGATGCCTGACGTTTTGCTGCCATGCTTGCGGCGGAGATTCACTTTGTACTTTTCGGCGGGCGGCTCGCCCAGCATAATGAGCCAACTGTGTTTGGTCAGGTCGTACAGGACACCTGCCATGTCATCGATATCGCTGAGTTTGTCTTCGAGCACGTCCAGCGTCACACCCCGCGAGGCGGCGGCTTTGTCCCGTAGCAGAAAAAACATGACCGTGCGATGTGGTTCGGGCAACTCGGCAATCTCTAGCGGTGTCAGGCCAGCCGGTTTGTCGTTATCATCTTCGATTTCATCCATTAACCGATCGTATAAGCCCGGCATAGTTGTCTCCCTATTACCCCGCGTATCAATAAATCTCCGGCATAGCAATCGGGTCAGGCTGAGGTCGGCAAATACCACACCAAATTGCATCTGCTACGACAATGGCTTTTGGCGTTTGGTTGGCTCCGACATAGACGGTAAGGAAAAAAGGCAGCTTGGACGCATGATCTTTGCAGACGAAACGCCCACAAAAGCGACAGCTCGCCTGCGCAGACTCATCGCACACCCAACATAATCCGCTCATAAAGTCAGTCTCTTTTTACTAATTATTGATCAGTGGACTGATCAGAATCCGGCTCAACAGATGGCTCAGACTCGTTCGTTGGTGATGTTCTTCTAGTATAAACCCGTTTACGCATTCTAGCCGCATCGGCCTGAAGGCTCTGAAAGTAGTCGGTTGTCGTGATTTTTTCGACATCGTCCTCAAGCTGTTTGTGATCGATCTCGACGCGCAGTTCGCGTATCTGGGCTTTGAGCGCGTTTTCGCGCTGGCGAATTTTGATGGCGTTGTCAATGGCGATCGAAGCCTGGGCGGCCAGTTTGTTAAGCTGGCGTTTATCGGCTTCGGTGAAATGGCCGGGCTGCGAATGCACCAGCGTCAGGGTGCCAATCAGGCGCTCGCCGATTAACAGGGGAATGCCAAGAAACGAATTGATGACAACTTTGGTTGTTTTCATGAGGAATTCGCCCGCTTCGGTGGCATACCCCAGCGTGCGTTTCAGGTCGTCTTCAGAAGTAATGGTTGGCATAAATACAGGGGCTTTGGTGGAGGCGATCATACCGGTGGGGCCCCGACCGATCCGGTATTCACGACCGGTGGTATCGTTAAAGTCTTTACGACCAATCCAGGCTTCGACCACCAGGACTTTTCCGCGGGCCACTGACACTTCGGCGGCGTCAAATCCAACCACCTGCTGCATCGCTCGTATGACAGCCCGCACGGTGTCTTCAAAATCGAGTTCGGCGCTGATCGCCTGTCCCATCGTGTAAATGGTGTTAAATTCGTTGATCCGCTGCTGGATTAACTGGCCCAGGCGGCACGAGCCAATGGCCAGATCATCCATGTCTTGTGGAAGGTCCAGGCGGGCCAGCGCATCAAGCTGCGGTGTAATGGCATCACCCGTTTCCGCATCAGCCGCCTCGACAAGGTTATTCACGTGCCGCGCCAACTGCCTGACGGGACGTGTGAAGCTGCCTGCCAGCCAGACGGCCACGACCAGAGCAAGAACCACCGCCGCTGCCAGGCTGATCCCGATCGCCGTGGTCGAACCGGCAGACACGATCACCAGCACAAACAACGGAATCAGGCTGGCGACCAGCAAGGCTGCCAGTATTTTCCAAAAAACGCGTAGACGATTAAACATGGTGTGTCCTTATGTATCCGGCAGGACCGGCATAAGCCCTTCATCAAGCCACTTGTTATGCCCGGAGCGTAAAATACCAGGCAATCGTCGTGAAAAGTGTGTGATAGGGCGCTATGGCGGTTTCGATGCGTCAGGTTTCGATGATGTTTGCAACGATTTCTTGAACGGTTTGAGACCATGGATGATCGGGATGAAGGGCTGAGAAAATATTACCGCTGGCGTTGGATGCCACATCTTCAGAGAGCGGCAGCACACCGGCTACGGGTACGTTGTATATGGCCTGGATATCAGCTTTGACCTTCTGGAAGTCGTAGCGCGTCAGGGCTTTGTTGACCACCAGCCACAAGCGCGGAACCTCCAATTTGCGGGCAACATCAACAGTGACCGCCGTCCCCTGGAAGTCCTGCTGGTCGGGCCGCAAGATGATCACAAGCGCGTTGGAAATAGCGATCGACAACAGCGTTTCTTCATTCAGACCGGGGTGTGTATCGATAAACAGGTAGTCAAGCTGAAGTTTGTCAAGCAAGGTGTGGAAACCTTCGTTCAACAGCCCGACATCATACCCTTCACGCAGGACGCGCGCGATTTCGCCGGTGCGAATGCTGGACGGGATCAGCCACATATCCAGTTCTTTCAAAAACGCACGGTCGGGCTGGTTGCCGACTTTTTCGCGGATCGAATGCGCCGCGGCTTCGATCGGGATTTTACCCCACAGATAGTCATTAAGGGCTACATTCAACATGGTTTCATCAAAGCCGAACAGAACGTGAATGCCCGGCGATTGGATGTCGGTGTCAACAATGGCTACCCGCTTGCCCTGCATCGCAATTTGAGTCGCCACATTGGCAGTCAGGTTCGACTTGCCAGTACCTCCCCGAAAGGAGTGTATTGAGATAATTTCACCCATGAATAGGTCCTCCGCCAGGTGGTGAAAAAAAGTTTAAGCTAGGAAGTCGCTTATCAATATGGTACTCGAATACCCAAATTCCGGCCAAATGACACCATGCCACATTTGACGCATAAGGCATTTATGGTACAATGCGCCCCACAAATCGTGTATCTTCATGTGAATTTGCAAACCTTATCATGCAAAGCGTGTCCGAAGACGCTGCTGAGCCTCCCCCTGATCGTTTGTCTGTGCATCATGGTGCTGCTTGCCAAAACACTATGGTGATTGATTCTACATGTTTTTCGCGGAAGGGGTGCTTTTGCATTCTGCCGCGAACCGATAACCGTCCCCCCATGATCACAAAGGTGACAATCTGTGGACAAAAGCTTAACCGGGCTGTTTGTGTTGAGCGGGTTTATCCTGTTAAATGCCGCGCTCAAAATGGCCTATGGGGCATTGATTAACGCCCCAAAAACCGAACTGAAAGAGATGGCTGACGCTGGGAACCGCCGGGCCAGGCGGTCATTACAACTGGCCGAGGACGCAACCCGGCTGTTGGCGTCACAGCAGTTAGTTGATCTACTGCTGCGTTTCGCGATGGCCGTGATTACGGCGGTTGTGTTGATCCCGCCGTTGCATGACGCGTTAGTTGATCATGATATCAATGCCGCCGTGGCTGATGTGATGACCTATGGCGGGGTGTTGTTAACCGTGGCGCTGCTGGTTTTGATTATCGGCGAGATGCTGCCGGTCAATATCGCGCTGCGTTACGCCAACACCATTGCCTTGTGGTCGGCGGCCCCAATTGATACCCTGTCCCGCCTGCTTGCTCCGGTGCTCTATCTGGCACAGTGGATCAGCGGCCAGTTTGCCGCCCCATTTGTTGGGCGCAGCAGCCGCACGCTGGTGACCGAAGAAGAGATCAAAATGATGGTCGATGCCGGATCAGAGGGTGGGGCCATCGAAGACGAAGAAAAGGAAATGATCTATTCGATCTTCCAGTTTGGCGACACCGTGGCACGCGAAGTGATGGTGCCCCGGATTGATATGATCGCGTTTGAAATTCACACGCCGCTGAACGAAGCCCTGACCACGATTGTCGAAGCCGGGCATTCACGTATTCCGGTCTATGAGGAGTCGATCGATCATATCCGGGGGCTGCTGTACGCCAAAGACCTGCTCACGCTGTGGAAAGATGGCGAGATGCAGCGTCCACTCCGCGAAATTCTACGGCAGGCCTATTTTGTGCCCGAATCAAAAAAGGCTGGTGATCTGCTGACCGAACTCCAGCAGCGTAAGATTCATCTGGCGATTGTGGTTGATGAATATGGCGGTACGGCAGGGCTGGTTACGATTGAGGACCTGATCGAAGAGATCGTAGGCGAAATCCGCGATGAGTATGATTTTGATGAGGAAGAAATCTACGAGCGGGTGAGCGAAAACGAGTATATCTGCGACGCCGGGATCGATCTGGACGATCTGAACCGGTTGTTGGACGTCAGTTTGCCGACCGACGAGAGCGATACGCTGGGCGGTTTTATCTTCAGCCGGTTGGGTGAAGTGCCGGTTGAGGGAGCAATTATCGAAGCTGGTCGCCTGCGAATCGAAGTGCTGAGCGTGGACGACCGCCGGATACGTAAAATCCGTTTGGTGCGTGTGCCACCTGCCGAAAAAACACCCGAAGCCGCTGAGGAAGTCAACTCCGAAAACACGTGACTGCTGCCAAAACTGATCCGCGAGTTTATGCGTGTGTGATCGGCAGCCGGGTCACGATCACGATTGAGCGCGGTCGTTTAGCCGCTGTTGAATTGGCTCACTGGTCAGTTCGCGCAGGGCGTCCGATGCGATCCAACGGGCTGCTTGTGAGTCGATTTGCTGCATCTGATGGGCGATCGTGATCGCGCGCTGGTTCAGGGGCAGGTTGTACTTTCCGATCTGGCGTAACGCCCAATTGACGGCTTTTTTGACGAAATTCCGCTCGTCGGTGGCTTCTTCGAGGATGATGGGCCAGAATGCCTCGAACGTGTCGCCGGTGACCCCTTTTTTCTTGCCAACGGCAAGACGCGCCATCAGCACAAAACCCGCCCGTTTGATGAATTCCTCAGGGCGGCGGCTCCATTCCAGGGCTTTGTGACAGGTTAACTCCCCCGTGCAATCGAACAGGTTGCCAATGCATTGATCGCACAGGTCCCAGGCGTTGAAGTCGGCGACCCAGCGCTCCATCTGGTCTTCCGTGACCCACCTGGGATGATCGATCATGGTCGCCAGGATGCGAGCTTCGTGTATCCCTGAATCCCATAACTGCTGGGCCAGGTCATGATCTTTGCCGACGTCTTTTGCCATCTGCCGCAGGGGCGGAATTTTGATACCGTAGGCGAACGCGGTGTTGATCCCGGCGCGTTCCTGCCCGGCTTTGACCTCCGGGTCGGACATTGATTGTAACTGCTGCATGATCTCGGAATAATCCACTGCCGGTGCTCGTTTCTCTCTGCGTTATAAACCCCGTAATCGGTGACACCGTCCAGTATACTGGAAACGGCGTAGAAACATGAACTGCACGGGTGATGGTGTCAACCAGGCTTGACTCTCACCGTGATCAGGATTAACGAACGTTAACGGCGTGTTTGGGCGTTTGCTGTTATACTTTTCGATCCCAAAAAAGTACTGAAGGTAACCAATGGATACACAAAAGACTATTACATTAACTGGCGAACAACGCCATCACCTCATCGATACCGCCCTGACCAGCCGCCTGGCGGCTTATGTCCCTTATTCGCATTACCCGGTCGGAGCCGCCCTGCTGACGGCGTCCGGCACAGTGTATTCCGGCTGCAACATCGAGATCGCCTCGTATGGCGCGACCTCGTGCGCCGAACGTACAGCGGCATTCAAAGCGGTCAGCGAAGGCGATCGGGTATTCGAGGCCGTCGCGGTCGCAACCAGCAACGGCGCGGCCCCGTGCGGTATCTGCCGCCAGGTGCTCAACGAATTTGGGCCGCATATGCTGGTAATCATGGTCGATGATCACGGCTCCCTGACATGGGAAGGACCGCTAAGTGACCTGCTGCCCTTCAGTTTTGGGCCGCAGCAGCTTGCCGAGGGACAGCAGCAAGCCGCGGAGTCATAAATGTCTGGCAAGGAACGTTCGTTTCGCACCGATGCTGTAGTGCTGCGGCGGCAGGACTTTGGCGAAGCCGACCGCTTACTGGTGCTGCTGACGCCGGGACACGGCAAAATCCGCGCGATTTCCAAAGGCGCGCGCAAGCCCATCGCCCGCCAGACCGGGCACGTGGAGCTGTTCGCGCTGGTGGATATGTTGATCGCGCGTGGGCGTGAACTGCATATCGTATCCCAGGCCGAAACGAAGGAAGCGTTTTTGCCGCTGCGTGAAGACCTGATTCGCGGCACCTACGCGAATCACCTGGTCGAGCTGCTGGACCGGTTCACGGCGGAACAGGATACCGGGCGGGCAGAGTTTGACCTGCTGGTGAACGCGCTGGGCTGGCTGTGCGAAGAGCATGATCCCCGGCTGGTGGCGCGTTATTACGAACTGGTTTTGTTAGGACTGGCCGGTTTTGCCCCGACCCTGCATCGCTGCGGGATTGGCCAGGAACCGCTGGAACCGCAGGACCAGTTTTTCAGCCCGGCAGACGGCGGCGTAATCTGCCCCGAACACCGGGCCGGGTTGGACCGGGGCACACCGATCAGCTTAAACGCGCTAAAAACACTGCGTTATTTGCAAACGCGTCCCTGGCAGGCCGTTTGTGTGCTGACGATCGGGACGCCGCTGCACCGTGAGCTAGAGCGCCTGATGCTGGCCTACATCACCTACCTGTTGGAGCAGCGGCTGCAAAGTGTGGACTTTTTACGGCGGCTGCGGCGCGAGTCCCTGTGATCCGGCGCTGGTCGCGGTGCTGGTCGATGTTGTCGGCGTGAGTTATGCGGCTGTGTCCCTCTGAAGTTAGAGCAGCCGGATAACCCGATCGTGTACCACTACGCGTGATGGCTGCTGCTAATTTATGTTCATGGTGAGGGGAAAACGCATGCAACGCATTTCAAGCCGTTTGTTGTTTGTGCTGGTCGCCGGGGCCGTGCTGTATTTGATTGTGTCCCGGCTGCGGATCGTCGTATTGGTGCACGTCTCGCTGTGGCAGGCGCTGCTGATCACGGCGGTCGTGATCATTGTGGTGTTCTTGCTGCTCGATCACCTGATCAACCGCAGCTCCGGCTCATCACGTGAGGAATAATACCGCGCGGCGGATAATTGAATGGGGCATTCTCCGCCGCGTGTTGACCGCGTAACAACGGCGTGGCCTACGGCTGGTATTGTAACAAAAAACACCTGTTCCGGTTCCCACCGTGCGGCGCGGTGCGGTATAATGTGCCGCGATTTTTTACACAACAGCAATCACAACCGAGAGGCGGCTCAATGACCGAATCACTTACATTTCAGGATGCAATTTTGAGGCTCCACCAGTTCTGGGCCGATCACGGCTGTATGCTCTGGCAGCCCTACAACGTGCAGGTCGGCGCCGGGACCGGTAACCCGGCGACACTGCTGGCTGTGCTGGGGCCGGAACCCTGGCGTGTGGGGTATGTCGAGCCGAGTGTACGCCCGGATGATGGGCGTTATGGCGAAAACCCGAACCGGATGCAGCTTCACTATCAATACCAGGTGATCCTGAAGCCCGATCCCGGCAATCCACAGGAATTGTACCTGGGCAGCCTGGAAGCGCTGGGCATCGACCCGCGCGAGCACGATATCCGCTTTGTCGAAGACAACTGGGAATCCCCGGCGTTGGGCGCGTGGGGCCTGGGCTGGGAAGTCTGGTTGGACGGCCAGGAAATCACGCAGTTTACCTATTTCCAACAGGCGGGCGGCCTGACGCTTGACCCGGTCAGCGTAGAGATCACCTACGGGTTGGAACGTATTGTGCTGGCACTCCAGGGCAAAAACGCGGTATGGGACATTGACTGGACTGATAATCTGGCCTATGGTGACCTGCGCCTGCGGAGTGAGGTCGAGCACTGCAAGTACTACTTTGAAGTGGCCGACGTCGACGGGCTGAAACAGACATACGACGTGTACCAGAACGAATCGGAGCGGGCGCTGGCTGAAGGGCTGGTCGCCCCGGCGTATGACTACGTGCTGAAGTGCAGCCACCTGTTTAACGTGCTCGACACGCGCGGCGCGATTGGCGTGACCGAGCGTGCCGCTTATTTCCGGCGCATGCGTGACATGACACGCAACGTGGCAGCGGCCTACGCCGAACAGCGCCAGATGCTTGAATATCCGCTGCTGGACAAGTTGGACGATTTTGATACCAGCACGCTGCGCCTGCCGCGTCACTCTGTGGGCGTAACCCCAACCAAACCGGCGGACGTATTGCTTGAGATCGGCACCGAGGAACTGCCCGCAGCCGATCTTGACGATGCGCTGGATCAGCTCAATACGCTCGCGCCTGCCTTGTTCGATGATCTGCGGCTCGATCACGAAGGCGTAGCGATCATGGGCACGCCGCGCCGTCTGGTGATTCATGCTCGAAACGTTGCATTACGGCAGCGTGATGACGAATCGCTGGTCAAAGGGCCGCCCGCCAGCCGGGCATTTGACTCGGATGGTAACCCGACCAAAGCCGCGTTGGGTTTTGCACGCGGTAAAGGTGTGAAGGTGGGCGATCTTGATGTGCGCGAAATCGACGGCGGGCAGTATGTCGTGGCGCTGGTTCGTTCTGAAGGCCGCCCGACCACTGATGTGCTGGCTGAAGCGCTGCCGGACTTCATCGCCTCGATCAAGTTCCGAAAGTCGATGCGGTGGAATGCCAGCGGTATCAGTTTCTCGCGCCCGATTCGCTGGCTTGTGGCGTTATTTGGCAGCCAGGCGATCCCGTTCTCCTACGCCGGTGTAGCCAGTGACGGTGTGACACGCGGTATTCGCCCGCTCAAGTCGCCGGATATCGTGCTGGGCAGTGTCAAAACTTACTTCGATGAAATGGCCAGGCAGAACATCATTCTTGATCGTGACGAACGCCGCGCGGTCATTCAGGAACAGGTGCAGGCGCTGGCTGCCGAAGTTGGCGGCACGATCCCGCATGATCAAGGGCTGCTGGACGAGGTGACGAATCTGGTTGAGCGCCCGGCGGCGCTGTACGGCGCATTTGATGAAAAATACCTGAGCCTGCCCCGCGAGGTGCTGGTCAGCGTCATGCGCAAACACCAGCGTTATTTCCCGGTCGAGGATCAACACGGACACCTGCTGCCCTATTTTGTCGCGGTGCGGAACGGTGATGAAGAACACCTGGACATCGTCATCGACGGCAACGAGCACGTGATCCGCGCCCGGTTTGCCGATGCCGACTACTTCTACCGGACCGACATCCAACAGCGGCTTGAAGCCTACCTGCCGCGTTTGAACACGCTCATCTTCCAGGAAAAACTGGGCTCAATGCTGGACAAGAATAACCGTGTGACCAGTCTGGTCGTGTCCATCGCTGACCTGCTGGGCGCATCCGACGACGATAGGCAGTTCGCGGAACGGGCGGCGCAGATCGCCAAGGCAGATTTGGCGACACAAATGGTGGTTGAGATGACCTCGTTGCAGGGCATCATGGGGCGTTATTACGCGCTTCGCCAGGGCGAACCAGGGGCGGTAGCCGACGCGATTTTTGAACACTGGCTGCCGCGCGGTGCCGGGGATATCCTGCCTGAATCGGCACCCGGTATTCTGCTGGCTCTGTCTGACCGGCTGGACAGCCTGGCCGGGTTGTTTGCTGCCGGTCTGGCGCCAACCGCCAGCGCTGATCCATTTGCCCTGCGCCGTGCGGCGTTGGGCGTGGTCCAGATCGTGCTGGAACACGGTATCGATCTCGACTTGCGCCAGGCCGTCGCGGCTGCCGCTGACGTGCAGCCTATCCCGGTCGATGATGACACCCGGCAGGCTGTAATGGCGTTTATCGGCGGGCGGCTGGCCGTACTGCTGCACGAACAGGGATGGCCGCATGACGTGGTTGAGGCCGTGCTGGCCGAACAGGCATACAGCCCGGCGCGCACACTTCAAGGTGTGACCGAACTGGCCGAGTGGGTCCAGCGTGACGACTGGGCGTTGATCCTCGACAACTACGCGCGGTGTGTACGCATTACGCGTGATGAACCACAGACCTATCCCGTTGACCCGGCGCATTTTGCGGAGGATGTCGAGCGGGATTTGTTTGCCGCTTACCAGGCGACTGCCGGTCAACTGGATGCGGCTGATAATGTGGATGCGTTTCTGACGGCGTTCGTGCCGGTTGTGCCGGTGATTCAAGCGTTTTTTGAGGGTGTTATGGTTCACACTGACGATCCGGTTGGTCGCCAGAACCGGCTTGGTCTGCTGCAAGCTGTCGCCAGCCTTGCCGCCGGATACGTCGACTTGAGCAAGCTGGCCGGGTTCTAGACCCTGGCCTATTCAAGACGATCAACACGCCCCCTGCTGATGTTTGCAGAGGGCGTGTTTTTTTGTGCGACTACGCCGGGCATTGTGCAGCTTGTACAAGGATGTGTGAGCCGCAGTGATACGCGCTTGTATTCCACCTCTCCAAACTGTTGGGATGTTACACGCCGTTAATGATTCCTCTAGGCATTGTCCCGCTTTTGTTTCGTAAAATAGTCATTTTAGCGCTGTCCAGCGGCCTCACATCGGCTATAATGTGGGATATCGCGCCTGATTTTTGGATAATGAGGGATATTTTTACTTCCCATGCAACAGCGACGTTGGCGGTGGTTGTGGATTTGGGTGAGCGTTCTGGTCGCAGGGTGTGGTCAAATCTGGTCGTCTGACGGAACACCCCCACCCCCCCGCGAAACCCGGCTGCCCCTGTTCGACTATACGCTGCTGCCACCGTCTTTGACGCCCAGCGTTTGGCCCGCGCACACGGCTACACCGCTCATGGCGGTTGATAGCGGGAGTGCGGCCCTGTCGCCGGTTGCCATATACCTGGCCGTGAGCGGCCCGGCCTGTTACGAAACACCCGTGGGCAGCCTGATTTGTCTGGGACAGGTGCGTAATATGCTGGATCGCCCTGTCGAACATGTGATGGTGAGCGTCCAGCTTTTGGCACGTGATGGCACCCCTCTGGCCAGCAGTCAAACCCTGATCGCGCAAATTGTGCTGCCTGCGGGGCGAAATGCGCCGTATCGTGTGTTGTTTGACGAAGTGCCGGAAAACTATGCAGGGGCGTATGCCTTTGTCGAGTCGGGGCAGATCGCTGAAAACGCTGGCGACCGGTACGCTGATCTTGGGCTGCGCCAGGTGGGTGTTGTATTTCTTGACGAGCAGTACCAGGTTACGCTGTCTATCTCCAACAAGAGCGCCCGCACGGCTGAGCAATTGAGCATTGTTGTTACGTTGCTGGACGATGCCGGGCACGTGACCGGTTTTCGCCAGATGGTTTTGTCTCCTGATCGCCACCTGGAACCGGGTGAAACACTGGCGCTGATGGTTGAGGTTATTCCCCAGGGGCTAAATACGGTAGCGTTTGAAGCATACGCCGAAGGGGTGTTGAGTACGAATTAACCGGCTGATGAACTGCTGCCTGCCACTGTCCACGCCAATGCAGCCCATTCATCCAGCGTAAGCGTTTCGGCCCGGCGCTGCGCAAGAATACCGGCGTTTTCGAGCAAGACTTCGACTTCCTGTTTGTTTATTCCCAATCCCCCGCTGAGCGCATTGCGCAGTTGTTTACGTTTCTGGCTAAAACCCGCCCGCACAACCTTAAAAAATAACCCCGTGTTGGGCACATCAACCGGGGGCGTGTCGTAAACGTCGATGCGGATGACAGCGGATTCGATATCCGGACGCGGCCAGAACGCTGCCGGGCTGAGCCGGGTAACGATCGCCGGTTGGCCGTAAAACTGGACACTCACAGCCAGCAGGCTAAGGTGTCCTGGCGGCGCGGTCAGGCGCTCGGCGACTTCGCGCTGAACGGTCAGCACCAGCCGCAGCGGGCGCGGTGTACTTTCGAGCAGGTGCCGCAAAACCGCGCTGGTAATGTAGTAGGGCAGGTTGGCCACAACCGTATACGGCTGCTGCCCGACCAGTTGCCCCAGGTTTGTTTCGAGGATATCAGCGTGAACCAGGTCGATATGCGGCATACTGTCGAATTCGCGCTGCAACAGCGGGATCAGCCGGTCGTCCAGCTCAACCGCAATCACGCGGGCCGCGTGCCGGGCCAATACACGCGTCAGGTTGCCGGTGCCGGGACCTATTTCTACCACGGTTGTTTCCGGATCAAGCGCCGCTACGTCAACGATTTTTTGCAGGGCGTTGGGATCGTGTAAAAAGTTCTGCCCCAGGCTCTTTTTGGGCATGATGGCGTATTGTTCGAGCAGTTCTCTATCATTCATGGCGGCTTCTCACTTTCGGTGCGTGGCTTGCAGCGTGGATAGGTGGTTGTGTGTTTTCCACGGCAAGAACAAATCGGCGTTATGGCCTGGATGTGTGGGTGCGCGCTGGCTGCGCCTGGAGTCCATACGCGATCAGGCGCGGCACAGGTGCTTTTAGCGTCTGCTCGGTGATCACCGTGCGGCTGGCGACCTGCCCGTCTTCCATGCGAACGCGGATAGTATGCTGCTGCTGTCCATCGACGCCTTCGCGGATGATATGCCGTTCACCGGCAGCCAGCGTTGGATCGGGATAATAAAACGTCGTGAAAGGCACGTCTATGGTTTCGGTGACGATCGTTTCGGTAACACGGATGAGCCGGATATCAGCATCTGGTTCTAATGGCGCATCCATCGGCGGGATGGTGTAATCCTGCCCGGTGGGTGCGATACCGATCGCGGCTAACGCTTCGCCCACGGTATCACCAGCGGCGCGTGTCGCCAGGCGTTTACCGTCCACTGTCACGACGAGCGGCTGTGATCGCCGGATGGTCACAACCAGCCCATCGTTAACCGGCGTGCTAAGCACGGGTGATACCCGGTCGGCGAGAAATAACGTGAATCCGGCGGAATCCAGCGCGCGGCCTACATCGGCCTGGGTTGTGTGGATCAGGCGCGTGTGGGCGCCATCAATTACCGTGATCGTCACGCTGTGGATCACACGGATGGTGTTCGGAGCCGAGTCCCAGACCTGATCATCAAGTGCATCGAACGGGATGTTCCGCCCATCGATCATGAGCACGTCATGCGGACCGACCGGCAGTTTCTGTTCGGCCAGGATGTCTATGGGGTTGGCTTTTTGGGTGCGGACGTGGCGCACGTCGCCGCCCGCATCGACCGCGACGGCTGACGCTTTAGACACCGTGATCGTCATCCCGTCGCGCAGGTGCGTATCAAGTGCCGGGTGGATCACGTCCTCAGGATCAAGCAGTACGTTGGCCTCGTCCAGAACGTCCTGAACGGTATCGGCGCGGGTATGAACGCGCCACTGGTGGCCGCT
Source organism: Anaerolineae bacterium (assembly GCA_016930015.1). Taxonomy (GTDB): domain Bacteria; phylum Chloroflexota; class Anaerolineae; order Aggregatilineales; family Aggregatilineaceae; genus JAFGHR01. The sequence continues at coordinate 43,709 of JAFGHR010000109.1, read as the reverse complement.
GACGTCAATCGTAACCGTAGTCTGAGTCAACCAGTTGACGGCCAGCACGGTCACCAGTGTCACGCCAATAACTGACACAATCAGAATCAGCCGGAAACGCGCGCCGGGACGTCGAACGGTCGAGGGAAGCGTCACATTGGGAGTCACGGGGAATGCCTGTATTAAGGAAAACGGGATTGCGAGCACGTTGCTCGGACCAGGCGCTCCTGCGGCACCCAGGGTATATTCCTTAGTGCTGCTGCCTTCCGGCCCTGACACGGTTCAGAAGCCCTGCCGCGCAGGACCCAGTCCGAGCAACCTGCCAACAATCCGCGGCGTGCAGAAAGCTGTTACATGCTGCGTTACTTCTAGATGATGGTACGTGCATATTAACGGATTGCAGGGGGGTTGTCAACCGGCAATTGACCGGTTTTGCGGCGCTCGATTATGCTTGACACGCGGCTCTTCTCCCCTTAAAATAATGGCGTCGGGGCGAGAGTGATATCATTCTTTTCCCGTCCATCGTACACTGAGTGGGAGGGTCAGCGATGACACGGCTCACCAACCGTTAAGGTTTTGCGGACTTGCCTGGTGATGACCTTGTCGCATTGTGTCTGACAGCCATAGGATCGACCAACACTAACAACAGTGGCTAAACGAAATATGGTGCGCCGCGCGGGCATGTCCTGGCGGCGTTTTTTGTTTTCTGGCGCACCCTGTTTTTCTACCACTCACCCACTGCACGATTTTTTTGAAAGGGCTTGTGTATGCTTGTAGTGTCCACTATCTCAAAACGATTTCCCGGCGCGGCAGAACCGATCCTGCGCCAGGTCAACTTTACGATCAATGCGGGCGAACGCGTGGGTTTGACCGGGCCGAACGGCTGCGGCAAAACGACGCTGCTGCGCATCATCATGGGCGACATCGCGCCGGACGGCGGCAGCGTCCGGTTTAACCCGCCGGACCTGCGGATCGGCTACCTTGCACAGGGATTAGAAGCGCCCGGCGACACCCCGCTGGTTGATGTGTTGTGGCCTCATGCGGCGCTGCTGCGGCAGGCTGAAGCTGAAGTCGAGCGGCTGGCGCACGCCGTAGCGGCGGCCAACAACAGCCAGGCTGAGGCCAGCAGCCGCGAGTCAAAAGCGCTCATGCAGGCGTACAGCGACGCTCTCGACCGGTTGGAATACGCCAGCCGACAGGTTGATTCCGGTGAAGGTGAACGTGTTTTAGCCGGGCTGAGCCTGGATCACCTGGCGCTGGATACGCCGGTCGGCGCGCTGTCCGGCGGCCAGAAAACGCGCCTGGGGTTGGCGGCGCTGCTGCTGAGTGATCCCCACCTGTTGATCCTCGATGAGCCGACCAATCACCTCGACGTGACGGCGTTGGAATGGCTGGAGGGCTGGCTGGCTGCGTTTTCTGGCGGGGCGCTGATCGTATCCCATGACCGCACCTTCCTTGATGAAACGGTAAACCGCGTGGTCGCCATTGACGACAGAACACACACGGCTCGCGTGTTTGAAGGTAATTACAGCCATTACGTGAGCGTGGTCCGTTCCGAACAGGATAAACAGTGGGCGCTGTGGCGCGACCAGCAGGTTGAGATCGCGCGCTTGCAGTCGGACATGCGCCAGACGATGGCCCGCGCTGTGAGTAAGGAAAACGCGACCAATAATGATCAACAGCGGCGTTATGCTAAAAAGGTCGCCAAACGTGCCAAAGCCAAAGAAACACGCCTGAAACGTTACCTGGAATCGGATGATCGGGTCGAAAAACCTACCGTGGGCTGGAATCTGAAACTGGACTTTGGCGATCTGCCAACGACCGGCCAGGATGTGGTGTTTCTTGATGATCTGACCATTGGTTATGATCCCGGTGTGCCGCTGCTGCGTGACCTGAACCTGGTGCTGCGGGCCGGGGAACGGATCGCCGTGCTGGGTCCCAATGGGCACGGCAAAAGCACGCTGCTCAAAACCATCGTGGGTGACGTGCCGCCGCTGGCCGGACGGGTGCGGATCGGTGCCAGCGTGCAGATCGGGTACCTGGCGCAGCAGCAGGAAATATTGAATCCGGCCAGCAATGCGCTGGACGTGATTCTGTCTGAAGCGCCGATGAGTCACACGGACGCCCGCTCGTTTTTGCACTATTTCCTGTTTGGCGGTGATGACGTGTTTTCCCCGGTGGCGCGGTTGAGTTACGGCGAACGGGCGCGGTTAATGTTGGCCGTGCTGGTGGCACGTGGCGCTAACCTGCTGGTGTTGGACGAACCGATCAATCACCTGGATGTACCCTCGCGTGAAAAGTTTGAACAGGCCCTGGCCGCATTTCAGGGCAGCGTGCTGGCCGTCGTTCACGACCGGTATTTTGTCGATCAATTTGCGACCACCGTCTGGCATATCGAACACGGCACCCTGACTGAAGATATCCGCGAGCCGCTGCTGGCCTGACAGGCCAACTGATCGAGGCCAGCGGTGGGCACGGTTTATAATAAACCAGCCCTGGTGATGGTTTCATCGCCAGGGCTGTGTGTGGTTACTGTCAGGTTTGCGGCACGATCTTGACCACCGTCACGCCGTCGCCGCCTTCCTTATGGCCGCCGCGCTCGTAGCTTTTGACCAGCGGGTGACCGTGCAGCCGGTCGCGGATTGCCGAACGCAGCGCGCCGGTTCCTTTGCCGTGAATGATGCGCACAAACGGCATACCGGCCATGTAAGCTGCGTCGAGATAGTCTTCCATGGTGGGGATAGCGTCCTCAACGATCTGGCCGCGCAGGTCGAGTTCCAATCCTGGCGACGGGTGCCGGGCCGGGGCCGTACTCGCCGCTGACTCACCAGGTTGGTAGCGCGGTTTTTTCTTGTCGCGTTTGCTTTCGCTTTTGGAACGATGCGACAGCTCATCCAGCTTGGCGCGCAGCCGCAGCCGCCCTACGCTGACTTCGGCGTCCGTTTCGGTCAGTTCGGTGATCTGGCCTTCAGTGCCCAGCGTCCTGATCCAGACCAGGTCACCCAGGCGCAGCCGGTGGTTGTCATCGTCACCAGGGACGCTGGTCACCGGTGACGGGAGTTCGATCAGATCGTCATCCAGGTATTTCGAGTCCTGTTCGATCTGTTTGATGATATCCAGCGGCTGCCCGGCAGCCTGAAGCCGCTTGCGCAAACGGCGAATCTCGCTGCGCAGGGCTTCGATCTCCTGTTCGGCTTCCTGGCGAGCTTGGGCCAGCAGTGTATGGCGCTCAGTCTCGATGTTTTCCAGGCGCAAGCGCAGTTCTTCGCGCATTTCCTCGGCGTGTTCCTGGGTGCGGAGCGTTTGTTCGTGCGTGAGAAAGATTTCATCGCGCGTTTTGTGAATGGAGTCTAACAGGTCGTCTACTTCCAGGTCATCATCAGTGACCATCCCGCGTGCACGTTCAATGATAGCCTGGGGCAGTCCCAGCCGCTCGGCAATCGCAAGTGCGTTCGAGCGTCCCGGCAGCCCTACGATCAGGCGGTACGTCGGGGCGAGCGTTTCCAGGTTAAATTCCACGCTGGCGTTGCGCACCCCGGCTTTTTCGTGACTGTACACTTTAAGCTCCGGGTGATGGGTGGTAACCAGGGTGGTGATCCCGCGATCGGTCAGGTCGTCCAGCAGGGATCGCGCCAGCGCGGACCCTTCTGCCGGATCGGTGCCCGCGCCTAACTCGTCCAGGATAACCAGTGAGCGCTCGTCGGCCTGTTCCAGAATATCGATGATGTTGGTCATGTGCCCTGAAAACGTGGAAAGCGACTGCTCGATGCTCTGTTCGTCACCGATATCAACAAAGACCTCATCGAAGATCGACAGGCGCGATCCGTTGCCGGCTGGCAGGTGCAGCCCGCATTGGGCCATGAGTATCATCAGCCCGACTGTTTTAAGCGCCACCGTTTTACCGCCGGTATTGGGGCCGGTGATGACCAATACATAGGTCATTTCATCCAGCTCAACGTCAATCGGGACAACGGTATCCGGATCAAGCAGCGGGTGACGCGCCTGCACCAGCTTAATCGTGCTGCCGGGGTGCGGGTGGGGTGCGTCATAAAAACCAACCAGTTCCGGCGCGGTGGCGTCGAGTGAGTCGGCGTATTTGGCTTTGGCAAAGATCAGGTCAAGATAGGCCAGTGTTTCGACGGTACGCACGATAAACCGGGCTTCGTGTCCGACCATATCGCACAACTCGCGCAGAATACGCCTGATCTCGTTTTCCTCCTCAAGCTGGAGCTCGCGCCACGTGTTGTTAAGATCAACCGTGGACAGCGGCTCAACAAAGAGCGTTGCTCCGCTGGCGCTCTGGTCGTGCACAATACCCGGAATACGGCCTTTAAACTCGGCCCGCAAGGGCAGCACATACCGCCCATGCCGCTGCGTGATCAGCGTTTCTTGCAGGTACGGCGTGTTGTTCGGATTATGCACGATGTTGTTGAGCTTACTTTGCAGCCGGTCAAAGGCAATGCGCATTTCACGGCGGACATTGGCCAGTTTGGGGCTGGCCGAGTCAAACAATTGGCCGGTGTCATCCAGCACGCGGCTGATTTCGTTTTGGAGCGCCGTGCATTCTTCCAGGCGGTCGGCCACCGCCGCTATCATCGGAAGCTGGTGATGCAGCCGCTGTAAAATGCGGCGTAACGTTGTCGCCTGTCGCAGCGTGGCCCGGATGTCCAGTAAAATTTGCGGGTCCAGCAGCACACCACGCTCGGCGGCCAGCACATCCCTTCGCACATCGCGTGCCCCACCGATCGTGATATGATCGTGGTTTTCCAACAGTGTGCGGGCTTCGGTTGTCTCTTGCAGGCGATCCTGTGTTTCATCGAGGTAAGACGTTGGCGTCAGGTTATGCGCCAGCTCCATGCTCGCGGAAAACGATGTAAAACTGGCAAGCTGTGCCAGAATTTTTGCTAGTTCTAATGTGTGCGCCGATTTTTCATTCATGATATTGGTTTTGATCCTGTTTTGAGTCTATCAGGTTGCTAAAACGGCAGTGGCGATTCCGGCAGTTGTTTGCTTCACCTGAGCGCACACACCGGTTCTCGGTTCTGGCAAGGTCGCTTTTGGCAGACTTGCGCTACCTGAAAACCACCTAGACACCATATAAAAAACGCCGGGGTGTGTTGCTCAACACCCACGGCGGTTGATAGTGTGCCAGGTAAACGGTAGCTGAGTACCGGTAAAGAATCTCAGCGGTGCGCTCCGGCGCTGATTACTATCGCAGGTGCTAACCCAGGTATCTTAAAATGGATAACCCTCACCGGACGCCTCCCTTCTGAAATCATCTAAAAATCCATCGAACAAATCGCCGCACAGTATAACGGCGGATACGTCCCTTGTCAACGGTGCAATTCATGTTATCATCAGGTGCTGTGTGGTTACATGTTGAGGACACGGTACAATTTGCACAGCAACTTCTAGCCTGCCTGCGGGTTGTTATACGACGGGGGCTAGTTCATATCTGAGGAGATCAGTTTATTATGCGTATTTTAGTGCTTGGTGGCGATGGATACCTGGGCTGGGCCACCGCCATGTATTTCAGCAAACGGGACCACACGGTCGCCGTTGTAGATAACTTTACGCGTCGATTGATGCACCTTGAGCGCGGCACAAACAGCCTGACGCCGATTCAACTGCTCCCGGCGCGCCTGGAAGCCTGGAAAGAAATTACCGGCAAAACAATCGAATCGTTCGTTGGTGATATTCGGGACTGGCACTTTATCAGCCGCGTTATCAACGATTTCCAGCCGGATACGATCATTCACTATGGCGAGATTCCAAGCGCGCCCTATTCCATGATCGATGTGCATCACGCCGTTGAGGTTCACGAGAACAATGTCAACGGCACACTGAATGTGCTGTGGGCGATGCACGAATTTGCGCCAGAAGCGCACCTGGTCAAGTTGGGCACCATGGGTGAATATGGCACACCGAATATCGACATCCCGGAAGGTTATTTTGAGATCGATTATCGGGGTCGCAAAGACACCCTGCCCTTCCCCAAGCAGCCGGGTTCGTTTTATCACCTGACCAAAGTCCACGACAGTAACAACATCATGTTTGCCTGCAAAATCTGGGGGCTGCGGGCCACCGATTTGAACCAGGGTGTTGTATACGGCATCGAAACCGAGGAAGCCAACCTTGATGACCGGCTGCTCACACGGTTTGATTACGATGAGTCATTCGGTACGGCGCTGAATCGTTTTTGCGTGCAGGCTGTTGCGGGTATCCCGCTGACCCTGTTTGGTAAGGGGCAGCAAACGCGCGGTTATTTGAATATTCTGGATACGCTGCAATGTGTCGAACTGACCACGCTTAACCCGCCGCCGGGTGGTCGTATGCGTGTCTTCAACCAGTGGGTCGAGCGCTTCTCGGTGCTTGATCTGGCCAAACACGTCAAAAAGGCAGGTCAGGAGATCGGTCTCGACGTCAAGATCGCGCATTACAAAAACCCGCGCAAGGAAGCTGAAGAACACTACTATAATCCCGATCACAAGGAATTGTATGACCTGGGACTTAAACCGCACCTGTTATCTGAATCGCTGGTCGAAAGTGTGATCAATCGCGTGGTTCGGTACAAAGACCGGATTATCGAGCATTCGATTGTTCCCCGCATTTATTGGGAGCGCGGTGATTCTGACGAATATGTCGAGATTTACGAGATGGAAAACAACAACAGCAAATAACGCTGGTGTGGTGCGACATGGTGATCGTGATAACTGGCTGGTTGAGCACCCGCTTACCGGCCAGTTTTTTTGTGTTCTCAACCGCTGGCGCAACATCTGGCCGGGAAATGCGGTAATACAAGTGACGACGCGCTTAGGCTACGCCATAAAAATAATTATCCCAATCCCTGGCAAGAACAAACAAATGGGAGATGTATTTTCTTGGTTCAGCCTTACTCTTGTCTGTATTTGAGGGGTAGAACGGAGACCTATCTATGATGCAGTTCGGACCCATGTTTAGACGGTTACCGGTGTTTTTTGTGCTCGTAATCGCGTTGCTGCTGCTGGCCGCGTGTGGCGGTGACGATTCGGATGACGACGAGGCGGCTGCTCCCGAAAGCTCGCCCGAAATGACTGACGAGGTGACGGATCAGGCAGAATCGGCCACTGAGGAAGCCACATCGTTTGAAGTCGCGGAGTCGGACGTGATCATCGATGAGCCGCTGACTGATGAGGCATATGAGGATGCGGTTGCCTATGCGCGGGCCGATCTGGCCGGGCGCCTGGACGTGAGCATCGCGGATATCACGGTATTACCGGAGGATTCAGTATTGGGGCTGGCGGGGAATCTGGCCTGCCCGGAAATTGAGGGGATTGAAAACATCAGCCTCTATTATGTGTATGCACAACATGAGCGGTTCATTTATCCGTACCAGTTTTACCTGCTGCCAGCCGAAGAGACCGAATCGGAGTTGATTGTCGAAGCGTGTGAAGACCGGTTAGTTGACGACGAGGTGTTGTATGTTCCAACACCGGATGCACGCCTGGCTATTGTGGACGTTGTCAAAGCCGATTTACTCGTCAAAGACATCGATATCGAAGCGGGTGATTTTTTTGTTCAGCCCATGACATGGAATGATGAGGCGTTGGGCTGCCCCCAGCCGTCCGGCGAAGAACCGGCTTCGGCCCGGATCGAAGGTTATCTGATCCGTTATACCCTGGACAGTATGATCTACGAGTACCATACTGATCAGACTGGCGAGCGAGTCGAGTACTGTGAGCCGCCAATAGGTTATGCGACTATCGACGCGCTCATGATCACGTTGGAGTATGATTTAGGTCCGGTGTTTGAGCTGACAGATGAAGTTGTACGGTATGATGGCCTGGACAAAGACGGCCAGTTGATGCTGCTCGGCATGGACCAATGGCGTGTAGGGCTGCTTGAATTTGATACATCCGAAGACGCGCGCGTGGCCGCACAACAAATTGAAGACGACGATGCTGCGTTCATTTACGTGGCGGGTTATGTCCTGATCGTTCAAGAAGAAACCAGTTCGGCAGCGTATAGCATTCTGAATCGGTATGCGGAACTGGTTCGCCGCCCGGCAATTGACCGTGAGCAAGCTGAGACTTCCGAGCTTGAGCTTACAGAGGCCGCCGGAGACGCAGCGCCACCAGCCGAGAATGAAACCCCACCGACGCCAACCGGATAACCGGCGGGAAACAGCCTGTTAGTGATGTAAAACCACAACGGCCACTGGTAAGTGTCAGTGGCCGCTGCGTGTGGCGTAAACGGACCCCGCCAGATTGGTTGATCTGGCGGGGTCCTGTGAAGCTATTGAGTGAGGTTTATTAGTTGGTGGGATAGTTGTCCACTACCCCACCAGGATTGTTAGGTTTGCTCGGCCCTATTTGTAGTCGCTGCAGTGATCGTTGTACTTGGCATCGTACTCAGGCAGGTCGATACGGTCGATGTAGATACGGTTGGCGTGGTCGTTGGGGTGACGGATGCGGATGACGTGAACCACGTTACTATCCAGCCCGGTCACATGGACCAGGGCATCGTCCAGCCAGTATTCTTCCACTGCGTTCATATCCAGCGCACCATCCACGATGGGGATACCTGTGCCCGGATAACCGCTTTCGTATAGTTCGGCAGTGATGGGTACACCACCTATCTCTATGCCGTCGGTTAGCAGTTCGCCATCAAGCTTGATCTCGGCCATGCCGCCGTCCGGCCCGCGATGATACAGCAGGCTGAAGCTTTCGGCTGCGAAGCGGAACTCGCGATAGGTTGTGTCCGTGCCACCGTTGGTGTAAACGACCGTGCCGGCCAGTTCCGGATTTTCGGGGTCATAGATGAAGCCCGAAGCACCCGGTGTGTTACCCAGCCGCCAGGTACCGGCGCCCGTCCACTTGTCATTTTCTTCGTAGCAGCCCTGACGCGGTACAGCCAGCGGATCTTCGTCCTGGCCCGAACCTTCATCCAGCGGCTCAGCCGGTTTAAGCTGTTCGCCGGGGATTGGAATAGGTGCCCCATCGACGCTGAACACGTCAAAGTTAACCTGACCGCGACCACCACGTGACACTTTACCTTCGTACCGAATTTCAAGTACGTGGGCTTTCAGTGGCAGGCCGCTGATATCATAGGCGAAGAAGAGATCGTCGGGCGTTCCTCGCGGCGCGACGCGGTGGAGATCAACATCTTCGACAAACTCGCCGTCGATGTAGAAGCTCATGCGGCCCCATGCGCCGCCCTGGGTCATGTAGCTGGTTATCCGGCGTCCGCGGAACATGAAGAAGATGCTGGAGTAAATCTGGTTGGTTACGACGTGCGCCCCGCCAGAGTGTTCGCCTGTCTCAAGGCGGTTCCACTGGTGAACCGTGTTGTTGAGAACCACCATGGCATCATCTTCTTGATAAGCGCCGTGATCGGCTGCCAGGGCATGCCCTAGCTCGATAGCATCGATGTTCACGGCACCTCGACCGGTTACGATCTCCATGGAGTGATGGCCATCGATACTCAGGCCTGGTGGCAGCACGATGGTATGTGCTACGCGCTCAAAGGTGCCATACCGCAGCCCATTGCTGTTCGAAACCGGGTACGGGATACCGTCGATGTATACGGTCATGGTCCCGTGACGCGGCGCTGTCTGGCGGTAGATGGTGACCTTGGTGATATCATTGGCGAACACCATCGACAGGCGAGCACCTGCGACAGTCGTTTGACGGAACGTGCCGCCCGACGCATTGTCGTTTAGCACTTCCTTCCATGTTTGGCGGCGGGGATCAGCGGCGGTCGGGTCGATGAGCGCGCCGTCTGCATAGAGCTCGGTGTCCTCGTAGTAGCCCGCTTCATAGGTTTGGACGGCATCCGGCTTGATCCAGTCGATGCCAAAGTTGCCGCGTCCCGCCTGGCGGAGTTCAATCACGTGCTGTTCGTTGTCGAGCGGCAGTGGTCCGATTGAGTAGGGTACCTGATTCATCGCCTGGCCACCGTTGGGCATCACACCCCACAAATCGCCATCAATGTACACATTCGCGTCACCAAACCGGCCTGTGGGACGATAGATGGTGGCGTAGGATACGTTTTTCACCGAGAAGTAGAAGCTTGAGAAACTGCTTCTGCTCATCAGGTAGGAACCGCCGGATGGGCCACCACCGCGTGGTGTGATCACCTGCCACCAGCCAGACTGGTATATCCAATCGCTGAGGTCTTCGGCTTCAACCGGGGCGCTGGATGACATGAGCGGTGGTGCCAGCGTTTCGGCCTTCAGCTTTCTGATGGTAGCTGTTCCGCCTCGGCCTACCGCGCGCAGCTCGATCCAGGTGCCCTTGTTCAGCATATTGCTGAGGCCGCTGACCACGAACGTTTCTTCTGTTTCGAGCGGATCATGGTAGTAGCGGAGCGTATCGCTGCGTGTTAAGTAGTCACCCTTGAAGGTCTGGTGGTACTCGCCATTGACGTAAATCTCGATGTCACGTTCGCTGCGCTGTATATACCGGGTAATCGACAGCGTATCGCCGCCGACCACATAGATAAAGAGGCTGGCGTTCGTTTCATCGGTTTGCAGGTAGTCGGTTCCATTCAGGTTGACGGGTTTCCAATAACCAGATTCGATCAGGTTTTCCGGTCGATCAACCAGGGTGTAGGTTTCGGACGAGCCGCCGATCTCCTCGGCTCCGAAGTCGTACACTTCGAAATAATCCAGTCGTACCTGACCGCCAGCCATGATCAACTCGGCGGTGTGGATTCCGTTTTCCAGGCCTGCAACAGAGAAGGGTACGTCGTGTATCTCGCTCCGCGCACCGGCTGATGCGCGTCCGTATAGTTGGCCGTCAACGTAAACGTCGAACGAACCGCCGCGTACAATCTTGGTGAAGAAAACTGAGAACGCGTTGCCTTCAAAGATGACCATGACACGGTCGCCAGCCGTCGTCGCTGACGAGTAGGTTGTCGGATCAGGCGCGCTCGAAGGCGGCGGCCCGTTAACATGCTGCCAACTAGGTCCGAGGTATGTGATCGCCCTGTTGGTTATTGGCCCAGGGGCTGAGTCGTCATACTGGTCTGGGGTCAGGTGGAAGATCGGATCCGTATTTCCACGCACTTTGATGTAGTCGATGAAATAGGTCCCCCATCGGCCACGTGCATTGAGTTGTGGCCGGATGGTAATGGTATACGTGAAGCGGCTGTCCAGGCCCGGTATGATGTAGGGCTGCTGATAGAGTCCGCCGCGCACAGCGCTGTAGTTGTTGAACGTCGAGTGATACTGCCCGTTCACATACACGTCGGCTGATCCAAGCCGTCCATCCAGCTTACGGAAAATTTCGACGGCTGTGGCATTGGTCACATCAAACGTCAGCTCGTCCGTGCCGTTGTTTATCGCGTCGTGCGTGCATGACTCCGCGCCGCAGATGTCGTCACGTGTGCCAGCTAGTCCGTCTGGACCCGGCTCACCGCCGCGGGTGCGGACGTCTTCAGTACGTGCCCATTGACCGGAAAGTTGCAGGTTGGGTACGTTCATCCCGCCTATGTTACTGGTTGAGTCGTTTTCGTAGGTGCCGGGTCCCAGGATGGGTTTACTGTACAACAGCACCCTATCAAGGGAGATGGAACCGGTTGAGCGACCATTCGCAGCACGTGCCGGGCGGATTTCGAGCACATTGTGCTCTGTCGGGAGGAACGTCACCGTATAGGGACGATTGTACCCAAGTCTACCGCTCTGGTTAAAGGAACCGAGCAGTTCGCCATTAACCCATATCTCCGCGACTCCGAAACGGCCTGTTACACCGTAAACGGTGATGGCGTTGATAGAGTCGTCGAAGTAGAAATATGCCGCAGAGTCGGCGCTGGCGGATGTGATATACCGCTGGCCGGACGGCTCTTCTCCACGGGTAACACGGCGTGCGAATGACCAGGCTTCTTCGTAGAGAAAGTGCGTTTCTTCGGGATTGTCAATGCGTTCGTCGGGCCGGTAGTCGTACTCGTATTCCTCGTATTCGCCCGCCGAGTGATAGCGCATGTAATAGACGTCGTAGCCGCGCAAAGTGACTAAAAACCCACGTATAAGTCTGGGATTAACCAGGACTATGCGTATCTGTAAAACGTGATATCGCGTGGGGTCTAACCCGTGTACCAACACCGGGGCATCCGTGCCACGTCCGGCTTGATTGTCGATCGTCCGCTCAAGCTTACCGTCAACATACACTTCAACGAGCGAACTACCGCCGAAATCACGACGGAGCGAAATCGCTGATCCTTTGAAGAAGACGGCTAGCGTATCTCCGGGTGACCGGCTGAATACAGCGTCGTTCCCGCGTGAAGGAGCCCACGAGCCATAGGCTTCTTGTGCACCATCATGGACTACGTTCATCACCGTTGGCGGGGCACTGGGGTAAGGCGGGGCGACCGGTGCATAAATGTCGTCAGGCCCGGTGCGTTCGGCCAGTTTCATAAAGCGGAACGCGTCAAAGTAGAAGACGGGTGTCGGCGCGCCGTCGGGCTGTGGGTTGATGCGAACTTCCAGCGTATGTACGTCTTCGGCACTGGCAACCAGGCCCGAAACGTAGTACGGCACGACCATCTCGGTAGCTGCATCATTGTACATGGTGCCGACGAGCTTGCCATCAAGATACACATCAGCCGAGCCGCCGCCCGGATAGACTTTGCGGAACACTCCGACGGTATCGGCGTGTTTGAAGTGGGCATAAACACGGTCGTATTGGTAACTACTGGTGTAGGCCGAGTTATCACCACCAATGCCGACAATTTCGAAACGGTCGGTGTTATTGATGGGTGCGGGCAGCCATGTACCTACGTATTCCAGCTTGCCGCTTGCCGGTGCAAACCGTGTATCCTCGTAAAATTCTGAGGCGGGGAAATCGACCGATGAATCGTTGCGGTCGATGACTTCCTGCGAGCCAGAACCCGGTATCACAAACGCGTCGAAATCGATGTTCCCGCTTGTGTGGATGAGCTGAACGGTATGGTTACCGGGCATCAGGTTTTTGATGATGTGTTTCTTTGGCTGTCCCGGTCCGGTGATCGCTTCGCTGCCGTTATATTTGATAACCGAGTGTTCTTCACCGTCGATGTAGACGGTGGCCGTACCCACCGGAACATTGCTGTGCAGGATCGAGACTTCTCTGCCATTAAAGGCAAAACAGGCTTCCTGCGCACTCAACAGCGAAACCTGGGTGCTGCCGCCTGAATACGCGGCATTGCTGTCTGTGATCCACATGCCACCCCCAGGCCGGCCACTGGCGTCATACAATTTTACCTTAGAGGCGTTGCTTTCATAGGTTGCCGGTGTGGACGGTGACGGCGGAATTTCCAGGCCATCTTCAGGCGTGGGTTGGTTATCTCCCCGGTAGGCTTCCTGGTCCCAACGATTCATGAAGACGATTTCGATCGCGTTTGTCTCTCCCGCGATGCCGGGCAGTTGGATGTCGTAGCGCAGGTCGTCTGCCGCCATGTCTTCCCACGTATCGCCTTCAGAAGGTGAACCGCCGATCCACTCGCCTTCGTTGATGCGGCCCCAGACGTACCCCACCGTGTTGATGTTGACCGGATGATAATGCAGTGTGTCGTTGTCGTCGGATTTTTTGCCGACCGCCCAGTAATCGTCCAACTCTGGGTTAAAGAAGTCCGGTACGGTTGTGGTGTTTTCAACAGGCACGTCGGTCATGTGCAAAATGGGGCAAACCGGTGCGCCGGAGTCGTAGTAGGTGAGAATGTTCGTTTCATCATTCTCTGACAGCGTGTCAACGACATCATAAATGCCGTTCTCATTGGCATCACGCCATCCGATTTGCTCACGCGCCGAGTTGGATAGTTGATATTGTGAATAGGCCTGCCACATCCAGCGATCCACCATCAGTGATGGCAGGGCATCGTCATCTTCGTCACAGTTGACGTGCTCGACGCTGAGGTATCCCCAGGTATCTTCTGTATCACATGCGCTGTCACCGCTGCCCTTGGATTCATCGGCAGCGCCGAAAACGTGCCCGACCATTTTGGCGATGTAAGCTTCGAGGTTGTTAACGCCTTGATCACCGGCCCCCGACGCTACCATCACAAACGGGCCATTTAACTGGCCGTCAGCGACGATGCCATCTGCGAACCGGCCATCACCTTTGGCGCTGCTGTCAACGACAAACACCACAAATGACCAATCGGTGTTGGCGTTATCGCGCGCCTGGTTAGCCCAGTCATAGATGATGTCTTGATCGGGTGTTTTGCTCAAGAAGCGCCCGGCAACCTGGTACATCTCGCCTTTAGCGTAGGTGGACGTCAGGTTGATCGGCTCAATATCCGGAATCGAAAGAGCCGTTTGTTGCTCAAGCGTTCCTTCAAACGGTGAGTAAAAGTTCACAACCCAGTTCAGTTGTGCGTCGGGTCGCGGAGAATTGGGATCAGCGCCGTATGTATCAGGTGCAGTTGCTGCGACCGTCCACCAGTTCAACGCGTTGAAAACTTCTGTTTTGACCTTGCTGATTTCCTGCTCGGTCCAGTTTTCGGTGGTGGCGAGACCGGTGCTCTCGACAAACACGACTTCGACAGCTACTGTGCCGAAGAGAAAGGTACTTGTGTCGTAGATGCCCGGCTCATCGAGCGCGAGTGCTGCCGCACTGGGCGATGATGGTGTAACCATAAACGTACGGGTGTCACCCTCGCCAATTGGCTCGACATGGCCGGTCACATCGGACGGGTCGCTGCCGATAACCGCGTTCCAGGCAGTGACAACATCACGATCGTTATCAGCCAGGGCTGCCAGGTCACTGTCGGATACAGTCTCGCGATACACGGCGCGCGCGCCTAACGGCGCCAGATCAGCATAGGTTAACGATTCGTCCAGGCCCACAAACAACGCATTTTCGCTGCGCACGTAAACGCGCCCACCAGCGTCTGCGATGGTTGCTTCGAGGACATCTGTGGCACCCGGTTCGCTGAGAATCAGGGTGTTTAAGGGGACAAGTTCGGGTAGCGATACACTGGCGGATGATGCTTCTCCGCCGGGTATGCTTACCGAATTCACGTTGGTAGTCGTCTCGGCGTCCGCAGCCGGGGCGGTGTCAGCGTAGGTAGTGCTGATCCAGGCTGGCAAGAATGTGGTGACAACCACTGCCAGCAGCACCGGTCCGGTTACCAAACGCTGGGCGACCTGTTTGAAGCGGTAACTGCCCATCAGTCAAACCTCCAAATACTCAATAGCAAGCCATGCGTGCCAGTTAGTGTACAGACGATGCCTTTATTCTACCTTAATGGTATCAATGATAACATCAATGCTAGTGGTGTTCATCTGACAAACCGCACACTATCATCCAACGTCGCGAAAGTAAAGCGTACTTTGCGACTAAAATTTACAATTCTTAACATTCTGGCTGGGGAAACTTACATCAACGGTGGGGCAAGCATAACAGGTCAAGCGTGCATCATCGCGGGTTTTTCCGACCCCCATGATGCACGCTGCCATAAGTGGATACGAACGCTGCAAGCAGGCCGTCAGCCATTGAGTGATGGGGGGAGCGTGTCGGCTGGTAACTCGCTGTCGGAGCCGCTGTCATCGAATGATAACAGTGCCGCCTGCTGCGCCGCCTCGGTTTCTGGCGTGATCCTGTCTAGCGGCATATCGAGAATGCCTTCCGGGAAACGCCACGTATCGTCCTCGATAGACAGTCCCGCCGCTTCAAGCGTCTGGGTGACCGTCTCGGATTCAGGATCGATATCGTTCAAAATAGTATAAGCAAACGCGTAGTTTTCCAGGTGTGTTGGCAGATCATTGAGCACCAGTCGAACATCGGTAGTGCGTAGTTGATCCAGCCGGACCCCGGCGTTAGTCAATGCTTCGCGCAGCGCGGTTGGTTCCTGGCCGTGCAGCGCGGCCACAAACAGAATACACGGGCCGACCAACTCGGCGTGGGGCAGCAGTGTGTGTGTTTGGTCGGCAAGAATGCGGGCCAGGAAGTGCTCACTCCCTTGCTGGGCACGAGAGTGGCCGAGTTGGTTGCTGAGCTGTACCGTCACCATCATCAAATCAAGCAGAGTAACCAGGGCGTCATGGTTTCCCTGTCCAATCGCTGCCGCGCTTTTGATGGCCTGCGACGCTAACCCGGCGGCCACACTCGCCGCCCAGGGCGAAAACCGCTGCTCGACCGGATTTTTGCCTTTTTGGGCTGCATAACGCCAATCCAGCAAACCGGTGACGATCGAGAGCACATCTACAATCCCGGCGCCGCGAGTGTTCGGTGAGGCGGATTCGATCACAGTCCAGTCGATGATGATGTCGTTAGCCGGGCCTGTTTCGACCGGCACGAGACGTGATTGATCGCCTTCTGTTTCTTCCATTAATGCTGTCGGTGTGAGCATGCCATCGCTATCAAGCGCAGTCGGGATGATGATCAACGGTTTGTTGTTCTTGGCGGCAATGTATTTCCCTGCTTCGACGGGTGTGCCCTGACCTACCGCATATATGGCTGCAACCTGGGATGGCAGATGGTCGGCCAGGTAGTCGAACAAGTCATGACCGTACCGTTCTGGCTCGGCTTGAATCACAATTGGCAAGTTGAGTTGACTGCCCACTACGGCCCACACATCGTCGTTAGTGAGCAGCGCTGTTGGGCGTTTTTCTTCAATTGAACTGAGTTCCCGAAACGTAATTCGGGGCAAAGGCCAGAGCAACATACCGGCTTCTCCATAATCAATAGATGATCGAATGCAAGTTAGCTTGTTTTGCCATGATACTTATTTCACTGTGATGGTGTTAAGTTTAGTGCTGTTTTGTCCCTGAGTCCAGCGACCCGGAATATTATCTTTTTTGACAAGCGAAGTTATAATCAACTCTACTATCTTTTGCTATTAGCTACGCCTAAATAATAACACTATAAAGGATTGTTTTATGGCAACAACGGCACAATCTCATCCGCCACCCACTGCTGTCAGGCGTCGCTCGCCGGGTTTTCCCCTTCAAGTGCGGGCTGCGCTGCAAGGATTGTTGATACCGATCCTATCGGTGTTTACGGCGGTACTGGTGGGATCGGTTTTGATCCTGCTCAACGGGCGTGATCCTATCACCGCCTATGAGGGGCTGCTTGAGGGCGCGTTTTTGGAACCGCGCGGCCTGTTAGCCACCTTCCGTAATATGACGCCGCTGGTTTTCTCAGGGTTGGCAGTGGCCTTTGCCATCAAAAGTGGCCTGTTCAACATTGGCGTTCAAGGCCAGTTGATCATCGGTTCGGTCGTGGCCGCCTGGGTGGGTTATGCGGTCGAGGGACTCCCCCCCCTGCTGCATGTCACCCTGGCGATGTTGGCGGCGGCGCTGGCTGGCGCGATCTGGGGTGCCATTCCCGGCGCGCTTAAAGCCTACACTGACGCTCACGAGGTGATCACCACCATCATGCTTAACTACATCGCGATATCGTTTGCGGGTTGGCTGATTTCAACCGGCAGCGCAGATGGTACGATCAAACCCGGCCCGTTCGCCAGCCCGGCATCAGCCGAGGACGCGATCGCGCGAACACCGGATATCCTTGAGAGCGCCAAACTACCCGTGATCTACTCTGTTCCGCCCAACTTCGATCTTCATATCGGGATATTTCTGGCCATTATCACCACCATCCTGATCACGTTTTTGCTGTTCCGGACAACGTTCGGCTTCCAGCTTCGGATGGTCGGTTATAGCCCCAACGCGGCCCAATATGCCGGGGTGAATGTCAAACGCGTGATTATCCTCACCATGGCCATTGCAGGGCTGTTAGGCGGGATGGCCGGGGGTATCCAAACACTGGGCGTGAATCACCGCTACGAAGGTAATCAAAGCCTGGGGCTGGGGTTCGACGGTATCACGGTGGCTTTCCTGGCGGGCAACAGTGCGCTTGGTGTGAACATTTCTGCGTTCTTGTTCGGCGCCATGGAAGCCGGGACGACTCGCATGGCCCGCAGCGCCGACGTGGCTATTGAACTGATTCAAGTGCTGCAAGCCACGATCTTGATGTTGGTGGCTGCTGACCAGATTGTCCGGCGCCTGTACCGTATCCGCGAAGTGGGCGAAGGGCGGGCACGCCAATCGAGCGGCGCAAGTGCTGGAAAGGATGGCTAACCGTGGGTGAGGTTGAACTAGGACTTGCCATTGTCGCAACCATCAACGCCGCGATCCGGTTTTCGATTCCGATTACGTTGGGTGCGCTAAGCGGTATCATGAGCGAACGATCGGGCATTGTCAACATTGGCATTGAAGGTATGATGTTGATGGCCGCGTTTACCGGGTTCATGACCAACGTGTATTTGAGCGAACCGGGTGTATCCGAAACGCTGCAAAGTGCGCCGGTACGGTTGGCGCTGTCGCTGGCCGTCGCGATGCTGACCGGTGGCGCGATGGGGCTGCTGCACGCGCTGTTGTCGATCCAGTACAAAGTGAATCAGATCATCAGCGGTACCGTGATCAACATCCTGGCCGTGGGCCTGACAGGTTATTTTTACGCCGGTGATACGTCCACATTGGGCAAGCTCCCGAACCTGATCAGCAACCCCTGGCCCAAATCAAGCGCATCCGAGTTGGTGCTGCGTGACAACTTCAGCTTTTTCTTGCCGCATGATATCGGTCGTATCTTGTTCGACAAAGACCTGATCACGTATCTGACGTTTGCGCTCGTGCTTGTGTTTGGATGGACGCTGTTCAACACAACATGGGGATTGCGTACGCGGTCGGTGGGTGAGAATCCACGCGCCGCCGATACGTTGGGGATCAACGTGTTCCGGGTGCAATACACAAACCTGTTTTTAGGCGGTATGCTGGCCGGATTGGGAGGTGCATTCCTCTCGCTGGCGGCTGTCGGTGTGTTCGAGCGTAACATGACGACCGGGCGCGGTTTTATTGCGCTGGCCGTGATGATTTTCGGCAACTGGCGGCCTTCGGGCGCATTGTGGGGCGCGTTGTTGTTCGGATTTGCGATGGCTCTCCAGGGGCAGCTTCAGCAGTTTGGGATCAATTTCCCGCACCAGCTTGTCGGGATGCTGCCGTACATTTTGACCATTGTCGTATTGGCCGGGTTTGTAGGTCGTGCTCAACCCCCTGCATTCGCAGGTCAGACCTACGAACAAGAATAGACTTCATTGGAATAACGTTATGGCAGAACAAGAAGTTGTCCTGGAAGTTGAGGGTATTGTCAAGCGGTTTCCCGGTGTGCTGGCTAACGACGATGTCAGCCTGAAACTGCACAAAGGTGAGATTCTGGCCCTGTTGGGTGAAAATGGCGCGGGCAAAAGCACGTTGATGAACATCATCTACGGGCTGTACCATCAGGATGAAGGTGTTGTACGCCTGAAGGATAAAGACGTGTTTTTCGCCAGCCCGCGAGAAGCGATCCACAATGGCATTGGGATGGTTCACCAGCATTTCCAACTGGTGAACGTGATGACGGTGGCCGAAAACGTGGTGTTGGGCGAAGAAGCCGGTGTCGCGTATAAGGGGCAGTCGCATCCCGTTTTACGGCTGGTTCTTGAATGGCTGCCCAGCCTGGTTGTGTTTGTGTTGTGCCTGATTTTGGGCATCACACTCGGTGCGCTGAAGTATGTGCTTGGCGGTGCCGCCATCGGGTTAGCTGGCGGGATTGTAGTCGCGATCCCCTCGTTGGCCCGGTTTTTGTGGGGCCTGTCATGGCGAATCGGCCTGGCTTTCCTGGCGATCTGGATCGCGGCTCGTATTGAGTTAGTCAGCGAGGTCGGGCTGACCAGCCTGGCGCTGCGCCAAAAAGTTGAAACCGTCCGCGAGCAAAAACCCCAGGAATTTGATGATTATTCGATCAAGGTGACGGTTGTCGAACGGGATCGAATCAGCTTTAACTGGCGGCGTGAAGCACGTGATGCGGAAGATAACGGTACCGGGATAGACGGCGTGTTGGCCAGTGCCCGCGCCACCATCGAGGACTATCGCGGTAAGGGGGTGCCCGGCTGGCTTATCGATTCCATCGACGACGCCCCCCCGATTGTGCAGGCGTTCAGTGAGGTGCTGCTGCTGCTGGCGCTTGGCTGGCTCAGTATTTCGGCCTGGCGCGGTTTTCAAGCGGCCCCGGTGCGGCTGGTTCCCCTGGATTGGGCGGTCATAGTTGGGCTGGTGGCGCTGTATGCGATTGTCACCTGGCTGAACCTGGATGATGTCGAACCCGTTGCCCGGTACGGCTCGGTTGTGCTGATCGTGATCGGGCTGGGGTATATTTCCTGGCGTTCGTATCACCGCCGTGAACAGTATGATGTGGGTGAGTTGGGCCAGATATCCGTGTTAGACAGCGTGCTGGATTCACTCCTGGTCGCGCTGCATAACCTGACACAAATCCGCAATGTGGATGCCGCGTCTCAGCGTGTACATGAGTTGTCGCAGCAGTACGGCCTGGAAGTTGATCCCGATGTTGTGATCGAAAAGCTGCCGGTTGGCACACAGCAGCGTGTAGAGATCGTCAAGGCGCTCTATCGCCAGGCGGATATCCTGATCCTGGACGAGCCGACAGCCGTGCTCACTCCCCAGGAAGGGCAGGAGTTATTCCGCATCATGCGCGAGCTGGCGTCTCAAGGCGTGTCGATCATTTTCATCACCCATAAACTCAAAGAGGTGTTTGAAGTCGCCACCAATATCGTAGTCATGCGCGGCGGGCGGGTTGTGGGTACGACCACGCCGGATGAAGCGACCGAGGCGTCACTGGCGGCGATGATGGTCGGGCGTGAAGTGATCCTCAAAGTGGAAAAAGACGAGGCGCATCCCGCCGAAATCGTGCTGCAAGTAGACAAGCTGAACGCGATTAACGATCGCGGCGCACAGGCGCTGCACGATGTTAGTTTTAGCGTTCGGGCCGGGGAAGTGTTGGGCGTTGCCGGTGTTCAAGGTAACGGTCAGACAGAGCTGGTCGAAGTGCTGACCGGGCTGCGTGACGCGACCGGCGGGTCGGTGAAGCTGATGGGCATGGAACTTCAACCCGATGTCCAGCCTGAAGGCGGTTTGTGGGCGCGGGCCACAGCTTTTGTGATCGATATGCTGTTGGTGGGATTGCTTGTGATCTTGTTCGGTAATTTTGTCTGGTATTTTGGTGAAGATACGATGGGCGACGCATCAACGGCTGCGCGCGTTCTGGCCTGGGGGCTGATCGTTCTGGCTGTAGACCTGTTGTACTTCTTCGGTAGCTGGCAGGTGTCCAGCAGTACGCTGGGGATGTCGCTGTTTGCGCTCAGAGTATCTACTCAGGAAGACAAAAAACCGCGTTTTCTGGTGCTGTTTGTGCGTTATCTCATCTTCCTGGTGCTCCGGCTGCCGCTGGGTATCCCGGCCCTGCTGTCGTTTATGGCAGCCCGCCGGGACGAACAGCATCGCAACTGGTTTGATGACCGGTTGGAACTGCGCGTAATCCGCCACGAGCGTATCACCCCGCGCCGGATCAAAGATACGGGAACCAGCCATATCCCGCAGGATCGCCAGCGTTATGGCCTGGTCAGGCTCTATTCAGTGGCCGATAACCTCGTGTTGAATGATTATTATGAGCGTCCCTTTGCCAAAGAACCGAATGCGGCAGAACTGCCCCTGGCTTTGCTGCGGTACGTGGTGTTGTTCGGCCTGATCGTTGGCCTGCTGACGGTGGCTGCCCTGGCAATCTGGAATGGGTCGCTGTGGGATCAACTGCTGGATTGGTACGATGTTCCCGACGATTTCCGTGATTTTCCCATCGATATTGTGCTGCCCAACGATCAAGCGGCAGCGCTTCAGTGGCCGCTGATCATCAGTGCGCTGCTGCTGCTGGCATCGGAGCTGCTGTTTGGTGTCATAGCCCACCTGGTCACGAACCGTATATTGGGATTGCAGCAAACGCGGCAGATGGTGCAGCAGGTAAACATGGCGCTGCGGCGCCAGCTTTGGCGGCTGCGTGGTCGTGACGGTGAACCACCGAAATCATCCGGGGGCTTACTGCGCGATCAAGAAGCCGTTACCGAACATGCCCGTTCGTTGATCGAGCAGTTCGACATCCGCACGCCGTCCGCAGAAACCAGCGGCGGGAGCCTGTCGGGTGGGAACCAGCAGAAAATGATCGTGGCGCGTGAGTTCAGCCGCAAGCCGCGCTTGTTGATCGCGGCCCAGCCGACACGCGGGATCGATGTCGGCTCGATCGAATTCATTCACCAGCAGATCATCGTGCAGCGGGATGAAAGCGCCGCCGTGCTGCTGGTATCCGCCGAGTTGGATGAGATCATGGCCCTGTCCGATCGTATTGCGGTCATGTACAAGGGCGAAATTATCGACACGGTTATGGCGGCTGACGCCCGTCGAGAAGACCTCGGTTTGTTGATGGCCGGTATCCGGAATGGTGATACACCGGCGGGCGGCAGGGTCGAAACGGCCCCCGCCCCGGCTTAACGGGCTGCCGGTCACCCAAAACAAAAAACGCGAGCCGCACAAGCTCGCGTTTTTGATTGTGTTATACGTGTTTAGGCATCCATGTTGTTGATGATCGCGGTCGCAAACTCGCTGGTCTTGACCTGGGTAGCCCCTTCCATCTGGCGGGCGAAGTCATAGGTGACGACCTTTTGGGCCAGCGTGCGCTCGTAGCTCTGTATGATCAGTTTCGCTGCTTCCCACCAGCCGAGGAATTCCAGCATGGTCACCCCGCTGAACAGCAGCGAACCGGGATTCACCTTGTCGAGATTGGTGTACTTGGGCGCGGTGCCGTGTGTGGCCTCAAATAACATGACGTCGTCGCCAATGTTGGCGCCCGGCGCGATCCCGACGCCGCCGACTTGAGCCGCGATCGCGTCAGAAAGGTAATCCCCGTTCAGGTTCGGGGCAACGAGCATATCGAACTCTGTGGGACGCAGCAGCATATGCTGGAAGATGATATCGGCAATCCGGTCTTTGATCAGGATTTTGCCGTCGGGCTGCTGGCCGTCATAGTCCGACCACAATTCATCCTCGGTGATGGTCTGTTCCGGGAATTCTTCGCGTGCGACCTCGTAACACCAGTTGCGGAACGCGCCCTCGGTGAATTTCTGGATGTTGCCCTTGTGCACGATGGTGATCGATTTCCGCCCGCGCTCGATCGCATACCGCAGCGCAAAACGCATCAGGCGCTTGGTTCCGAACGCGCTGATCGGTTTGATGCCGATGCCGCTGCCTTCAAAAAACGTAGCACCCAGCTCGTCGCGCAAAAAAGCGGCCAGCCTGTCGTTTTCCGGCGTCCCGGCCTGGTATTCGATCCCGGCGTACACGTCTTCGGTGTTCTCGCGGAAAATCACGACATCCACGTTTTCCGGCTCGCGTACAGGGCTGGGCACACCTTTGTACCACTTGACCGGGCGAATGCAGGCGTACAGGTCGAGCACCTGGCGCAGCGTTACATTCAGACTGCGAAAGCCGCCGCCAACCGGCGTAGTGAGCGGCCCCTTGATACCCACCAGGAACTCGCGCAGCGCATCAAACGTTTCTTGCGGCATATAATCACCATCATAGATGCTGGCGGCTTTTTCACCTGCATAAATTTCCATCCAGGCGATCTTACGCTTGCCGCCGTATGCTTTTTCGACGGCGGCATCCCAGATGCGCTTTGACGCGGTCATGATATCATGCCCGATGCCGTCACCCTCGATAAAGGTGATGATTGGGTGGTCGGGCACGCAGGCAGGATCGTTGAGGCACGTGATTTTTTCGCCATCATCCGGGACGACAATGTGTTGGTAGGCCATACGAGAAGTACTCCTTGTCGATCGTGTGTGTTAGTGTTATTTATCCGATAGTGTTGATCGCAGCCCTGGTGTGACCCGCACGCACAGCGCTGTGATCGTGTTGTGAGCGGTCGTGTCCGCCCGGTTATTTCCACTTAATCGTGCAGCCCACAGCGTTACTGGTAGTGATCGCCGGGGTTTGCCCGCTCAGCACGGCATCCAGCGCGTCACGCAGATAGTGCTGTTTGACAGCGCCGGGATCATCGTAGTTATCGTCAATGGCGCCCCGGAATATCAACACGCCTGCGCTGTCCAGCAGAAATACATGCGGGGTGTGAGTTGCGCCATAGGCATGTGTAACCGCCTGGCTTTCATCGCGCACATACAGAAAGTTAAAGCCCATTTCCTGCGCGTGTGCTTTCATATTTTCGAAGCTGTCGTCAGGATATTTTACGGTGTCGTTGGCGCCGACAGCGACCAGGATCACGCCTTTGTCCTGGTAGTCGCGCTGGATGTCGATCATGCGGCTTTCCCAGGCGCGGACATACGGGCAGTGATTACAGCTAAAGATCACGACCACCGCTTGATGTGTTGCCAGCAAGCCGGACAGGTTGTGAGTTTGACCATCCACACCGGGCAGCGAAAAATCGGGGCCTGTTTTTCCAATTTCTAACATGTCTGGTTTTCCTCTCTCGTTCTAGTCGAATTCGTGTTGGGCGCGGCGAATGGCCCGCGTGATCATCTCATCAGAAGGCAGCGGCGACGGGCGGCCATCCTCGCGGAAATACAACCGGCAGGTAAGCCGGTAGGGTGGGGCCGCGCGCGGATCAATGTCCTGGCCGTTGACAAAAATGGTGGGTGATCCCGGAAACCGCCAGCGCCCGGCTTCGGCTTCGGTTTTTACCTGAATATGCTCGACTTCGGCATCGACCTGTAATGTTTTTAGGACATGTTGCAGCCGCTGCCAGGCTTCGTCATGGGATGGACAGCCATCCCACCAGAGAAATTGAATGTTCATGATCGGGTTTCCGGAACTTATCCGGCTGTGTTTAATGTGCAGCGGCATCATAGGCTGCACGGGAAACGGCTCAATGTGAATATAGCGTACTCTAACAAGGAAAACCAAACCGATGTTTTATCTAAATGTGACAGAAAACAGGAGGGTGTAGGATATAGACTGCACCAAAAGGGCATAACCGTTTATTGATAATTGTGGTAAAATAAATTTATAAGACACAATCAATGCTCGTGAAATGGGTTGGTTTTTTAGGGCGCGAGCAGGTTATTTCACCCGTGGAGGCGCAAGACGCTTGCGCGAATCAGACTGAACGAGTTGTTCCGCCGGGTGCGCGATGCTGTGGAAAAGCAGTATCAGGAAACAGGTGTAATAGGGGTGAGGGATGGTTTTGGGGCGAGAATTCCTGCCTGAGATAGTCGATGTGATGCGGGATATGGTCCTGATCGCAGATTCGCAGGATTTCCGGATTGTGTATGCGAACCAATCTGCGCAGACGACTGCCGGTTGTTCGCTTGATGACCTGGCGCAGATGACGCTGCCGGATTTGTTTGTTGGCGAGCGGCGTGACGTTGTCGTTCACCACTTGGAAGCTGTAACCCATACTGGCGATATCCGTTTTACGTGCTCGTTGGTGCAGCCGGACGGGAGCACATTGCCGGTGGATGTGCGTGTGAGTCTGGCCGTGTTGGGCGGAAACTCCCGGCTGGTGTGTGTGGCGCGTGACCTGGGGGATCGCCGTCGCCAACCAGCCACGGATGCACACTCACAACCTCATCTACAGGAGAGTCAGAAACGGTTTCAATCACTGGTCGAGGCGATCCCCGACCTGTTGTTTCGGATACGGCGGGACGGCACATACCTTGATTACAAACCCGCTGATGTGCCGTTGTATGCCTCGCCTGACGCGTTTCTGGGCAAAACAGTCAACGACGTTATGCCGGTTGAAGTTGCGTCACAAACGATGGCAGTTATTGACCATGTGTTAACCACTGGTCAAACAGAAAACCTCGAATATCACCTGATGATAGACAATGAACGTAATGAGTATGAGGCGCGTATTGTCGCCATGGACCAGGACGAGGTGTTGGTCGTGGTGCGGGATATCACCGACCTGTACCGGGCTACGGTCGCCTTGCGTGAAAGCGAAGAACGCTACCGGGGGTTGATCGAATCACAACAGGGCTTGATCGTTCGTGTGACGCCGGATGGCTGTTTTACGTTTGTGAATGAAGCCTACTGCAAATTTTACGGTAAAACACGCGAGCAACTGTTAGGCAGCCCATTCATGCCGCTGGTGTT
The DNA here is from genome assembly GCA_016930015.1 of Anaerolineae bacterium. Taxonomy (GTDB): domain Bacteria; phylum Chloroflexota; class Anaerolineae; order Aggregatilineales; family Aggregatilineaceae; genus JAFGHR01. Next base: position 17,782 of record JAFGHR010000109.1, on the reverse strand, counting down.
TCCCGACGACCTGCCTGATATCCAGAAAACCAGGGAAAAACTGGAGGTGCCCCCGTACCGGAGCTATGTTGAAATGCGCTCCATAACGGCGCAGGGCTGTCGGTGGCTGGCCTGGGAAGGGCATGCGATTCGGGATGACGACGGACGAATCATCGAGATTCAAGCGAGCGGGCGTGATATCACCGAGCGGAAACGGGTTGAGGACGAATTCCAAAAACAAACGTTGCTGCTAGAAGGCGTCACGCGTGCGACAAACTGCCTGCTGGCGCTGGGACGGCAGGAAACCGCGATAGGTGAAGCGCTGGCTATCCTCGGTGAAGCGGTTGGCGTGGACTATATTTACGTTTTCGAAAATCACAACTACCCCGATATCGCAGAACAAGCGGTGAGCGCTCGATTCGAATGGGGGCGGGTTCTATCATTACGCGGGCGGGGCGTGATGAACATCAATTCTATTCTGTGGCAAGATACCGGTTTGCAGCGCTGGTTCGAAATATTATCGGGCGGCGGCGTTGTATCCAGCCTGTTTGAGGATTTACCCCCCGGTGAACAGGCTGTCCTGGCTGACTATGACACGCTCTCGGTGTTGGTTGTCCCCATTTTTATCAGCGGGACGTACTGGGGCTATATCGGGTTCAACGACTGCTGCCACGAACGTCAATGGCGCAGTGATGAGATCAACGCGCTACAAACCATGGCGGCCAGTGTGGGGGCTGCGATTGAGCGGCAGCGAGCCGAAGATAAACTGCGCCGCGAGCGTGAAATTGCCGACACGCTGCGGGAAGTTGGGACTGTACTCACATCAACACTCGACCGGCGCGAAGTGCTGGAACAGGTGCTGGAACAGGTGCGGCGTGTAGTACCCTATGACGCCGCGAACATTGCCCTGGTAGAAGACAATCAGGCTCGTATCGTGCATAACTTTGGCTACGAGGCTTTTGGCACCACGCGTGAGCAAATCAACCAGGTCACATTTGCGCTCGACGAAATCCCCTTGTTTCAACGTATCTTCGAAACCAAAAAACCGTATGTTTGTGCGGATACACGCGCAGAGCCAGCCTGGATCAGGCGGCCCGAATCCGCCTGGGTAGTGTCGTGGATCGGTACGCCGATTGTGGCACGGGGCGAGGTGATCGGCTTTTTCTCGTTAGACTCGGCCAGATCAGGCGCTTACAAACCCGAACATGCCGATATGTTAACTCCTTTTGCTCACCAGGCCGCGGTTGCATTGGAGAACTCCCGGCTCTATCAGGAGATCCAACGCCAGGCGGGAGAACTGGCGAACCGTGTGAGTCAGCTCCAGACGCTGTATGATGCCGGACAGGCGTTGCAGTCCTCTTTAGAGCTGGACGAAATCCTGTGTCGTTTTGCGGATAAAATGACGAACGTGTCCCATGCGACCAGCACCATCATTTGTGATTATGACGCGAATACACAGACCGGCACGGTACGCGCGGCCTATTATCGCAGCGATATCCCCATACATGAAGTCCGGCTGGATCGCGGCCAGCGTATCGACCTGGATACGCCGGTGCTGCAACGGACCATCACCAGCCAGGAACCGTTGTTGTTGACCCTGGATGAATTGGGCGGTGTTTTCCATGATACGGCGTTTATCGAAGCCGTGCATACGGCCATTATTGTACCGTCGTTCAGCAAAGGGCGTTTGACCCTGTTTGCCGTGATCCGCGACAGCAGCCCCAACGGGACACACATATCCGATCGTGTTAAAATGTGTCAGGCGCTGGCTAACCAGGCTGCGATTGCGCTCGAACAGGCGACCTTGTTTGCCGACATTCAAGAACTTGAGCGGATCAAGTCGGAGATGATCCGCATGGCCTCCCACGATCTGCGTAATCCCCTGGCCCGCACCAGGGGGTTTGTCGAAATGCTTGAGAAGCGGATCGATCCGGCGCTGGGCAGGGAACAGCAGCAGTACATCACAGTCATTCGCCATGCGCTGGATGAGATCGAACAGATCGTGACCGATATTCTGTCACTGGAACGTATCGAAGCGCGGCACAGAGTGGCCGAACCTGTTTTGTGGTGTGACGTGATCAGCCATACGATTCAACAGATGCTTGTTGAAGCCGAAGCCAAGAATCAAACGGTGTCTGTCGAATGTTCGCCTGACCTGCCAGCCATACGCGGCGACCCGGTGCGGCTCCAACAAGCGCTTGCCAACCTGTTCGGCAACGCGATCAAATACACGCCCGCCGGTGGCGTGATCACGGTCCGGGCGCTGGTGAAAGATTACGGCAGCAGACCCAATGTTGTGATCGAAGTCGAAGATAACGGTATTGGTATTCCCCTTGACCAGCAGCACGAACTGTTTGACCTGTTTTACCGCGCCCAACAGGATAAGGATCGGCACATTCCCGGCTGGGGAGTAGGGCTGTCGGTGGTCAAGGCCGCGGTAGAATATCACCAGGGCAGTGTTTACGTGGACAGCGAGCCGGGCCGGGGCAGCCTGTTTGGGTTCCGCATACCGGTATAACCCGCTGGGGCGAAGATTTAGCGCGATCACCGGCGGTCGGCTGGTTTGGTGTGATCCTCAACCTCCCCCAATATACGGAAAAATCGAGATGCTGTCGCCAGGATGCAGCACGGTATCAGCCCCGGCGTGTATTTTGTTGATCGCCAGGTGCCAGCCCGCTTCGCGCCCGTGTAAATGCGGGTAGCGCTGCACAAGGCGTGCAATCGCCTGGTCAAGAGTCGCGCCGTCGGGGATTTTGAACATACATTCAGCCGTACCGGCGGCTGTACTCAGGCTGGCGAGAAAGTGAACGGTGATATACATGGTGGTGATGTGTGCCTCATTCACTATCGGCGGTGGTCAGGATTCACCATCGCCCGTGTTGTGATTGGTCTGTTCCTGGCGCAGCCGCTCGGATTTGAGCTGACCGCAGCCCGCCTGAATGTCGATTCCCCGCCGCACGCGGATCGTGCTGCTGATCCCGTGTGATTCCAGCGCAGCCTGAAACGCTTTCACGTGGACCGGGTTCGATGGACGGCCTGCGTAATCTTCGGTTGGATTGAGCGGGATCAGGTTGACATGACATTTTAAGCCGTGCAGCAGGTTTCCCAGGGCATTCGCCTGCTCGACTGTATCATTTTGCCTGGCGATCAAAGCCCATTCGAATGTGACACGCCGCCCGGTCTGGGTGATGTAATAACGGACGGCGTCCTTAAGTTCGGCCAGGGGCCAGCGCCGGTTGACGGGCAGCAGGCGGGTGCGTTCTTCGTTGGTAGCCGCGTGCAGGCTGATCGCCAGCCCTACCTGGAGTTTTTCATCGGCGAAACGGCGTATTTCCGGCACCATCCCGACCGTGCTGAGCGTGATATGCCGCTGGCCGATGTTCAACCCGTCAGGGTCGTTGAGCCGGGCGATAGCTGCCAGCGTGGCGTCGTAATTGTGCAGCGGTTCGCCCATGCCCATTAACACGACGTTGCTCAGGCGGCTGCCCTCGGCTTCAAGCTGCCGGGCAAATAACAGCGCCTGCTCCACGATCTCACCCGCGGTCAGGTGGCGCACAAACCCCATTTGGCCCGTCGCGCAAAATACGCAGCCCATCGCGCAGCCCGCCTGCGTGCTGATGCAAGCGGTTTGCCGGTTGTCGTTGTACTCCATGAGCACACTTTCGATCAACTGGCCGTCTGGCAGGCGCAGCAGCCGCTTGACCGTGTGCCGGTCTGACGAGCGCAGCTCGGTGACGGGTTCCAGGCTGCCGATCTGAAAACCGGTTTGCAGCCGTTCGCGCAGCGGCTGCGGCAGGTTGGTCATGGCATCAAAGCCGGTGACCTTGTGATGGTACAGCCAGTCCCACACCTGGCGAGCGCGGTAGGCGGGCTGATCCCAGGTTTTGAACACGGCGGTCAGTTCGGCAAGCGTTAGATCGTAGATCGACTGTAGTGACACCATTTTTGTCCTGTTCGTAGTTGATAGGTTGTTAGGTTGAGCCAGGAAAATAAATCTCCCGTTTATTCGCCCTTGCTCCCCTTCCCTTAGGGAAGGGGTTGTGGGGGATGGGGTAATTATTTTTATGGCGTAGCCTTACCGGCGGCGCAGCGAACCAGCGCCCAGCAGCACCAATGCTGCCCCCACGGCGGCAATGATAGCCAGTATGCCGGTGGACGGTGACAGGGTATTATCGCTGTCACCCGAAGCCGCAGCCGGGGCCGGTGTATGCATGATCGCAGTGGGCAGGCTGCCCGGCGGCAGCGGTGTGTTGGTCGGCGGCCTGGACCATGTGGGCGTGGTACGCATCACGACCACGGTTGGCACCTGGTCACCGGGAAACGTTGACGTAGGTGTGAGTGTAAATGTGGGTGTAAACGACGGTGTGAATGTCGGCGGGATGGCGGTCGCGGTCGGGGTAGCCGTTGGCGTAGGCGTGACCGCCACGTAAGGACTCCAACCCACAGCGCGATCGGCTGCTTCTGAAACCAGCCACCGGTTGACCACATCAGCCCAGAGTGTATCCGCCTGTTCCCCGGTCAGGGCGATCAGCGCGTCTTCGAAACCACCGTCATAATCCATGACCGCCAGCGCGAGATCAAACGGCATATCGGCGCCGAAACGTTCGGCCAGGTACAGCGCGAACAGGTAACTTTGCGCATCCCACAAGGCCCGCTGCTGAAACGTAGCTTCGTCCGGCAGCGGCACGTTGAGATCATCCAGCGTATACAACATATCCGTCCGGGCCGCCGCGCGTGCCAGTTCGAGATCGCCGTAGTTCGGGCGCAGCCGGAATAACAACGCCAGCCCGTTCTCAAACCAGGCTGGCAGCATGCGAGCCTGCCAGAGATCGCGGTAGGTACGCCGGGCCATGATGGTGATCAGTTGATCTTGCAGTTCGGTGTAACCCATCGACTGGCGCGGTAAAAAGATCAAGCCGCCAGCCGCATACGCCCGTTCGAAATCCTCTGCCGCGCAGGGGAACTGCATTTTATCCACGGACGATATAACCACCGATAGACTTTGTTCGCTGTCGGGGTCTTTGGCTTTTTGGCAGAGCGGCGCGCCTGCATCGTAGATGGCGAAGCGGAAAAACGGAGTGCGTCCGGCTCGCTGCGTGATCGCGCTGTAAGCGGCCATGACTTCGCTCTGGATCAGGTTTCCCGCCAGGTCGTCGTTATACCAGTGCAGGATCAGCGGCGGCTCACCGGCAGTATGCCACAGCGGGTGTGCGCTGTCCTGAACAAGCACTTCATCCGCCACCCGGAGCTGTTCCGGGTTGTTGGCGAGCTGAATCTGCCACATATAGTTGAGTGAATCAAAAAATGCCGGGCTGGGATCACCGCCAAACGGCCAGGTGTACACCAGGCGCGTCACGTCCACGCTGTCATCACGCCGGGTTGCCTGTGGATCGATTACAATCGTCTCACGCAGGCCGTTTTCCTGCCGCAGCGTCAGCGTGATGGATGTGATCTGTTCGATAGGTGTTTCGATGGTGACAAAAAACCGGATCGCCGCCGGAAACAAGACTTCGGTGCTGTAAAACTTGATGCGCCCCACTGCCGGTTGATCGTCATCCTGGGCATAAACATGCCACGGAGCCAGCAGCCCTGTCGCAGCGGCCAGCAGCACGAGCCAACGCATGGTATGTATCACCCGCATGACGTCCTTCCCGGTGTAAGATAGATGATTCTCGAACCCACGGAATTCAGATTCCGCAGCAGCCTGATCGTAACATCAGATCGCGGTTGTGTCACCCTGCTCTACAGGGGCACATGTCGCCGCGATCCCGGCGCGCGGATCAAAAACGCCCCGGTGATGATTCACCAGGGCGTGGGATATCAACGTGGGAAAGACACTGTGCGGCAGCTACTGCCCGTAAGGCGTCACCGTCGGGAAGAAAAAGATGGTCGGCGTGGGGTGCAGAGTCGGCACAATCGGGGAAGCGCCCAACCACACGCGCCAGCGGCTTTCGACTTCCTCGCCGGACAAACCGGTCACGATTTCAATAGCCTCAACGCGTCCTATGCCGGTGTCGAGCAGTTCGATCAGTTCACGGTGACCTTCCAGGCCGTAGTTGATCTCTAACCAGCGGAAGAAGGTATAACCGATATCGTACCCGGCGCGGGCGTTACGACCGCTGACGCCGGGGCCGGAGCCGTTGAGCAGCACCGGCAAATCGCCATTGGCGGCCATGGTGCGCACCCGGCCTTCGTAGTCGTACTGCTGGTCGATCTCAAAGAACGTGGCATCACCCTCGATCAACCAGCTTCCGGCTGCCATCACCGTGAATGATGACTGGTAGAGGTGGCCCACCTCGTGCAGCACGGTTCCATAAGCCAGGTGATACAGATTGCCGCTGTTGGTCACGACCTGGACGGTGCCGCCCCAATCGGACGCCGTCAGGCCGATCACCCGCGGGTCGGCATACGTGATCTGCCATTCATTCCAGGCTTCACGGTTGCCAAACAGGATCGCGCGCGGCTTGTATGGCAGCAGATCGCCCCAGGCGGCGCGGTATTTTTCGCGCTGTTCGGCCATTGCATCCACAGCCAGGTCATTGATATCCGAGGGCAGGTCCAGGCTGAAAACGATAATGTCGTCGCTTTCGCTGCGCACCCAGTCGCGGGTATCGTCCGCATATTCGACATACTGCGGTTCGGTCTGGAACGCGTTACCTTCGACGTCGGTCACATCCCAATAATAAATAACGCCAACCCAGGGCGGCACCGCATCCGCGCCGCTGGCGTCCCACCGGCCCGTGAGTATACCGGTGTCAGCATCGATCTCGGCGGGGCGGCTGCGCTGTGTGCCGGGAGCGTGTGACCAGATGATGCGCGCCCGCTCAAGCGGCCCGGCGCTGCTGGTGATCGTGGCCTCGAACGAAAACCCGGCGGGGTAATCACTGGTGAACGTCAGGTTTTCGACGGTCCAGTTAACGGAGGAAGAAGCGACACTTGCCGCCGTGTCACCGGCGGCTTCGGGTGACGGTGTACCGGCGGTGTTATCATCCTGGGCGGTTGCCTGTAAACTAACGGCAGCAGACACGATGAACAGCAGGATAACCGCCAGGAACAGTGTTACGCTACGGAAACGAATTGTCATTTTTTTGCTCCAACATCAATCAACACTGAACAGGGATGATCAAGCCGTCGAGCCGGTCAAACGGCCAGTTTTAGACTGCTGACCCAGGCCGCATGCAGGGCTGCCAGATCGTCAAACACGCCGTCAGCCTGAATGCTGGCTGTACGAGATTCTTCCTCAGTCGTAATGCCTGTCAGCACCAGGGCTGTTTGTAGTCCGGCACGCTGCCCACCGAGAATATCGGTTTCCAGTCGGTCACCGATCATCAAGGTGTGTTCGGGCGCAGTCTGCATGCGGCTGAGTGCGACTTCAAACATGGCTGTTTCCGGCTTGCCGATTACCACCGGCGCGACATCAGTTGATGCCTGTAACGCGGCTAAGAACGCGCCGTTGCCGGGAACCATGCCTTCGGGCATCGGGAATGTCAGGTCGCCGTTGGTCCCGATAAAATCTGCTCCCCCGCGAATACGCAGTGTAGCGATCTTGAGCATGTCGTATGTGACCTTAAAGTCAAGACCGACCACAACGACCTGGGCATTGTCGGGATCATGGCGGTAACCAAGCTCGGCCAGAACCCGGCGAATCCCCGTTTCACCGATCACGTATACCGGCGTATCGACAGGATAATGGTGGGCGATATAATCCGCTGTGGCTACCGCGGACGTGATGATCTGTTCCGGATTGGCAGGCACACCGGCGTTGTTTAGACGCTCGACATACGCGTCTACGGTTTTTGTGCTGTTGTTGGTGGCCAGCGTAAACGGAATCCCTTGTTCTGTCAGAAAAACGAAAAACTCAGCTACGCCGGGCAGCGGCTCGCCGCCGCGCCACAGCACCCCGTCCATATCGAGAACAACCGCGCGTACAGTGTCAAGTTGGATGCTCATAAGCCTCGTGTTGGGTAAACGTGCGCCTGGTGTGGAAGACATAACGCCGCATGATCAGATCGAATGGTCAAATTACACAGGGATTATAACATCGTTAAACCGGATTCAGCAGATCGTATCTGGTGGTGATACGCCGCCACCCGTTTCTTTTGCCTCGTTGGGCAAGCGCTTAATAACATGGTGGTGATGCGACGGGTGAAATCATGTTGACATGCGCTCACAGCGGTGATATGATCCTGCGCACAACAATTGGATGTACCTGGAAACACTCTTATCCAGAGCGACAGAGGGAACGGCCCCGTGAAGTCGCGGCAACCTCCTTTTCCGGTTCAGGCGTTTCTGCTGGGCAAGAAAGGTGCCAATTCCGTCAGGTTTTCTGGAAGATGAGAGCGTCAATCCGAGCCACCTCGTATACCTACTAATTGAGGTCATCGAGCCACGACGACGCCCCCTACAAGAGTGTAGCGGGGTTTTTTGATCCCTCCGGGTCAAGACCGAACAGCATCGCAGATGATGCACCATAAGTGATAAAGAGGAGTAGCTGTGAGCAACAAAAATAACACCACGACGTTTATGTCTTCTCCCCAACTGTTTTTCACGTCGGAGTCGGTGACGGAGGGACATCCCGACAAGATTTGTGATCAAATTTCGGATGCTGTCCTGGATTCGATTTTGGTTGATGACCCGATGGCACGTGTGGCATGTGAAACCGCCGTTACGACCGGGCTGGTGCTGGTGATGGGCGAGATCACAACCTCGACGTATGTTGATATTGGGACGGTTGTACGTGACGTGGTCCGCGACATTGGTTATACGCGCGGCAAATACGGGTTCGACGCCGATACGTGCGGCGTGATCGTATCGCTCAAAGAGCAGTCGGGCGATATCGCGCAGGGCGTTGACCGGGCGTTGGAAACGCGTGAAGGCAGAGCTAACGGCACCGATTATGATACCGTTGGCGCCGGTGACCAGGGCATGATGATCGGGTTTGCGTGCGACGAAACACCGGAGCTTATGCCGCTGCCGACCATGCTGGCGCACAAGTTGGCGCGCCGCCTGGCCGAGGTACGGCGTGATAGTACCCTGCCCTATTTGCGTCCGGATGGCAAGAGCCAGGTCACGGTCGAATACGCATACGGCAAGCCCAAGCGTGTGGATACCGTCCTGATTTCGACACAGCACGCGCCCGAAATCTCCAGCGAGCAGATTCGGTTGGATATACTCGAACACGTCATTAAGCCGATTGTTCCGGCGGAACTGCTGGACGAAAACACCCGTTATTATGTCAACCCTACCGGGCGGTTTGTCGTTGGTGGTCCGCTGGGTGATGCCGGTTTGACCGGGCGTAAGATCATTGTTGATACCTACGGCGGCGCGGCGCGGCATGGTGGTGGCGCGTTTTCCGGTAAGGACGCTACCAAAGTGGACCGTTCAGCGGCGTATATGGCACGTTACATTGCCAAGAACGTGGTTGCGGCGGGGTTGGCCTCGCGTTTTGAGATTCAAGTATCGTATGCGATTGGTATTGCTCGCCCGCTGTCGGTGGGCATCGAGACGTTTGGCACGGGACGTGTACCGGACGAAAAAATCGTCGAACTGGTCAACAAGCACTTTGACATGCGTCCGGCAGCCATCATTGATCACCTGGACCTGCGCAAGCCGCAGTTCCGCCAGGTCGCGGCATACGGTCACTTTGGGCGCGATGACCTGGATGTCGCCTGGGAAAAGACCGATAAGGCCGACATTCTGCGTCAGGAAGCGGGACTCTAACCCGGTCCGGCAGACGCGAACCGCTGGCTGTGATGGGGCGCGAAAGCGCCCTTTTTTGTTTATCACAGTGAGCGCGCGCAGCGGCGCAGTTGACCACCCTTCGGCGCCAATGTTATGATGAGCGCAGGTCTGGGAAGGATTTTGCTTCTCAGCCTGCCATTCCCCCCAACCAAGTCAGGAGGCCCGACATGCAACGGTTCAGAGTGTGGTGGAACGGGTTTAAAATAGTTGCAATCTGGTTTTCTTTTATTATGAATTTAGTTTCGTTGATTGTGTTGTTGATCGTGCTGATGCTGATCTTTCAGATCAAAAATGGCATCGCCGAACCGTTGATCGACGGCTTGCACAAAAGTTTTGTGGGGTTGGACGAAGCCACTATTATTTATACGGTGATGGTGGAAGATGAAATTCCGGTTGTGTTTGATCTGCCGCTCAACCAGATGACGCCGGTCGTGCTCACCGAGGATGTACCCATTCTGGCCAATGCCACGTTTACGCTGCCCGGCGGCGGCGGTATGATCAACGGGCGCGTGGATATTGTGCTGCCGCGCGGGTTAGTGCTGCCGGTCCAGCTTGATATGATGGTGCCGGTTAACACCACGATCCCCATTAACCTGCCGGTTGATGTTGAAATTCCCCTTGAAGAGACCCAGCTCCACGATCCATTTACGAATTTGCGTGACCTGCTGGAGCCGTATGTACGGGCGCTGGATCACCTGCCGAGCGAGTGGGGCGAAGTTGCCGACTTTACGGTGGATGCGCTGCAAGGTGAAGGCGTCAACCTGGTATCCCCATCCGAGGACAGCGTTGATCCCTGGCCGGGTTTTGTGACCGGCGTCAAAGAATCCCCATCAGAGCCCGGCGCTGAGGGTGAGGGTGCCCCGCCTGCCGGTGATGAATCAGAGGGCCAACCGCGCGGGCCGCAGCCGACCCCGACCCCGGTAGAGGATATCGGGATCATTACGCCGTCATCTGAATAACATGTGCCGCCGCTGTTTTCTGGAAGGATAAACGTGTTGAACGACGCATCAAAAACACCGCTGCCGCCGGTGTGTGATTACGAAGGATCAAACTACCGCACCGATTTTTGGGAGGGCCAGGGACGCGACTACGAAGACCGGACCGAACGTATCGCGCTGCGCCGCTTGCTGCCGCCGTCCGGTCGGCGGGTTGTGCACCTGGGCGCGGGCTTTGGACGCATGACGACCGGGTTGGGCGGTTACGATCAGGTGATCGTGCTGGACTATTCACGTACCATGCTGCGGGAAGCGCAGCAGTTCCTGGGCACGGGTGACCGGTACATTTTTGTCGCGGCGAATGTGTATACCTTACCGCTGGTGGACGGGTGTTGTGATGCGGCGGTGATGGAGCGTGTTATTCACCATCTCGCGGATGTGCCCGCCGCCCTGCGTGAAATCCGCCGTGTGCTGGCGCCGAACGCGGCGTTCGTGCTGGAATTTGCCAGCAAGCGCCATTTTAAAGCGATGGTGCGCTACTGGTTAGGCCGCCAGGATTGGAGTCCGTTCGACCGGGCGCCCGTCGAATTTGTCGAGCTAAATTTTGATTTTCACCCGGCCTATATGGCACGCTGTTTACAAGACGCCGGTTTTGAAACCCGGCGGCGGCTGGCCCTGTCGTACTTCCGGAGCGGTTTTCTCAAGCGGTGGGTGCCGGTATCCCTGCTCGTAGGGCTGGACCGGCTGGTGCAGCCGACCGGGCAGATCGCCCCCTACTCGCCGAGCGTGTTTACCCTGAATACGGCTGCCGGTGATACCCCTCCTGCCGCGCCGGACGGGGCATTATTCCGCTGCCCGGACTGCGGCGGCACGCTGCGCCGTGAGCATGACGTGATGAGTTGTGAAGGCTGCGGCGCGCGTTGGGCAATCCGTGATGGCATTTACGACTTCAAAGAGAAATTAACCGGCGGCTGATCGTGTATTAACGGGCGTCTCGCCAGGTCAAAAGGGCTGTATTTTCGTGGAATCCGTGGTTGAGTTACAATCGCGGATAGTTTGTTTTTTCCAACTGCATTTTTCGACTTTTAACAAAACGATGAGGTGAAAGCCGATGACGCCGATCGATTTGAACCAAAAAGGGCTTTATTTTGAAGATTTTGAAGAAGGCATGGAGATCGAAACCCACGCGCGCACGATCACCGAGGCCGATGTTGTCAGTTTTGCCGGGCTGTCAGGTGATTTTAACCCGATGCACACCGACGCCGTTTTTGCCAAAACGATCCCGTTCGGTCAGCGTGTAGCGCATGGGTTGCTGGGCTTGTCGGTTGCCAGCGGTCTGTCATACCAGATGCGCTTTTTGGAAGGCACCGTGCTCGCGTTCACCGGCCTGGAATGGAAGTTCCGCGCGCCGATCTTCATTGGCGACACGATTCATGTGGCGATCAAGATCACCAAACTGCGCGAGGCAAAACGCGCGGGCGGCGGCTTTGTGATGTTTGATGTACAGTTGCTGAATCAAGATGGCACGGTCACGCAAAAAGGCGAGTGGACGGTGTTGGTCGCGAGTCGCCCTGAACAGGCCGAAAGCTGACCGGCAGTGACCGTATTGGTGATGCAGCCTTCAGACAAAAAAGTGTTATGATCAAATAAACAACTGCACAAGCAGCATGCATAAGCAGCATGCACAAGCAGCGTATCGAGGTGTTCGTATGGCCGATCAACCGGAGAATAAGCAGTCAAAATCGCCGGATGAAGATCCGGTTACTCAAGGCGAACAGAAGCCGGAAACGCCCCCTACCGGCGCATGGCAGACGCCGCCAGAGCGTGGCGACAAGCCGCCTGAAATCGTGGCGTCGTGGCATGAACCCCCCGTTGAGGAGGGATCGTCACGTCCTGTGATCGTTGAGCAGTGGTTTACTCCAGAAAACGCGATCACGCCGGAGGAACAGCCACCGGGTGACACCTCGGAAGTGAAACCAACAGGCGCGCCTGTTGATCTGCCGGGTCTGGCACCGGAAAAAACCGGCGGCTGGTTTATGCCGGCGGAATCTCAGCTTGAGGCGCTGCTGGCGGGTGCGGGTGATACGATCGTGGAATTCCACGAAAAACAGCCTGTTCCCCAGGATGACATGACCCAGCCGCAGGCTGCTGCGGATACACAAGCGCAGCTTGCCGCCGGGGATACTCAGGCGGTGGCTGATACGCAAGCGCAGCCCCCAGCCGGTGAGGAAGCCGTGATCGCGCCCGGCGAAGGTTGGGCAGCGCCCGGTGAAGCGGCTGAAGGCGCGGAATTGCAGGTTCCAGCCGAAGAAGCCGTCGAGGAGATGTCCGCGGAAGCAGAAGCAGCTCCGGCGGAGCCGGGTAGCGAGGAAGAACCCACCGAGGTTGCGGCGGAAGCTGTGATTGAAGCTGTGATCGAGGAACCGGCGGTTGCCGCCGAGAGCACCCCGCCGCCCGATGCCACGCCTTCAGCGGGGCTGTCTCCGGCAGAGGCTGCTTTTTTGTCTGAGCAGCGCGCGGCGGGTGTATCACCTGAAGCGTCTCCCGACCAGGATACCGGCGCGGCAGCCCTCAGCGATTCGCAGGCCGCGCAGCCCGGTGCTGCTCAAGCTGCCCCGCCGCAGCCGTCACCGTTTGACGAAGTTGAGCGTAAAGTTAACGTGCTGCGCCAGCGTTATAACAGCGGTCATCTGACACGCGAAGAACTGCAAAACGAACTGCGCGGCCTGATGATCCTGGACGATGATGGGCACTGGTGGATGATGGGGATTGAAACCAACCAGTGGTACTACTTCGACGGGCGCGACTGGGTACAGGCCATACCGCCCGGTCGTGAACAGGCCGTTCGTGGCAGCGCCGTGCGAACCGAAACCGGCCTTCAGGAAGTCATCGCGGACACGAGCGCCCAATGGGGTGAAGACGACGGTGTGATCGAACGAACCGAGATCGCGCTTGACGAAGATGGGTTTCCGCTTCCGGTCAAAGTGCCGCAGGACGATCCCGGCGCGACGCTGGTATCCCCCAGCACACCGTTTATGGAACCCATGCGGCGCTCGGATGCGCCAACCCATCCCAAGCTTGGCAGCGTTGCCGGTGAAACTGCCGGGATACCCCACCCCGCAGGCGACCAGTTGACACAACCGTCGCGCCCGGTGTCCGGTGCAGGCGACACGATCCGCTCTGATCGCGTGTTAATGGACGGTGACCAACAGACCGTACCCGGCGCTGCGATGGGGCTGGATATCGAGGCACCGGGGGCCGAGTCTACGATTTCACATGGGCTTCCCGTTGCACCCGGCGAAGAAAGTGCCGAAAAGCCCAAACGTAAACCCAAGATCGGCGAATTTCCCCAGCCGGATTACAGTCTGGCGCTTGGTTTTTCACGCAACCGGAATACATACGTGAAGTGGGGTATCCGCGTGGCGGTGTTTGCGATCATCGGCGGAATGGCGCTGAGCTTGCTGGTTTTGTTGGGCATGGTGGGTTATTACTTCAACAAAGTGAACCAGTATTCTGATGCAGTCGCCACCCTGGGCGACCGGGCGGCTACGTTCGAAACCACCCAGATTATTGATGCGAATGGCACGACGTTGGCCGAGTTTGGCGACGAAGAAGCCCGTATGCGCAAATCGGTGCCGCTGGATCAGATATCACCGTGGCTGATCCACGCCACGATCGCAACCGAAAACGAGACGTTCTACAGCGATCCCGGTTTTAGCGTGATGGCGATTTTACGCGCGACCTATCAAAACCTGCGTACCGGTGATACCGTTTCCGGTGCCAGCACGATCACCCAGCAGCTTGCCCGCGCCCTGGTTTTGGAAACTGAATTCGCCTACCAGCGCACGACGGAACGTAAGGTCGTGGAGATCATTGTCGCGTCGGAGATCAAGCGCAAATACAGCAAAAACGAAATCCTCGAAATCTACTTAAACGAGATTTTTTACGGTAATTTCGCCTACGGCATCGAGACCGCTGCACAGACGTACTTTAATAAATCGGCCAGCAGCCTGAACCCGGCGGAAGCGGCTTTTCTGGCCGGTCTGCCGCAGTCACCGGCAACGTATGACCCGGTGATTAACCGCGAGGCAGCATTGGGCCGTATGGATACCGTGCTGCGATTGATGGCGGAGGCGAACGGTAGCGGCTGTATCGCCATTGAACACGCCGATACAACCCAATGGGCTATTCCGAACGGCGGTGAACTGTGTATCAGGGTTGAAGATCGACCCGGCGATCCGTTGTACTTCTACAAAACCCCCACCATGGAAGCCTGGGAAGAAATGACGCTCGATATCGCCCTGGTCAAGACGGCGCCGTTTTCCCCGCCGGCGTTCCGGGCCGAGCACCCACACTTTGTAAACTACGTGTGGCAGCAGCTCGAAGATACCTATGGTTCCCAGGCGATTTACAGCGCCGGGTACCGGGTGTATACCACGCTGGATGCACGCACCCAGGACGCCGCCGAACAGGCCGTAACCGAGAATCTCGCCGCGCTCCAGGCGCGCGGGGTGGATGCCACCAATGCGTCAGTGGTCGTGATGCGACCGGCTGATGGGGCGGTGCTGGCGATGGTCGGAAGTGCGGACTATTACAACGAGGACATCGACGGCCAGGTAAACGTGGCGTTTACGGCCCAGCAGCCGGGATCATCGATCAAACCGATCGTTTACCTGACAGCGTTTGAGGCTGACGACAACGGCAACTATTTGACGCCCTCAACCGTGCTTTGGGACGTGTATACCGACTTCAGCGGGTATATTCCCACCAACTACGACCTGTTGTACCACGGTCCCAAGACCGCGCGCGCGGCGCTGGGTAACTCGCTGAATGTGCCCGCCGTCAAGGCATTGGAATTTGCCGGGCTCGAACGTTTTACCGAAATGGCAAAACGGGTCGGGCTGACGTTCCCGCTGGGTGATCCGGTCGAACGGCAGGCCGGTTTGCCAACGGCGCTAGGGGCGGTCGAGGTGCGGTTGTTTGACATGGTAGACGCCTTTGCGGTGCTGGCGAACAATGGGCGGCGTGTAGACCCGTACTCGATCGTGTATATCGAGGACAGCGAAGGCAACGAGATGTACCGCGCCGATACCAGTCCGGAAGGCTTGCAGGTGGTCCAGCCGGAACTGGCTTACCTGGTGACCAGTATTCTGGCCGATAACGAATCGCGCGCCGAAGAATTCGGGCGCGGGTGGCCGATGGAACTGCAAGGCGGGCGCCTGGCCGCGATCAAGACTGGCACCACCACCGACGCCCGCGATACCTGGGCGATCGGTTATACACCGCAGCGAGTCGTGGGTGTGTGGGTCGGCAACTCGGATAACCGGCCCATGTACGGTATTTCCGGCTACAGCAGCGCCGCGCCGATCTGGAATGCGGTGATGGAAGCCTCACACGAAGGGCTGGCGGCGGAGCAGTTCTTACAACCGGCGGGCATCATCCAGATGGAAGTATGCGCCGATTCCGGGGCGCAGCCGTCACCGGCATGTGCAGGCCGCACCCGCTGGGACATCTTCGCCAATACCGCGCCGCCGCCCGGTGCCGACAAAGACATCTTCCGCACGATGAATGTTGACAGTTATACCGGCAAACTGGCGAACGAGTACTGCCCCGACGAGGTCGAGTCGCGCACGTTCCTGGCGATCAACGACTCATCGGCTTACAACTGGATCAACAATACGGGCGAGGGCAACGCCTGGGCAGATAGTCGCGGGCTGGAACTGCCCCTGATGCCGCCGCCTAACGAGGCGTGTAACCCGAACGAGGTGCGCCCGACGGTTGTGCTCAGCTTCCCGCCGGAAGGCATGACGGTTGAAGGTGTGCTGCCGCTGCGCGGCGCGATCACCATGCCGGACTTTAACCGCTACGAGGTTCGTTACGGCGTATCATACGAAGCCGAGGCGTTCAGCCAGCCGGTGATCGTTGAAGTCGGGCAGCGGTCCGACGCCGATTCGCTGCTGGGCCAGATCGACACGCGCGGGATGGAAAACGGCCCTTACACGCTTCAACTGGTGGCGATTGATAACTACGGGCGGAGTGTCACGCGCGAGGTGCACATCACGATCAATAACCCGCAGCCGACCGCCGTTCCGACCGCCCTGCCGACGCCGACGCTGGCGCCAACGTTCACACTGCCGCCGGGTGTCCAGCCAACGGCGGAACCGGGCGGCGTGCTGCCAACGCCGACGCTGGCCCCGTCACTGACGCCGACCTGGACACTGACACCGACCCCGGCCCAGTAACACGGCTGGCTGTGTTCGATCACTAACCGGAACAGGGGCGTATTTTAGTCATACGCGCCTGTTTTGTGTATCCCGGTGAGGAAACCATGACTGTTCGTTGGGAAGATCACTACCCCCCGCTGCGCGAACCCGATCAAACGCTGCGCCGGATGACACCGGATGATCTCCCGGCTGCGGTCGCGCTGGTGCAGAGCGTCGGCTGGGGACAGGAAATCGCGGACTGGACACGTATCTTCAACTGGTCGGTGGAAGGCTGTTTTGTGATCGAAGAAGCTGACCGCGGGATCATTGGCACGATCAGCACCACACCCTATGGCCGGGCATTGGGCTGGATCGGCATGTTGGTCATTGCGCCGGACCGGCAGCGGCGCGGCCTGGGCGGGCGGCTGATGCGGGCGGCGCTCGATTTTTTGATCGAACGCGAAACCGCCTGCATCATGCTCGACGCCAGCGGCACCGGTCGCCCGCTGTACGAACGGTTGGGGTTTCGCACAGTGTGCAAAGTCGAACGCTGGGAGGGCCGAGCAAGCACCTACCTCGGAGCACGCGCCCGGCCCATGCGCGCCGAGGATACGGCAGGTGTGCTCAAGCTCGATCCGGTGTTGTTCGGCACCAAACGCACCCATATCCTGATGCGGCTGTTGGAGGAATTCCCCGATCTGGCGTGGGTCGATTATGATCACGGGCGCCTGGCCGGGTATATGTTAGGCCGCCGGACGCGTGACGGTATCTACCTGGGGCCGTGGATGAGCCAGCGCGCGGCCTCGGCGGAACGGCTGCTGCGTGCGGCGTTAGAGCACATTCAGGGCCAGCACGTGACGATGAATATCCCCGATTACAACGGGCGCGGGTTGGTCCTGGCCGCGGATCATAACCTGAAACGGG